>AP014633.1:3607503-4208754 GCA_000828835.1 Thioploca ingrica
TCCGATAATTAACATTTTACGCATTATTTTCTCTCACTTTGCCGTCACTCGGCGCCAAAAACTGGAGGAAAAACGGGGATCAAGATATTTAGCCAACTCGTTCCATTGCGGATAGTAGGTTTGAAAATGGTGGGCGGATAAGCGGGCATCTTTACAGGGATAAACGACACCTTGTGCTTCACTAACCATGTTATCTAAACGTTCCAGTAGTTCAAAGGTATGAGCACCTTTAATTGGAAAATCGAGGGCTAAAGTGACGCCCGGGCGTGGAAAAGATAACATTCCGGGTGAAACTAAATCACCAAAAGTTTTTAGAACCGCGAGAAAAGAACTTAAGCCGGATTGGGCAATAGTTTGTAAAATTTCAGTGATGACACGGTGATCGGTATAGGGAACGACGAATTGATATTGTAAAAAGCCCCGTTTACCGTAAAGTCGCTTCCATTCTAAAATGGCATCAAGCGGATAAAAAAATGGCTCATAATCAACTAATTGACTTATATTTTTAGATTTTTGGCGCTTATAATAAAAAGAATTGAAAGCCGCTACAGTCCAGCGATTCAAGGCAAAGTTGGGTAAATGAATGGGCATAGTGCGTAACCCCGGTGGTAAGCGGTTGAGAAATGGTAATTGCCATTGCTTGGGTATTTCTTCTTCTTTTACATGATTGCCTCGAAAGAAAATACCACGTCCTAAATCAGCACCGGTCGAATTACAATCCACCCAAGCCATCGTGTAATCATAATATTGGTCAGATTGCGCGGATACTTCAAAAAATTCCTCTAAATTAGCAAATTTGATCACTTCCATTTGCATGGCCCGATGATAAATACGCTTGAGTTGAATTTCCGCCCAAGTAATTAAGCCGGTTAAACCTAAACCGCCAATCGTTGCCGCATAATACTGTTCATGGCTAGTTGGTGAGCAGAGTAAGCGTTCACCGTCTGATCGCAACAATTCAAATTGCACCACATGTCGCCCAAAGGTACCCGCACAATGGTGATTTTTTCCATGAACATCGTTGGCAATAGCACCGCCTACGGTAACAAATTGCGTTCCTGGCGTGACCGGTAAAAACCAACCTTGCGGGACACTTAAGGCTAAAATTTCTGCTAAACTAACCCCAGCTTCACAGCGTAATAAGCCACCTTCACTGTTAAAGTGAATAAAACGGTTCAATTCCCGGGTGAGAAGTAACACGCCCCCCTCATTTAAACAAACATCACCATAGCTCCGCCCAAGACCAAAAGGTAAAACGGTAATAGGTGGAGCGGGTAAAGCGAGTTTTTTGTTTCGCCAGCGTAAGGGGTAAACTTGTTGTGATACTTTGGGAAAGTTACCCCAGGAGTAATAGTTATTGTGCATTTTATGAACTTTAATTTGCCAGTCGCTTAATCTTTTCTGATTGCCTTGAGAATTCAGAATTGGTAATCACTATAACGTATTTTTTGACAGCAGTAAAAAAACTATAATACGCCTTGTAACAGACTCATTCAACGTTATCAACTATCCAATTTCCCGATAGGGGCAGACCCGTGTGTATGCCCGCACTAGCCAATCCAACGACGTGCATTCCAAAATAATTGCATCCAGGGACCTTCTTCATGAGACCAAGTATCTGGTAACCAAGAATATTGGTTGGTTAAAAAGATTCTTTCCGGGTGCGGCATCATGATGGTGAAACGGCCATCAGGTGTTGTCAGACCGGTGATTCCTAAAGGAGAACCATTCGGATTAGCGGGGTAAGATTCCGTCACTTGGCCATTATTGTCGATATAACGTAAAGCCACTAATTTGTTATCAAGTGCTTGCTTTGCCATGCCTTCCTGATTAAATTGGGCATATCCTTCACCATGAGAAACGACGATGGGTAACCGCGAACCCGCCATGCCTTGTAAAAATAAAGACGGAGAATCCGTAAGTTCTACCATCACTAATCGCGCTTCAAATTGTTCTGAGCGGTTGCGGACAAAGAACGGCCAAGCGGTTGCCCCCGGAATCAAGTCACGCAGTTGCGCCATCATTTGACAACCGTTACACACCCCCAACGCAAAAGTATCCTCACGCTGAAAAAAAGCCGCGAATTCGTCAGAAG
Source organism: Thioploca ingrica (assembly GCA_000828835.1). Taxonomy (GTDB): domain Bacteria; phylum Pseudomonadota; class Gammaproteobacteria; order Beggiatoales; family Beggiatoaceae; genus Thioploca; species Thioploca ingrica. The sequence goes on from AP014633.1 coordinate 3,609,599, forward strand.
CACGTGGATTAAATAAAATCGATTTGGCCCAACCACTCCCAGCACCTAACACATCTCCATAAGAAAACCCGCCACAAGCCGCTAAACCTTGAAAATCAATTAAGCTAACTTGTCCGGTTAAGATATCGCTCATGTGAACATCAATACAGCTAAAACCGGCTCGATCAAAAGCTGCCGCCATTTCGAGTTGACCATTCACGCCCTGTTCGCGAAGAATCGCTATTTTAGGTCGAGTTGTGCTGATTGTCGGTGCTTGAAACTGAAAGGTGCAGTGAACTGATAAACCCGGATCGTGAATATCCAGTAAAGCATCATATTCTTGTTGCGCGCATTGGGGATTATCTCGCAAGCGTTGTAAGTGATAACTGGTTTCACTCCACACCCGTTGCAAGGTGGCGCGAGGGAAGCTAACAACTAAGGTGTTCTGATAATAACAATTGAGTGTATCATCCTGATTAGTCGAGCCTAACAGATGAAGATGTTGGGCTAAATTAGTCTGTTGGGCAAAGTAATGGCGGAGATCATTAACTGCTTCACAATTAACCTCTATCACGGCACCTAATTCTTCATTGAACAAACTCGCCATGACATCGGTACCCAACGTGTCTAAATGAATATCTAACCCGCAATGGCCGGCAAACGCCATTTCGCATAGCGTTGTCCATAATCCGCCATCAGCACGGTCATGATAAGCGAGAATTTTGCCTTGACGATTTAAGGTTTGAATGGCAGTAAAAAAATCTTTTAAATCTTGGGGATTATCAACATCGGGTGTGGTTTCACCCAATTGATTGTAGACTTGCGCTAATGCCGAAGCGCCTAACCGATTTTGTCCTTTGCCTAAATCAATCAAGAATAATGCCGTGTCACCACCGCGTAATTGTGGGGTGAGACTGCGACGAATATCGGTAACTCGTGCAAAAGCTGAAATAATCAACGACAGCGGCGCGGTAACGGCTTTATTTTCCCAGGTGGTGTGCATCGAGAGTGAATCTTTGCCCACTGGAATATTAATCCCTAAAGCGGGACATAATTCCATGGCAACCGCTTTAACGGTATCAAATAAAGCAACATCTTCTCCCGGTTGTCCACTCGCCGCCATCCAATTAGCTGATAACACGATATCGCTGAGCGTAGCTATGCTAGCTGCTGCGATATTGGTAATCGCTTCGCCAACCGCCATTCGCCCTGATGCTGGGGCATTCAGTAATGCCAGCGGTGGACGTTCACCAATCGCCATCGCTTCACCGGTGAGGCTGCCATAACTAGTTGCCGTAACCGCACAATCGGCCACCGGTACTTGCCACGGACCAACCATTTGATCGCGCACCACTAAACCACCGACAGTTCGATCCCCGATAGTAATGAGAAAATTTTTACTCGCGACGGTCGGTAACCGTAACACGCGTAACGCCGCCGCAGTTAGGTCGGTAACGATTTGGGTTAAGGGAGTGGTTGTCGTTGAAGTATTAATAGCTTGATGCGTCGCTTCACGCTGAGTTTTTGGTGGTTTACCCAGTAATACGGATAAGGGCATATCAATCAACCGGTTTTCACCTTGGTGTAAAGACAACTGTTGGGCAACGGTGGCTTTGCCCACGACCGCATAAGGACAACGTTCCCGTTCACAAATTTGATTAAATAACGATAAATTTGCTGGCGCAATCGCTAACACATAACGCTCTTGAGCTTCATTACACCAAATTTCCATGGGTGATAAACTGGGATCAGCGACCGGAATGGCCTCCAGTTGAAATTGCCCACCACAGCCACCGTCATGGACTAATTCCGGTAAGGCATTCGACAAGCCACCGGCACCCACATCATGGATAGACAAAATGGGGTTAGCATCACCTAATCGCCAACAAGTATCAATCACTTCTTGACAGCGGCGTTGCATTTCGGGATTACCGCGTTGCACGGAAGCAAAATCGAGATCAGCACTACTTTTTCCCGCTGCTAATGACGAAGCCGCTCCACCACCTAAACCAATCAGCATCGCCGGACCACCCAGGACGATTAACAGACTGTCCGGCGGGATCGGCTGTTTTTGAACCTGTGGTAACCGAATATTGCCTATTCCACCGGCTAACATAATCGGTTTATGATAACCCCAGCGCTTACCCTGAACGGTTTGTTCAAAACTACGAAAATAACCATTTATCGCGGGACGGCCAAATTCATTATTAAAAGCACTGGCACCAATCGGTCCTTCTAACATAATTTGTAACGGGGTTGCTAAGCGAGAGGGCGTTTCTTCAGCGGTTTCCCAAGGTTGCAGCGCCTCCGGAATTCGCAAATGCGATACCGCAAAACCCGTTAAACCGGCTTTGGGTTTGGCTCCCCGTCCGGTGGCGCCCTCATCCCGAATTTCGCCGCCCGAACCGGTTGCCGCCCCCGCAAATGGCGAAATGGCCGTGGGATGGTTATGGGTTTCCACTTTCATCAAGATAGCCGTGTCTTCTGTCGTGGGATGGTAGTGATGAGTCGTGTTATTGGGCCAAAAACGTTGACTCGGAAATCCGTGTATCACCGCGGCATTGTCATGATAAGCTGATAGAACGGGTTGTGGTTGTTGCTGGTAAGTATGGCGTATCATTTGGAACAGTGAGCGTGGTTGCGCTTGTCCATCGATAATCCATTGGGCATTAAAAATTTTATGGCGACAATGTTCTGAATTCGCTTGCGCAAACATCATTAATTCAACATCAGTCGGATTTCGTTGCAGTTCCTTGAAATTGTCAAATAAATAATCTATTTCTGCTGTTGATAGCGCGAGTCCTTGCGTTTGATTCGCTTGAATCAGTGCCGCTTTGCCAATTTCTAACAGGGGAATGATTGAGAGGGGGCGCGGTGATGCTTGCTTAAATAAAGCAGTGGTTTCTTGGAAATGTAATTGTACCGTTTCAGTCATGCGATCATGAATAAACCTCGCCAGGGAGTTAAGTTGGCCTTCATTAATTGGCGTTGATGTTATTAAATGCCACCACACCCCACGTTCTAATCGCCTGACAGCCGCTAATCCACAAATCGTTGCTATTTCAGTGGCTTTGCTGGACCAAGGTGAAATTGTACCAGGACGAGGAATAACTACAAGAGTTTGTTTATAATGATACTGTTGATTATCGGCTACCCGTTCCTCGTGGTCATTTAATCGACTGGGATTATCCGGTAACAAAGCGCACAATCGTGCTTCATCCGCCCGGCTCAGCGAAGCGGTCAAATCGATAAAATAAAGATAGTTTGCTGCTAAAGTGATTAAAGAAGGGACTACCCTTTGCATTTGAGCTAATAATTTATCCCGACGAAAGTGAGAAAGTGCATAACCACCTTTATAACAATACATTCAATTACCTCGGTCATCAATAAAAAAATGGGATTAGTTAATCATTATAGCGTATTGAGTGACTACGCTTGTCTGTACCCTATTGGCTCTTTAACCTTTTTTTAACTGAGTACCATTAAAATTCGTTTAGCCAGGAAGAAATCAACCTTGGAAAAGATAACAACGCTTACTACCTGTCAGGCAGAATTAGAACGTGTCCAACAAGAAGTCGTTAAATTGCAAAAAGAAAAAGCCAATTTAGAAATCTTGTTACAAACGATTATCGAACATGCTGATCAATTAGAAGTTGAGTTACGACAAAAGATCCAAACTATTTTAAAAGAAAAACAGCATTTAGAAATGATGTTATTAGAAATCACTAGAGAACGTGGAGGCCCAGTAGAAACTTTATTATCAGATAAAACCTTAGAAGCAACTGAAAGTGAAAAAAAATTAGTTCAATTCTTAGAAACCATGCCAATGGGTATTTTTGTCGTCGATGCGAAAGGTAAATTATTTTATATTAATCAAAAAGCTCAGCAAATTTTAAGTCAAGAGATCATTAAAGAATTGGTTATTATTACGCAACTCCCTTCGGTTTCTCAAATCTATTTAGCTAATAGTAATCAGATTTATCCGGTAAGCCGTCTTCCCATCGTCCGCGCTTTACAAGGTGAATCGGCTGCCGTGGATGATATCGAACTACATCAACTGAATAAAGTAATCCCGCTAGAAATGTGGGCAACACCGATTATGAATGAACAAGGAGTTGTTCAGTATGCCATAGCCGCTTTTCAAGATATTACCTTGCGCAAACGGGCTGAACTAGAAAAAATTGGTCTCATTAAAGAACGTGAAGCCAAACAAGCCTCATTACAACTGAATACCCAAATCCAAAAAGAGATTCAGGAACGGCATAAAGTCGAAGCGGCTCTGCGTAAAGCCCATCAAGAGTTAGACCGACTGGCGACTTTAGATAGTCTGACCCAAGTGGCTAATCATCGTTATCTAGACGAATACCTTAAACAAGAATGGCAGCGACTTTCGCGGGTTAAAGCACCGTTATCCCTAATTTTGTGCAATATTGATTATTTTAAACAATATAATGATACTTACGGATCGACAGCGGGTGATGAATGTCTACAACAAGTAGCTCAAGCCATGTGTCGCGCTGTCAAACGCTTACCGGATTTAGTCGCACGTTATGGTGGAGAAGAATTTGCCGTGGTGTTACCCAACACCGATGCAGATGGTGCAGTCATTGTTGCTTCTGCCATTCGTTGGGAAGTTAAAATGCTCAGATTAGCTTATCATCATTCTCCCATTGGTCAATATGTTACGCTCAGTATTGGGGTAGCGAGTATCGCACAACCGCCAGAACGCGATATGTCGGCTCATGCTTTAGTTACCCTCGCGGATATGGCGCTTTATGAAGCCAAAGCCCAAGGTCGAAATCGTATCATCTTGAAGACATTTGAATCTCCTGCGAAATTAGTCACTATACGGGAACCCTAACGCAACTACCCAAAATTATGCTATTTTTGATATACTTTAGCGGTTATTATTTAAAGCCTCTTTATTGAGCAATCAAGATGACCGGCGGATTTTATAGCGGAATGGGATTAACTAATGCAACATGTTGATATCCTTATTTATGCCGGCTGGATTATTCCAGTCGAACCTGAGAACACGGTGTATGAACAATATGCACTGGCTATTCAAGAGGGAAAAATTATTGCTTTATTACCCAGTAGTGAAGCAGTCAGACAGTTTTCCGCACGTATTACCCACCGGCTGTCATCCCATTTATTAATCCCCGGTTTGGTCAACGCACATACTCATGCAGCGATGAGTTTACTGCGTGGCTTTGCGGATGATTTACCTTTGCAACAGTGGTTAAGTGAACGAATTTGGCCCATAGAACAACAACATGTTGGTCCAGAATTTGTCGCTGATGGGACGAGATTGGCGATGGCGGAAATGTTGCGAGGTGGCATCACTTGCTTTAATGACATGTACTTTTTCCCAGAAGTAGCTGGTGAAGTCATTGCCGGGGCCGGTATGCGCGCCACGATTGGGTTAATTCTCGTGGATTTTCCAAGTTCCTGGGCTAATCACGCTGACGAGTATCTCCAAAAAGGTCAAGAAGTACATGATACTTTTAATAATCACCCGTTAATTAAAACGGCTCTTGCACCTCATGCACCCTATACCGTATCGGATATACCCTTACAAACGGCTCAGCGCTTCGCAGAAAATTTAGACGTGCCGCTGCATATTCATTTACATGAAACCGTCGCTGAAATCGATGAAGCCGTTGAAAAGCAAGGCGAACGTCCGTTAGCGCGGTTAGAAAAATTAGGTTTATTGTCGGCTCGTCTCATAGGCGTGCATATGACCCATCTCCATAATGACGAAATTACTTTATTGGCCCAACATGGGGCTCATGTCGTTCACTGTCCGGAGTCAAATCTGAAACTGGCTAGCGGCTTTTGTCCAATACATAAATTACTTCGGGCTGGGGTTAATGTGGCATTAGGAACCGATAGTGCAGCTAGCAACGATGATTTAGATATGTTAGGAGAAATGCGAACGGCGGCGTTATTGGCGAAAGCGATTAGTAAAGATGCGAGTATCGTTCCCGCAGCAGAAGCTTTACGAATGGCCACTTTAAATGGCGCGAAAGCATTAGGTATCGGCCATCTCACGGGTTCACTGGTTCCCGGCAAATCGGCTGATATTACCGCCATTGATATGTCAGATATTGAAACCCAACCGATTTATAACCCCTTAACTCAATTAGTTTACTCAGTCGGTCGGGATAAAGTCACTGACGTGTGGGTAGCGGGGAAACATCTCCTGAAATCACGTACTTTAACTTCTCTCGATATTCACGATATTAAAGCGAAAACTTATCTGTGGCGTGATAAGATTTTGGCCAGTTTGCCGCACTAGAATGAATAATTTTGTGTCATGGCGGTTGGTGAACCGCCCCTATCCTACACACTGAGACTCGGATAATCCGTATAACCTTGAGGACCACTACCATAAAAAGTACGCTCATCGGGCGTATTAAGTGGTGCATCCAAGGCAAAGCGTTGGGGTAGATCCGGATTAGCGATAAACAATCGACCAAACGAAACTAAATCCGCCATCCCTGCTTGGATAGCCTGATTTCCGGTGGTTTGAGTATAACCCCCATTAGTAATTAAAGTCCCTTGATAAATCTGGCGAAAGTGTTGAGTGACTAATTTAACCATATTGGGTTTATCTGCTATTGGCAAGAGGGATTCTAATAATTCCAAAAAGGCCAAGCGATAAGGATTAAGTTGCTCAATGACGTAACCAAAAGTAGCGGCAGAATTTGAATCGACCGCGTCAAAATTAGATAATCCACTCGGAGAAAAACGTACTCCAACTTTATCATGACCCCAAACCGAAATGATTGCTTCTAACACTTCCAACAAAAAGCGACTGCGATTAGCGACGGTGCCGCCATACTCATCGTGGCGTTTATTCGAGGAATCCTGTAAAAATTGATCGATTAAATAACCATTGGCACCATGCAGTTCCACCCCATCAAAACCAGCAACTTTAGCATTTTCGGCGGCTTGCTTAAAATCTTGGACAATAGCTTTAATTTCATGAATTTCCAAAGCCCGAGGTGGAGTCGCTTTCTCAAAACCTTGGTTAGTAAATACATCCGCATTAACAGGCATCGCTGAAGGTGCCACCGGGGCTTGACCATTTTGAAAAAAGGGATGAGAGATTCGTCCACAATGCCAAAGTTGGATGAAAATCCGGCCACCTTTAGCGTGCACCGCCTCAGTGACTTGTTGCCACCCGGCTATCTGCTCCGCCGAATAAATACCTGGGGTACCCAGATAACCTTGCCCTTGTTTAGAAATCGGTGAACCTTCCGAAATAATCAAACCGGCTGAAGCCCGTTGCGCATAATATTGGGCTTGTAATTCAGTTGGCGCTTGATGTTCATTTTGCGCACGAGTCCGTGTTAGCGGCGCCATGACGATGCGATTGGGTAATTGATAAGCACCGAGTTGAACGGGAGTTAATAATGGTTGAATTGTAGTCATAGCTTCGTTGTCCTCAAAACAAACCCCAAGTATAAATTATTATTGTATTGATATCACGCTACTTTAACAAAAGTGCTACCCGTAGTTTGAAATTAAGTAGCCCGCTTAGGGTGCATAAGCGAATTTAAACAAGTGTAGCTCAGATGGAGCGTAGCGGAATCTGGGATAATGGAATCCTGGATTCCACTTCGTTCCATCAAAACTACTTGTTTGCTTTGGTAAAATATATTATAAAAATTAATATTTCAACTGAAATGCAACCAATTAAGTAAAATAAGGAACAATCGGATGACTCTTGCTGAACAGGTTTACGAAGTTGCCAAAACTCTCCCAACCAATCAAGCCAGTGAAGTCCTCGATTTTATCTATTTTCTTAAAGCCAAAATCGAGCTGGAGAATTCTCACGTTCTGGTAGAAGAACGAAACACCATTGAAGGAATTTTAGCCCGGTGTAATCAAAGAGTTCCCGTGAGGAAATCATATTAGATCCCAGTTTTACATTAGATACCGGTACTGACAGTGAAAAAGTTTTTACTTTTACTAACTACTCTAATACTAACGTATTCTATGGTTACATAGACAATCTTAAAGTCTATGGCCATTCGCTCAGTGTTTCAGAAATGAGTGCAATATATTCTGCTGCTCATACTCTTACCGTTACTAAAACTGGTGAGGGGGTAGTGAGTGGTGAAGGGATTGATTGCGGAACTGACTGCAACCAAGAATATTCTCCCGGCACTCAAATCACGCTAACAGCTACCCCAGCAAAAGATTATACTTTTACGCAATGGAGTGGTGCTTGTTCGGGCACGAATCCTATCTGCTAAGTTATTATAAATCAAGCACAAGCTATCAGTGCTACTTTCACCGCATTACCCGTGCTTCCAACACCATCCCCTACACCTCCAGCCCAGCCTTTACCCCCCACCATGAACCTCACCATCAACTTTGGCGGAACTGGTCATGGTCATGTCACCACTGATCCCAGTGGAATCGATTGTGATAGCAACCAAGCAAATTGTTCCTATTCTTTTAATACTGCCACTTGGATTAACCTGATTCCGACAGCAGCGGCTGATTCTAAATTTACGGGCTGGGGCGGTTTGCAAAGTGATTGCGATAATGGTGAATTGTTTATGAGTGGTTTGCGTTCTTGTACCGCGAATTTTGAGCTATTACGTTTTCCATTGACGGTAACCACCGTTGGTCAAGGTAAAGCACGAGTAGGCTGGGTTGAGGAACGAAACCCAGCTATAATTATAACTATAACTCGGTAAAACACAGTGACGTTAATCCAGTGAGAAATTGGAAATATTCATTTGTTCATCGTTGGGTCGCTCATAGCGTTTATCCAATAGATTGGGCTACCCATAACAATCATGTGATCAACATGGCTTTTGAATAAGCTGGGTTTCGTTCCTCAACCCAGCCTACTCGTGCTTATATTGGAAAAATTGAGTGTCGTGCCAAAGTGACCGATAAAATGTTAGCTAGAGTAAAAGCCATTTTACCGAAAAATCAAGCATAGAGCCAGGTAGGGTTGGCATTTCCCACCATGAGGAGTGTGAATTCTGGTAATGATGGGTGTGCGGTACACACCCTACTTGGCTTATTTACCCAAACCAAATACATTGGATAACGTATTGATATAATTAAAATAACCGGTTATTGCCACTGCCTCAATTATTTGGGTGTTGCTGTATCCGGCGGCTTTCACCACCTCAATATCGGTCTGGAGCATTTCATAATTGTCTTTTTTCGAGGCACGCACACAGAATCTTAAGAGTGTTTTTTCACTGGCTTCACATTGAATATTATCAATTCCACCGAGAACTTCATTGATCTGTTCTGCAGACATCCCCAGCATTTTGGCAATTCCCTTGTGAACGTTAACACACATTTCGCAATGATTTTCTAGGGAAATGAGTAGCGCAATCCGCTCTTTAGTTGAATAGGGCAATTCAGTTTTGGTTAACAGATAGGCTTGAACCATACCATCAGTAGCAAAATAAATATCTTCTCGGATGGCAAGCAGTTTAAATATTTCACCGAGGGTTCCGGTTTTTTCCAATATCGGTCTGGCGCGTGCTTGAACTCGTGGACTCATTTCGTCAAATTCTGGTAGGGGAATATAAGCCATTTTTGCTTCCTCTGGGTTAATTAATCCATTTTTTAATCTTTTTAAGAAGATCAAAGTCTTTTATTCTAGACATAAATAATATCTTTTGGTATATCATCAGTAATTTTAGGGCAGACACACAGATCCGCCCCGATAACGTCACCTATCAAAATGAGTTTGATAAAATCACCGACGTAGTCCTATTTTCGCTACCGTTGGTCAAATAATCATTACCGCTCATACAATTAAGTTTGCTAATTAATATCGTTATATATAAAGTTATATAACGCTTCAGATTCACTGACTACTGAGGCTAACATCATGGATTCAATTAAAACAGAAATTCAGGGTCGGTTATGGATAACCAAGCAAGATCATAGTTTTATTGGCCGAGGGCGAGTGGAGTTACTCGAAAAAATTGCTCAATATGGTTCGATTGCCAAAGCCGCTAAAGCGATGAAAATGAGCTATAAAGCAGCTTGGGATGCAATAGATGCGATGAATAACTTAGCTCAAGAACCTTTGGTGAGATGCAGCAGTGGTGGTAAAGGTGGCGGAGGTACTCAAGTCACCGAATATGGTCGTCAACTCATTGCTACCTTTCGGGCTATCGAAGCGGAACATCAACAATTTTTAGAACAACTAAGTCAACAGATTGAAAAATTCGATCACTTTTATCAATTAATGAAACATATCAATATGAGTACGAGTGCTAGAAACCAATTTATAGGTACAGTCACCCACATTAAAATAGGGCAAGTCAATGCAGAAATTGTGCTGAAATTAAAAGGAGATGACCACATTGTAGCGACTATTACTCAAGAAAGTGTTAAGCGTTTAGGTCTCCAAGAAGGGAGCGAGGCTTATGTATTAATAAAAGCACCGCATGTTATTTTAGTACCCACTGATTCTGAACTGGAATTCAGTGCGAGGAATCGTTTATGTGGCAAAGTCACTCGTCTCATCGGCGGAGATGCAGTGAATGCTGAAGTCGTTTTAGAATTGTCTGGTGGTAACACGCTTAAAGCAGTAGTCACTCAAGAAGCAGTTACTGAATTAGCAATTAAAGAAGGTCAAGCGTTGTGTGGCATTATCAAAGCAAGCCATGTCATTTTAGCCGTTAAAAAGCCGAGGTAACTTTATGAATTGGCGTTTTTTGGTAGTTCTTATCGCTACTTGGATAATCAGCTTATCTTCTCTGGCAGCCGAAGTTCATGTCGCCGTAGCGGCTAATTTCACCAAACCGATGGAGCAACTTAAACAAGAATTTGAGAAGATTTCCAAACACACTGTTATTGTCAGTTCTGGTTCTAGCGGTCAATTGTACTCCCAAATTAAAAATGGTGCGCCTTATGAAGTCCTCTTATCGGCTGACCGAGAGCGTCCAGAACAATTGATAACTGAAGGTGAAGCTATTGCTAATAGCTTTTTTATTTACGCCATAGGAAAATTGGTGTTATGGAGTAACCAAGCCCATTTAGTTGACCAAGAAGGTAAAATTCTTAGTACCGGTCAATTTCAACATCTCGCCATGGCTAATCCCAAAACCGCACCCTATGGTGCAGCCGCCGCGCAGGTGATGAAAAAATTAGGGGTATGGGATGCTCTGCAAAGTAAAATAGTACAAGGGGAAAATATCACGCAAACTTACCAGTTTGTGGCAACGGGTAGTGCGGAATTGGGTTTTATTGCATTATCTCAATATCCAGGCGGTGGTTCTTATTGGCAGGTACCACAAGAATGGTATGATCCAATTGAACAAGGAGCAGTATTATTAAAAACGGGGGTAAAAAATAACGCGGCTAAAGCATTCATGGTTTTTTTACAAGAACCGATAGCTCGTGCCGTGATTAAAAAATTTGGGTATGTTATCGTTGCTGATTAAATAACTAGTAGCCTCGTAGGTTAGGTAGCACGCAGCGAAACCCAACTAAATTAGGCCTAAAGTTGCAATGAAAAGCTAACACTCTATAGTTCCATGAGACCATATTTCATATTCACTTACATCAATGTCCTCGTTCCATATAATTGCACACCCTGAAGAATCTATCTGGAAATTCTTAAAAAATCCTGGGTTTTTAAGCGGAAAAAAAACTTCTTTATCAAATAACTTGGTCATGTCGTACTTTCTTTTTTCCTCATTTGCAAATTCGACTATCAAAGTATGATCATCGATTACCTGGGCTGATTTTATTTTAGGATATGGCATACTCACTATCTCAACGGTGGTAATTTACAAAACTTTTGGGTATTCCACATTTCTAGGAGTTCTTGTTGGTGCCTGGATGCCCATTCAAGAACCATCTTGATTGCTCGATTGGGCAAATCACCTTCAATCATTTCCAAAATTTCTATATTGAATATCGCATTATATTCACCGTATATTGCATGAAAGTGTGGTGGTGGATGATCACTAAAAAAGAGCTTAATGATTATTCCGTAAAACCTAGCAATTTCTGGCATAGGTCGTTCCTTTTTGCTCTCACTACAATTCGACTTGATATCTTTAATATTATACTTCACACAGTTACGAAGATTTGCAATGATGGGTAATGATGGGTTTTGCTAAGCTCTACCTATCCTACGCTTCAATGCCATTAAGTTAAGACTTTTTACTTCCCCCTTTGACAAAGGGGGATTGAGGGGGATTTTTATATTTCAACCACTTAAAATCCCCCCTTTTTCAAAGGAGGGAACTCCTTAAGTTGATGGCAGTGAGGCTACACTTCACTTCACTACCATCAACTTATTTGGTTAATCCCATAAACAACGCCGGTAATTTCTCTGGTAAGCGTTGCACGTGATCAACAATAGTATAGCCGCCCACGCCAAAAATACGGGAAACATATTCATCCGCATGCGGATCCAGCGTTAAACAGTAAGTGGTGATACCGATTTTACTTAATTCTTCAACCGCTTTTTTGGTATCGTGGCGGAGGTATTGCGGATCGCGGACGTCGATATCCGCCGGTTCACCATCACTGACCAGCAGTAATAGTCTTTTACGTTGTGGACATTTAGCCAGAAAACTAGCCGCATGACGCATAGCGGCACCCATTCGAGTGGATAAACCGCCGCGCATCCCCGCCAGACGTGCTTTGACTTCATCGCTGTAAGATTCATCAAAGTCTTTGAAGCGAAAATATTGCACATCATGTCGTCCATCTGAAGCAAAACCATGAATAGCAAAAGGATCACCAATACCATTGATCGCCCAGCTTAATAAAGTCGTGGCTTCTTTGGCTAATTGAATAATGGTTTTGTCAGATTCACCCACGGTTTCATTAGTTGATTCCGATAAATCTAACAGAACTAATACCGCTAAATCGCGGGTTTTGCGAACATGACGCAGATTAATTCGCGAATCCGGCATATAGCCCATACGGATATCGACCATTGCCCGAATGGCGGCTTCTAAATCAATTTCATCCCCTTCTTCCTGACGCCGTAAGCGAATAACACCTTGGGGTTGCATCGCATCAATGATATGGCGAATGCGACCGGCTAAAGGTCGATATTCTTCCAGAACCTGATCAATTATCTGAATTTCTCCTTTGGGTACCCGCTTTTCCAGTACTGTGGCCCAATCTGGGCGAGATAATTGAATTTGGTAATCCCATTCTGGATAATGAAATGGTTCACTGACCGGTTCTTTGCCTTCGAGTTGATTAATACTGACGCCAACGGGATCACCATCGCGAAAAAATTCAGTTTCTAATACCCAGATTTCTTGGGCATCATCCCCAGCGAGTTCACAGTCAATTTCATCGACCATCTCCATCACCGACACTTTGCGGCGAATTTGATGGCGAGTAGCCGCAATATAATCAACTTCTTGTTCCCATATATTTTCTTGGAATGCCCAAATGAAGCGATTATCATCTCGATAGGGAATAGTCAATTGCTTTTCTAATTGATACGCATTAGGAATAACATAAGTCGTCGCTAACTTATTATAAAATTCAATGCCTAAATCCCAACTCATCTGATTGTTGCGTAAATCGGTTTGAGCACGCGTGTGGAAAGCGGCTACGGCAGCTTGTACCAATTCATGTTCATCTTGATAATGGGGATCAAGCATACCCCGTGCGGCTCTTTCAATTAAACCGACCACATCGTCTTTAAGTTCCTGGGGAAATAACCGTAACCAAAGCTGGCGTAAGCCAGGAAATTCTTGAATGGCCAAAGTTTCAATGCGCGCATCTTCAAATAAAGCAATAAACAGCATTTGCACCGGCGTAAGCGCTTCTGCTGATAAGCGGGTTTGAGTATGGACGATATGAGCAGCCAGATGTGCAACCGTAGCTCGATAGACTTCACTACCGGGGACCGCTTGAAAATTGTCGTAGGCATCTGGAACATAAATAATTTGGTGTTCAATATAAGGTCGTAACCCTTCTCGCGTTTCAAAATCGCCGGAGGTAGGGCGTATAAAAAAATCACGTCCCCAAAAAGCCCGTAAATAAAAGTTTAACCGCCGATGGATGTCGACAAATAAAGTGCCCCGCCGCTCCTGTTGTAAGATCGCCAATGAATCAGCCGATTGGAGATCAAAATAAGCTTGTAAGGCTTTCAAATCACGGGCATGGGCTTGAGCACCCCACATAGCCCAGCGGCGCAAACCACCCAGCGTTAACTGTCCCAGTAACACGTCTAAGCGATTCAACATTGGACGCAATCCACGGGCGGCTTTAGCGGAGAGTTGATGCACAAAACCGAGATAATCTCTTAATAATTCGGCATCCCCCAAACGTCGTGCCGCGATCGGTAAAGTGGAGAATAATAAACTGATAACCGCACCACTGGTCATGGAAGATAATTTAAAAGCAGCACCAATGACATCGCCAATGACATCTTCCCCCGCTTCTTTAGCAACGACGGGCATTTCTTGAAGGTAGGAAACCACCACATCGGTACCACGTCCTAATTCGGTTAAGGCGCGGGCACCTTCTAAATAATTGCGTAAGCCACTTGCTGACATGACTTGCGCGGCTTCCGCAAAACTAGCGGCTAAAGTATCGTGAACATCGGGCGAGATTTTTTCAAGAATTTCTCGATAGTCTTCTAAATTAACGCTCATAGTATTATCTCAACAGCAAAATGCTTTAATATCATTTACCCTAAGTTGTTATTATTCTGAGTTTGAAACTAAACTAGTGTAACTGCTTTACCCAGAAAAAAATATTTTCACCAGGACATTTTTTCATTATGGCTAATTTTAATACTCATTTGACCGTGGCTACCAGTATCAGTGGCACTTTAGCACTCGGACTGTTTTTCAATGAATTAGCAACGGTTAAGGCGGTTTTTTTCTATTGGTTACTGGGAACCCTCGGTGGTATTTTACCAGACATAGATGCACCGCGTTCTATTCCAGCCAAAGGGTTGTTCATCGTAAGCGGAATCGTATTGGCTTCGCTTCTAGTGGTTAGCCAACTTAACCAATTTTCTTGGGCAGAATTAATGCTTTTATGGATTATAACTTTTATGGTTTGTCGTTATGGGTTATTAAGATTGTTCATCCGGTTGACTCATCATCGTGGTCAGTTTCATTCCATTTTCGCTGCCTTATTATTTGGGTTGAGTATCACCGTATTTGCTTATCAAGGTTTAGCGGTTCACGCGAGGGTCGCTTGGTTGGCTGGTGGGTTTGTCATCATGGGTTATTTAGTCCATTTACTCTTAGATGAAATTTATAGTGTTGATATGACTAAGCAACGGTTAAAAAAATCTTTTGGTAGTGCTTTTAAGCTAGCTAATACACGCCATAAATCTTCAACATTATTACTGATGTTAGCCAATATAGTCCTGTTGTTATGGACACCCGGTTTTGATAAAATCATTCATCAAGTCTATTTGAGCTTAGTACAGATCATAAAAAGTGGATTAGGTCATTAAGTTATTGGCTCAGTATTCAAATCATTTTCGGTTTCGTTGTTGATAGGCAACGGAAAATCACAACGAAAAGTACTACCCTGACCCAGTATGCTGTCAATGTGTAATTGTCCTTGGTGACGTAAAAGAACGTGTTTTACTATCGCTAATCCTAAACCAGTACCGCCTTGTTGACGAGAACGTCCCACATCCACTCGGTAAAAACGTTCTGCTAAGCGAGGTAAGTGTTCCGGCGCAATTCCTTCACCGGTATCACTGACTTCAAAATGCATTCCCTTCTCATCTTGATACCATCGTACCGTAATATCACCTTGGGCGGGTGTGTAACGAACCGCATTGAAAATCAAGTTGGAAAAAGCACTCCGTAATTCTTCGCGTCGTCCTTCCAACACTAAATTTTCATCAGCCAGTAAAGTGATGCGATGCGCTTGTTCACCACTGAGAATCCGCGCTTCTTCGCAAATGGTATGCAGCATTTCTGCTACTCTAACGGGTCCAGTTGAACCGATGGTGGTATCAGATTCCAACCGGGATAACAATAACAAATCTTCAATTAAATTCCGCATCCGCGCCGATTGTTGCGCCATAAGCAACAAAGGTCGTTCCCATTGTTGAGTGCATTCATCTTCATCATCACGTAAAGTTTCGATAAACCCAGCGAGCACTGTTAAGGGGGTTCGCAATTCGTGGGAAACGTTAGCAATAAAATCGCGGCGAATTTGTTCTAACCGGTGAAGTTGCGTCGTGTCACGAGCCAGCAACAAGTGCTGGTTACCTGCATAAGGAACTACGTTGATTTTCAGTATCAAATTGTGGTTGGTAGGAGAGACGATGGTGACAGTGCTTTGTTCATAGCTATCGGTCAGATACTGAAGGAAAACCGGTGAACGGATAAAATTGGTGATCGGTTTACCTCGATCCTGTGGTGACTGCAGACCTAATAATTTTTGGGCTGATTTATTAAGCCATTCAATTTCATAGTGTTTACCTAACACCACCGCCGCATCGGGCATCGCGGCAGTCGAAGATTGAAAGCGCTTAAGTATGGCACTAATTTTTCGCTTATGTTTACGATTACGTTGTTGGAGGCGGTAAAAATGATAAAAAACTTCCCCCCAAATGCCTAAAGTATCCGGTAAATTGATTTTCTTCTTTCGCAGTCGAAACCAACGTTCTAACTGGTATAAGTTATAAAGATGCCACCCTAAGTAAAGCAAAATAGCGAGTAATAAAAATCCCAGCGGTTGCCCTACCCACCACCCAATCAAGAGCATTCCCAGGACTAAACCCACCAAATACCAAAATTCTTGTAACCAAACTGGCGACATGCAAGTGACTAAGAACGCGCTGAAAATCGGTAGCCAACCCCACGAACGGTTTGTATGAGCTGATCATAACCATACAAGGCGAGGGCTTTACGGAGGCGACGAATATGCACATCTACCGTGCGTTCTTCAATATAAACGTTATTTCCCCACACTTGATCAAGTACTTGATTGCGACTATAGACCCGTTCGGGATGACGCATGAAAAAATGTAACAATTTAAATTCAGTGGGTCCCATAATCACTTCCTGATCACCAA
This sequence comes from Thioploca ingrica, assembly GCA_000828835.1. GTDB lineage: Bacteria > Pseudomonadota > Gammaproteobacteria > Beggiatoales > Beggiatoaceae > Thioploca > Thioploca ingrica. Next base: position 3,626,616 of record AP014633.1, read on the forward strand.
CCATAACACGATGTTCTTCTGGATACAGTTGTAATTCATTGATGACGAGTTGTTCATTATCATATTCGGTGGAGATTCGGCGCAAAACTGCCTTAATACGAGCAATTAACTCTCGTGGTGAAAATGGTTTCGTGACGTAATCATCAGCACCGACTTCTAAACCGCGAATTTTATCTTCCTCTTCCCCGCGAGCGGTTAACATAATAATCGGAATTTGCTGAGTTTGAGCTTTTTTCTTCAGTTGGCGCGCTAACTCAATACCACTTATTCCTGGCAACATCCAATCCAGTATAATCAATTCTGGTAAGCGCTTACTCATAAAATCATGAGCTTGTCTAACATCAGCGGCTTCCTCAACCGTGAAGCCGGCGCGTTTGAGTGCTAAGCGCAGCATTTCTCGAATAGCGAGTTCATCTTCGACGATTAAAATGTGTTGCATTGGCATAGATTTAACCGTTAATGGCTAGAATTTTATTATCTTAAATATTTTTTGCTGATTTAACTCACATGTCAAGTGAAATAAGCATAAAATCAGATTGTTCCTAAACTTTAGTTAGGAAAAATAGTCTATTAATTAGGATATTAAAAATGATTAGCTCAGTTATAACAAAAGATTATATTTAAAAAAATTCAGCAGAATTGCTTAAAGCATATACAAAAAGATAAATTTATTTTAGGATTGAGTTTTTTTTAAATATCTCCGGTTATGTACCAGATGGTTCACTGCCATCAACTTAAGCGAATATTTTCCCACTTTATTTCGAGGGCTGATTCATGGAGCAACAACATGATTTTATCTTGTGGAGAAGCACTGATTGATTGGGTGCCAATGGGAGAAGGATACCGTCCTTGTCCGGGAGGCTCACCTTACAACATCGCTATTGCATTGGGTCGACTAGAAACAGCAGTCGGGTTTTTGGGTAAAATTTCAACGGATTTTTTTGGCGAAATGCTCGTCAATAACTTAATTAATAATCAGGTTGATACGCGTTATATTATCCGCGCCAATGGTTTGACCACTTTAGGAATAGTGAGTTTACCCAGTCAATATCAGGAACCCCAATTCTTGTTTTATGCCAACGATTCGGTCGATCGTAATCTAACTATCACCGAACTACCGGCTCAATTCCCTCCAGAAGTGAAAGTATTACATTTTGGCTCAATTTCATTAGTTCTAGAACCGGGCGCAACCGCTTTAGAACAACTGATGCAACGTGAATCCGGACATCGACTGATTTCACTTGATCCCAATATCAGACCCAATATCATTACTGATAAAATCGCTTATAGTCAGCGATTAGAAAATTGGCTGAAATCAGTCGATATTATTCGGGTCAGTGTTGCAGATTTAAATTGGCTTTATCCCAAAGTAAATCCCGAAACGATTATAGAACAGTGGTTAAATCTCGGTCCGAATTTAGGCATTCTCACCTTGGGCAGTCAAGGCGCTAAAGCTTATACTCGTGCTGGCGTGACCGTTTGGGCTCTGGCACCGGCAATTCAAGTCGTTGATACCGTTGGTGCTGGCGATAGTTTCCTCGCCGCTGTTCTGGCTTACCTTGATGAGCAAAATATTTTAACTACTCGAACACAGCTAATGAATGTATCAGCCAACCAGTTAACGGCTTGTTTAAATTATGCCAATCACGCCGCAGCGATTAATTGCTTGCGTGTCGGTACTGATCCGGCTCGTAAAAGTGAATTAGTTTAATTAATCACTTTACGCCAAAATAGAGTAAAAACGTCTGCTCATAGGTAGCAAGTAGTCAACCTACCCGTTCGTAAATTAGAAAATCAAACGAGTGTCATCCGCCGAGTTGAGGAGAGTATTTGAGCAAAGCCAGACACTGACGAGAACGACAGGAAGTGTTGGCACGATGACCATAGACAGCAGAGCAAAACAATGTTCTCTCAAGACTCCCAACCAATATTATCGTGACCGGGTCACTGCCATTCAGTTAAAAATTTCCCCCTTTAGTTGTTAATTCCTTCATTTCCCCCTAACACCATCGCCATTGAGTTCGTGCCCTACATGAGTTTCAATGAGTTATATTTTATTCAGTTTAAATATTGGTATAAATATTGCCAAAATTACTGTAATTTCGACATAACCGGGGTTAACCTTATTAGTTAGGCTATGATTTCTAAACAAAAAATTTTATAATGAATAATATACAAGAAAAAATTTGGAGTCATGATTGGTTTATTAGCTTGATTATCGGTATTATTTTATTCATCATGGCTCAACTTAATTTATTACAACCAATCGAACAAGCCCTCTATGACGCTCACATCCGCTGGTTCAACCGAGCAGCAGGGGATAAAGTGGCTGTTATTGCTATTGATGAGCGTAGCTTGGCACAATTAGGTGATTGGCCTTGGTCACGAACCACTTTGGCACAATTAATCGACTTATTATCACCACAAGCACAGGTTATCGGTACAACCCTCCCATTTAATCATTTCCAAACCGAGCGAGGTCTAGTTTATTTCGATGAATTAGTTAAGTTTTATACTCATTCCAAGTTACTTAACCCCTTACCAAAACAATTAGAACAGTTAAATACTTTTTTTAAAAAATTAAGTGAATTACGTACTCGTCAAAGTAATAAACAATTTATTAAAGATATCGATGAATTTTATAGAAATTCTCTATTTCCTCATGAATTAGCGGATACTTTAACTACATTTGAAGATAAGTTACAAGCGATTCGCATTGATTTAGAAAGTGATCAACAACTGGCCACCAGTTTTAAAGCCGCCGGCCAAGTTGTCTTGGGGATGCCTTTTACTTTAGCTCAAACTAATTATGAGGAACCAGGGCCTGATTTACCGAATTATATCACCCAATACCGTCTTAAAAATATTCGCGATCAATTTGAGCAATATAATTTAACCCCGCAACCACCCACGGCAATTAATGCGAGTTCACCGTTAGCCATTTTTAGTGAAAATACGACCGGAATAGGTTATTTCAATGCCGAGCAACTCACTAATCCACGTCAAATACCGCTAGTCATTAAATATAACCAAGCTTATTTTCCCTCACTCCCTTTGTTACTGGCTGCTAAAAGTCTACACTTAGATAATAACCAAATTGAAATTAGCTTAGGTAAAGGGATACGTTTAGAAAAATTAACCGTTAAAACTGAACCGTCTTTACAGATAAGGCCTTTTTTCTATCGTCATACACCTCCGCCGGACTCATTTGTTGATGTGTTAACTGGACGGGTTCCAATCCAAAAATATCAAGGCAAGATCGTGTTACTTGGCATAACAGTACGTCATTATACTCCATTTCACTCCACCCCGATCGGTGAAATACCCTCCATTTTGGTTTTAGCGCATACTTTAAGAAGTCTACTTAACCAAGATTTTTTTACAATTCCTCAATGGGCGACTGGGTTACAAATTAGCCTATTGCTTCTAGTTACTGCCAATGTTGGTTTATTATTGCCTCATTTAAGGCGACGGCAAGCTTTGATTATGGGTCTTGGATTGATGGGAGTACTTTATCTACTCTATTTTAGTCTGTTAAATCAAGGGTTATTGGTACAATTAATGCATGGAATTTTGCTAGTACCCTGTGGATATCTTGCTTTACAAATTAAACAGGGAATTATAGCTTATCAAGATGCTTTTCGCTCACATCCTGATGCCGTTGAAAGTAATCGTTTACTCGGGCTAGCTTTCCAGGGACAAGGACAGTTAGATATGGCATTTGAAAAGTTCCGGTTATGTCCACCTGATAATGCAATTATGGGGCTACTTTATAATCTAGCACTGGATTATGAACGGAAACGTCAATGGAGACGCGCTAGTGCAGTCTACCGTTATATGCTTAACCATATTCCTCACTTTCGTGATATAGAACAACGTTTAGAACGATTAAATCGCTTAAGAAAACCTCGGTTATCAAGGGGAGCTATCAATGATTGGTTGTCACCGGAAGACAATAATGACAAACCGATTTTAGGACGTTATCAAATAGAAAAGCTTTTAGGTAAAGGTGCTATGGGTACAGTCTATCTCGGTAAAGATTCAAAATTGAATCGGTTAGTAGCCATTAAAACTCTACCCTTATCACAAGAATTTGAGGCGGAGGGATTACAAGAAGCGACTATCCGATTTTTTCGCGAAGCGGCAGCCGCCGGACGATTAAAACATCCTAATATTGTTTCTATTTACGATGCAGGAGAAGAACAAGACCTCGCATTCATTTCAATGGAATTTTTTAAAGGGGGTAATTTAGTTCCTTATACACAATCAGATAATTTGTTAGCCATTCCCGCAGTTGTTAAAATAGGAGTCTATATAGCAGAAGCTTTAGATTATGCGCATAGTCAAGGTGTAGTCCATCGAGACATTAAACCAGCTAACATCATGTATAATCCAGCGACTGATCAAATTAAAATGACTGATTTTGGAATTGCTCGCATCACTGACTCAAATAAAACCAAGACTGGTATTATTTTAGGAACACCTTCATATATGTCACCAGAGCAATTGGCTGGTAAATCACTTGACGGACGGACTGATTTATTTTCTTTAGGTGTCATGTTATATCAGCTATTAACCGGCATATTACCGTTTCAAGCTGATTCAATGGCGACTTTAATGTTTAAAATTGCCAATGAACCTCATCCGGATATTATTAGCATTCGTCCCGATATCCCACCTTGTTTAAAACAAGTCGTCGATATCGCTTTACAAAAAAATGCTCAAGATCGTTACCAAAATGGTGCACAATTGGCTCAAGCATTGCGTGATTGCGGCAATCTTAATGAGGATTAGCATGCGTATCAAAATCATTGGTCTTTCAGACACGGGACAAGTTCGTGAACATAATGAAGACTGCATTGCCAGTGATGAATCTTTAGATCTAGTAATACTTGCTGACGGTATGGGTGGATGTCAAGCCGGTGAGGTGGCTAGTGCGATGGCAGTTAAAACCATTTTGCAAGAACTAAGAGGACTTCTAAAAACCTTATTTCGTAACCAGCGTCATGCTCAACAACGCTATCATTATGCCACCATCCAACTAGAGCAAGCGATACTGAAAGCAAATCAGGTCATTTATGAAGCATCGGCGCAGCAAACCCGTTACCAAGGCATGGGTACAACCATTGTGGCGGCTTTGTTTAATAAGCGTTTTGTCAGTATTGCACATGTCGGTGATTCACGCTTGTATCGGCTTCGCGGCGATGAGTTTCGCCAACTCACTAAAGATCATACGGTGGTACAAGATTTAATTGATGCGGGTCTATTAAATTCGGAGCAAGCTCGTTATGATGCGCGTAAACATTGGGTAACTAGGGCATTGGGTATCGATAAACAAGTCAAAGTGGATATTCAGGAACAAAATACTTCGGCTCAAGATATTTATTTATTATGTTCTGATGGTTTAAGTGATATGTTGGACGATACGGAGATACAGGTCATTCTCAAGAGAACTAACCGTTCACTAGAATCATCGGCACGATTATTGATAGAAATGGCTAATAAGAAAGGTGGTGACGACAATATTTCTCTCATTTTAGTTCGTCCCCTCCCGCTACAAAAAAGTTGGTTACAACGATTATTCAGGGGTTAAGGTAACCATCCTCAGTAACAACTTATTTGTTAAATATAGTATTTTCCATGCAAAATACCTTAAGAAAAATAGCAAATTGGCTAATATCTTTTATCCATGACCCATTAATTATACCAAGGATTATTACTAAAAATGGTACCCTCTTTTTCGCTCAAGCACGATGTGATTGCCATAACCCGTTTGGAGAGGTCTAGCATGGGTGTAGAAATTATCAGTCGCTCTGACACTGGACGAATTCGTGATCATAATGAAGATTGTATTGCGAGTGATGAATCTTTGGGGTTAGCCATTGTTGCCGATGGGATGGGCGGATATCAAGCCGGTGAAGTAGCCAGTCAAATAGCAGTGAATACGATTAGAGAACAATTAGATACCCCGCTGAAAACCTTACCTCGTATCAAACGTCATGCCAATCACAGTTTGCATTCCACTACCGTGTTACTTGAACAAGCTATTCTTAAAGCGAATCAGGTGATTTACGAAACCGCTGAACGACAAATCCAATATCAAGGGATGGGAACTACCGTGGTAGCAGCGGTGTTTCATCGTAACTTTATTAGTGTCGCTCATGTTGGCGACTCACGGTTATATCGACTTCGTGGTAGAGATTTTCGTCAAATTACCAAAGATCATTCGGTTAGACAGGAATTGATTGATTGTGGTTATTATACCCCAGAACAGGCTCGTCATTCGCCTAATAAAAATTTAGTCACGCGAGCACTGGGGGTTGGAACTAAAGTCAATGTTGAGATTCAAGAGTGCAACTTATTGCCTAAAGATATTTATTTGCTGTGTTCTGATGGTTTAAATGATATGTTGGATGATCAAGAAATTTATGCCATTTTGAGTAATAGCGAGTATTCTCTTGAAGAATCAGCCCAATTATTAATCGATACGGCTAATGATAAAGGAGGCGAAGATAATATTTCTTTAATTTTAGTTCGCCCCTCACTGATGGTCATTAAACCCAAAGGTTGGTTACAACGTTTACTGAGTTGGTGATTGATTCGTGGTCTTATTGATTTCAGTCTTCGGTTACCACATCTACGCCGGCGGGTGGTGTGAATATAAATAAACTCTCTTCTAACTTTTGATTACGTTCAGTTTGTTTAAAAGTAATCAAAGTCGTTTGTCCTAAATTATCCACCAACTCAAACCCGAGTAAAGTTTCTCCACGGAGATTAAGACGGATACTATCAAATTGCGCTTGTGCATCTTTAGGCAGCAGTTCTAGTCGTGTTATATCCGCTTTGGCGGGTAATGGATTAACAAAGAAATCTTCTTCAATCGGACGGTTGCTGCTCAATAATAACGCCGGCGTTTTACCTAAAGCTTTAGTTAATTTTTTCATGGTCACTTGTTCTAAATCCGGATCATATATCCAAACATTTTCGCCATCAGCCACAATTAACTGGTGATAAGGTTTTTGATAATCCCAACGAAATTGGTTAGGACGTTTAATATACATCTGCCCTTGTGAAGTTTCGATGAGTTTACCGGTTTCATTAAATAACTGTTGCTCAAATTGCGCATGTAAACTACTTAAATTTTTTAAAAAATTGTCTAAAATGGGCTGCGCAAAACCGCTGGAAGAGAATAATAAGAAAAAAATTACCGTCACTTGCTTCATAACGTTTTTATACTCTTGGAAAAATAATTTATTTAAGTAACCACAAAACGGTCATATTCATCACCGGCTGCAATAGCATGCGTTTGAGTTACTTGATAATCGTTGTCATCATTATTAAAGTTAGCCAGATAAAAATCCCAAGTCAAGGGTGGCTTTTCCCGGATGTCAATTTTCCATAATAGCCGAGCTAAGCCAATACAACCACCTATCGCTAAAAAAGAGATATTTTTATCCGTCGTGGGTGGATACATTCGCCGATAACCGATACCTTCGTAAGAATTATAAACGCGAATAATTAATTTTTTGAGTGGTTCAAGCCTTTCTATCCGCCAAATTCCCCAACCCAAGGTATTTATAATAGCAACCATCGCATGTATCCAATCTTCCCGAGTTTGGCACATGGGTACCACAGTATTATACCATTCTTCACTTTTCATAATGCCACCGTAGGTAAAAAAAGCGCAGTAAATACCCGCTTGAATAAAAAGCGCTTTGGCTTCCATTTCCGGAATACCGGCTCGACGCATACCAAAGTAAGTTTCATAAGAAATACGGTTCAGATAATCTGCAAAATGCTGAGTCAGTAACACACCAAAAATATCAATTAACCCATTATCATTGGGATCGGCTTTACCATAAAAAGGCAACTTTTTAACCGCCGCTATAATTTTATCTTCATCCACTGTGGTAGCGAAATTCTGCGCGTTTTCAAAAGCAAATCTGCCAGGAACTGGGGTAATTGGTGGCTCATAAAGTAAATAATTATCACTGGACTGGGGTTCAAACACGTTAAAAATATCTACGGGATTTCCTAACAGTTGGCAAGCGATTTCTTCTACTCGTCGATTGGTAATTCCTTGTAAATAACCGGCTGTAAAAAAACAATTGTGACGCGGTTTTTCTTGAAAACAACTCGCTTCGCTATAATGTGAATTAGGTGTTTCCCAGGTTATTGGATCAATTTGACGTAATTTACCAAAGCCACAAGTGCTAAATTCTTTAATTAAATCTTGTTCAGAATAACCCTGTTGTTTTAAATACTTAACAAGCGGAGTGGCGGCTGTTTTCAATAATTGCTTGGGAGCACATTCGGTCATACCATCGGATAGTAATACCGTCATTTGTAAGAAGGCATTATAATAATTACAATGAAATACGCGGTTTAAACCGCCAATGAGATTTTGTCCGCTCATGGTCATTTGAGACATTAATCTTTTACAGTTGATAAGTATTTTTAATGGTTTGATAAACTGGAGAATGCCCAGCAATCAAAGCCACTGGCTCAATCTCACCTTGTAATTCCACATTAAATTTTTCTCGACAAATCGTTTCAATGATATTGAGTTGTTTATCAGTAATACCAATAAATTCTTTTTTAAAATCAATCCATTCTTTAGTAAGTGCCGTAAATGCCATACTAAAAATAATGGCCATAGCACGGTTTTCAAATACTTTCTGGTGGTTTTTTTTGCGTTGTTCATTAACCAAATTGAATAAATCTTGAGTGCGAATGCCTATGTTATTCATGGTACTCTCATTATTATACTGTCAACGGGTAAATTTTAGATTTTTTTTGCCAGCCATTTGAGCTAAACTAAAATGGAATTAGAAACCAGCGAAAATATTCCAAACAGGATAACCATTGAATTTACTCCGCAAGAACGTGAAGCCTTTAACTATGAACTTTACCATCACTCCGATCTGGTACTGAGCTAAATATCTAAAAAGCCAGTATGCCCAAAGTTTACTCGCAGTCCGTCAATTACGCCACCTATCTATTTTAGGTAAAGTACTATTATTATAACAAGACAATACCATTTCTGCCTTGCCTTTTAGCTTCATAAAGTGCCTTATCAGCCATATTAATTAACCAGTTAGGTGAAGTATTTTGCATCGGGATGGTTGTCGAGATACCGATACTTAAAGTCACGTGAGGGCTAACTTCAGAATGCACATGTTCAATTTGGAGTTGGTTAAGATGATCTTGTATGAGCAAAGCAACTTGAACAGCGCCTTCTCTATTGGTATTGGGCAAAATGAGTGCAAATTCTTCGCCACCATAGCGGGCAACTAGATCACCAGGACGTTTAACCGCACAGTTCATCGCCATGGCAACTAATTGTAAACATTCATCTCCCGCTTGATGACCATAAGTATCGTTATAACGTTTAAAATAATCAACATCACATAAAATAAATGCTAATGGTTTTTGTTCTCGCATCATTCTTTGCCATTCTAAATTTAAATATTCATCTAAGCGACGACGATTGGCAATTTGAGTTAATTCGTCCAAAGTAGCTAATCGGGTTAATTGCTGATTAGCTTGAGCCAAAGCGACTTCTACTCGTTGGCGATCCAGAATTTCCTGTTGCAATTGTTTATTCATTTGCAAAGCCACATTTTTAGCTTCACGTTCCTGAATAAAACGCATTCGTTCAATCTCTCGTTGTTTACGTTCGGTAATATCTTGAAAAGCGGCGAGGGCATAAGTTACTTGGCTATTTTCTCCCAAAATAGGCGTTCCCCATACTTCTATCGGAATGATTTGATTACCTCGGTGGACTTCCATATCATCAACCGTCGTACTTTTTCCATATAACGCTTGGGTAAGCGGTTGGCGATTTCCAGGATAAAGTTGCTCAGTTCCGGCTAAATAAATTTGATAAATGCTGGGCAATTGCTCTACTGTGGTGGTCGCTAGAATGCCTTGACCTAAAATTTGTTGGGCTCGTTGATTAACATAACAAGGTTGACCATGCGCTTCGACGACAAATAAACCCACGGGTATCGCTTCTAAAAATTGCGCCAACCGGGTTTCGCTTTCGTGTAATTCTGCATACAGTTTGGCATTTTCAATGGAGATAGCCATTTGGGCAGAAAGTAATTTTAGCACTTCTAATCTAGCTGGGGTAAAAGCGCCAACAATGAGATTGTTTTCCAAATATAATAGACCGGTTAATTGTCCTTGATTAAGCAATGGCAGGCACAAAATTGAACGTGGGCGTTGCATTACAATATAAGGATCGTGCGCAAATTGGTCGTTCTGGGTCGCATCATGCAATACCACCGGTTGTTGAATCCGAGTCACATAATGAACAATCGCTGTACAGAGTTGATTAGTTTCTAGAGTTATCGATTGTAACACCGTGACTTTAGGATTGTTGAGGTGACTTTCTGCTTCGATAAACCAATTCCCATGTTGAGGTAAAATTAATAAGCCTTTCTCGGCGCCAGCATTTTCAATTACAATGTGCATCAATTTTTCTAATAACTGTCTCAATATAATTTCACCACTGAGACTTTGAGCCGCTTTCATAATACTCTCTAAATCTAATAAGTCATTGGGTTGTTGAGTAACAAAAGTACCCATGATGGTGTTTAAATAGGAAGTTGTGGTGTTAGGGATTTTTTTTTGACTTAACCAGTGTGGAAAAGCTTGCTCTAATTCACTAATTTTTTGTAAAGCTCCCCAGATTTGGTAACTGTAATGTGCTTCGATGACATGAATTTGGGCATAAGATTCAAACCCTTTACTTAACCAAAATTGTGCGGCTAATTCATTAGCGAGTGCCTGGTTATGAATAAAGCCCTGTTGTTTAGCGGATTGAATCGCTTGTTGATAACGCCCAATCGCTTGCAGTTCCTGACCCGCCAAGCGCGCCATTTCAGCCGCCACTAACTCATATTGATGTTGAAAATTAGCTGGACAATGGGTTAGCCAAATTTGCATTTGTGCTTGGTTAATTTCTAATTGTTGCCAATATCGTTGTTGTAACGGTAAGTTAACTTGAGGATAAAGGGCGATTAAAGTTAATGAATAATAAAAATTATGTTCGGCTCTGGAAATAAAACTACGAATAAATTCTAATTTTTCTTCCGCTTGTTGCGCATATTCTAAAGCTTTAACCGGCTGATGATGTAAATACCATAACTGAGTTTGCAAAATATAATAAAAACCAATTAGATTTTGATGTTGTTGACATCTGTCCAAATAAAGCGATTCACTGAGCAATGGCTGGATATCCAATCCTTGTAATTGGTATACCACTCTTTGGATACCGAAGATAATATCGGTTGCCAATTGATTGTTAGTTTTTTGAGTAAAGACTAACCCTTGTTCAGCTTCTTCTAAAACTTGTGGTAAATTGGTGCCTTGGTAAAAACGGTGAAATAATTGCCAAGCAAGGAGATAACCCACGTATTGTAAATCCCCAGATTCTAAACCAGCTTGATAAGCTTCATGGCAAATAGCGTGGGTAGATGGCAGATGCTTTACCCAGGGGAGCAAAAAAATTCCCATCATCGTATAGGCTTGACATTGATTACGATTAAATTTTTGACTTAATTCCGTAGCCACTAACCCGAATTCATAAGCTAACTGATATTTTTGAAACAAAGCACCTAATATCATGCCATAAGCACAAAAAGTCGGGGCGCTTTCCGGAACATGCCCATGCTGTAAACATAAATTAACATTTTTCATAATAATGACGGTCCATAAATCTTGATCGGAGAAATAGGCGGGTAACGCGATGTATCTAAGTAATTTAATCGTCATGATGATTTTATAATTAACCACTGGGGGTTGAAAAAGGAGGGAAGAAACTGAACGGTTAGCGAGTTGTTGTTCCGCCAATTTGATTTCTTGGATAAAGGTTCTTTTCAAGTGTGGTGGTAACGGTAACTCCATATCTAAATAATGTAATGCTTCTCGACCGATTTGAATCGCTTGGGCATATTTTGCGGTTAAGGTATATTGCACTATTAATAATTTATAAATTTCCGCTTTATCTAAACTAGTGCGGGCGTGTTCTAAAATCAATTGAATAAATGCTTCGCTATCCGCAAATTGACCATTAAGATAAGCAATTTCAGCACTTTCTTGATACACCGCTAAAGTTAAATAATAATAAAGATTCCAACTATAATTAGTTAAGTACTGTCGAGCGATAGTTAAATAATCTTGGGCGGCTACATAAGCGGTAGCGGCTTTCGCTTTTTGGGCGGCGTATAAATTTAATTTCACTAATTCAATTTGTTCTAAATCATCGGTTATAAGTGGTTGACCGATGTTAAGGTGATCAACAATCTCAAAGAGTCGCTCTTCTAATTCAGAGAAATCCGTCAATAATAACTGCCCAATTCGTCGATGAATGATGGGTTTAGTCGGTTCTGCAAGTAGCGAATAGGCGGCTTGATGGACTCGATCATGTTGGAACTTAACTTGACTATTTAAAATCCCGGGCGTGATTTTTTCAGTGGGTTTATAATTTTCATCTAACGGGATCAGTAATCCTTCAACGATAGCTTGCCACAAATGCTTTAACATCAATTGTGGATGTGGGCAGAGAGTGGATAAAGTCTTTAAATCAAATTGATTACCAATACAAGCCGCTAATTTCATTATTTCTTGACTAGCGGGGGATAATCGCTCGATCTTCTGCGCCATCAACTCCACCACATTGTCAGTCATCGCGGTAGCGGCAATTTCATTGAGACGCCAATGCCATTGTTGATTTTCCACCTCAAAGGTTAACAGCGCCTGTTCATATAACGATTTAAAAAATTCTCTGGTAAAAAACGCATTACCTTGAGTTTTTTCATAGACTAATTTCGCTAATAACTGGACTTGATGAGGTGGGTAGTGCAGTGTGTCAGCGATGAGTTGATTGACGTCATTGAAAGCTAGATTAGCCAAAACAATAGTCTGAATAATCACTTGAGATTGTTGAAGTTCTCTTATAGTCGCTTGTAAAGGATGGGTCAAGTCCACTTCATTGTCACGATAAGCCCCGATAATCAAAAAAGAACGGTTATCGGGATCCATCATCAGGCATTTTAAGAGATGCAGCGAGGCTGAATCAGCCCATTGCAAGTCATCAATAAATAAAACGAAAGGATGTTGCGGTTGGCAAAGTACTTGGAAAAATCGTTGCAACACTAAATTAAACCGGTTTTGGGCTTCTTGGAAACTGACTGGCGCGACGGAAGGTTGGCGACCAATAATGAATTCCAAATGCGGAATAACTTCTACTAACACCTGTCCGTTAGCACCCACCGCCGCCGCTATTTTTTTACGCCACTGTTGTAAAATTTCACTACTTTCTGTCAATAAGTAATGACAAAAATGATTAAAAGCTTGAGTAAAAGCGAAATAAGGAATGCTACGTTGGTATTGATCAAATTTACCGGCAGCGAAATAACCTTGCTTTTCCGTAATCGGTTTATAAATTTCATTAACGAGAGCCGATTTCCCTACCCCAGAGTAACCCGTAATCAGTATCATTTCGCCACCCTGATTATTGATGGGTTGAGTGACTTGCTCAAAGGCTTGCAATAAGGTTTTAATTTCCGCCTCTCTACCGTAAAGTTTTTGGGGAATTTGGAATTGATTAGAAAAATCTTGTGCGCCTAATTTAAAATAAAAATCTTGATTCGGTTTTAACCGCTGAATCTGTTTAAGGCAAGCTTGTAAGTCCTGTTTCAATCCCAGCGCGGATTGATAACGATCTTCAGCATTTTTTGCCATGAGTTTCATAACGATATCAGCAATAAGGCGGGGTATCTTGGGATTGACTTGATTTACCGCCACTGGAGTTTTAGCAATGTGGCAATGAACCCATTCTACCGGCGTTACCGCATTAAAAGGCAGTTGTCCCGTTAACATTTCATAATAAGTAACCCCTAACGAATATAAATCAGTTCGATAATCTAAAACCCGATTCATTCGCCCGGTTTGCTCGGGAGAAATATAAGGTAAAGTTCCTTCCAATTGATTAGGATTAATTAAGAGCGGATTTTCATGAGGTAACCGTGTGGAGATACCAAAATCAATTAATTTTAATTGGTGAGTGGTCGGATTGAATACAATATTATTTGGATTAATATCTTTGTGTATCACTTGAACCGCCTGTAAATCAGCTAAATTTTCTGCTATAGCGATGGCAATAGGGAGAAATTCTTTTAATTTTAATACTCGATTGCTGAGCCACTGCTTTAACGATTCACCACCAAAATCTTCTAAAACAATTAATAAAGTATTTTGATAGCTTTCTAATCCATAAGTCTTGATAATGCCCGGTAAATTTAAGCGGTAAATCATTTCATATTCTTGTTGATAGCGACTCAGTTCTACCGGTGAAGGATAGTTTTCTTTAAGAACTTTAAGAATAACTGATTGATTATTCTTGCTATCCATCCCACGAAAGATTAAAGACTTGGAACTTTCATAAATTTTGCTTAAATTCTGATAATGAGAGAGGGTTATCATGGAGCATTTTCCTTGTCAGTTATCAGTTATCAAAGCGATAAATGATATCTTTTTTTATTTTATCTACCGGTAATTTGAAATTGATTAATTTATTAAAAATGGATGAGAATCATAAAAATTGATTTAACATTTTAAGGTTATTTCGTTTAATTAAGTTAAGTTAAATTAATGGTTGAAAAGGGGATTTAGAGGAGAAAAACACCCGGTCTTTTGGTGCTTAGGATTGACTTAGTCAATAAATTCTTTTATTTTTTATTAGTGTGTCAAATTGATTTAGCAATTCATCAATCCGGTGTTAAATTTTAATTTAATTTCTTCTCGCCAAGACAGTTTTCTTATAATTTACTTATAATCTATAAAAATTATCTATTAAGATCAAAGCGACATGGATGAAAAGCTAGAAGAACAACGATTACCTTGGAAAATACTTATTGTCGATGATGAACCTGATATTCATACATTGACCCGGTTAAGTCTAAATAACTTTGAATTTGCTACCAGACCCTTGCAACTATTTGAAGCTTTATCAGCCCAAGCAGCCAAGGAAATTTTAGTGACTGAAGCCGATATCGCAGTAGCGATCATTGATATTGTTATGGAAACTGATGATGCCGGCTTGAAGTTAATTGACTTTATTCGTAAAGAACTTAACAACCGTCTAACCCGATTAATTATTCGTACCGGTCAACAAGAAGTCGCGCCGGCAAAAGAAATCATTGAACATTACGATATCGATGATTATAAAGACAAAACGGAACTTACTATCCACAAGCTTTATACTACGATTCGTTCAGCCTTAAAATCTTACCACGATCTGAGTACCTTGGACGCTAACCGTAAAGCCTTGAAAAAAATTTTGGATGTCGCTCCAGAATTATATCATCCACAATCGATTCACCAATTCTTTAGTGGGGTGCTTGGACAGATTATTGGTCTTTGCAATTTAGGTGAACATAGTTTGATTTCTACAATTAGTCATGGCTTGTTGATAACCACTTCTGATACGCAACAGTTTACGATTCAATCGCGCGCTGGTCGTTTTGCTCAACCGGCGGATAGTGAAGCACAAATGATTTCCAATATCTGTCTAGATTATCTTCAAGGTAACTATACGGAATCTTCATTACCTGCCAATGCGATTGTCATTCCCTTAGAAGGACATGATCAGTTGATTGGTTTGGTTTATTTAGAAAATGCGCGGCATTTAAGCCAAGAGGATTATGACCTCATTCATATTATGACTAACCAGTGTGCAGCCGCATTAAAAAATTTAAAACTATATTTTGAACTTAAAGAAGCCAATCAGCAAACTTCATACATGCTCACCATAGCCGAACAAGCGCGGAAGATGGCAGAAGCGGCTAACCACGCTAAAAGTACTTTTTTGGCGAAGATGAGCCACGAATTGCGTACCCCACTGAATGCCATTATTGGATATAGCGATATGATTCAAGAAGAGGCTATCGACTCTGGTTGTGAGGAACTCCTTCCCGACCTGGATAAAGTTCATCTGGCTGGTCAACAACTATTAGATGTTATTAGTAATATTCTCGATATTTCTAAAATAGAAGCCGGTAAGTTAGAACTGAATTTAACGGAATTTTCAGTAGCCACTCTCATCTCCGAGGTGGTTACGACTATCCATCCCATCATGAAAATGGAAGGCAATGTGTTGCAGGTAGAATCTAGCCAGGAATTGGGTATGTTATATGCGGATTACCATAAGCTGAGGCAAATTTTATTAAATATACTCAACAATGCGGCTAAATTTACTAAACAGGGCCAAATTGATTTGACGGTTATTCGTAAAATTTTACCGCTAGCGGTTGCCGGGGATAACGCCTCTGCTTATCCTCAATCAGGACAATCCGAGTGGTTTTTTTTCCAAATTACCGATACCGGTATTGGCATTGAACCTAACAAGTTGAATATGATTTTTGAAGCCTTTACCCAAGCAGATAATTCATTTACTCGTGAGTATGATGGTACGGGTTTAGGTCTCACTATCAGTGAATATTTTTGCCGAGCGATGGGCGGTCAGATTTTTGTTTCCAGTACCCTTGGTAAAGGCTCAACTTTTACGGTACAGCTACCTAGTCGAGTGGTTCCAACCAACCCATCAACCCATTAATTTTTAATGCTGCAGTTAAACCGTTCGCCTTTATTCCAGTCACCGGTTTTCAAGGTCGCGAGGAGAAAAATGAATATGCCGTACCGTCTGTTCAGTTATTTCTTGATCATTACGGGGTTCATCATTGAACTCACGGGTTGTCTCGGTGGTGGTGGTGGTAGTGGTGATTCTCAAAGCGTTTTCAATACCACGACTGAGGTCACCGATGAAAGGGTGGCTACGGTTACCCTGTTAGTCACTAACGACTTTCAAAGTGCGAATGGTCAATTGCCCATTTCATTGACTGTCATTGCTAGAGATAGAACGAATGCACCACTAGTCGGTGTAGACGTTAATTTAACGAGTAATTCTGATTTTGCGGTATTGGTTACTCCCAAGGGGGTTACGGGTGAAAATGGCCGTTTTACCACCGGTGTTGTTAGCAGTGTAGCGGAGACTTTTCAGGTTATGGCTATCGCTGGTGGTGTCCAAAGCCAACCGGTGGAAGTGAATTTTATTGCCCCAGTTGCTTTAATCGAATTAGTCGCTACCACACCAGTTTTAGCTATCAATGAAACCACCACCGTCACGGTAACGCTACATGAGAAATTAACTCAAGATCCTTTACCGAATGCACCCTTTAACGTCAGTTTATCTGGTTCTGCTCAACTCGGTAAGCTACCCCAAGAGACTGATATGAAAGGTCAAGTGAGTTTCACGGTGACCGATAGTGCCGCAGAAACCGTTACGGTTACCGTCACCAGTGGTTCGCTTAGCCAATCGCTACCCTTGTATTTTGGCGCTACTTTAAAGTTATTACCCGAGTTAAGCAATGCGATCGATGAGACTACTCTAACTGCATTGCTAAAAGATGCGGCTGATACACCCATTGTCGGACAACGGGTTAGTTTTAATTTTATTGGTGGCAACCAAGCGACTTTAACACCCACCATAGCTATTACCGGTGAAGATGGAACAGCGGCGGTAAAAATTATCGATTTACCGAAAGCCGGTGGTATTGTGGTTGTTAATGTGAATAGTGGTACCTTAACCGCAAAAGCGACGGTGCGATTTGGGGAACTTTTAGAAGATTCGCGGATAGCAACCGTTAAACTCGTTGTCATTGATGATTTTCAACCGGCTAATGGTAAGTTAGTGATTACTTTGTCCGTCGTGGCACGTGATGCTGACGGGATACCCTTATCCGGAATACCCGTTAGTTTACTCAGTGATTCTGATTCAGCTTTTTTTACCACTTTAAATGGTCTTACCGGAGCAGATGGTTATTTTACGACCACAGTGAGTAGTCTAACTGCTCAAACTTTTACGGTCACGCCAACCGCTGGGGGAATAAAAGGAGAACCAGTCAAGGTGACCTTTATCGCCCCAACTGAATCTATTGAATTAACTGCTGCGGAAATAGTTTTACCCGTAGGAAAAACCACTACCGTAACTGTGACTCTCTATCATTCTAAATATGATGTCATAAGAGATATCTGGGAAGTAAAACCATTACCTAATGCCACTTTTAAAGTCAATGCTTCCGGTAATGCGGTTTTAGGAGCAGTTCCAGCCGTGACCAATGATGATGGTCAAGCCAGTTTCACTGTCACTGATGATACCTCAGAAAATATCATTATTACAGTCATTAGTGGCTTAGAAACTCAAACATTATCACTTTATTTTGGTGCTAGTTTGGAGTTATTGCCCCAAGAACTGAATACCATTGATGAAGCTAAACTAAAAGCCATCTTAAAAGACGGAAAAAATACACCTCTTGAGGGCCAATTAATCACTTTTAGTTTTGTTAATAGTAACAACGAAACCTTATCGCCCCCCACTGTCGTCACTCAGGAAGATGGAACGGCAGAGGTCACTGTAACTGATTTAGCCCAAAATGGTGGATTAGCTGTAATTAAAGCGACGAGTGGCTTACTCAACGCCGAAGCGACTGTCCAGTTTAAATCGAATTTTGGAGGGAATCGCCGCTTAGTCGCAACCACCTCAGCAACCGTATTGAATGTAGGCCAATCTGCCACGATCACGGCTTATATTACCGATGATAAAAATATACCGATTATCGGACAAACGGTTAATTTTTCTGTGACAACCGCTAATGGAATAGCGACGGATGCCAAACTGTCCACTTCAACTGGGATAAGTGATGAAAATGGCGAAGTCAAAACGACGATTTCCAGTACCTCAGGAGAAAACGTGATAGTGACGGTCCAAGCAGACACGACTAAGCAAGAGATTCCTCTATACTTTGGGGCAAACCTCACTTTATTACCAACTCAAGCCGAAGGAATGGCTGATGGCAAGACACCCGTTACCTTAACCCTTATCCTCAAAGATGCCATGGGAGTAGGAATTCAAGATATACCCATCACTTTACGTATGCCCACCGGACAAGCTTCATTAACGAATTTCCATCCCCGCACGGATGAACTTGGACGTGCTCAAATTGAAGTCAGTAGTATTGTTCTCGAAGAAGTGACTATTGAAGCTCAAGTTGATACGTTAATCCCAATCGCAACCACTCACTTAACGTTTAAACCGAGTGAACCCAGTCAAATTGTATTGAGCAGTAGTACGGGGATGAGTCCGTTGTCACTCAATGGTAAAGCCACTATCACTGCAGACGTTAAAGATAGTCAAGGTAATCCGGTTAAAGACGGGACTCAGGTCAGTTTTTCCACGACTGGAAGTGGTGTGGTTACTGAGTTAGCCTTAACTCAAAATGGCAAAGCCCAAGCCAATTTTAGTGCCACTAATCAAGCTGGGTTAGTGACCATTACGGCAACTATTGGAACCGTAAAAGAAAGTATAACTTTGACGATTGCAGCCGGGAGTGCCGGTGTCATTGAAATTAGTAAAATTGAACCGAAAGTAATTGGTATTATTGGCAGTGGTGCTGTACAAATTGCCACGATTGAATTTTTAGTGAAAGATAATTTGGGTAATCCAGTGGTTGATGGTACCGAAGTTAACTTTACCTTAGGTAACACAACTTTAGGAGGTGGTGAAACGATCACAACCCAAGATAAAACAGGTGAAACGGCGATTGGAACAACTAATAATGGGTTAGTTAAAGTGGTGTTAAAAAGCGGTCGAGTCGCTGGCAACATCGATGTGATTGCTACTGTAAATAAAACCATCAGTACTGCCGCAAAAGTAACTATTGTCGGTGGTGATCCAGAGGCAAAACATCTATCTTTAGCTGCAGAATTCTTTAATGTAGCTGGCGGGGTCACTTTTGGATTACTTGATCAAATCACGGCTTATGTGGGTGACCGTTTTGGTAATATTGTGCCCGATGGTACAGCAGTGACTTTTATGAGTGAGGGTGGCACGATTGGTAGCAGTATTGGTGGTGGCGCTTTTACTACAACCACCCAATTAGGACAAGCGACCGCTCAGTTACAAACAGCAGGACCAACTGTTCCTCTGTTAGGTGGGGTACCCACTTCTCGCCATGATGGCTATCAATGTAGTGGTGATTATAGCCAAACTAGTTCTTCTCCGGATGTACCACTTTGTGGTAATCCTGGACTAGTTACTATCGTCGCTTTTACCACCGGCACTGAAAGTTTTACCGATGTCAATGGCAATGGTCAGTACGATGTCAGTGAACCCTATGAAGATTTAAGTGAACCTTATATTGATGGCAATGATAATAATCAATTTGATGTGGGTGAGTTATATATTGATGTCAATGGCGATCATCAATTTAATGAAGGGAATAATCAATTCGACGGACCGGGGGGTCAATCGCCTAATACGACCATCTGGCAAAGCATCAAGATTTTGTTTTCGGCTAACACGGCACCTTTTCAAGTAAAACCGACTGATTTTCATATTCCTAATGGAAGTAGCCAAAGCTTTTCAATTAAAAATATCGGTGATATTTATGGTAATCCTTTAGTTGCGGGTACTCGGTTAAAAGTCACTACTAATAATGGTATTTTGGGTGGTGAAACGGATTTTGTCTTTGAAGATAAGACTGAACGTAAGATTGAGTCGATCCAATTTACTTTAGCAAGTCAGCCAGCTCAACAAACTACTTCTGCAGACGGTAAAACGATACTAACCTATCCACCCACTTCCTCGGCAACGATTACGATCAATATTGAATCACCTTTTACAGATAAAGCACCAGGTGGTAATGGGAGTAAATCTCTTATAATTGAAGGAAAAATTAACGTTAAAGAATAACTCACGTTACACACCAAATGATTTTTCTCTTATTCCTTCCGTTGTCAAAGGGGGGGAACTCCTTTAAGTTGATGGTAGTAGGGGGAGTGGTAATTTTAGAACGGAGTAACGAATTGAACCGACGATTACTATATCAACAAAAAAAGAAAGGCGGGAAAATTCCCGCCGGTTAAGTCTCTAATATAACTTGTTTATTAACTTAATTAACACTATACACGAACTGTTCTTTACCTGCTGCAGACAATACGGCGTAATCAGCGACACCATTATTATCAGCATCAATCAATTGCGCATTAAACGGATCAGTATCTAGCCCGTTTGCTGAGTCAACAAAATGATTAGCCACAAAACGATAACTTTCGTATTCGCCTAAAGTCAGAGTTACTACCTCTTCTTCTTGAGTAATCTGAGCATCAGGGAAATTAAGCTGTAAAGCAGTTAAAATTTCCGGTGCTAGCGTAGCGTACAAATTCGATCTCCAGTAGTTACCACTTTCATCTTGGTAAACCAGATAAATTGCGCCAGAGGCAGTGGAGGAAATACCCTCTTGGGTTTCAGAAGTAGCCACCGGCTGCCCAGCAACCGCATGGTATTCGCCTTCCAACTCACCTTGTGCATTATAAATTGGAACACTTAAAACAGCACCGGCTTCTGTCACAGACACTTCTACATCAGGCAAGTTCAATTGAGCTAAACCGTTTTGTAACCCCATCAAAAATGCTTGACTGGCTTCATCAAAGTTTAGCATTCCACCATCAAAGTTTCTGTCTAATACTTGACTGGCTTCATCAAAGTTGTCCATTTCACCATCAGAAGCTCTGTCATCAGCAGCAGATCTGGATTTGTAAACCATTGTCATACCAAATTTGTAAGTAAATTTAAAAACGATTGGACAACTTAGACAAACCGGTGGTTTGGGGTTAACCTTGGAGGGTAGGAAGGCAATTAACTTTTCAAGCGTCGGAGGTACAACTGGCTGAGCCGGTTGGTCATTATCATCAATGATAACTGTAGCTGCTTCCCCTAGCTCAACAGTTGTTGAGTTTGCCGGATCATCAAATAGCACAACCTCAAAATCTTCATTGCCTTCATGTTGAGCGTCATCATAAATTTGAATTTCAACACTCTTATTATCCTTATTGCCGGCCGCCCAAGTCAATATTCCTTCAGTTGCTTGATAATCTCCATAAGCTCCTCTGGGTTTGGCAGATTTGCCACGGGTACCATATTTGACACTGATGGCGCCATCAGTACCCTCGGTACGTTTAGCCACCAGGTAAACTTTACCTTCATCTTCACCTACTTTATAGGTATGCTTTTCCCATTCGATACGTCCATAAGGATTTCCATCTGCCTGTGCTGGCGTTCCCAAACCCATCGTCAAAGCAAACATCAATGATAATGAGCCATACAGACCTTTTTTTCCTAATCGCTGCAGGTTAGGTGAAATCGGTGGGTAATAGGGATTAACCTGTTTGGGTTTTACCTTGAAATTTAAATTCATATATTCTTTCCTCATTTAAAACGTAGCCAATTGAACTACATAAGATTACACATAAGACTAATCATAGCAGTTAGGTAGTGAGATGCAAGTATAGTAACATTCTATTACTATCATTTTAACTATTTAATTTTTCTTTCATTAATAAAAATTCTCAATGAGCAATTTTTTCAAAATGAGAATTGCTGTTTCTATCAATTGATGCGATCACCCTGAGTTCAATTTATTATTCATTGATTTTCCAGTGATTAATCATCATAAATTGTTCTTGAACTTGTGGAGAGGAAATTTTACCAAATAATGTTTGTATTCGCCATTGCATTAACTTTTGATAAACTGTTTTATTATCAAAACCATGTCTTTTTAGCCAACACCCAATAACTGTACCGGTTCTGCCATGCCCAGCCCAACAATGAATATAAGTTTTTTCATGCCGGATGACTAATCTATCGATTGTATCTAAAATTTGTTGCATAAAGGCTTTATTGGGTACCGACATATCAACAATAGGATAGTGCCAGCGTTTGAAAGTGGATTGATTCTTTCTGACTTCCTCTTCATAAGGATAAAAACATTTTTGTTCAGATTCCTCTATTAAACAAATCGTTGTGGTTATACCTAAATTCATTAATTCGGTTATTTTAAGAATATGTTCAGCAGCGCTATTGATTAACGAACCGGGATACTGACCGCCGTATAATTCTAACTTTTTGAAATGAGGATGATAAACTTTATAAACTGACAGATAATAAGTCTGTGGTTGTGGTTCTAAATTGTTTTTATCCATATTATTTTTATGTGCAAAACTCTAAAACTATTAACATGTTATCTAAATTGCATTTTGAGATGCAAATAGAGTCGCATAATGCAAAAAATAGATACTGTTTAAAAACAATGAGTTAACTAAAATAGTTTCAGGATTTTTTTTATATTAGAAAGTAAGGTTATTACTTATTTTTTATAAAATTATGCTTTTTATAGATTATTAAATAAATAAATGAAACCCAATTAGCAATAAAAATCCCACGTTTTAGGCGTGGGTCTTGATAAAATCGGGGAAGGTAAATGAATTGCTTGATTCTTTTGGAGAAGAATATTATTGAAACTAGCCACTAACACTAGAATTTTTCTACTATTTTTAATGTTTAACCAAACTAATATAGGGTATATAAGGTAATCCGTCCTCTAATTCAATTAGCTGATTATAGATTTCTGCGAAATCAGGATGCCAATCTTGATTTGATGGAACTAACATATGGCTATCAATGGTTTGCAACCCTAACATTAATTCGTCTTGATACTGTTGTTCTTCAAAAAGTTCTGCAAGCAGTTCTACATCTTCGTCTGAGAATTTCATGGTTGCACTCCTTAAAAGGAAGTTAGTAGTTGAGATGATACCTTGAGTATCGGTATATTACCTTACCTTAATTTATGCAATAACTATACCCCTGGATCTCTCCAGCCACTGCTGAGGAAAAAGTAAATATTTTGCTACAATATAATTTTTTTATCAAAACAAATGATTTTAATCAAATTTCATTAGATATATTTCGAATGATATCAATTGAGTTAATTTAAAAGCGCCGGGGGATTAAATCCATATTATGTTATCCACCGGTTTAGTTTTGACTGCAAAATAGCTGATACGTCATATCACTAATGAATAGGTAATTTGGTTCGCAGTGCCTCTCTATCAATCCACCAGTTGTCTTGCACAATAACTTCAAGTACTTGAGCTAACCGTCCGAGAAAATCGGGTGGGGAATCCAATTCCAATCGTCTAAACCAGCTTTCAAAATCGGTTTGATTATTAACCTGGCTGTGACGCCGAGCTACTTTGGCGAGTAATTGATTAGTGAAAAATAATAAATTTTCTCGCAGTTGACCTTCGGTTCGTAAATCCACTATATAATGAGCCGTTGCCGCGGCAACTGCACCACCATCAGAATCATCAGGGGTTTCACTGACAATGGACTCTAACATCAACACACTTAATTCTGGATCAATTGGAAAAGTCACTGCCAGCCAAACACCATTACCAAGCGCAGCCAACGAATCCGGTTGCTCGGTTTTAAATAAAATATGGCAAGCTTGTACGGCACCTTCCCAATTTTCAAGGGGGATAAACAGTTGAAAAGCTTGGTAAGCCATTTGCCAGGCGGTAAAATCTTTTTGTAATTCTAAGCAAGTATCCGCATAATCCAATAATAATTCGGCTCGTTTGCTTGGTGCGGTATTATTAGCTGAGAGTTGTTCTAGTTGTTTATCAATTTCAGCCAATTTTCTTTCTAATAATTCACTGGCTATTATTTTATCTTCGGCATCTTCTGCACCAACTATTGAGGGATCCAAATTCAAATATTTCATTATTTTTACTCCTGCGGCTGGCTGTATCACCCTAAGGAGATAAGTTAAACAGGTTTTTTCCGGCAATTTGTAAACTCAGCCGCTGCAACTCATCCCACGGATTACCGACAGCACTTCCTTTAACTATTTGTTCTATCTTCACTATTTTTGTTAAAAATTGTTGCCAAATACGCGATTGGGGATATCTGCTGATGGCTTTTAAAACGGTTTCTTGGCGACTTTGCCATACTTGATAAGTTTTAAATACTTGTTGTTGCGGTAGGTGATCCTGTCGCAAAGCATAAGTTATTTGACATAATTGGCGTATTTCTCGGTTTAATATCCAGGTGATCAAAACGGGTTCCACACCTTCGCCTCGTAAGCCGGCTAATTGCCGAATACTCTGCTGCACTTCCCCTTTTAATACGGTATCAATCCAAGCGAATAGTTCAAAACGGGCGCTATCGGCTACTACTTCAAGCACTTGGGCGGTATCAATGGTACTCGCACCATACAACAAGGATAACTTTTCAATTTCTTGAGCAGCGGCGAGTAAATGTCCTTGACAACGTTCGGCAATGATATTGATAGCCTCAACAGTGGCTTGTAAGCTAGATTGACTTAGCCGCTGCGTTATCCAGGTAGCTAATAGTGAACCTTCTAAGGTCGTAATGGGTATGATGATACCTTGGTTATCTACCGTGGTAAACCATTTCGTTTTTTGTTGATTAGTATCAAGTTTCTGAGCGATGATAAGTAATAAGTTTTGAGGCGACAGATGATTTACGTAAGTTATCAATACTTGACTACCTTCATTACCCGGTAATTTGTTATTCAGGTGAACTTCTAGCAAGCGTTTACTCGCAAATAAAGATAGATTATTGGCGTATTGAATTAAGTTATTCCAATCAAAACCCACTTCGACCGTTAAAACGATCCGTTCGCTAAAACCCTGTTGACGAGCGAAAGTCCTTAAAGTATCAGCGCATTCATTCAGTTGGAGGGGTTCATCTCCCGTCAACAAGTAAATCGGTGCTAACCCGTAACGCTGCAGATGTTGACCTAATTGCGCTGATTTAAGTTTCATCTATTCAGCTTGGTCACTATCCATTGGCTTTTGCCCCAGCATGGCTTGCCAAAAAGTTTTCTGCATGGCAGTTATGGTTTCGGGCAAAAAGGGTTTCATTAGCGTGGCTGGATCAAAACCTTCTGTCCCCATGGCCATATTTTTCTTGATCAATTCTAACATTTCATTTTGTAATGGTTCAATATCGGGTAACCCAAAGAAGGTACGGAGTTCTTGGGGTGTAGCATCAATATCGAAAGTAATTTTCATGATCAGAATCCTTTGCTAACGATTTTGTAAGGCAATAGCGGCTAATAACCGTAATTCAACGGGGAGAGTAGTACCTTGAGTATAACGTCCGAATAACGCCAGAGCACTGTTATAATCTTGTAACGCAATATGGGCTAGCATAGCAACCATCAATAAGTAGTCATTTTCTTTTGAATCGGTGATAGAACCCGCTTTGGGAAGTAATTCATTGGCGAATTGTAAGATTTGTTGAAAATTACGCTGACCAATCGCTTTATACAAGTTAGTCCACTGTTGAATGGTTTGGGGTAATTGAGCAAAACAGGGAGCGGATTCAATATCGTTCCAAATAACATCCATTTCTTGAGGTGATAAGTAGGGGAGCGTTTTATCAGCTAAAGTACGTAAATAAAATAGCCAACTTTCTTCCATTTCAAACTTAAACCAGTCGGGGTGAGTAGGCGGACATTGTTGTTGATGAAGGCTTCTTACATTGCGAATAACAGCCAGTGTTTCTCCTGCCATGGTAGTAGGAGGAGGTAATTGACCGGTTTTTATACCTTGAAAGTAATGGTAAATAGCCAGCGCTTGTTTCGCTTCAGCAGCGGCTTGTATGTAAAAATTTTCACCTAAGATAAGTGGCTCAGTCCGAATGGGCTTATTTTCTAGAATAGCCATTAAAGGAACGGTGACCAGATGTAAATCAACTAGTTCAGTGGCAATAGTGTTCAAATAGTGGGTACGAACTGCGCCTAAATCGAGAATGGGAAAATAATCGGAATTAGCTGCAATGGGATAGGAATTAAATAGGGAATCAAGTACCGCTTTGCTGCCTAAACGACGCAATAACAAGTCTGGTTGATTTTCTATACCAATATAAGCCAATTCTTTGGCAATTTGCGGGATCTTAAAGATTTGTTGAGTCGGTTCACTGATTTTATCTTCTTTACTGGAGACGACTAATATATCACCTCGCGAGGAAAAATAAATCGCATAATCTGCAAATTGGCTCGATATTGCTTTGATGACCGAAGCAACTAACTCCATATTGAGTTGGTAAATATGAAACCATTGTACAAATAAACCTTTTTCACTCAATTGATTGCGAATCAATTGATAAAATTCCTGAGAAAACAAGCCGGCTACCCCACTAACCCAAGGATTGGAAGGTTCAGAAATGATTAGATCATACTTTTCTTTGTAATTAGTAAAATAAGCTTTAGCATCTTCAATGTGAATGTGGCTACGCGGATCAGAGAAAACGTTGATATTCCGTTCACCAAAGCCTTTAGCACCTTCCACCATAGCGGGTTCAATTTCAATGGTATCAACCCGTTCGATTGCCGGAATAGATAATAGCGTATGTGTTGTTAATCCAGAGCCAAATCCAATCACAGCAGCCGTTTTAGCTTGATTATGGATAGACCACGGTAAAGCGCCTAGTAATACCATGGTTGGTTCATCCCCGGTTGGTTTGTCTTTACCCATGGAAGCATCTGGTTTACCGTTCGTACTAATAGTTAAGGTACTCTCATCGGAAGTACGAATTAAATCAACAGAGGCGGTTTTACCATCTTTATGAAAAAGGATTGTTCGACCATGAGGAATGTTACCATGATAATAAACCCCAGAAGCCATTTTAATTGGATCGAGTTGCCACCAAACTACGCTAGCTAGCAAAACGATACCGCTTACACCGGCAGTTGCTATCCAACGTATTTTGCTAAAATTGGTTCCAGCATACCACAGGAGGATTAAGCCCAGGAGGATGTCTATACCACCGCCGATAGTAATAAGATTTTTAACGCCCCAGTTGGGCATGATAAATTGAACACCGGCGATAACACCGATAATCGCTCCCAAAGTATTAGCGGCATAAATACTGCCAATTGACTTCTCACCATAGCCTTTGGAAATTAAATAATAAGTCAATAGCGGTAGTGTCATCCCCGCACAAATCGTCGCTGGTAACATAATAATGAGGGCGATACCGTGACTAGACACATTAAATAAGGTATAACCCTGAGCGGTTTTAGTTAATGCCGTTATGGTGTAGCTCATCCACTCAAAGGATTGCCCATAAGAAACTAAGGTACTTAATGCTAATATACCCATAATCACTTGAATCCAACCCAGCGTTTTAATAAGATCGAATAGATTATCGATACGTCGTCTAATCCAGTAACCACCGATGGCTAAACCTAAAATGAACGCGCTGAGCATGAGTTCAAAAGCATGAGTAGAACTGCTTAGTACCAAACTTAACATGCGAATCCAGCCAATTTCATACAGAAACGAGGCGGTACCGGTCAATGCCGCACAAAGTAACAAGGCGATGAATACCCGTTGGGAAAGTAGCTGTGCAGAGTCACTCAGGGTAAGTCGGTTGGGTAAGTTTTCTAGGTTATCAGTATGACAAAATAACCAAACTAATAAAGCGATTAAAAGATTGATTAAACCGGCTGTTAACATAGTACCAGGAAGACCAACCGCTTCTATCAAGAAAAAGCCACTAACGAGTACGCCAATGGCTGCTCCTAAACTATTGGTAAAATAAAGAATAGCTAAAGAATGACCTGGCGTCGTTGGAAATCGGCGGATAATACCCGCACTCATTAAAGGAAAGGTGGTACCTAATAAAACCGATTGCGGTAAGATAAGTAAAGCCGCCAAAGACCATTTAAATAAATTAACTGAAGTCGTTGAAGTCAATTGCGGAATAACGGTTAAATAAGCAAAATCGATTGCTCGAATAAATAGCGGGTGAAAACCCAGTGCTAATAAACCAATAATTCCTTCAACAATCGCATAGGCTAATAATAAATTGCGTAGTTGCAAACTATAACGACTGGCTGCCCAAGCACCCAATGCCATCCCACCCATAAAAATAATGAGTACCAGCGTTTGTGCATAAGCGGCGTGACCTAAAAATAATTTGAGGTAGTGTGTCCAAATGGACTCATAAATCAAGCCAGAGAAACCAGACAGTGCAAAGAAGATAAAGTAAAGCCGACGAATGATCTGATTACTAATTTGTAGTTGTTGCATAAATTCCCTTTTCTAAGCAAACTTAGCTAATAACATTAAAATAATGATAGTGACAACAATAAGCCAACTCGTTATATCAGTTAAGGCATATTGTACCGGATCATCAAGCATTTTCCCTCGTCTTGCTAAAAACCAAACGCGACTAATCCAATATAATAATAACGGACAAACCAACCAAAGAAAAAAGGGCGAGGGATAAAGTATACTCACTTTATCACTATTGATATACAAAGCAAAAACCAATACCGCTAAGTAACCACTGGTTGGTCCCATGCTGGCGACCATTTCTATATCCGTAATTTCATAGCCACGATGTTTAATGGCTTTTTCATCCGTCAGTTGTAACAATTCCACATAGCGTTTTAGGAAAGCTAAACTCGTAAACAGGAACATAGCGAAAGCCAAAAACCAGGAAGAAATTAATGCATTCACCGCCACACTGCCAGCTAAAATCCGATGAGTATATAAACCAGCTAAAACCAATACATCTACTATCAATTTCCGCTTTAGGTAGAATGAATAACTTATTGTTAATATAAGATATAAACCAATTAGACCGGTGAAATAGCCAGAGAGCCACCATAATGACATCAACAAACTGGCTCCCAATAAACTCACGAACAGGATTAAGCCGGTTGGTATAGATAACAGCCCCGCCGCAAAGGGACGATATTTTTTAGTCGGATGGGCTCGATCAGCAGCTAAATCCATCAGATCATTTAAAATATAACCCGAAGAAGCCGCTAAACTAAAAGTGATAAAAGCGAGAAATACATTTATCCATTTAGTAACATCGAACCATTGATGAGCAAGCAATAATGGTAGAAAAATGAGTAAATTTTTTACCCATTGATGTGGTCGTATAGCTTTTAAAAGCGTTTGCCAATGGTGAGTAGGCACAGCCAATATTTGTTGTGGAGGACATTGAATTTGTTTAAGTAACTGTTGAGTTGGTGCCACTAAAAAGGGTTGACGAGCCGTTTGAAAAATAGGTAAGTCCGCGGTCGAATCTCCCATATAATCATAACCTCGATTACCAAAGCGTTGGATAAGAGCATCCCGTTTGGTTATCCCTTTCATATTGGTGTGTGCGTCACTGGCGATGACTTCATTAAATAATTTCAAATGGGTGAAGACCGCTTGTGCGATGCTATAATGTGCCGCTGTGGCTAGAATAATCGATCGACCGCTCTTTTTTTCTTGTTGTAAAAATAATAAAACATTTTCACGATAGGGTAAATTGGCCACTTCTAACGTAACTTGTTGAGCTATTTTATGTTTAAAAATGGCTCGTCCCTGTATTATCCACAGGGGTAATAACAATAACTGCAAAATATTTTGCTTTAATAATAATAATATACTTTCCCATAGCGTATCAGTAGCGACTAAAGTGCCATCTAAATCAACGCATAAAGGCACATCCGGTGGGTTGGGATCCATGGTTGATTGTATCCAATTGTAAAAAATGAAATTGTTTAAGCTAACCTAATTGAGTTAGGCAATTTTTTTAGTTTACCACGGATTTTAATCAGAAGAGATGAGGTTTGATGAGAAGGATGAATTGATGGATGAATGAGAAGGTGTGCTTGAGTGTGACCAGCACTCAAGCTACCCACCCGCAATCCAAATGAGGTAGGAGTCATTTGAATTATGGTTGCGGTAGGTACTGCAATATAAATACCAATTTTAAATAAGCTTAAATCTTAGCTTTGA
Organism: Thioploca ingrica; assembly: GCA_000828835.1. Classification (GTDB taxonomy): domain Bacteria; phylum Pseudomonadota; class Gammaproteobacteria; order Beggiatoales; family Beggiatoaceae; genus Thioploca; species Thioploca ingrica. Next base: position 3,657,357 of record AP014633.1, read on the forward strand.
TAGTAATAAATCACGCTGTCATTGGCTATTTTACACCCGCAAAGTGTCATTATTCTGTCAATGCTGACAGGGTTTGTTTTTAAAAAATCTCTCAATAACTGACTCAGCAGATTAAAAATTATTTTTATAATGGGTTACTATGTCATAATTTAAACATAGTCAAGTGACTTGATTTCCTTCTTTTGGTGGGATGGTATGAAATGTTCTTCTCTATAAAAAAATTCATTGAACGAGGTGATTTGACTATTCTTAAATAAGAAGATATTATAAAAATATTCATTTATGCTAGTATTTTAATACTATAATAAATATTATTTTAATTATAATGAGTTAATTTAGAATGTTATAGAAAACAATTAACCATTATAATTTTACTAAATAAAAAAAACAGACCATTTTTGTCAAGGCAAAAATGCTTATTTATTATCTTGATTTTTTATTTAGAAAATATGAATTCTTTCCGGTAGGAAACTAAAACTAAAAAAATTAAGCAACCAGTCTTAAACCAATTAACTCAACCTTAATCGTCAATTTAAATCAACGAAAGCTTCATAAAATGGCCTCACTTGAAATATTTTTAAGTCAGGATAAAAGAACTACTGTTTTCTATGAATATAAAATGGTTGGAAACTAAATGTTATTATTCAAATTGTTTAGACCAATAGCTTACATCAACAAGCCAAACAATCCTAAAGATGTTATCTCTATACTCACTGCACTTTTTACGTTAATTAATTTGTCAGGTTGGGTATCTATTGCTAATGCCGAAGGGAGTCGTGAGCTAGTGAAATTTGGTGGCCATCGTCCTTATCTTGAATTTATTGATCAAGAGACGACTGGTATTAAACGGCAACCCAGTATCAAGGTGTTTGTCAAAGCGGGTGAACAGGTTAATGTTGGCTCGAGTGTCCCTAATAGTGCCAATAATAACGCTGATATTGTTTATCGTTGGCCACCGGGTAATCCGCCGCTACTCGCCGATGGCCAAGTTGGGAATGGTAGTTTCGATGTGGGTTCAACCTGTGGTCTTATTGATACTGTCACTAAGGAATCGGCCGGTCCATTATCTAACCCTGGAGGTTATACACCTTGCACTTTTATAGCGCAAACGACCGGGATTTATGAAATAGAATTTCATGCCCCTGAATTTAAGGGCAAGACCCTGTACCCAGTCGTTAAGAAAGTAACCGAACCATTTCCTACGGATAAGCAACAACATCAAACTGTTGCAGCATGGGATGTCACCGTTTTTAAAACGCCTAACGATCCCAGTACTGAACAAATTGGTCGTGCTTATGCGACTTTCTTACCGATGGATATGGGTGCTAATGACCTCTCGCTTAACTCCCGCATATTTCTTCTCAATAAAACTGGTTATCTGTATCGCGCTAATTTGAATGGCATCGATCCTTTTTTGTTTATTTTCTTTACTAACAGTAAAGGTTTTAAAAATAAGGCTGATGCAACCGGCAAGAGTATTTATAATTCGGTTGAATTTGGTCAACTTACGAATGGAAAGGTATTTTTACACGATCCGAACGATCCTGATGAGCAAACGGATATCACTCATAAAATCTTTTTCAATCCACCCGCTACCGATTTACCTTTGGATATTGAAGTGCCTTTACCCAGCGGTAATACAACTTGGTTGCGTTCAACCTTACCGGCATTGCCTAAAATAAAAGATTTTAAATTTATTGGTGATGAAGGGAGTATTGGTCAAACCGGTACTCTCCCTCTAAAAGGGAGTTTTTCTTTCTCGGTGGATATGAACGGGGATTATATGATAACCATTGATGCCAATAACAATGGCGTTTTTGGTGATGGGAATGATCGGGTATTAATGGGAGATGCCAAAGCCGGTCAAGACAATATTATTCCTTGGGATGGGCTTGATGGTTTAGGTAATCCGCTACCGGCACAAACCCTAACTTATAATAGCCTACTTACTTTGATTGTTGGTGCGATGCATTTTCCCTTTCTCGATCCCGAAAATAATCCCGCCGGTCTCATTGTGGAACGTATCAATTGTAATCAGCTACCTTGTACAGTAGAAAATAGCACGGTTTTTTATAATAATTCTCGTTTGGGTCTCAAAGGCAAACCAGCCACCGTGATTCCTCCCGATCCGATTTCAGCAACGGCTGGTATTGATAGTAGTAATGGTGCCCAAAAGTTTTCTGGTCGTTTTGGTGATACTAGAGGAATAGATACTTGGACTTCTCTGGCGACCGACCCGGTTTTCCTCAAAGGTGGTTTAGAGTTAAAACAAGCGGATATCTCGGTGAGTAAAACCCATGATACCTCAGTTTCTCTCGTTTCTGGCGGACCGATTACTTATATTATTACGGTTCACAATGCCGGTCCCAGTCATATTACCGATATTCAGGTACAAGACAATTTACCGGCCACGATTACTGAACCATTTTGGACCTGTCAAGTCACTCCGAATAAAGCACCACCGCCAGCGATTCAAAATCGTTGCGCGGCTAACAATGTAGATGGACCACTCAATACGACAGTCGATTTACAAAATGGGGCTACGGCTACTTTTTTAGTCGAAGCGACTATCAGTCCCACGGTTTCTGAGGGAGCTACGATTGATAATTCAGTGACTATCACTCGCCCCAAAGATGTCACAAATCCTTTTGGTAATCAATTGGATGTGAAAACTGAAACAGCTACCCACTCAGTGACCATAGCACCATCTACCAATAAGCCGCCGGTGGCTCAAGATAAAAATACCGCCACTAGCAATGATACGCCAGTTTTGATACCCGCTTTAGCAGCGCAAGATTCGGATGGTAGTGTGGTTTCCTATACGGTTTTTCAATTACCAACTCTAAGTCAGGGTTTATTGTATTTAGGCGATCCAGCCGCTGGGGGAACCTTAATTACGGAAGGACAAAAGTTGACACCAGCGCAGATTAGTAATCTTTACTTTAAACCGGATCTCGGTTTTGGTGGTGAAGTGATTTTTAATTATCAAGCGGTGGATGATAAAGGCTCAGCCAGTAATACCGCTAAAGTTACCATTACGGTGACGGTTCCACCGGTCAACCAACCGCCGGTAGCAGACGATAAAATAGCACCTGCCACCCCCAATGATCTCACGGTACGATTACCCGCTTTGTCAGGTCACGATGATGTTGAAGTCGTTTCCTATACGATTACGACTATACCACCGGCTGATCAAGGTATTTTATATCTGGGTGATCCTCAAAACGGCGGGCAACCTATCTTCCCCGGTATCCAGTTAACACCAAATGAAATTGCGAGTATTTTCTTTAAACCAGGAACTACCGGACAAGTCACTTTTAATTACTTAGTGACTGACAATCAAGGTAAAGCCAGTGTGCCGGCTACCGTGACCATTCCAGTTACCGGTACCAATCAACCCCCAGTGGCTGATGATAAAACGGTGGCAGCTATACCCAATAACATCACGGTGGCTTTGCCCGCTTTAACTGCTACCGATAAAGATGGCACTATAGAACTTTACCAAATCACGACTATACCGTCAGAAACTCAAGGTTTAGTGTATTTAGACGATCCGGCTAACGGTGGTAAACCTATTTTTGCGGGTCAAATTTTAACGCCGGCAGAAGTGAGCATTCTATTCTTTAAACCGGCTCATGATTTTGGCGGTGGCGAGGTCAAGTTTACTTATACTGCGACAGATAATTATGCTGCAGTCAGTAATATTGCCACGGTGACTATTCCAGTGGTAGTGTCACCCAATCAACCCCCAGTTGCTAATGATGAAACGGCTAACACTAATCCCAATACCCCGGTGAAGATTTCAATTTTGGATAATGATAACGATCCGGATGGCGATTTAGATCCAAAGAGTTTAAGCATCACGAGTCAACCGAAAAATGGTACGGTTGTGGTTAATCCAGATGGTACGATAACTTACACACCGAATCCTGGTTTTACTAGTGGCACCGATACTTTTACCTATCAGATTTGTGATACCGGTAAACCACCTCAATGTGATACCGCTACCATTACGATTACTGTACCCGCTCAGTTACCGCCAGTCGCTGAAAATAAAACGGCGCCAACGACGCTAAATAATACGGTGGTCCAAATACCGCCTTTAGCGGCTACCGATTCCGATGGTACAGTGACGACTTACACCATCGAAACTCTGCCACTGGTCAGTCAAGGTATTTTGTATCTAGGCAATCCGGCACAGGGCGGTAAACCCGTTGCTGTTGGAGAAAAACTGACGCCCGCTCAGATTGAACAGTTATTTTTTCAGCCCGATGGCAATTTTATTGGGAATGCTAGTTTTACTTATAGTGCTACCGATAACCTGGGTGCTGTTAGTAACCCAGCTTTGGTGACTATCCCGGTTGAAGCCCCAGTGAATTCCCTTCCTATCGCCAGCGATGACACTGCCAGCACCAATCCGAATACGCCGGTCACCATCCCCCTTTTAAAAAATGATACTGACCCAGAAAATCAATTGGATCCGAGTAGCATTCGGATTATTTCACCACCACCCCATGGTAAAGTGACGGTTAATCCAGACGGGACAGTCACTTATACCCCCAATTCTGGTTTTACTACGGGTATTGACGTTTTTGTCTATGAAGTATGCGATACCGGCACACCACCACAATGTGATACGGCGGAAGTGAAAGTCAGCGTACCGGTACCGAATAATCAACCACCGCTGGCTGAAAATAAGATAACATCACCCTCACCAAATAATGTGACGCTACCTATCCCTAATTTATCCGCAACTGATAGTGACGGTACCATCGCTTCTTATACCGTTGCGACTTTACCACCACTGAATCAGGGCGTTATTTATTTAGGTAAGCCCGATGAAGGCGGTATTCCCCTTTTACCTGGGCAAGTTCTCACCCCTGAGCAAATCAATCGCCTCTATTTCCGTCCTAATCCGGAATTTACCGGCAATGCTAGCTTTACTTATACCGCCACCGATAATCAAGGATCAATCAGTAATCAAGCTTTAGTAACGATGCCCATCATCCCAGCCGCTATCAATAATCCACCGCTAGCGAATGATGATAGCGCAACGACTAACCCCGATACTCCTGTGATCATTCCGATTTTAAAAGATGATAGTGATCCTGAAGGCAATCTGGACCTGGGTAGTATCACCATTTTGACTCCACCACCCAATGGCACAGTGGTAGTCAATTCTGATGGCACAGTCACTTATACACCGAATCCGGGTTTCACGATTGGAACCGATATTTTCACTTATGAAGTTTGTGATTTGGGTAACCCCATCCAATGTGATACCGCCTCGATCAGTGTGATAGTACCGATTCCGGTTGACCCACTCCCAGTGGCAGAAAATAAAACCGCACCATCGACAACCAATGACAAGCCGGTGCAATTACCCGCTTTATCCGCCACTGACAATGGAACAATTGTATTCTACACCATTACAACTTTGCCTCCCGCTAATCAGGGTGTTTTGTACCTCGGTGATCCAGCTACGGGAGGGATACCGATTACCCCGGGGCAAGTGTTGACGCCAGAGCAAGTCAAGCAACTCTTTTTCAAACCGAATCCAGATTTTACCGGCAATGCGAGTTTTACTTACACCGCAACCGATAATGCCGGTGGTGTCAGCAGTCCAGCATTAGTCACTATTCCGGTCACATTACCACCCAATAGTCGTCCGGTGGCTAACGATGATAGTGCAACAACTGAACAGAATACGCCCGTTACTATTCCTATCTTAAGCACTGACCAGGATCCAGAAGGTAATCTTGATCCGAGTAGTATTACTATCACCAAACAACCGACTCAGGGAACTATCAAGATTAATCCAGATGGGACAATCACTTATACTCCTAATCCTGGCGTTGCTAATGTCATTGATACTTTGATTTATCAAGTTTGTGATAAAGCGAAGCCACCCCAATGTGACACCGCGAAAGTCACCATTACGATACCCGGCGCAGCCAATAATCCGCCGATTGCTAATGATGAAAGTACCGTGACCAATCCAGAGACGCTGGTGAAGATCGATATTCTGAATAATGATAGTGATCCAGAAGGTCAATTAGATCCTCGCAGTGTGACTATCAATACTCAAGCATCGCATGGTAAAGTCGTGGTAAATTCAGATGGATCAGTCAGTTATACGCCAAATCCAGGGTTTACGGCGGGTATTGATACTTTTATTTACCAAGTTTGTGATAAAGGTACGCCAGTACAATGTGATCAAGCGATAGTGAGAGTTACTGTGCCCATTCCGGTTGATTTACCGCCGGTAGCAGACAATAAAAAAGCGCTACCCACACCGAATGATAAAACCGTGCAACTACCACCATTATCAGCAACCGATAATGGAACAGTGGTTTCCTATACGATCACCACTTTACCTCCTCAATCTCAGGGAATTCTGTACTTAGGTGATCCGAAGGCGGGTGGTATTCCAGTAACAGCGGGGCAAGTACTCACGCCGGCGCAAGTCAGTCAATTATTTTTCCAACCCAACCCTCGTTTTACCGGCGATGCGAGTTTCACTTATGCTGCTACTGATAATTTAGGGGCGATGAGTAGTCCAGCGCTGGTGACGATACCGGTAACCTCGGGTACTCAACCGGTCGATTTGAACGTGACTATCAGAGGTAACGGGGCGGTAAACAGCCAGCCAACGGGTATTAATTGTAATAATAATAACCAACCGTGCAACCATACTTATGATTACGGCACTCAGGTCACCTTGAAGCCAACTGCTGATACTGGCTGGGAATTTGAAGGCTGGCGTGGTCATTGTGATAATAATAATCAAGTCACTATGAATGGTTTCAAACAATGTAAAGCCGTTTTCGTTGATTCTAGCATTCCCCAATTTTCCTTAAATATAGAAAAACCGGCGGGTGGTACGATCAAAACGCAACCGACTGGCATTGATTGTGGCGCAAAAGGCGATGATTGCAGTGAAGCTTACACCAGTGGCTCAACCATCGATTTAATCGCTGAACCGGAGCCAGGTTATAGTTTCGTCGAATGGAGCGGTGATTGTCATGGCACCAGTCCCACAATTACGGTCATGATGGGTCAAGAATTAAATTGTAAAGCCGTTTTCTCTCGTGATGGTGATGATGATGGAATAGCCAGCGTGATTGAAGATGGCGCCCCCAATCATGGCGATGGTAACAATGATGGTACTCCTGATAGTCAGCAAAATAACGTGGTTTCGTTACTGACCCCCGAAGGCAAATACATCACTATAGAAGAACGTAATGGTTGCACTATCAATGAAATTAAGCTTAATCAAGATAGTTTACCCAAAGATGGTGCTTATTATTCCCCGGCGTTGATAGATTACGTATTATCTGCTTGTCCAGAAGCGGATATCAAAGTTTATTACCATGATGTTAGTGATTTAGGTGATCAACCGCTGCGTCAATATGCTGCTACCACCCCAGGTGATCCCAACACGATGCAATGGCAAGATCAAGCTGACGTCACCCGGGGAACAGTGGTTATTAATGGTAAACCGGTGGCATTTGAAACCTTTAAACTCAAGGATGGCAAATTAGGTGACAATACCGGGGAAGATGGGCAAATCCTGCATACCAGTGGTCGAGTCATTGAACCCGGTAAAATCCAGTTATCCTCAACTAATTATACGGTTGATGAATTTGGTCATGCGGCGACAGTAACGGTTAGAAGAACGGGTAGTTGTGACGGTACGGTTACGGTGGATTACACTACGCAAACGGTAACCGCCACGACCAATACTGACTATACCCCGATTAGTGGCAAAATTACTTGGGCAGATGGTGATTGCAGCGACAAAGTCATCTCCATTCCTATCATTGATGATAAGAATCAAGAAAGCAATGAAACCGTTGCGATTAAATTGCTTAACGCTACGGGTGGAGCCACGATTGCCACACCGGAATCGACACTCACCATCATCGATGATGATCTCAGTTCAACCACAACTCCAACTTCAACTTGTGGTACTTCGTCATGTACGAGTTGTGGTACCTCAACGTGCACTAATGGATGTTCTACTTGTCAAGGTAGTTGTCCTTGTCAAAGTGGCTGTTCTACTTGTCAATCAACTAGCTCTCTTCAAGTCAAAACCCTCAGCACCACCATTAAAGTCGGTGAGACCGTAACCATGACGATCGGTGAAGGCAAGGGTGATTTGTTAATCAAAGAAATGCCGTATAAAGCCTTCGTATCATTAGAGTCCTGGAAACCACTCAGTACGGGTGTCAATGAACTCAGCTTGAAAGGACTCAGCGTGGGTGATACCAAAATGATCATCAGCGATAGTGCCACGCCAGCTCAAACAACCACTCTTTACATCACCGTCGTGAATGGTAATCTATTTGATACCGGTAACACGGGAACGAGTAATGGCTTTAGTATTCAAAACCTCCAAACAACACTCGAAGTGGGGCAAAATTTGGATATGACCGTTGCCGGTGGTTATGGTGAATTATCAATTAGTGAAATTCCGGATCCGCATTTGGCTTTACTTGAAGCCTGGACGCCGCTGGGTAATACCGGTACAGCGACTTTTAACTTAATTGGCGTTAGTCCAGGTCGTACTAAACTGGTACTCTCTGACCATGCTTCTCCGCCTCAAAAAATAACAGTTTACATTACCGTCGTCAAAGATAGAACGCAATTAACGACAACCAATGACTCCTGTGAACCGGCGATTGGTATGGATTCGCAAGGTAACCCGCTAAATGCTCAGGCTTGCTTTAAGAGTCAAATTTATCTGAATGAAAAATTGCAATCGAATCACCGGCGCATGTCTCATCAAGAAGCACAACGGATTAAAGTCTCAGCAACCGTACAGGTCGATCCAGCCCACATTGGTCAAGCCGCAGATATTCTTACTGTCGGTATTCATAACACCATACTGAAGGAAACCAAATACACCCGAGATGATCAAACTTGGCAAAGCTGGGATGGACAAATCAGCAGTCTACCGGTTGCTCAATACTATCCCCAATTACCGGAAACCATAGAAGTGTTTCTCTATGAAGGTGATCTGAGTGGCATGCCCGGTGAGTATCATGGCTATATCGGTTATCGACTGATGGACGGAACCATTATTTACAATGGGATAGAACCGATACACTTCTTTGTGGGTAATAGTGCCAGTATTGATATGCGCGGTGAACCTCGTAAGGAACCTGCCAGCACCGATGCTTATACTACTAGTTTCTTTGAATCCTTGGTTCACAATGGTAGCGGCAAAGTCGGTGATCAACTGACCTTTGACAATGAAGACGAGCTAATCGTTTCTACCTTTGTCCAAGTTGAACCGCAAGATGTTGGGCGATCCGCTGATATTCTGATGGTAGCGGAACACAACACCGGCTTATATCAATTTGAATATACTCGTACTGGACCCAATTGGATCGGTTGGGACAGTCAATTAGAAAGCCTATCAGCAGCCCAATATTACCACCAATTGCCGGCGTTGTTAGAGATTCCAATTTATTTGGGTTCACTATCTCATGTTCCCGGTGAATTTACCGGCTATGTTGGCTATCGTCTCCCGGAAGATTTGATTGTCTTTAATGGGTTTATGCCCGTTCGAGTGACTATTGCTAACGGTGTTGGCTTAGCGGCACAAGGAGATAAATTTCCCACGACGTCCCGCTTTATTAGTTGGGGTTACCGTGATAATCGCCTAGGCAATCCTTTTGATAGCGCTGCTGACCAATCATTGAGTTTAGATACCACGATCTGGGTTGATCCCCAACATCAAGGACAAGTAGCGGATATTCAAATGATCGGGCTATGTTGCCAATGGACGGAGCAGCGGCAAACCTGGGGTCAATGGTCAGAACAACAAATTCGTTTTCAAACGACTATTCCCAAGGTGACGTTACAGCCCAGACTGGAAAAAATCCACCTGGATGAAAAACAATTACCACCCGGTGAATATACCGTTTATATCAGCTATCATTTAAACAATGGAGATATTATTTACAATGGTGCAGAGCCACTTCGTTTGAAAATATGGTAACTCAGTAGCGTGCGCACTGCTAAAAACGCGGCGCACACCCTACCCTTCCTTAGTTCCCCCCTTTGAAAGAGGGGGGTGAGGGGGGATTTTTCTTGCTCCCACGTGCCAGCGTGGGAATGTATGCGATCAACTGCACTGCTTTAAATTTAAAATAAATTTGCCTTTACTCACCCTGAATTGACTGGTTTTTCAATCTAAACTATCGCCAATGCCAATCTAACTAATCTTTTACTTGGCGATGAGTTATTTAGGAGAAACGAATATGTTATTCTCATTAAAGAACACGCTGAAGTATTATAAAGTTTTACTTTTCATTGGCTTGACTCTCTTCATTTTCACCCAAACACTCACCCTGATACCGCTAGCGAAAGCCGAAGGCAGTCATGAACTGGTGAAAGATGGTGGATTTCGTCCTTATCTGTTATTTATTACAGATTCTTCTCCTTCTGCTTTAATTTCCGGGATTGCTCCAAAGGCTACTATTAAAGTTTTCGTTAAGGCAGGTGAGCAAGTTAATGTTGGTTCTAGTGTGCCTAAAAGCGATTCTAGTTTTAATAAGAGAGACATTGCTTATTTTGATCCCGCCGGTAACGAAATCGGGCCTCCATATTGTGATGTGGCTGATGATCCAACTGTAGTAAAACCTTTAGGACTTATCCAAACCATTGCTGATGAGAGTTATGGACCTGAAGATCCTAATGATTTATCATCTGCTGATCCACCTGGATATACGCCTTGTACATTTACTGCCTTAACAACTGGCGTTTACAAAATAGAATTTCATGCACCACTAAAGAGTAATAATTCCCCATCTTCAGCAACATCAGCAACTGCTCAGTTTCCTATAGATGACAAGCAACAAGCCGGCGTTGCAGCCTGGGATGTTACCGTTTTCAAAACACCTAATGATCCGACTACTAAACAAATCGGTCGCGTTTATGCCAATTATCTGCCTTTATATACGAAGGGAACAACTGACCCCATTAATTCTCAACTGTTTATTTTGAGTAAAGTTGGACACAGCTACCATATTCATTTAAATGGTATTCAACCGCTGAAATTCGTTTTTTTTGCCAATAATAAGGGTTTCAGGGATACAAGTGGAAACTCACTTTTAAAATCAGTATTGCAAACTGATGCCAATATTCATAATCCTGGGGTAGCAGATGATACCGACAATGTCACGTACAAAATATTTTTTAATGATCCCGCTAATAGTGATTTGCCATTAGATGCAGACTCAAAAGGCGATTGGAATAATTCGACAACTGACAAAACCTGGTTACTTTCTACCCCTCCACCACTACCGATAGTGGATAATTTTAAATTTACTGGAAGTGATGGAACAGCTAATCAAGCGGGTACTACTAATCCTCAAGGTGGACAATTTAGTTTTAATACAAATATGGCCGGAAATTACATTTTGACCATCGATGCCGATCAAAATGATATTTACGGAGATAATAATGATAAAATTATTATGGGTACCGCTGATATTGGTAACAATACAGTCGATTGGGATGGGCGAGACGGAAATAACCAATCTTTGGGAATCGGTGCTTATAAAGCTAAATTATTATTGAGTGACGAAGTTCATTTTCCCTTTTTTGATGTAGAAAAAAATCCTAATGGATTGATTATAGATAGATTAACATCTTGTTCAGGGGTGTGTGATGTTGTCTATTACGATGATAGTAATTTTCTAGCGGATGGCGGTAAGAAAAAGTTAGAAGGGGAGAACAGTTCTAATGGAGCGCATAAATTTACTACTCCTCCTACTACCGGCTTTGGTAATGATAGAGGAATCGATACGTGGACATCTATTACTGCCGAACCTGCGGCCCCTCTAGACATTAATATTAAAGAAGTTGACCTAGAAGTAACCAAAACACACTCACCTGATAATCTCTCCCCTGGTAGTACAGTGACTTACACGATTAAAGTCGAAAGTAATGATGGTTCTTTTAGTGATGTAACTGGAATAAAGGTAGAAGACACTGTTCCCAGTAACATGAGTGGAGTAACTTGGACTTGTACAGTGGACCACACTGAGCCAGGAAATCGTTGTGCGCAAGCCAGTGGAACGGGCAATATCAATACCACCGTTGACTTAACACCGGGTACCATAGCCACTTTTACTGTTCAAGGCACTATCAGTAATAGCTTACCCGTCGGGCAAGAGATTAAAAATACGGTAACGATTACTACTCCCAATGATGTCACTAATAATCCGGGTGGAAAAACGGAAAATGCTGAGGATACTATCACCCTCGTTGCTCCAAATTCACAACCACCAACTGCGAATGATGATAGTGCCTCTACTCAAGCGAATACAGCGGTAACGATTCCAGTTTTAACTAATGATGTTCCCAGCACTGGAAGTCCTTTGGAGGTAACCAGTGTAGTTATCACGATACCCTTTGCTAATAATGGCACGGTTCAGGTTCTTGCTGATGGTACAGTCAAATATACTCCCAATACTGGTTTTAGTGGTACCGATACATTTACTTATAAAGTTTATGACACTGATGGTTTGTACGATTTAGCAACCGTTACCGTAACTGTTACTTCACCACCACCGCCACCACCACCACCGCCGCCATCACCACCGCCGCCGACACCACCGCCGCCGACACCACCGCCGCCGACACCACCGCCGCCAACACCGACAGTCAATAAATTATTATCAATAAAAATAACCGGTAAAGGTACAGTTACGAGTAATCCTGGGAGTATCAATTGTCATAATGACATGGGCGTTTGTACTTCCAATATTGAAATGAATACTCAAGTAACACTGAGTGCTAAACCTGATTCTGGCTGGAAATTTAAAGAATGGAAACAAGATTGCGATAAGAATGGTGAGGTAACATTGAGTTCTAATAAACAATGTGAAGCGATTTTTGTTCAAATTCAGCAGTTAACATTAACGGTGTTCATAACTGGTCAAGGTTCAGTCACTGCAATCAGTCCACCGGGAGGAATTGATTGTGGACCAGATTGCGCCAATGACTATGCTGAAGAAACTCCCGTCATCCTTAAAGCAACACCAGCAGCCAGTTGGAAATTAGAAGGGTGGCGAGGTCATTGTGATGAACAGGGGAAAGTGACTTTATTAGAAACGGATAAACAATGTCGAGCTATTTTTACCCCGATAACAACTCCACTAGAACCATTTAAAGTAACCGTCTATAAAACCGGTCAGGGTACCGTCGTTAGTGAACCAAACGGTATCAATTGTGGCGGAACTTGTTCAGCACAATATGATGGTAGTCATGGTGTAAAACTTACTGCTACCCCAGATCCTGGTTGGAAATTGGAAGGCTGGCGTGGTCATTGTGATGAAAATGGGCAGGTAGTTAGAAGTAGCACCAGTTATGATCATGCTCAATGCAGAGTAATCTTTTTACTTGATCCATCATCAGTAACTCCACCGCCAATAGTAACCCCACCGCCAATAGTAACTCCACCGTCGATAGTAACCCCACCGCCTAATGATAATCCGGTCAATCAGGATGATGACCACGATGGGGTATCTACACCTACCGAAAACGCTGCACCAAATAGCGGCGATGGTAACAATGATGGGATTCCCGATAGTCAACAAAATAACGTCATCTCATCACCGAGCGGTGGACAAGGTGGACAATATGTTACCGTTGAAGAAACCAATGGTTGTCCGGTGCAAGCGAACCAACCAGCCGCTACTGCTATTGACTTAAATCTCAGTTGCTCTCAAGCCAATATCAAAACTTATTATCATGGTATCAGTGACTACCAAAATCTACCGAGTTTCCGATCAGTATCGACTGGCGGTAATTCCAATACGACCCAAACCCCACCGATAACCTATAACACGGTTATGATTCAAGGACAACCGGTTGCAGTCGAATCGATTAAGTTAAGTGATGGTGGAATCGGTGATAGTATTGCGGGTGATGGTAAAATCACGTACACTAATAAACAAAGCTCACTTCCAAGTAATGAACCTCAACCCACACCACCGATTCATCCGATTCCAGTTAGCCCATTTAATTCCGTATCAACCATTATCGGTCAAGAGATAGGCGGTTTTAATCCCAATAACAACACCAGTCAGAATACGACTACTGGAGTGAATAACACCGATTCACCAACCATTAGCCGCTGCCTATTGTTTTCCTCTACCACGACTCAATCCTCCTCCTGGAGCCAAATACTCCAAGTGGGTGACACGACCACCATCACGCTTAATACGGGACCAGGTGAATTTTCTATTAAAGAAATGCCCGATCCAACTTTGGTTTCAGTCGAGCATTGGCAATCCTTAAATGGGAATGTGGAATTGAGTTTAACGGGCTTAAGTGTTGGTGATACCCAAATGACCCTGAGTGATAGTGCTGCTTCTCAACAAGCAACACTTCATATCACCGTCATAGCAATCGCTCATTCTGCTAACTCCGCACCGCCGCTAGTGGAAAAAGAGGTAAAAACCCTCCAAACGGTTATGCAAGTAGGGCAAGATATTAATTTAGTTGTGACGGGTGGAGAAGGTTCACTTGCCATTACCCAGCTACCGAATAGTAGTTTAGTTTCACTAACCCATTGGCAGAATCAGACTAACGGAACCGCTTACTTTACCTTGACCGGTCTTAATATCGGTAATACCAACTTGGTTATCACTGATGAAGCGACACCGCCGCAAAAAACTAATGTTAATATTAGCATCCTGACTAACAAATCGTCTGATGACGATAAACCGGTTATCGATTCAACGATTGCAGATAACTCAGTGAATTCTACAACGGCTTGTCAAGGAGATACTTTAGGAATAGATTTACAAGACCGTCCTAATCAGGCTTGTTTTATGGGTAAAGTAATCAGTCTGGGTGATTTACGCTCCAGTGCTCACGTATTTACACCGACTGAAGCACAAAATGCGAGAGTAACCGCAACGGTTCTCATTTCGCCGGCAGATGTTGGCAAAGCAGCTAAAATTCTCTTAGTCGGCAAACATACTAACTTAAATGGAGAAACCACCCTGTACATTCGAGATGATAGCCGTGATCAACACAGTTGGCAAAAATGGAATGGTCAAATTGAACAGATTCCACCTTCACAAGATTACCCCCAATTACCTGAAATCATAGATATCTTTATCTACGAAGGTGATTTAAGCGCGATGCCAGGAGAATTTACCGTTTTTGTAGGTTACCAGTTGTCAGATAGTATTATTATTTACAACGGATTGAAACCAATACACTTTTGGATAGATAGCAACTAAACTAAACAATTAAGCTAGGTAGGGTGGGTAACGGTAAACCGTGTTGCCCACCCTACCTAACTACCGGAGTTATATCTCCACTCGGTTATTTTGAAAGTTAAACATCGCGTGAGTAAGTTTTAGAGAAACAAGATGATAAGCACACTAGAGAAACTTAAATGCTTGGAAGCTTATCTAGCTGCCAACAGTTCTATTGTTGATTCGGTACTAGATAAGAGTATAACTAAACTACTGGCGCGTGAACAAATGCGAATGCAGAACTTAACACAACGTCTGCAACAGCAAATTAGCCAATTTGAGAAAAATTACCATTTAGTATCGCAGGAGTTTTATACACGCTATAACCAAGGAAAAATGGGTGACGAAATGGATTTCGTTGAGTGGGCATCTACCATAGAAATGCTCGCCAATGCGAAAAAACGGATAGCATTGTTGGATAGTGTAAATGAATCCGTTGATTGAAGACTATTTTGATGCAGCAGAAGTGTGTTTGATTCAAAGTCCGGCGATAAGTTCTTATGAGCTTATTCGCAAAGAAGTTTCCCAAATTGATGGCAAGTTGCGCATAAAAGCCATAATAGAAGATGGCAGTGTGCTTGAGTTTTTCATATATGTCTCAGAGTCAAATGGACAAATCAGCTTGCCAAAATACAGTTTCCATTGGCAAAGCGCACAAAAACAACTCATAAAACGCTGGGACAATGCACCGCATTATCCTTTTTTGACTAATGCCCCACATCATGTCCATCTATCGGATGATACAGTAGAACCTTCTGTCAAGGTACCTGAGGTATTTTTTGTGATAGAGCAGATTGAAGTTGCGTTGAGCTTGCGTAGCTTGCGTAGGATGCGCTGAGGTACGAAGCGCATCAATTCGCGAGCTATGTGGGCTTGGCAAACCGGCATTCCCAAGTGGAACTTGGGAACGAGAGAATGGTATTAGCCTAAAAGAGCCCTACTTAAAAGTGAAATAGGGTTGTCGAAAGCGATTAATTACATTAATATATAAAAAATCTCAATCTTCTGCTTCAAAATAGTTCATTATGTTAACTCCTGTCATTTTATCTGGCGGTTCTGGCAGCCGCCTCTGGCCATTATCTCGTGAACATTATCCCAAACAATTATTAGCTTTAATTGGCGAAGATACCTTATTGCAGGCGACAGTTAAACGCCTTATTGGCTTACCGGGTCAATCGGCTCCTTTGATGGTTTGTAATGAAACGCATCGTTTTCTGGTAGCGGAACAATTGCGTCGAATTGGCGTTTCTCCTAGTCATATCATTTTGGAACCCATCGGACGTAATACCGCACCGGCAACCGCAATAGCCGCTTTGATATCAATGAGTTATCACCCGGAGACCTTATTGTTGATATTACCGGCTGATCATCTAATTGCTCAGGTTGAAACCTTTCAGAATGCGGTCAAAGCGGGTATTCCATTAGCTCAAGCGGGTTATTTAGTGACTTTTGGGGTGGTACCCACTCATCCCGAAACGGGGTATGGTTATATTAATGCGCGGGAGTCGATAGAAGATACTGTCGTTTTATCGGTAGATCGCTTTGTGGAAAAACCAGATTTTGAAACCGCTAAACAATATGTTGATTCCGGTGAATATTATTGGAATAGTGGGATGTTTTTGTTTAAAGCCAGCCGCTATTTAGAAGAATTAGAAAAATTTGCTCCCGATATTGTGGGTGCTTGTCGGCAAGCGATTGATAATGCTTTAGAAGATAAAGATTTTTTACGTTTAGATCCCGCTGCTTTTAAGGCTTGTCCGAGCAACTCCATTGACTATGCCGTGATGGAACACACTCATGCTGCGGCCGTGGTTCCTTTGGACGCTGGTTGGAATGATGTCGGTGCTTGGTCGTCTCTCTGGGAAGTGAGTGAACAAGATAGCGATGGTAATGTGATTATCGGTGATGTGTTGGTGGAAAATGTCCGTAATTGTTATTTACGCGCCGACAACCGGTTACTCGCTGCCATTGGCATCGAAGATCACATCATTGTTGAAACCGCTGATGCCATTCTAGTCGTTCACAAAGATCAAGTTCAATCGGTCAAAAATATTGTCTCGCGCTTAAAAGCGGCTGATCGCCCAGAAGCCCATTTACATCGTAAAGTCTATCGACCTTGGGGTAGTTATGAAGGGATTGATAATGAATCCCGCTTTCAGGTCAAGCACATCACCGTGAATCCCGGGGCCAGTTTATCCTTGCAAATGCATTATCATCGTTCTGAACACTGGGTAGTGGTTAAAGGGACTGCTCAAATTACCCGCGGTGAGGACACTTTTATTTTATCTGAAAATCAATCAACCTATATTCCGTTGGGTGTTAAACATCGTCTCGCTAATCCAGGTAAATTGCCTTTAGAGATTATTGAAATCCAATCCGGTAGTTATTTAGGTGAAGATGATATTGTCCGTTATGAAGATGTTTATGGGCGAGAATAACTTGAAGTAGAGCGAGTAACACATTTTTAAGCCGCTGGAACTAAACGGTAACGATTATTTTATAGTGATTTGTATTGAAAGGAATAAGTAATGGGAAAAACAACTGGCTTCATGGAAATTACCCGGCAGGAGCGTAAATATGCACCGGCCGCTGATCGTATTCACCATTATCAAGAATTTATTATCCCACTGACTGAAGCAGGAGTGAGTAGACAAGGGGCTCGCTGCATGGATTGTGGTATTCCTTTTTGTCATCAAGGTTGCCCAATTGATAATATCATTCCAGATTGGAATGACCTAGTCTATCGCGGTCGTTGGCGTGAAGCCTTGGCGGTATTACACAGTACTAATAATTTTCCAGAATTTACGGGGCGAATCTGTCCAGCACCTTGTGAAGCTGCTTGCACACTGAATTTGAATGACGAACCCGTCACCATTAAAACAATTGAGTGTGCCATTATTGATAAAGCCTGGGAAGAAGCTTGGATTGTGCCACAAATTCCCAGTCATCGGAGCGGTAAACGAGTGGCTATTGTCGGCTCTGGTCCGGCTGGATTAGCTTGTGCACAACAATTAGCTCGGATTGGACATGAAGTGGTCGTGTATGAAAAAAATGACCGGATTGGTGGTTTACTCCGTTACGGCATTCCCGATTTTAAAATGGAGAAACAACTGATTGATCGTCGTATGGCGCAAATGCAAGCGGAAGGCGTTAAATTTCGCCCGAATACGCATATTGGTGTTGATATGTCGGCTTTACGTTTGGTCGAAGAATTTGATGCCGTCGTTCTCACCGGTGGTGCAGAAAAGCCGCGTGATTTGCCGATACCCGGTCGAGAATTAGCGGGTATTTATTTCGCCATGGAATTCTTGCCTCAACAAAACCGTCGCGTTGCTGGGGATGACTTCCCTGAAGAACTCACTATTAGTGCCGCTAATAAACACGTCATTGTGATTGGTGGTGGCGATACCGGTTCTGACTGTATTGGTACCTCGGTTCGGCATGGTGCGGCTTCAGTCACTCAATTGGAAATTTTGCCCAAACCCCCGGTAAAAGAAAATAAGGAATTAACTTGGCCCAATTGGCCCAATAAATTACGGTCGTCTTCTTCTCATGAGGAAGGTTGTCAACGCGATTGGAGTGTGGTTACCAAAGCTTTTATTGGTCGTCAGGGTCAAGTTAATAAAGTGCAACTGGTCCGCGTTGATTGGCAACCAGATGAACAAGGTCGTTGGCTGATGTCAGAAATACCGGGGAGTGAATTTGAATTGAAAGCCGATTTAGTCCTACTGGCGATGGGATTTGTGCATCCAGTACACGAAGGTATGCTGCAAGAACTGGGCGTTGCGTTAGATGGACGCGGTAATGTCCAAGCCAATACCCAGCATCATAAAACTTCTGTCGATAAAGTATTTGTTGCCGGTGATATGCGGCGGGGACAATCTCTAGTCGTTTGGGCGATTCGAGAAGGGCGACAAGCAGCTCGGGCGGTGGATGAATTTTTAATGGGATATTCGGAATTACCTAGCTATTAGCATTGAACATTTCAGTTCGTGTAAACTATAGTCTTTTTTTATATCAGTTGAGCACAAGGACGGATTATGTCACGAGTCTATAATTTTAGTGCTGGTCCAGCGATGTTACCGGAGCCAGTTTTACAACAAGCACAAGCAGAATTGCCGGCTTGGCAAAGTTCTGGTATGTCGGTGATGGAAATGAGTCATCGGGGTAAAGAATTTATTGCGATTGCCGAACAAGCCGAAGCTGATTTACGCGAATTATTAGCGATTCCAACCAACTATAAAGTCTTATTTCTGCAAGGGGGTGCTTCCTTACAATTTGCGATGGTACCCCTGAATTTATTACGGGGCGGTAATGAAGCGGATTATTTGAATACCGGTTTATGGTCGAAAAAAGCCGTTGCTGAAGCCAAAAAATATTGTCAAGTTCATCTCGCCATTAACGCGGAACCGAATAATTTTACCACTCTACCGGCTTATGATTCTTCAAAGCTTAACCCTTATGCTGCTTATGTTCACTATACGCCGAATGAAACCATCAACGGTTTAGAATTTCATACCATTCCGGATGTCGGTGATAAACCGCTGGTGGCTGACATGTCATCAACGATTTTATCGCGTCCGTTAGACGTTTCTAAATATGGGTTAATTTATGCGGGGGCACAAAAAAATATTGGTCCCGCTGGGCTGACTATCGTCATCGTTCGGGAGGATTTAACCGATAATGCGATGCCCGGTACCCCGACCATGTTGATGTATAAAACGCACCTAGACAATCAATCCATGTACAATACGCCACCCACTTATGCTTGGTACATTGCCGGATTGGTATTTAAGTGGCTTAAAGACCAAGGTGGTTTAGCGGCGATGGGTGAACGTAATCAACGCAAAGCAGCAATGCTTTATGCGGCGATTGATCAGTCTGAATTTTACGGTAATCCGGTGGCTCTCCCCTATCGTTCTTGGATGAATGTTCCTTTCACCATAAAAAATCCGGATCTGGAAAAAACTTTCTTAGCCGAAGCCAAAACCGCCGGTTTGGTTAGCTTAGCTGGTCACCGTTCAGTCGGTGGGATGCGTGCCAGTATTTATAATGCTATGCCCGAAGCGGGTGTACAGGCGTTGATCGAGTTTATGAATGACTTTGCTAAACGGAATGGATAATGTTTAAGATATTAACTTTAAATAATATTTCTATATTAGGCTTAGAACGGTTGCCACGGGATCGGTATGAAATCGCTTCAGAAATTCAACATCCCGATGCCGTATTATTGCGTTCTTTCAAAATGCACGAGTGGGAAATTCCCGGTACGCTCAAAGCGGTTGGACGTGCCGGTGCTGGGGTTAATAATATTCCGGTTGATAAAATGACTAAATTGGGTATTCCGGTATTTAATGCGCCAGGAGCCAATGCGAATGCAGTTAAAGAGTTAGTGTTAGGCGCCATGCTGTTAGCTTCACGGAACTTATTGCCGGCCTGGGATTATGTGCGGGGTTTACAAGGAACAGATGCCGAGATTTCCAAACAAGTTGAAGCCGGAAAAAAACAATTTGTTGGTTCTGAATTAGTTAACCGCACTTTAGGGGTAATTGGTTTAGGAGCGATTGGAGTGAAAGTCGCCAATGCGGCTCAATCCCTGGGAATGCAGGTCATGGGCTATGATCCACATATTACCGTTAAAAATGCTTGGCAATTATCGTCACAAGTTAAACAAGCTTTGAGTGTAGAAGATTTATTATCTCAAGTCGAATTTGTAACGGTGCATGTCCCTTTGTCGGATGCGACGCGTCACATCATTAATGCTGAACGGCTGAAAATTGCCCGTAAAGAATTGATGATTCTAAATTTCTCTCGTGATGGCATCATTGATGATGTTGCCGTTGGTGAGGCCATTAAAGCAAATCAAGTCAAGGGGTATATAACTGATTTTCCCACTAACCTGCTCATCAAGCATGAACGGGTAATTGCTTTACCTCATCTTGGCGCTTCTACTAACGAAGCCGAAGAAAATTGCGCCATTATGGTAGCCGATCAAGTACGCGACTATTTAGAAAATGCGACCATACATAATTCGGTCAATTTTCCAGAAATAGAAATGCCTCGATCGGGGAGTGAAAATCGCTTGCTCGTGGTTAATTCCAATGTTCCCCATATGATTGAACGCATTTCTTCGGTCATTTCTAATGCCGCTCTCAATATCAATAATATGGTGAACCGTTCTCGTGGTGAAATCGCTTGTACTTTAGTTGATGTCGATAAAGTCATCCCGCCTTCAATAGTGGATGATCTCCGCACGAAGGAAGGTGTTTTAACAGTACGGATATTATAAACTTATCTTAACACACCAGCTAGGTAGGGTAGGCATTGCCTATCCTACTATTTACTAGCCCCCACTTTGTCAAAGTGGAGAACCGACCAGAGAGAAAAAAGCATGGGTTTAATTTATGCTAACCTTTCATTGGCTAACCCAAGAAATCGCGAATTGAAGCCCATAATGGTTAAAGCACTCGTGGATACGGGTGCACTACATTTGTGTATTCCTAATCATGTGGCTATCCAACTTTCTTTGGAAGAACTTGATAAGCGAGAAGTGACTACTGCTAGCGGTGAGAAACGTTTGTGCGCTTACGTCGGTCCCCTAGAAGTCCGATTTGAAAATCGGGCATGTTTTACCGGTGCGCTGGTATTAGGGGATGAAGTTCTTTTAGGTGCTGTCCCCATGGAAGATATGGATATCCTCATTTCTCCTTCAAAACAAATTCTAGTGGTTAATCCAGCGAATCCTAACATTCCTGCCTCTGTGGTTAAAATGGGATTGGCTCAAGCCGAAATAGGTTATTTCAACGGAAATTGAATTTGTACACATAACCCATTATTTTTAATTGGATTATTTAATAATTGAATGTCCAGATGATGTAATTGCGCAACCCGTTGTGCAATGGATAATCCTAACCCACTACCAGATTGATTATGATTATTACCTCGATAGAAACGTTCAAAAATGCGTTTTCGTTGTTCTAACGGAATACCGGGACCGGTATCGATAATACATAAAGTCAAAAATGAAGGTGAATCTTTAGTCAACGTAATAGTAACATGCCCACCGGGTGGCGTGTAATGAATCGCGTTATCGACCAAATTACGCATCATTAATTCGAGCGCTTCCCAATGTCCTCGAGTAATACCAACATCCAACATCGTTTCCAAACCGAGATCAATGGCTTTATCCAAAGCTTGCGGGGTCAAATCAATGATCACGTGGTTAACTAATTCGTGTAAATCAATACAACTAGAAATAGGTAAAGTTTGCGTAGCTTCTATCCGTGCTAAATTTAAGAGTTGTTCAACTAGATGAGTGGCTCGATCTAAACCCATAATCATTTTCTGCAAGGCTTGCTGGCGTTGTTGAGAATCCTTAGCACGTTGAGCCACTTGCGCTTGAGTTTTGATAGCAGCTAACGGGGTACGTAATTCGTGAGCGGCATCGGCGGTAAAACGACGCTCATTTTCAAACGCATGATGTAGGCGACTAAACAAGGCATTTAACGCATTAATTAGTTCTCTAATTTCTAAAGGTATTTCATTGACATCAATCTGTTGTAGTTGTTCTGGACGCCGGGCTGAAATTTCACTCGCCACTTGATGTAGCGGTTTCAGACTTTGCCCAATACTGAACCAAATGAGTAAAGCGACTAAAGGCAAAGATATTAATAAGATACTCAAGGTGCTCGATATCACTTGATGAATTAATTCATTGCGGATATCGTAACGCTCAGCCGTTTGCACCCAAAATTGCCCTTCTCGAAGCGTGAATACCCGCCATAAATGACCTTCTAGTGCCTGGTTAGTGTAATGCGGAATATCTTCGCTTGGCATAGAAAACAAGGGTGCCGTTGCCGAGCGGAACAGGAGTTTGCCATCGATAGAACGAACTAAAAAAGCTAATTTTTGTTCATAGCGATGAGCCGGTTGAAAAGTATCAAAATCGAGAACCAGATGTTGTTCTTTTTCCTCTGCTTCATCTTCCTGGTCTTCTACTTCATGTTTGATCAAGCCAAATAGAACTCTAGCGCTTTGAGCTAACTGAGCGTCAAATAATTCCTCAACCTCGTGTTGAGTCTCAATATAAACCCGCCAGGTCACGATAACCCACAGGCTACCGATGACACCCACTAATAAGAAAAGTAACCGTTTACGAATAGATACCGTCATGATTGTTTTGGCACCGTATAACCGACACCACGGATGGTGCGAATAAGGTCTTTCCCCAGTTTTTTACGTAAGTGATGAATATGAACTTCTACCGCATTGCTTTCTATCAAGTCATCCCACCCATACAAACTTTCTTCTAATTGTGTTCTAGAAAGCACTTTCCCGACATTTTCTAATAGGGTTTGTAAAATTGCAAATTCACGGTGTGATAACGTAATGGCTTGTCCGGCTTGGGTTAAAGTATGAGCCGCCGGGTCAAGACATAAATTACCATACTCAATTTCAGCACGAACCCGTCCATATTGACGCCGAAGTAATGCCCGCAATCGTGCGGTTAATTCATCGAGATCAAAGGGCTTAACTAAATAATCATCGGCACCCGCATCTAAGCCCATCACTTTGTCATTAACCGTATCACGTGCAGTCAAGATAAGTACCGGTAGTTTATCACCTCGTGTTCGGAGTGCTTGGAGTATTTTTAAACCATCTTTTTTAGGCAAACTTAAATCTAAAATCAGCGCTTCGTAAGATTCTGTTTGCAGTGCATGTTCACCGGCTTCACCATCGGTAACCCAATCCACTGCATAATTGGCTTGCATTAAACCTACCTTAACCCCATCACCTAGGATGATGTCATCTTCTATAAGTAACAACCGCATTGTTTTACTCTGTCGGGTGCGTCCTACGCACCATAATGAGTTGAAATTAATTCAATGGTGCGTAGGACGCACTCGACTTACATCGGTTAACATCCATTTAATGGTGCATAAGACGCAAACCATTAAGCCAACTTATTCAAATCAGGTTGGCTAATAACCGATTTTATTTAATCAAATCTAGGGAAATTTGATGAAAGTGTCAAATTAGAATGAACTAAAGTGCTCGGAATTGGAAATTCCGCAATAAAATAGAATCTATGCTGACGATGATACTGAATAAATTTAAGGAAATTTGATGAAAGTGTCAAATGGGGTTGAATTGAATTAAATAGATTTAAGTTAAATAGGTTACGTGAGATCAACTACTATTTATATTGTTACTCAGGTTACGCACGGCGTTTTGAACAAGATTAAACGGATTATTAGGATGGGCAGGATAGGATGTGGTTGGTGCCAAGCGATTGACAACCGCTCTAGCTAGGCGAAATGGAATGAATCCGGGTCATCTTTTAATCCGGTTAATCTTGTTCAGAAGTGAAGGTTGAACTCATTTTCGGCATCAGGTGAGTCAACGATTGTAACAATTAGTTACAGAATAATTGATTTAAACCGTTGCAAAACGCAAGTATTTCGCATTTCAAGCCGCAAGTTGCAAGATTATTTGTTTATTGGGGTATAAATTAGGTGCACAAATAAATATTTTTTTAAAGGCGATAATTATAATTAATTATATAAATTTTTTAAATTTCAATTAATTGTGATTAAAATGCCGATTTAACCTATTTTAAATAAGTCTTTTAATTCCCTAGAAAAACCCCATTTTACTGTTGGCAACTAATTTGCAGTATATAATGTCGTGAAACAAAATTGATAGGTAGTTTAGGTAGGGAAAATAATAAGTTAGCTCCTTTACGACAGTTAATCTTGATTAGTCCAGTAATACTAAGATTTCTCGGCAAAGCAGCTTAATTAATTCCGTTTCACATTTATAACACAAAATAATGTCTTTACGTACTTTAATCTTAGTCAATTTCATGAAAGCTCTAATGGAGATAACTTTATGAAACTAAATAGAATAACAGCTATTTTAGCAACGTCATGTATGATTTATGCTACTTCTACTGTTGCTGCACCTGGCGGCGGCGGTGGTCCCACTATTGAGGAGGTTACCCCAGTCTGTGACTCCAGTAATGGTGGAAAAACCGTAACCATTTCCTGGGATAGGGATAGCAAACACTACGCATATACCATAGCCTTGAACCATACGGGTAATAACTGGATTTATACCGTTAGCAATGGCACTGGGAATCAAAAAGCTTTGAGTCATTGGGTTTTGGGAATTTTGGGTTGCCAAAGTCATGCAACCACAAGTCCCTCGGCCGATCTTTGGGGGACAGACCCAACCACCGGTGGTTCTGGAGTAAAATGGAACACAGACGGTGTAGTATCCACCCCTGGAGTCACCATTGGAACCTATACTATCGCGCTTGATAATAACTACGCTGAAAGTACAGTCGATGTTTTTACAAAAAGCGCAACTTATTATGGTAAGTGCCAAATCGTAGGACCAGATTGTGGTAGCGTTGTCAATACAGATACTGATGGCGATGGAATACCTGATTCAACTGATAATTGTCCTGCAGTTGCCAATCAAAACCAACTGAATACCGATGGTGATAGTCAAGGGGATGCTTGTGATACCGATGATGATAATGATAGCGTAGCTGATGGTTCTGATAACTGCCCATTAGTGTCTAATCAAAATCAGATGGATACCGATCATGACGGTCAAGGCGATGTTTGCGACCCGGATGATGATGGTGATGGCGTAGTCGACGGTTCTGATAACTGCCCATTAATGCCTAATGCCGATCAGATAGATACGGATCATGATGGGATGGGTGATGCTTGCGACAGTGATGATGACAATGATAGCGTAGCCGACGGTTCTGATAATTGCCCATTAGTGTCTAATCAAAATCAGATGGATACCGATCATGACGGTCAAGGCGATGTTTGCGACCCGGATGATGATGGTGATGGCGTAGTCGACGGTTCTGATAATTGCCCATTAATGCCTAATGCCGATCAGATAGATACGGATCATGATGGGATGGGTGATGCCTGCGACCCAGATGATGATAATGATGGGGTAGCTGACGGTCCTGATAACTGCCCATTAGTACCCAATACTAACCAAGTGGATGCTGATCATGATGGAATCGGTGATGCTTGCGACAGCCTAATTGATACAGATGGAGATGGTGTACCCGATGCGGCTGATAATTGTCCCACAATGGCTAATGCCAACCAAGCTGATGTTGATGGTGATAATATAGGCGATGTTTGCGATACTGATAACGATAATGATGGTGTAGATGATGCTTTAGATAATTGCCGATTAATGCCTAATGCCGATCAGATAGATACGGATCATGATGGGATGGGTGATGCTTGCGACAGCGATGATGATAATGATAACGTAGCTGATGATTCCGATAATTGCCCATTAGTGTCTAATCAAAATCAAATGGATACGGATCATGATGGTCAAGGCGATGTTTGCGACAGTGATGATGATGGTGATGGGTTAGACGATGCTTTAGATAACTGCCCATTAATGCCTAATGCCGACCAAGCAGATGCTGACAGTGACGGTCAAGGTGATACTTGCGACACTGATGATGATGGCGATGGTGTACCCGATGCAACCGATAATTGTCCTTTAGTTGCTAATCCTGACCAAGCAGACGCCGATAGTGATGGAATGGGTGATGCTTGTGATGGCGATAGAGATGGTGATGGTGTAGCTGATGGTGAAGATAATTGTCCTACAGTTGCTAATACTGACCAAGCTGATCAAGATCATGACGGTATAGGTGATGTTTGTGACCCACTGGCAGTCAATTTACTCTCCTTCACTGCCAAAGCCACTTCAAACGGCACCGCAGTAAAATGGACAACGGCTAGCGAACAAGACATTATCGCCTTCAACCTCTATAAAGGTATACCTAAAGTGGGTACCGGTTGCACCAGCAACAACCCAGATGACTATGATGGCTTGACCAAACTCGGTACAGTCAACAGTGGTCAAAGTGCTTACCAAGTCGATGATAACTTCACAGCAGTTGCTAATATAACTTACTGCTACGGGTTAGTCAGTATCAATGACAGCGGTAACATCGTAGATATTCTCGGTGCAACACCACGTCAATAGTCAATAAAGGTGACTAAAAGTAAGGCGGGAATCAACTCCCGCCTTATTTTTTTGTTCAAATAAACCAGTGTAGCCTCACTGCCATTAAGTTAAGGAAAACTTCCCCCCTCCGGTTGGGAGAGGGGTTAGGGTCAAAGGGAGGAAACTCCTTAAGTTGATGGCAGTAATCCTACGCTTGCTAATAAAAAAATTTAGGAAATAGTGTGTATGGATAAACATTCCGAAACTTAGTGAACTCCTCAAACTCTTTATCAGTAAACGAACTCCACTCAATAAAGTGAGCATCATCGCTAGTGTAGCCTCCTCACTCGTCATACCAATAAACGGTTTGCCGTTCTTCATGGCTTGCTGCTGATCTTGGTCTAGATGTTTTGCTATTTTCAGGTAATACCAACTACCCATTGTAATAATCCTTATAATATAATAAAGAAAGAAATGGCTAGGGATAGATTACAAAATGGCTCGAAAATGAGACATTAATATCAAAGAAACAGTACCCGATCTAAAAAAGTTATTACCCCAGCAAAAGAGTGGTCGAAGAAAAGAACGTGTACAAGCTTTATATCTATTAAAAACTCAACCGGCCAAAACCGCGTTCCCCAGAGCAACTCTAATCGGACGCGACTACTCAACCGTTAAGAGGTGGTTGAGAATTTATCGTCAAAGAGGACTCCATGAACTCCTCAAACTAAAACCTGGTGGAGGAAGAACTTTGTCCTTATCTCCAAACAGTCTCGAAGCCCTAGATAAACGTCTCCAACCGCCACAAGGATTTGAGAATTACGAAGACATTCAAGTTTGGCTTGAAGAAACCTATGGAGTTAAACTTTATTACTCAACACTTCATGGTATTGTTCATACACGTTTAAAGGCTAACCCGAAAGTGGTACGTCCTCAAAGTGCCAACCGTGATGAATCTAAAGCCATCGACTTTGAAAAAACAAGCCTTACGGTTAAGTCAGATGGCGGTTCTTTATCATTCTGAGCCTCAACCCATCCGTTACTGGTGTAGTAAGGTTTTCCGGCTGTTCTCCAGGAATTTTCTTCAGCTTACCCCCATGACTTACCTCTCATCCAACTCGATAATGCTCGGTTTCACACCGCCAAGAGTTTAGTCTTACCGGATAATATCATTTTATGGTTTCAACCGCCTCATTCACCAGATTGTAATCCCATTGAACGACTCTGGGCTTGGCTTAAGAAGAAATTGGCTTGGAAATTATTTGATAGCTTAGAGGAGCTTAAGCGAAGATTGGCGGAGATTTTAACTCAGACCACGACGGAATTCTTCGCGGCTCTCACCGGTGAACCGCTGTTAAGTGCCGATTTAGATTAGTTAGGTTCTCATTTGTTAGATAAGGGTTAATTCAATTAATTATTGGTATAATGTTGAACACCCTCTAGTTGAACCTGAGTTAACTGCTCACGAGTAGTCATATTTCCATAACACGACCATAAGAATAGCATTGATATAAATAATAATTATTTGTTTCATAAAAATTATACTCTATGCAAAGCTTTCGTTACCACGTTTTAGCCCGCGTAAAGCGTATAAGCGAAGCGAATGTAGCCTGGACTACACTACGCGGAATCCAGGAAAGATTAGCCCACACGTCAGTTGGCAATTCCTTGCCAACCGACGCTAGCGAGCGTAGGATGGGAAAAGCGTAGCAAGGAAGATTTAAGTGTTTAATATCCTAAATTAATTTACCTGACTCCCACTTGATCAAAGTGGAAGAATAATTGCCTAAGTTAATGGCATTGACCCTATATTAATTATACTACTTGTTTCTCCACCCAACAGACAGTGAAATAAAAGAGAGTACTCTCACTGGACTTAATTTTGGAGAGTTAACCTAAAGTTAATGTTAAAATTCGTTTCTCGTTCCCGTTGTTAAAGGAAGGAATCTCTTCGCTTCACTGTGTAGGACATATCAGTGATAGCGTCACACACCACCTGAAAGTAGAGGCAGTAGCGATATCTTACTTTTTAAGATATCATCTCGTTGTTCCTTTGCTCGTTTTTCCCCATTTTAACTCAACCCGTTTGAGACCATACCGAATTATGAATAAAGCCGCTTAACTTTAAAATAAAGAAAGCGGATTATTTTACCGATTTAGGATTCTCAACTATGCTGCGTCACTTAATTTATTTTATTTCACCTCAACATGAACATCGGTTGCTCGGTTTAGTATTAATTAGCTTACACCTAGTTATCATCAGCGAAATCTTTTCTAATTTGCTTTTTTTTAACGTCCTATTACGCATTTTTATAATTATTCATTTTGTTATTTTTGCTTGGTGGCAACCTTTATGGGGACGACTTAACCCGCCTCATTTTCCAGGGTTAATTATATTGGCAGTTATCGGAATTATTTTCATCGTTTTTCCTCACATGTTATTAATTACTTTATGGCAAATAATTTTATTAGCATTGCTGGGTGGGCGTGATTTATCTCATATTCGCGATAGAGTTATTAATGTAGTGGCTATTATTTTTCTCATTCTAGAACTCGTTATTATTAATGTTCCCCATCTGATTACTATTCAAGAATTGGTGTTACTCAATCAAACGATACCTACCGTTATACAGGGATTTTATTATGGGTTAATTTCTATACCGATGGTGTTTTTACTGGTTTCTACCGATAATAACTACGAGTTTGGATATCATATTGATTTTTTTCATGGGTTAACCTTTGCTATGTTAATTATCATTATGATTTTAGGTAATTTAACCTTAGTATCCTATGCCGGAGTTAATTATCCGCTCGCTTTATTTCAAATTTGTTTATTTATTACTTTGTTTATATTCATAATGAGTTGGTTATGGTTAGCTTTTGCTGGTGAAGAAAATGTTGATCAACTCTGGACACGACATTTACTGAATATCGGTAATACTTTTGAACAATGGTTAGATCATCTGGCTCAACCCAATAATTATAGAAATTTAACTCCCCAAGAATTTTTACATGCGGGTTTTGAGCAACTCGTTACTTTGCCTTGGATCTCGGGAATTGCTTGGCAGTCTCTTTATGGAGAAAACACGGTTGGTAAAGAAGATAACCATTCAGTCACTATCATAGTACAATCCCTTGAAGTTAAGGTTTATGCTCGTTCTCGTATTAGTGGTAGTCAATATTTTCATATCAAAATCTTCATTCAACTCCTCGAGTATTTTCATCAAGCGAAGCGTCGTGAAGCGGCTTTTGCCCAACAAATGCACTTGCAAGCGATTCATGAAACCGGGGCTAAGTTAACTCATGATATCAAGAACTTATTACAATCTCTCCATGCCATTACTTCGGTCATAGAAACCTACCCACCGAATCAATTTGGTGATACTCAGCGGCTCTTACAAGGTCAAATGCCACACTTGACTCAACGGTTAAAACGAACTTTAGATAAATTGCAAAAGCCAGCCGAATTTTCTTATTCTCACATTCCAGTTAGCTTATGGTGGGGTAATCTCAAAGCACGTTATCGCAAAAGTAATATTGAATTCTTTAGCGATACCGATACCGAAAACGTGTTGATACCGGAGGACTTATTTGATAATGTTTCCGAAAATTTATTACAAAATGCCCTTACTAAACGTAAACGTGAACCAGCGCTCCATATTAAAGTTGAACTTCATATTAGTAAACGCCATGTACAGTTTACGGTATGTGATGATGGTAGCCCCATTCCAGATGAAATTTATTCCAGTTTGTTAACACAACCGGTTTCCTCTCGGGATGGTTTTGGTATTGGTTTATATCAGGCAGTGAAACAATTAGCTCATACTGGATACAGCTTAAAAATTATTGATAACGCTGCCGGACAAGTCTGTTTTGAATTGGCTAGTACCGAATAAAATTAGCTGATGAACATTTCACTAGAGACTATCACTGCTTTAGCAACCCCGACTGGAAGAGGTGGAATTGGGGTTATTCGGATATCAGGACCCCTAGTTCCTCAAATTGCCCATACCTTATTGGGACACTTACCACCGCCTCGTTATGCGACTTTCAAACGCTTTGTTGATAGTAGCGGCGAACTCATTGACCAGGGCATTGCCCTCTATTTTCCAGCACCCCATTCCTTCACGGGTGAGGAAGTATTGGAATTACAAGGTCATGGTGGTTTAATCGTGATGGATCATCTCCTTAAAACCATTATTCAATTGGGTGCCCGGCTGGCTCGTCCGGGTGAATTTTCAGAACGTGCCTTTTTAAATGGTAAAATTGATTTGGCTCAAGCTGAAGCCATTGCGGATTTAATTGAAAGTAGTTCAGTTCAAGCCGCTCGGTGTGCATTACGGTCTCTAGAAGGTGAGTTTTCTAATGAAATTCATCAGTTAGTTGATAAACTGATTGAGTTACGCAGTTATATCGAAGCCAGTATTGATTTTATTGACGAAGAAATTGATTGGTTAGCTGACGGGCAAATTATTGAAAATATAATAGAATTAATTAAAAAAATCGCTAATCTATTAGCTAAAGCACACCAGGGTTATTTACTGAAAGAAGGGATGCGAATTGTACTAGTTGGTGAACCCAATGTGGGCAAGTCCAGTTTACTTAACTGCTTAGCCGGAAGAGAAACGGCTATCGTCACGCCCATCCCTGGGACCACCCGCGATGTGGTACGAGATCAAATTCAACTTGAAGGCATGCCCCTCCACATTACCGATACCGCTGGGTTACGTGAAACGCTTGATCCAGTGGAACAAGAAGGGATTCGCCGCACTCAATTGGCACTTCAAGAAGCTGACTTAGTGATATTACTGCTCGATGATCGTTCCCCCGACGATCATGCTCAAGCCCATTTACTCGCGCAAATGCCGATGCCACCGCTCGTCATCCGCAATAAAATTGATCTGAGTAGACATCCGGCGGGTCTAAGTGAAGGTGGCGTCTTGTATTTATCAGCGAAAACCGGCGCCGGCATTGAAGCGTTAAAAAATTATTTGCAGGAAAAAATGGGCTTACATAGCAATCCAGAAAGTAACTTTATGGCACGCCGGCGCCACCTTGAAGCCTTACAACGTGCCCAATCTGCCTTAACCATGAGCTTGACTCATGCCCAATTCTCCAATTACGAATTACTCGCAGAAGAATTACGTCAAGCTCAACAAGCGTTAGGCGAAATCACTGGTGAATTTAGCGCCGATGATTTACTCGGACAAATCTTTGCCACTTTTTGCATCGGTAAATGAAGCCTGTTATGCGCTATTCATTATCACCTTCTTGATTTTCATCCGCCTTATTCTGAGGAACTCCACCCCGTTTTTTGATATCCCTAAATCTTTGCGTATAAATGTCATATTCCTCTTCCACTTTTTTGCGTTCCTCTTTTTTCTTTCGCAAAGTGTCTTCCGTATCCTGAATGCGTTTTTTAGCATTATCAATATTAGATTGAATAGCCTGAAGTTGAGTTTCCGAGATCGAATTTGTATTACTTTTGCTTTGCACATAGCTTTTTTCTAAATCAGCCAAGTTAACCTTATAACCCCCAAGAACCGTTTCAATACCACTGATTTGCCCATCAATCGTCGTTAACATAGCCGCTCGAGCCATTTCAATATCACGTTCAGTACTAAACAAAGCCAACAAAGCCCGATCTCGCTTCAGTTGCTCTTGGCGTTGCCGTTCTTCGGCTTTTTGCTTTTCTAAGGTAGCCAGTTCTTCTGGGGTTGGCGCACGACCGATGTCCTTAAGTTTTACGCCTTGGTCATTAAAGACTTTAAAACCACCTTGGGAATATTCTGGAGGAACATAATTACCGCATTCGGTAACACCATCTTCGTTAGTCCAACATTGGTATTTGTTCTTTTCCTCTGCCGATTGTAAAGCGGACATTCCCAAAAATAAAATAGAGCAAAGAGCGAGTTTATTAAGGTAATGTTTCATAAATATTCTCCTTTTAAGCAGTTATCAGTTAACTGTTACCTGATATAATATATCAGTTTTTTCAATTTTTCTGGACTGGATAGGAAAAAATTTGCTTGAGTAACCGACTATTATGCTAATCCCACCACGACAAGCGCTCACTGCTGACCAAATGGAAGAACGGTTAGATGAATTTCTCGTCTCCGTTTTGTCTTCTCGACGGACAGCGGCTGGGATTGCTCAAATGCTAGCTCAATGTGAGCGACCACAACAAGAATTTGTTCTGCATTGGGTAAAAGCGATTGCTCGCAGTGGTAGTGCTGAAATAGCTTACCAATTTGCTAGTCATGCGGTGCCGGCAATGAACCTCATGGATAACGACGGTGTTGAAGCGTGGATTCTTCATGCCATGGATATCTATGATAAAAAAGGGTTGCATCCCGCTATAGCCATTTTACAACAAGTAGAAGATTTCTCTCAGGCACGCACCACCACCGGGTTAGCGTTAGCAGAAATTGAGCGAGTTTTGGAAACTTTTATTACCGGACTCAGTGGACGTCACCTTAAATTAGCGGTGGGATCAGATATTTACACGGATACCGAAACGCTATTTTTACCGGCTTTATTGAACCAGTTTGCGACTCGAACCGAAAATTTTCTTTTATATAAAGCGATGGCGGCTCATTTGTGGGCACAAACGCGTTTTGGTACTTGGCGGTTAAGTTTAAGTAAAGCCATTCAACCTTTTCCTCAACCCCAAATCGCTTGTCAATTATTTCATACACTCGAAAGATTGCGCTTAGATGCTTGTATTGCGCGGGAGTTACCGGGGTTATACCGAGATGTGAATCAACTCCTGCGTCAATCCGGCGAACTGCCCATTCCACCCGCTTGGCAACCGCTGAACGAACAATTATCCAAAGTAACCGCAACGGTACAAGACAGTTACAATTGCTTACCGCAAATTTATGCCACCCATACGCCTCATTCTCGGTGTTATCAAGGAATATTAATGCCAGACCGAGTTGAAGAAGTCATGGCATTACGGCTGGCACGGGAAAAAGAAGCTTTTCGCATGGCTTTAGTGCACCTGGCTCCAGAATCGCATCATATTGAACCACTTCAAAATATTACTGAAATGACTTCGCATTTTACGGTAGAACCCGTGCCCAATGAGTTATTACCCGACGGCTTTCAATTTGAACTGCATTTAGATGGTCAACCCATTGTTCCACCGGATAAAGTAAAAAGTTTAATGGATTCTATCATTCAAGATGTCGGTATGATTCCAGAAGAATACTTGGTTGCGGCTGGGGACGGTGGCTATAAAATCCGCCCGGAACCCAAACCGGAGCGTGATCCAGAAACGGTTTGGCAAGGTGTTTACCACGAAGAAGGGGCTTTTTTTTATAACGAATGGGATTACCATCGGAAACACTATCGAAAAAATTGGTGTGTTCTCCGCGAAAAGGATGTTTATCCCCAACCCGAAAGCTTTGTCACTAAAACCTTGCAACGTCACCAGGGATTAATTAAACACTTACGCCGTACCTTTGAAGCCTTACGCGGAGAAGATAAATTATTAAAAGCGCAACCGAACGGAGAAGATATTGATTTAGAAGCTTTAGTAACAGCCTATGCCGATGCCAAGCATGGTTTAGAAATGACTAATCGCCTGTTTGTTAAAATGCAAAAAGAGGAACGCAATATTGCCGTCATGTTGATGGTGGACATGAGCGGTTCCACCAAAGGTTGGATTAATGACGCTGAACGAGAAGCTTTAGTCCTGCTGTGTGAAGCCTTAGAAATTTTGGGAGATCGCTATGCCATTTACGGCTTTTCTGGAATGACTCGCAAACGCTGTGAAATTTATCGCATCAAACGTTTTGATGAACCCTACACCAATTTAGTCCAACAACGCATTAGCGGCATCACCCCGCAAGATTATACCCGCATGGGCGTAGCGATTCGACATCTCAGTCAATTACTCAACGAAGTTGACGCCCGCATCAAATTATTGATTACCCTTTCCGACGGTAGACCCGACGATTACGGTGATCATTATCGTGGTACTTATGGCATTGAAGACACCCGTCAAGCGCTCATTGAAGCCAAGCGCGATGGTATTCATCCTTTTTGCATCACCCTGGATACCGAAGCAAAAGATTACTTGCCGCACATGTACGGCGCCGTTAACTATATTGTTATTGACGAAGTGCGCAAATTACCTTTAAAAGTATCTGATATTTATAGAAAGTTGACCAGTTAAATACACGAAGTACTTCAGTACAAATAAACGGGTATTTTGCTGAAAAATTTTCCCCTTTGTCAAAGGGGAGCTAGATGGATTTAATCGCTTGATAGCCAAGATAATCTTTTGGGATAGTTATTTTTTTATTGAGCTTCGCCAATTCATCTGGAAAAAAATGAATTTTAACCTATGCTTTATATTGACTCTCCAAAATTAAATCCAGTGAGAGCGCATTAATAAGTTCTAATTTCATAGTTACTATTAATAAATGCCAATTTATTAGGCAGTAACAAATGACTAAACTCAGAAGTTAGCTGTACCTTAAACTTAAACAAAGAATAAATTTTATGTATTATATCAATGGATTGACTTCAACTATCATTCTAGTGGGGATAACAAGCACTGTTGCTATGACTCCGGTATTAGCTTCTGGTGGACAGGGTATGACGTGGGGAAAGTATCATCATGACGCTACCTTGGGCATTGATCGAGTAGGGTGCTATGGACTCCCACTTGCGCCAACGAAAACTGGTGGATGTGAAGCATATAGTGGTGATACTAACTGTAAAGCCCAATTGCCCGTGTTGTGTATTAACGTTGATAAATCACCTCGCCCGAATTATGACCCACTGCCATCTGGAGGTGTGATGCCTAAAGAATTTTACAATGGTTGGGCAGGTGGACATATTGCAACAACACTGCCTATTGATGGAACTAATTTGAAGATTACTACAATTCCAATTCCGGGTCCAATTTCGGGTGTAGCCACGACGGGTGATGAGATTTGTAAACAATCTTTTGGTTCCGATTGGCGGATGGCAGAGCATCATGATGGCCAATACATTCTAGGTATGAGTCAAACTGCATTTTATGGTAATTCTACTAACTCGCCAAGTCCTTGGCCAACCAGTGGCCTTTCAACGGGTGGGTGGACTTTTTATGCTTGGGGAAATGTATTAGACACTCAACGTTACTGGGTAAAAATTGATGACCAACCGGCTAATTGCTGGAACCCTTAAGCTTTTATAGGATGGATTTTCTCGTTACCAAGTTCTACTTGGTAATGCCTGCGGGTCAAGCTTTGCTTGACAAAACTAGCGAAGCAGAGCTTCTTAGGCAGACACTACCAAGCTCAGCTTGGTAGCGAGGAAAAATCAAATGATTCGTTAATGATTTTTTAAATTGAAATCAAATTATTCAACAATGGATCAAAAAATTTCTGTGCTAACGCTGGAAAACGTTGATCTTTTAAGGGAGCGTTCTGGTCAAGTTGACCAAAATTTAATTGATAATATTCATTTTCTGCCTCACCTAATGCAAACTCGTTGCCTCGCCAAGCTTGCCAGGCTTTATCGAAGGATTCTTCGGTTGATTTGCCACGGTGCAGTGCCTTAACGAACGCCAAAGCCGATTGGGGAAAAAAAGGCAGCGGTTGTAATAGCCCTTGCCAATAGTAATCCGTTAATAAAGTGATTAAAATCGCTCGGCTTTCCAATGGATCAAGCGGTTGATAGCGCCATTCCCCGTCTTCACCAATTAATAAACTTTGCCGAGGGAGGTTGTTATCCGGTAACGTATTGAGAATTAAATGGTAAATCCAGGTATTAATATAGTCTTTGGCTTTGAGTTTGGCATAACGATAATAAATTAAGTGCTCCCGCCAAATGCCACTCAAGCGACCAATTAGGCGCATTTCTCCGAGATTTAAATTAATCCGTTGTACGGCTTGCTTTTCTTGCTGGGTTACTTCGCGGATTCGTTCTACAAACGGTTGTATCTGTTCAACTAATTGGTTATAAACATAATCACCAATTTGGCCGTGGGGTAATTGACCACTCGCTTTGGCGATGCGTTGATAGGCTTTTAAGTCTTGACCAGCTAACTGCTTGGCGACTAAGACTTGACTCAAGGTATAGCGATCCAGTCCACGGATTTCAAATGGTTCAGTTTCATCCAGTAAGTCTTGATCGGTGGGTAATTTTATTCCTAAGCGTTCTTGAAATAAAAATTCAATCGGGTTGGCAAAAAAGCGAGTTAAGCGTTTAATCTCTACCGTTTGCCATTCTACCACCGGCTGCGGTTCCGGGAAGGGGGTGAGAAAAAATGGGGTGGGTAGTTGCCGCTCTTTAAATAAAGCCGTGCTCGCCACACAATATTCATTGGAATAGCTGAATAACCGTTGATCTTCACCATTGAAATAACGGGGACTAAAGGCTTGTAACGGATGGTGAAGTACCAAATAATCAATAATATTTTGCTGCGGATGAATAAAACCATGCTGAATATAATCCAGTAATTCGCTGACTAATACCGATGGCGGGATAACGGTATCATCGTGAATACTGCGTCCCACATAACTGATATAAAAATAAGCGCGGGCTGATAATAATGCTTCCAAAAATAAATAGCGATCATGCTGCCGGCGTGAGCGGTCGCCTCGCTGTGGATGTTGGGTAATCAAGTCAAAACTGATGGGTTGACTGGGACGGGGATAGGTCTGATCATTCATTCCTAATAAAGCCACCACTTTGAACGGGATGCTACGCATGGGCAATAAAGTACAAAACAGGACTTGACCAGTGAGAAAATGAGTTGGAGACGGTTCTTTTTCCAAGTAATGTCGCAAATAAGCTAAAATAACTTCTCGACTCACTTCACTGTTAAAATGGGTAAGCTGGCTGTGTTCAACGAGAGTTGTTAATAATCGCCGAATTTGTTGAGCTTCAAACTCACTATTTTCATCGGGGCTTAACAATCGGTCAAATAATTCGCTTAATAAGCTTGACCATTGCGGTAAAGGACGAGGTTGTTCTAAAGATTTAATGTAATCAAATAGTTGTTCAATAAAAGCGACGAATTTACCGAGGATTAATCGATCACTGCCTTCGATTTGATCAAACGGTAAAATACCCTGAAATAACCATTCTTCTCGATTTGTTGCTTGAAACAATGGCGATGACGGTAAGGCATAGCCAAGTAATAATCGATTCAAACCGGCTCGCCAAGTATTTTCTTCCACCGCCGGTAAATTCATCCGCTCTCGATCCGCTGCATCCATTCCCCAACGAATACCGGTTTGCTTTATCCAGAAACGAATTAAATCTAAATCGGATTCTAGGAAACCAAAACGTCTTTGCACGGCTTCTATTTCTAGAATGGTCAACACTTCGCTCACGGTTAGGCGGCTTTGACTTAATTCCAAAATAGCCATGAAGGCATCGATTAAAGTACTTTGACTGCGTAAACTTCGATCCGCAATACTAAAGGGAATTTTTTTATGTTCTTCTGGTGTGGTAGCGAATACGGCTTCAATCAGGGGGGCATACGTTTCAATTTCTGGCATCATGACCACGATATCTTTGGGTAATAAGCTCGGATCGGTTTCAAATAAAGCCAGTAATTGATCATGTAAGACTTCAATTTCTCGCATCAGACTATGACAAACGTGAATTTGGATAGATCTATCGTCTACCTGAATCGGGGTCGCTTTCACTGGGTCACGTTCTCGCAAGTACAAAATATCCGCTTGAATATGGGCTAATAAAGTCGTTGGTGGTGGCGCCGTAAAGTATTCGTGACTCACATGCGGATATTCTTGCAACAAATCAATAAAGTCACGTCCCATTTTGCCCCACGAGGCTAATAAAGGATTACCTCTGGTAAAATAAAGTTCATCTGGGGTAGTCGATGGTTGCTGGATACGTGCGGTTTTATGGGCTATCTCGATATCAGAAACAATATCACCCCAATATTCTTGACAAGGATTTAATAAAAAAACGTGTATGTCCCTGAATTGACCTAAATTAGCAAATACTTCTAAGTGAAAGGGGGGTAAAGCCGGTATACCAAATACCGACAAGCGTTGCCAAGGGGAGAGTTGTGAATTCAGTTTAGGTAAATACTGAAAAAATTCAGCACGTAATTTCGCGCGATGGTTATTGCCATACTGTTCTACGAGACTTCGCCACAAGATAGCTTGCCATTGAGCGACAGAATTATTGTCTAACTCGGGTGGTTGTTGATTATTTTCCCAATGTGCTAACCAATGCGGGCGATAAACCATATATTGATTAAAAAGGGTAGCCAAGCGTACTGCTAATTGCAACCGTTTGATTTGTTGCGTATCATTTTGTAAATAATGGTGTAATTCTGCAAACGTGTCCGGCTGTAAGCAACTGGGTAACTTTTCCATAATGCTCCACACGAGTACTTCCGGTTCAAATGGAGAGGTATCAGGTAAGTAACCTAAGGCTTCTTTAAACAGCCGCCAAACAATCGCATCTGCAAACGGAAAAGCCGCATTTGCCCATATTCCGAGTTCTTCAGCGAGTTTCATCGATACCCAGCGTTGCATACCTTGGCTTTGAACAACGATGATTTCTTTTGCCAACGGATTAGCCAGCGGCACTTTAACGACGGTTGCTAAGGCTTGCAGTAAATTTTCTAGGCGATTACTGGTGTGAATATGGAGCATCTAAATAAAATTC
This sequence comes from Thioploca ingrica, assembly GCA_000828835.1. Taxonomy (GTDB): domain Bacteria; phylum Pseudomonadota; class Gammaproteobacteria; order Beggiatoales; family Beggiatoaceae; genus Thioploca; species Thioploca ingrica. Next base: position 3,697,307 of record AP014633.1, read on the forward strand.
AAAGCGATATACCTAATCTGGCCATCATTTCATAATCTAAAGTGGCTGGGGCTTGTGGTGGAACATAAAGCGTTGAGATTTCACTGACTTTCGCTTTAGGTAATTGAGAAAGCGGAAGCGGTTTAATCAACGGCTGGCAAACGGGGTAATAAGTTGCTGCTTCATAAATAATAACTTCATGTTTAAAACCGTAATGTTGTCCTAATACTTCCGCTAAAATAGTTAAACCGGGTGAGGGTGCGTCTTCTTTAAAAAAGCCCAGATTACCTACCATAGCCAGTTGCCACAAAATCAACACACTAGTTGGATCAAATCGACGGCGTCGAATTAAAAAATCAGTGGCTTCAAAACTTTGACAACCATTCCGCCCGGGATCAACACCTAAGTCTGCAAATAAACAATCTTCCGCAGAAATGCCTGGTAACATCTGCGCATGAAATCCTTCCTGACGGGCTTGTTTAATCGCCTCATGGGCTGGATCAGAAAACACACCCGGGTGACCATAAAAAACCACACAAATGTTTCCTCCCTGACGAACAGCCGCTAAAATACATTCAACCATTTCCTGATAGGTTTGACGTCGCCGCTGATTATTGGTGTTGTAAGGCAATGGTTCTACGATTGTATTCAGTGTCTGTAACCATTTAGCTGTGACCGGATCAGCGACTGCAAACAAGACTTTATCAGCTTCTTTAATCCACGCTTGAGCCGCTAAAGTTAAATGACCGACTAATTGAATACCAGTCCCTACAATCGTCAATGTTCCAGGTTCCAAATCAAATCTCCTTTTCAATCTAGAAATTGATTTCACCGATCTATATGTCAACGGTCGGTGAGTAATCAATTAAAATTAAAATCGCATTCCCGGTGGCAATTTACTTTTCATCGTGCGCATAAGACTGGCTATTCCGCCTTTTTTAGTCATTTGTTTAACCATCTTTTGCATTTGAGTAAATTGTTTTAGCAAGCGATTCACTTCTTGAATCTGGGTTCCGGAACCTTGGGCAATCCGGCGCTTACGTGAACCTTTAATAATGCCGGGAAAGCGTCGTTCTTGCGAGGTCATGGAGTTAATAATCGCTTCGAGACGACGCATTTCTTTATCATTAAGTTGTGCTTTGGCTTTATCCGGCACTTGATCCATCCCGGGCATTTTTTCCATTAAACTAGCGACTCCTCCCATATTGCGCATTTGGATTAATTGGGTCCTAAAATCCTCTAGATCAAAGCCTTGTCCTTTTTTTAATTTGCCAACCAATTTGTCAGCTTGTTCTCTATCAACGGCACGCTCTGCTTCTTCAATTAAGCTCAGAACATCACCTTGACCAATAATTCTTGAAGCAATTCGATCGGGATAAAATGGTTCTAAAGCGGGCGTTTTTTCCCCAACCCCAATAAATTTTATCGGCTTACCGGTAATATGACGGACCGATAAAGCCGCGCCGCCACGGGCATCACCGTCTGTTTTGGTGAGAATCACGCCGGTTAAAGGTAAAGCGTCATTAAAGGCTTTAGCGGTATTAGCGGCATCTTGTCCAGTCATGCTATCGACGATAAATAAGGTCTCAGTGGGTTGAGTTGCGGCATGTAATGCCTTAATTTCCGCCATCATGTAATCATCGACATGAAGACGACCTGCGGTATCAACAAGTAATACTTCGGCAAACTCTCGACGTGCTTGGGAAATGGCGGCGGTGGCAATATCAACGGGTTTTTGGTTAGTTTCACTCGGAAAAAATTGTGCCCCCACTTCAGCAGCTAAGGTTTCCAATTGTTTAATAGCGGCGGGACGATAGATGTCACAACTGACTACCATGACTGTTTTTTTCTTGCGTTCAATTAACCAGCGAGCCAATTTAGCTACCGTCGTGGTTTTACCCGAACCTTGTAATCCAGCCATCAAGATAACCACCGGTGCGGGCGCAGTTAAATTAAGCTCATCGCATTGTTCACCCATTAATTGGGTTAATTCATCTCGCACGACTTTAATTAACGCTTGACCTGGGGTTAAACTATTGAGGACTTCTTGTCCAACGGCGCGTTGCCGCACTTGTTCTACAAATTCTTTGACTACCGGTAAAGCAACATCCGCTTCGAGTAAAGCCATACGGACTTCACGTAACGCTTCTTTAATATTATTTTCGGTGAGTCGACCCTGACCACGTAGTGTTTTCAGGGTTTTGCTTAACCGTTCGGTAAGACTTTCAAACATATCACATTGACCTCTGTTGTCCGTTATCAGTTAGCAATGATAATGAATTTATCGTTAATATAAAAAATTAAGTCTATTATTCTCTCGTGGTGTAAAAGAATAAGTTAATAATGACCTAATTTAAGGTTTCTAATGCTTCGGTCACTTCTAACCACAGTGCTTCTGTTTGTTGTAATTGTTCAGCCAGGGTGGTTTGTTGACGCAAATATTCTGTTACTTTCTGTTTATCAGTGTAAATAATCGGATCCGCTAACCCAGTTTCAATCGTGGTTTTTTGCTGGATAAGTCTATCTAAATCTTGTTCTATTTTTTTCAACCGATTTTGTAAGGGGCGGCGTTGCTCTCGTTTGAGTGTCACCGTATTTTTCTTCTCTAAACGTTCTTGTTTGAGGGTACTGTCTTGAGTATTGAGACTCGGTTTGGTTCGGTATTCCAATAACCATTGGCGGTAATCCGCTAAATCGCCACTAAATTCTTTTACCCGGCCATCAGCAACTAACCAGAATTGATCAGTCGTGGCCCGAAGTAAATAACGATCGTGAGAAACGATAACCAAAGCCCCTTCATAATCTTGTAATGCTAGCGTTAAAGCATGACGCATTTCTAAATCTAAATGATTAGTCGGTTCATCTAATAATAATACATTGGGTCGCTGCCAAACTAATAATGCTAATACTAATCGAGCTTTTTCACCACCGGAGAAAGGTGCTACCGGCATCAATACTTGATCGTCTACAAAACCAAAACCACCTAAAAAATTGCGTAAAGTTTGTTCGTTAGCTTTAAGATCGAGACGTTGTAGGTGTTGTAGAGGAGTTTCTTCAGGGCATAACTGCTCTAATTGATGTTGAGCAAAATAAGCGATGTGCAAATGGTCGTTAACCGTATAATCACCGCTACTGGGCTTAAGTAATCCGGCTAATAATTTAATTAATGTAGATTTGCCAGCACCATTGGGACCTAATAAACCTAACCGAGTCCCTTTTCCAATCCGCAATTTGACTTGTTCTAAGATTGGCTTATCACTATAACCGACACTCACTTTATCTAAATAAATGAGTAAATCGGGTGATTGTAGCGGTAATTGAAAACTAAAGTGAAAGGGAGAATCCACATGTGCTGGGGCAATTTTTTCCATCCTGGCTAGAGCATTGAGACGACTTTGGGCTTGTTTAGCTTTGGTGGCTTTATAACGAAACCGAGCAACGAATGCCTGGATATGAACTATTTCTCGTTGTTGTTGTTGATAACTCGCTTGTTGTGAAGCTAATTGTTCGGCGCGCTTATGTTCAAAGGCTTCATAATTACCCGTATAAAGGGTTATCTTTTGTTGAGAAAGATGCGCGATAGTGTCAACCACATTATCCAAAAAATCTCGATCATGAGAAATCAATAACACCGTGCCCGGATAACGTTTTAACCACTGTTCAAACCATAATATCGCATCTAAATCAAGATGATTAGTGGGTTCATCGAGTAAGAGTAAATCGGAACGACACATTAAAGCTTGGGCTAGATTCAATCGCATTCGCCATCCACCCGAAAATTCATTGACCGGCTTGTCATGCTCAATAGCTGCAAAACCGAGACCGTACAACAGTTGTGCAGCGCGAGATCGAGCAGTATAACCATCAATGGCTTCAAATTGGGCATGTAGTATCGCTTCCTGCATACCCTCATCGGCTGGCCTGACCGTTGCTAATTGCATTTCAATAAGACGCAATTGTTGATCACCCTCTAATACATATTCAATCGCCGGGATTGAAACCGCCGGCATTTCTTGCACAACTTGAGCGATGTTGATCTGTGGAGGCATAGCGATTTCACCCCGATCAGAATGTAATTCACCACATAGTAAAGCAAACAAACTTGACTTCCCACAACCATTCGCACCAATAAAACCGATTTTCTGACCGGCATGGATGGTTAAATTGACTTGTTCAAATAATTGTTTAGTTCCACGTTGTAAAGAAACATTGCGTAAAGTAATCATAATTAATCTAATCAGTTATCAGTGAACAGTTATCCGTTTAGCCATTGTTAGTTATCATAACGGCTTATTACGCACCCGACAGTTTTTTTTCCAGTTCCCCCGGTTGACTAAGCATAAGTATCTACATATCTTGAAGAAAATAATACAATCAATCAGTTGTTTGGTTAAGTACTAATAAATAAGTTATTGAATTTTAAAGTATCTATAAACTGATGTAGATACCTTTGCCTTATCTAGAGGGGGAATTTTCCTTAACTTAATAGTATTGCAACGTAGGATGAGTAGAGCGCGTTAGCACAAAACCCATCAAATTCTTGACCTGTAACAGTAGTGCTAAAGTGGTAGTAATTTTAAGGTAACCAGGGGTTACAACTCCTAATTGCGACTGGGTTCATACCACTACTTGTTTAGCACTACCGTTTATTTTTGGTAATGAAATCGACAAGAAATAATCATATTATGGTGAACTATTTGTTGAACTTTGTTCTTCAGCCCAACTTACCGCGTTAAAACCAGTAGTGTAGCCTGGATGAAACGAAGTGAAATCCAGGTTTGAAATTTCTAGATTTCACTCAGGCTACGTTTACTTCTGCTGTTCAAGTCGCTTTTGCTCTTCCAGTTGTTTTTGTTCGTCAAGTCGCTTTTGTTCTTCGGGTCGTTTTTGTTCGTCGAGTCGCTTTTGCTCTTCCAGTCGTTTTTGTTCGTCGAGCTGTTTGTGTTGTTCCTGTTCGAGTCGCTTTTGTTCGTCGAGTCGCTTTTGCTCTTCCAATCGTTTTTGTTCGTCGAGTTGGTTGTGTTGTTCTTGTTCTAGTCGCTTCTGCTCTTCCAGTCGTTTTTGTTCGTCGGCGTGCTTTTGCTCTTCGAGTTGCTTTTGCTCTTCCAATCGTTTTTGGTCTTCCAGTCGCTTCTGTTCGTCGAGTCGCTTTTGCTCGTCAATCCGCTTTTGCTCTTCGAGTTGCTTTTGCTCGTCAATCCGCTTTTGCTCTTCCAGTCGTTTTTGTTCGTCGGCGTGCTTTTGCTCTTCGAGTTGCTTTTGCTCGTCAATCCGCTTTTGTTCTTCCAGTCGTTTTTGTTCGTCGGCGTGCTTTTGCTCTTCGAGTTGCTTTTGCTCGTCAATCCGCTTTTGTTCTTCCAGTCGTTTTTGTTCGTCGGCGTGCTTTTGCTCTTCGAGTTGCTTTTGCTCGTCAATCCGCTTTTGTTCTTCCAGTCGTTTTTGTTCGTCGGCGTGCTTTTGCTCTTCGAGTTGCTTTTGCTCGTCAATCCGCTTTTGTTCTTCCAGTCGTTTTTGTTCGTCGGCGTGCTTTTGCTCTTCGAGTTGGTTGTGTTGTCCTTGTTCGAAAGGTTTCTGCTCTTCCAGTCGTTTTTGTTCGTCGGCGTGCTTCTGCTCTTCCAGTCGTTTTTGTTCGTCGGCGTGCTTTTGCTCTTCGGATCGTTTTTGTTCTTCGAGTCGCTTCTGCTCTTCCAGTCGTTTTTGTTCGTTAAGCAGGTTTTGCTCGTCGAGTAATCGTTTTTGCTCTTCGGATCGCTTTTGTTCCTCAAGCCGGTTCTGCTCTTCAAACGGATAATTTGAAGTGTAGCTCTGAGGCTGCGGTATCGTTGGATAAGATGGATAATTTGAGGTGTAGTCCTGAGATTGTGCTGGCGGTTGCCTTTGCGGTTCGATCCGACGGCGTTGCTCGTCGAGTCGCTTTTGTTCGTCGAGTCGTTTTTGTTTTCCCAATTGCTTCTGCTCGTCGAGTCGCTTTAGTTCGTCGAGTCGCTTTTGTTTTTCCAGTCGCTTCTGCTCGTCGAGTCGCTTTAGTTCGTCGGCGTGCTTTTGCTCGTCGAGTCGCTTTAGTTCTTCGAGCCAGTGGCGTTGATCTTCTGACCGGTTTCTTTCATGGTCCCGCCGCCCTACTCCATTTCTAGAATCCCTTACAGCATCATTATGTCCACGGTTAGATGGATAATTTGGGGTGTAGCGCTGAGGTTGCGGTATCGTTGGATAATTTGGGGTATATTGTGGAAGCTCAGGCATCATTGGACAACATGCAAAATTGCCAACAGCTATACCCAAGACCATTCCGTTTAGTACTAATCTCCTAAGTTTAGTATAAATCATCGTTAGCTCTCCTTAGAAACAACGGAATTAATTTCAATTATCGACAAATAATCAATTTACCTTGGCGTTCTACTTGTTGAAAATACTTTTTTAAGATAGGCAGATAATCTTCAATCCGCCAATTTCGTTGCCAGCAATCTTTTTTAGAAGCATTGCTAATTCCCGATTTATCACCTTCGTAGACACTGAAATAACAAGGCACTTGGTAGGATGCACATAAAGCAATGAGGTTGCGCAAGGCTTGACCATCATCAATCACGTTTAAAACATTGTTACAAACAATTGCGTCGGGATTACAGGCTAAAGCCGCTTGGTTTTCAACTTCGGAACGATTGAATTTGTCATAAACGTATAATTTAACCCCCAATCCGGTGGCGTAGATTTTGTTCGCATCAAATTTACCACCACCGATATCGAGTACAGTTAAACCAACTAATTGTGGTAAAACTGCTTTAATACCCGGATTGACTTGATTGAGACTGGTGGTCGCACTGCTTAAGTCTTGCATAAAAATTTTTGGAAAAAACTGAGTTCACACAGCGACAGCGATTGAGTTTCAGGTTTTTCAATTTTAATAATTTCGGTAAATGGAATCCGTTCTCGGGCACCGACAATAGCTGTGGGTGTGACTTCAACAAAGTCAAAAGTAATAATCGTGTGGTCTTGAGTGTGAACTTTGATAGTATCGCCGATGGTAAAATTTTGCTCAATCTCACGGGGGGTCGGTTTGATGACTTGCATCGTGGTGGTGCAGGCGCTCAAACAAACCAGCCCAATTAACGAGAAGATAGCGGTAATCACTAGTCGATAAATTATTTTTAACCTATTCATTTTATTTCTACTTTTTCTACTCTATCGATCTCATTGAAAGGAATTTGTTGCCGTTGACCAATAATAGCGGCGTTGTTGACTCCAACCAACGGAAATTCATAAATAGTTTGATCCAAAGTGTAAACTTTAATCGTATCACCGACACGGAATTGTTGTCGAATCATTGCTGGCGTGACGGGTTCTTGCGGTGGCAAAAAGTCAAATTTCGACCAATGAATACAAGCTGACAAGCTAAGTAATAAAGTGATCGGGGTGGACCATTTGATGAGTTTAGGTATCATAGTGACGATCCGGTTTGAGGTTGTTTAACTCGTTCTCTCATTTCTGCTAATTCTTCAATAAATCCACCTGACAAAATGGGAAAGCGGCACCATGTTTTTGGATCCAGACTTTCATCATCTAAATGAAAACTGGGGGCAAACCGTTCCCGTTTCCATTGATTACGACTCCACAAGGTAAAAAAGCGTTCAACCCATATCAATAATTGTTCAGCGGAATATTGACTAAATTGGGCACGTAATAACCCCAAAATTTCGTAAGGCGTTTGTCGATCCCGAATAGCAGCTTTTTCAATGACATTGAGTAAATCATAAGGCATTAAATCGGCTTCATCCGTTTGTTGCATAGCCAGTGGCCGTAATTCAGCAGTCGGTGCTTGTTGATTGACTAACTTCAGCGCGGCAATGGGCTGTAATTGCGCTGGCCCTTGGACTTCCAGCCAACGTAACCAGTGGCGCAAAAAATCCTTATCAATTCCCGCGAGTGGACTTAACCCGCCGCTGGTATCACCATCCATCGTTGCGTAACCTTGAGCGGCTTCCGAGCGATTACTCGTTGCTAACAACAGTGCTCGACGCAGATTAGCCACTAACCAGACCCCGGGTGATCGCACTCGTGCTTGAATGTTTTGCAGCGCAATATCGTGCTCTGACCAATTTAATTCCTGGTGAGTCGCTTGAGAAACTAAGTTAATATAATTTTTGACTAGTTCGTTAATATTGAATTCTAAATAATCTGCACCTAATGTTTTAGCTAAGGTAGCCGCCGCCGTTTGAGTAGTCATACTGGAATTTTCAGTCGCTTGGTAAACACAAGTCAGCAGTGAGTTAACCATCTCAGTAATCGTCGTAGTCGGTAAAGAAATGTAGCTCAGTTTACGACTAAAACCGGTCATACTCAATTCAGCAACGCCCAATTCCACCATAAGGCGCACTAAACAAGCAATCGCCGAGGAATCAGCACCACCACTGAGGGAAACAACAAAACCGTGAGCGCGACTTTTGCGTAAATAATCAAATAAACCTAAACTCACTGCCCGCGTAAATTCTTCTTCCTTAATCGTTGGACTGTCTTCCCATGAAGAGGGAGTAGCCCATTCTTGATGTGGCGGTATCTGCGGATAAGCAAAAGGCAGATAAATACGGCTAGCTAACTTAGGAACCCATTCGCTGGTCCGTGCTTGTGACATGCGAGTCAAATCAACATCAATCAAAGCCGTGATCAGTTGGTAATCAGCAAAACTAAACCGGTTACTGGTGGCGAGCAATTGTCCACCGCTAGCACATAAAGCGTCGCCATCGTAAATCGCCCGTCCAGCTTCATTACCGAGCAGGTTGGTATAAACATAACCGACACTAAAAGCGCGAGAACCTTCTAATACAAACCGTTCCCGGATTTTATGTTTACCAAAGGCGAAATGGCTCGCACTGGGATTGAGGATGATATCGACCCCTTGTTCAGCGAGTTTAATCCCGGGACGATTAGCTACCCAAGCCTCTTCGCAAATTTCAAAGCCAATCCGCACGCCACCGCAATTAAAATAAATATCGCCGAGTGGATAGCGTTGGTGATCAATTTCAATTTCAGTTTGGGCACCGTGGGGCCAACGATGAAACCAACGGGGTTCATAATGAATGCCATCACTGGGGAGAAATTTTTTAGCGACAAAACCACCGATTTGACCATTGACCAATAAGCACACGGTGTTATAAACCCGATTTTGGTAAAGTAAGGGTAAGCCAACTGCCACAATAATATCTTGGGTATACGGAATAATGGCCTGCAATACGCGTCGGGATTGTGCCAAAGTGCCCGGTGCTAAAAAAGCATCTTCACACCCATAGCCGCTCAGACATAATTCCGGTAAACACAAAATACTGACCTGTTGCGTTTGGGCTGCGGCAATAGCGGCGAGGATATGGTTTTTATTACCCGCCCAATCCAAAGGAGTTTGGTTAAGTGTGGCTGCACCCACTTTAATATATTTCATGGAATATTACCGAAGTTAAAAAAACCGTCCTTCTAATGGTGAAGAAGCACTGGCATAACGTTTAGCCGGCATCCGTCCCGCTAAAAAAGCTTCCCGGCCAGCTTCAATGGCTTTTTTCATAGCAGAAGCCATCAGAATGGGATGTTTGGCATTCGCAATCGCGGTGTTCATCAAAATACCATCACAACCCAGTTCCATCGCGATGGTCGCATCAGAAGCGGTACCCACTCCGGCATCAACTAAAATCGGTACATGCGCATTTTCGACAATAGTCAATATATTAAGTGGGTTACGAATTCCTAATCCCGAACCAATGGGCGCTGCCAATGGCATCACCGCCACACAACCGAGTTCTTCAAAACGTTTAGCCATGATAGGATCATCATTGGTATAGACCATCACTTGAAATCCCTCTTTAATTAAAATTTCAGCGGCTTCTAAAGTCGCGATCACATCCGGCAATAAAGTTTTCTCATCACCCAAGACTTCTAATTTTACCAAATTGTGCCCATCAAGCAGTTCCCTAGCTAAGCGGCAAGTTCGGAGCGCGTCTGCTACCGTATAACAACCGGCAGTGTTGGGTAATAAGGTATATTTATCGGGAGAAATGACATCAAGCAAATTGGGCTGGTCTGGATCTTGACCAATGTTAGTTCGACGAATAGCTACCGTTACGATTTGAGCACCACTCGCTTCTATTGCTAGGCGAGTTTCTTCTAAATCTTTGTATTTTCCAGTTCCGACTAATAAACGTGAACTATAAGTTTTACCCGCAATAGTTAAGGGTTTATCGGTAAAATAACGTTCAGACATATTACATCCAATAATTTGAAAATGATTGACTTTAACTTATTTTTATCTAAGGCCAGTTTAATTATCACTGATAATTGATAACAAAAACATACCGGTTATCTATAAATTAATTTTTGACGGAAAGCCAATCGCTATACCGGATTGCTCTCGGTGCCCGGTTTTATCGTAAAACTGGAGGTATCCCTCCTCATTGCAAATCCAAACTTCTACAGCACCTTGTTCAAAATATAATTGTTGCTTTTCTTCCATTTCCCGGAGAGAATTACTAGAAGATAACACTTCTACACAAATTTCTGGCGCTATCGAACATTCTACTTCATGTTTAACCTGAGCAAATTTTTCCAGAGAAATCCAAGCTACATCAGCTACCTTAGTTCCCTTGCGAGTTTTAATAGCACATTCAGGTAAAGTTTTGCCGGTTTTTATGATTAAACGCAAAAGATATTCGATTTCACCCTGAAAAGCGGAATGATAAACCTTAACCGGGGACATGGTGATGTTTCCATATTCATTAAGTTCTATTTTAAAGGGCAAATTTTGCAGGTCTGGATGTTCACAAACTTCTTGCCAATTCATAATAAATTACCTCAAACCAGTTGATGGAAACGTGAGGAGTTATAAATAACGAGTATCAACGACACCAATGTTCATTTTGGTATTTAATTCTTGGGCTTTACTAAGAGCAGCTTGAATAGCAGTTTGGGCTTGTTCTAAAGTAATATCACCGGCATAAGCCAAAGGGGCCATAACCATAACGGTATTTAAAATTACCATAGTTATATATTTGATGTTAATCATTATTTTCCTCCTAATCAGTGGATATCAAGGTATTGTTCTTGAGTGGTTGCATACCATACACAACCCGAAGAGAAGGATAAAATAAAATGATTTATTTGGGAACACTTTCTCTCAAATTTGGAATGGTGACCGTTGCCGGAAAATTGAATGTAGAAATTCCGCCAGGAACACTTCATAGCATCCTTAAACAAGCCCAATTAAAATAAAACTTCAGGAGAACCATTATGCAATACGTGGTGATAATCGAAAGCGGTGACAACAGTTTCGGTGCTTACGTGCCGGATTTACCAGGCTGCGTAGCCGTAGCTGAAACTCGTGCCGAAGTTTTAGATCTGATTGCCGAAGCTATCGAATTTCATTTAGAAGGTTTACGTGAGACCAACAAGCCCGTTCCACTACCTTGGTCCACCAGTGAATATGTGACGGTGAGTCTGGCTTAGCGAGGGAGTTGGTTTCTGGTGATGAGGCAGTAAATGCAGGGTGCGTTAGCGATAACGTAACGCACCTGTATTCTGAATGGAGACAAGGTTGACAGCAATGAAGCTACACTCGCTAAATTAGGTTATCAATCAACCGTTACTGATGATTCTAGTAATGTTTCCGGTACTTGCAACACATGACCAGGAAAATGGACATGATACTGTACACCTGATGGTGTATCACGTAAGACGAGAAGTATTTCCCCCACCGTACCCGCTGGCACGACGATTTCGCCATTCACCGTTAAAGAGGCGATGACCCGAACATTCTCGCGGGTTTCAAACCGACTCGGTGTCCAAGGCGCTTCCGCGCTGATTAATTCTTCTGCACGACAACCGACGATACGAGCAGAATCTAAAAAATGCACCGAATAAATAACCTGATCTTGTAAAAAAATACCGACATCCACCACATAGCCGATACTTCCTCGTCGCACTAACAAACTTCCGGTGGATAGACCCGGATAAGTTCCGTCATTGCGGAGATTGCGTATAACTCGGACTGCGTCGCTGGGTTCAAAATGGAGTGGCATTGAGTTTACGCTTAGTAATGGTAGATATCGGTACAGCAACGATAGTGGGTGTCTGCTGTTGATGGAATACTGGAAAAACTTTCTCGGTGAGGGCATCGGAATGGACAAAGTCTTCATAAGCCTGACTGAGCAATTGCGTATAGATTGCTCGACCGGCCATTTCATCTGTGGGTAATTCACTCACTTGCTCTAGATAATCATGAAAACGTTGTAAAATATGTAAACGATTGACTTGTACCACCGAAGAATCATATTTAATACTAAAGAATTCTAAAAAATCTTCGGCAGAGGATAATTCTTTTAAGGCTTCTTCTAAGGTTAAATTAGGCATAAGTTACTCCTCGGTTACGATAACCATCTCATTGGTTGGGATCCATTTTAATAGCATTTGTCCGCCTAAACGATCCTGACTGTCCAGTTCAATCAACTTTTCCAGTTGAGATTGCGCTTCTGGGTAGTGTCCTAGGCGGAGGTGTAGATAAGCGGAGGCTTTTAGTACCAGCAGATAAAAACGCAACAATCCCACTGCACTGCGTTCAACTTGCTCGACCCTGGATAGTTGCAACTGTTGCCAGCCGCTACAAAAACCAAGGCGTTGTCCTACCACATTAAGTGCTCGCTTAGCGATAATCAAAGCATCAGTTAAGCGATGTTGGTAGAAATAATACCGATACAATGCGACCAATACGACTAATTGCTCTGGTGCTAGAAAATAAGCTCGCAGTAGATAAGTTTCCGCTTCACCGTGACCATAAGCATCGCTGGCTTTAGCAATCAGTACTTCTATTTCCGACGCAATGGGATCATCGAAGTACAATAAAGTTTGATCACAATCCATTAGATCCATACTTTATTCCTCATCTAACCCGCTAATAATGTCGCCGTTGGGACTGTCGGTCTACCATAATTGGGTTCTATCGCATTGAATTGATTTAACCGGGTGTAAAATTGTAATAATTCCAATTCCGCTGGTGCCCGTTTGTGGCCGGTAGTAAAAGTGCGAATTTGCGAGAGTAATTGCTTAGCTTCAGCCCAATTCAGTTTGACACCCAAGCGGGCATAAGCCGCTATGACGCCATGAGAACCAGAATGTTTACCTAACACGAGTTGATGTTGCCGACCTACTTCGCGGGGATCAAAACTTTGATAGGTCTCCGGATCTTTAAGCAGTCCATCGACATGAATTCCAGCCTCATGGGTAAAAACACCTTCGCCAACAACACTTTTCTGCCAAGATACCGGACGTCCAGAAGCCGTGGCAACACGTTGGGACAGTTGTGGAAATTGAGTCAGGTCGATACCGGTTTCTAGACGATAAAGTTTCTTAAATCCTAAAGCCACTTCTTCTAAAGGTGCATTACCAGCCCGTTCACCCAAGCCATTAACCGTCGTATTCACATGAGTCGCGCCCGCATGACCAGCGGCTAGAGTATTAGCGGTAGCTAACCCAAGATCATCGTGGGCGTGCATTTCGATTTCCAAATCAACTGCCTTTCTGAGCATACTGATGACCTGAGCCACGCCAAAAGGTTCCATAATGCCCAAAGTATCCGCGTAGCGAAAGCGGCGTGCACCAGCGCGTTGGCTAGCCTCCACCACTTGGAGTAAAAAATGGGGATCTGCACGAGAAGCATCTTCGCCACCGACAATGACTTCTAAACCTAGATCTAACGCGTAACTCACTAAAGTATTAATGGTATGTAAAACCCAAGTCCGGTCGCGGCGAAGTTTTTTACTCATCTGAATATCAGAAACCGGAATAGAAATATCTATCAAATTGACACCTAAGTTGCGGCAAGTATTGATATCCCCGACTCGCATTCGACTCCACACAATCAGCCGTGCGTTCAACCCGAGAGCAGCTACCGCCAGAATGCTGTCGACTTCCTCACTACCCATCGCCGGTATACCGATTTCCATTTCAGGTACACCTAAAACGTCCAACTGCTGAGCAATATCCAGTTTTTCTTCCAGGGTAAAGGCCACGCCAGCAGATTGCTCACCATCCCGCAAGGTGGTGTCATCAATAATAATATCGGGTCGGTTCACATTCATCTCCTCAAGCTGATAAAGGCACTTTGGGGTTCAATAATGAGATTGCTACGTCGCTAAACCATACAGAATATCAAGTTGTACTCCGACTTCTAACTACAATAACTTAAAAAGAAGTACCCACTCAACTTCAGTGAAGTGGATACCAGGAGCTGAGAGAGTTAGGGGGTGAATGGCTACTTAAAGGACTTTACAGCAAGCAACGCACCAATCCATTTTCTAAACTTAAGAGATTGTATTATCAGGACAAAATATTTAGGGTGAGTCAAATAGTGATGTGGTGAATCCTACGGTTACGCCAATTTGTAGGATTTATAACCGGTAATCAGCAATCGGTGTAAAATAGGTTCAATAAGAATGAAACTTTCATCACAGGCAATGAGATGAATTAGAAAATATCTAAGGTAGCCTGGATGAAGCGTAGCGGAATCCAGGGAAACCCTATAAACAAGCAATTTTGCCTTTTTTATAAAAACAGATTAAGCTGCTAAACGCGAATGAAAGCATCTATTTTACTCAGAACTAACATGGGTAAGTAAAAACTCTATGTTGGGTTGATTAAGGTTTCCGCTCATGAATCAAATCACTTTTTGTAAACAATTAGAAAATTTTTGTTGTGCCAATTTAACCCAAGCGCTTAATCCGGAAACTCACCTCTACGACCGTCAACTACGGAATAACCGTTGGGAAGCGACTCAAGGTACCGAAAATCTAACTAGTACCTGTATTTGTCTGATTGGGATTGATCGTGCGGGAATTAATTTAGAGGCGATTGGTTTAAAGCCGGCACAAACTCTTAATGCGGTATTCAAATTAGCCAACTATCGCCCCTATCCTGGAGGAATCGGCTTAATCATTTGGGCTAATGCAGTGTGCGATGGTATTCCACTAAAAGAACTTCAACCACAAATCGATATTCCGTTTAATCACTTTGCTGACTATATGACCTCGCTCACTTCGATGGAAACAGCGTGGCTAGTCACTGGATTACTTCACGAATATAACCGTACCCACGACGCAAACACCGAACAATATATGAATAGGGCCTTGGAAGCCTTAATGAGTCGTTATCAGCGCAATACCCATCTGATGATCCATGCCGATCCACGGGCACCCTGGCGCCAGCGGTTACGTCGGTGGGTTGCCAATTTTGCTGATCAGATTTACGCAGTACAAGCATTTGCGTTGGTAGCGATGACGACTGGCGATGATAAGGTCAAGCAAATTGCCGACAATTTAGCTAACCAATTAGTAAAACTTCAAGGTGAATTGGGACAGTGGTGGTGGCATTATAATCCGCGCAATGGCAAGGTGGTTCAAAGTTACCCGGTTTACTCAGTACATCAACATAGTATGGCACCAATGGCATTTGCTGCACTCAATCGAGCTACCGGTCAAGATCTGAGCGCTGCGATTGAACGCGGTCGTGCTTGGCTTGGCCACAACGAATTAAATATCAATCTTATTGATAACCAAGCTCAAACCATTTGGCGAGATATTGATTATCGGTTAAGCCGGTTTAAAGCGGTGTCCCGCAAAGTGCATTCTCTACTGGGTCATCCCAGTAATGAAACCACGGCCATGGCCAAATTGGCACTGAATTACGAAACACGTCCTTATGAATGGGGATGGTGTCTCTATGCTGGTGCTATCGAAGCCAATACCAGTAAGAAACTTCATCTGGTGTGAAATCCAATTTATAGGAAAAGTTCCCCTCTCCTTTTGGGAGAGGGATTAGGGGTGAGGGTCAAAGGAGAATCGGTAAAGGAAGAAAATAATCACTTAACCCGATTTATTCTAAAACCATCACCTCTAGCGGTTGCGCATTCAACACCACCGTTCCATCCGCCAAACGATAACCAAACTGAATCTCCAACTTACCTTTCGCTGGGAATTTACCACGATATAAACGAAGCGACTGCACCGATTCCAACGTGACTTGCTCTTTAAAAGCCACTAAATCCGACACATCACCATCCCAAGGTAACACTTTCCCCCGCGTATCAACCATAAAATACAGCGGCGGCTCCGTTTCGACCGCACGATAAGCGGCAGATAAAACCAAATCAACCACCTGACTGACCTGCCTCAAATCCGGGGCAATTCGACCCATTACCTCCACCAAATCCGCGCGAGTCACCGTCAATTGCTGCTGAAACAGCTTCCCATCCGTAGCAAGACCACCCCCAAACTGGCTGCAAACTTCAATCGATTTGCCGAGAACCATCGTGTCTAAACGGGGAAGCAATGGAACGATATCCGCCAACCGAGTCGGATTACAATACGTCGTTGGCTCGACAAACTGGACATTATCTTCAAATACCACCTCCGCCGACCAAGTCACGTTCTTACCGATCTTCACATAAGCAAGATGGCTCCCGGATTGAATAGTCAAATCCTCCAATAAAGCCGGGGCCGCCGGATCACCCTGAATTTCACCTTGCAAATACCCACCGAGGAGATGAGTATCAGCGGCTAAGTGGACATCTTTAAAAACACCACCCATCAAACTATTATTAATAATCTGACCGGCCAGCGTACCACCCGTTACTTGCACACCGACAAATTCAAAATCCATTAATGTGCCTTGATTAACGATATAGCCGCTCAACTTGCCACCTTTGAGAAGAGTATCCGGTTGAATCGTCACTTGCGAAACGAAGCCCTGATTATCAATCGTGCCGGCGAGTTGACCGCCAGATATTTTGGCATTAGACTCCAAAGTCACATCGGTGAGAATCTGTTCTTTGTTAATACAAGTCCAGTCAATGATACCGTCTGGGGTGACATGACAGCTATTGAGAGTGGGTTGCTCGACTACAATAACATTGTTATTACTAATTAATTTGTCTTCGTTACTTTCTTGTTCAGATTGATTACCAGCTGGTGTAACTGGATTACCATTACTTGCCGGTTTATTACCATCTGGTGCAACTTGATTACCATCACTAGACACGACTGGAATAGTAGTTAAGATGACTTCACTAGTTGAAGATACTTCCTGGTCAGCTTGTGACACGGCAGTGAATATGACTTTGTTACTGGCTGGAATAGTAAGGTCGATGGCTAGGTTAACTATATCTAATCCTTTGACTTCGACAGCGGCTAACTGGTTTAAAATATTGCCGGCGGAATCTTTGACGGTGAGGGTGTAATTATCGTCTTCTGGACCATTATTGGCAATAACTAACGGAATCGATAAAACTTCTCCAGGATTACCGAATAATTTGCTGGCGACAGTAAGCGAGACGTTACGCAAAATCTTGCTTGGACCGATAACAATATTTTCTGCGGCGATGTAATCTGATATCTTTTTACCAGAATCGATGAGGAGGTTATCAGTGAAGATTTGAACCTCTTTGGCGGTTAAAATCTGACCAGTGCTGTTCCTGAAATCAATCAATCCGCCTTTACCGACAGCTAAGGTGAGAGTGCCGCTGGCTTCGATTACGGTGCCGCTGAGGTTGCTTAAATCCAGCGTCCAGTCATTGCCTCCGTAGATGGCGATGTCGCCTCCCTTTACGTGAGTTGCCGCACCGGCGAGAGAGATGACATTCGGTTCGATTTGGACGAATCCAGCTTGACCAGGTCTAGCACAACCTTGACCACCGATCCCGGCTTCAGTAATACCACCATCGATATAAACATTCGGTAAGGAGACGAGCCAAAGATTACCACCGTTTCCGCCAGTTTGTTGACCTTGAGGATTACAATTGCCACCTTTGCCGGCTAAGGCTTGAGCACCGTTTTGCACATAAAGATTACCGGGACCACCGAGTTTACCCCAAATTTGTGTTAATCCACCACGACCGCCTTCACCAGCGCCGGTGCCCAGGACGTTACCGCCATCTCCCGCTTGAATGCGCTTGGCGTTAGTATTGTTACGACCGAGAACGATGGCATCGCCACCAGGTGCGCCGTATTGAGAGCCATCGCCACCTTTGCCGGCAATGATTTCACCGGTATTGAGAACGGGTCCACCGGAACCTTCCCACCACCAATCGCCCAGTTTGCCGTATTTATCAAAGCCAGTTCCCACTTTGAGGAGGACACTCGCGCCGGGTTGAGCACAACCTTCGGTGCCGATGTTTGCTTGACTGCAAGCGGATTGTGTTTCATGGCGACCGTCTTTGCCGCGGATGAGACCGTGATTTTCGAGATAGTCGGTGGCTTGAATTTCTAAAGCTGTGCCTTGGTCATTTAGGCTTTCTAGGGTAGCGCCGGCTTGAACGCAGAGGGTTCTGATTTGGGCGAGTTCTTGACCGGTAACGGTATGTCCATTGTTAATGCGCACGACGTCGGTGGCGGTTGGGATGGTTGCGGTTGACCAGGTGGTTGCGGCATCCCAACGTCCAGTTTGTATTGATTCGATGGTGATGTTGGCATCGCTACAATCCTTTGCTTCTTCAGCGACACCTTTTAAAAGCGCTTCGGCAGTGAGATCGCCAGATGTGAGGGTTAAGTGAGCTTGTTTTTGACCAGCGGAAGTGGGTGACAACCAAACATTAATATCACATTGAGTACCAGGAGGAAGAATATCGAGGGCAGTACACCACCAATTCTCCCAGGAAAACTCAGTGGCATTGTCGCCAGTCAGGGTGAAGTTGATGTTATTGACTTTCAGATTAGCAGTTCCGGTATTCTTAATCGTAAAGCTCGATGATATTGAACCGTGACCAATAATAACGGTGCCGAAGTCATGTTCAGTGGGGGTGAGGTCTAATTGTGCTTGTCCCAATTTAACCGCTTTCGCTTGTAAAGCTACCGTAGGTACTGGCAATTCGGGATGGTCTAGTAATTTGAAGGTTAACTCGGCTTGTTTGTCTCCAGCGGTAGTGGGTTGAAAGACGGTGTTAAATTGGCAGTAGGAATAGGATTCTTTGCCATAACTAGAGGAATAACATTGCTTATCTTCAATTTTAAATTCCGCTGCATCTTGCCCAGCTACTTCAATTTTGTCTATATACAATTCACCACATTCTTGATTAACAATAAAAATAACCGTTTGGTTTAGTGTCAAGGAATTACCGATAAGAGCTGTACCAAAATTAGGTGATTTGGGATGGAGATAAAAAGCTTGTTGTTGAAAAATTTGTTGCTGAAAGGTAGTTGAGCAACTAGTACCACCAATAGGAATTTGCAAGGTTTCGGTGACTTTAGGTATAGTAATTTTAGTCGATTGAGTTCCTTCTACTTGTGGTTGGAAGTTGACTGTCACTTGGCAAGTGTCGGTGGGTGCCAGTGATTTGTTAGAACACGTGTCGTTATTGAGGTTAAAATTGGTGGAATTAGTTAGGGTTAGGAGTTGTAGTTGTGCATTACCATTACTGATATTAGAAATGGTGAAAGTTTGGCTAACTGGTTGACCTAAAGTAATGTTCCCGAAGTTATAAAATTGAGGATCAACTTTAATATCAGTGCTCGCAGTACCTCTCAAAAGGATATCAGTTGTGCTAATATTACTGGGCAAACTAAGTTTAGTTGATTCAATTCCTTCCGATTGTGGTTGGAAGTTAACTGTCACTTGACAAGTATTAGTAGGCGTTAGGAGTGTATTAGAACAAGTATCGTTACTAATCGCAAAGTCGGTAGTATTGGCCAAAGTAAATTGTTGAAATGGTATATCAGTATTACTTGTATTAGAAACCGTGAAAGTTTGACTAGCTAGTTGACCTAGACTAATTTTCCCAAAATCATAAGATTGAGGAGTAACTTGGAAATTGAGCTTAGCAGTCCCAGTTAGAAGAACATTGAGTTTAGCAGTATCGGTGAGTAAAAGGAGTTTACTTGATTTAACTCCTTCTACTTGAGGTTGAAAACGAACAGTTACCTGACAAGTACTAGCAGGTGCGAGAAGGGTATTGGAGCAGGTATCATTATCAAGTACAAAGTCAGTGCTGTTGTCTAAACTGAGTTGTTGAAATGGTATATTCGTGTTATCTGTATTAGAAACCGTAAAAGTTTGGTCAAGTGGTTGACCTAAAGTCACTTCTCCGAAGTCGTGAGATCGGGGAGTAATTTGGAAATTAATGCTAGCAATGCCGGTCAAAGGAATATCGATTGTGGTGATATCACTGTCTAAGGTGAGTTTAGTTGGTTGATTCCCTTCCATTTGTGGTTGAAAATCAACAGTGACTTGGCAAGTGTTAGCAGGTGCAAGAAGAGTATTGGAACAGGTATCGTTATTAAGGGCAAAATCAGTGGTGTTAGCCAAAGTGAATTGTTGAAATTGCGTATCCGTATTACCCGTATTAGAAACCGTGAAAGTTTGACTGATTTGTTGACCTAGAGTGATGTTCCCGAAGTCGTAAGATGAGGGGTTGATTTTAGTTTTCTGTCGGCAATTAGTACAATAAAAAATGTTAGTGCCTGCAGTAAAAATATTGCCTTCTGAACTTAACCAGATGGTAGTTAAGCCACCTATTCTATTGGTCATTTTCATCCAGGTATCGCCATCATAATAGAGGATTGTGCCATCAAAACCGACTACAAACACATCACTGCTGGAACTGCCCCAAATTCCAGAAACCCAGGAAGAAATCCCACTGTTCATAGCAGTCCACTGTTTACCGTCGTAGTGGAGAATCGTACCACCTTCTCCTACCGCAAAGACATCGTTGCTAGAACTTCCCCAGATGTCATGAATCCAGGTAGAAATCTTACTATCCATGGTAGACCATTGGTTACCATCATAGTGGAGAATGGTACCACCCTCTCCTACTGCAAATACATCGCTGCTGGAACTACCCCAGACATCAGAAAGAGTAAAATCAGTTCCACTGTTCATGGTTGTCCATTGGTTACCATTATAGTGAAGAGTAGTACCATTTCCTCCTACTGCAAACACATCACTATCTGAACTACCCCAGATGCCAGAAAGCCAACTGAAAGTTCCATTCATAGCGCTCCACTGATTGCCATTATAATAAAGAATTATACTCCTTTCTTCTCCCATTATTCTTCCTACCGCAATCACATTCTTGTTAGAAGTACCCCAGATACCTCTCAGATCATAGTAATTTGTATTCATTTCGCTCCAACTGGAACCATCATAATGAAAGATGGCACCGTATCCTACAGCAAATACATCATTTTCAGCACTTCCCCATATAGCTTGAAGTTCAGTTGCCGAAGGATATTGTTCTTCCCACCCGGCCGCCTGAACCACGGCAAGAAATAGATTTAACCAGATAAATAAGCTACTGATATAACGTTTCATTATGGATTTCTCCTTGGTAAACTCGGCCTACCGATATTTTCTATCAACTTTACTCTTGCCAACCTTGAGAAATGGCAAAAGTTTTAGCTAATAGCTATTAGTTATAGTTCAAATTACATGATTTGTCGTTTACTATTTTGTCCAATTGGAAAAGTAATTTGCGTCTGGAAATTTGACAAAAGTGTCAAATTGACTAAAAAAGTCATTCCGTTAATTTGACAAAACTGTCAAATTAGTAGTTGGAGAAGGCAATTGAATTTGACAGAAATGTCAAATGGGTGGTTGGAGAGGGTCAGTTGAATTTGACACCGTTGTCAAATTAGAGAGCTAAATTTTATATAACTGATTATTTATTAATAATTTTTTATTTATAAGCCAGGTAGGGTGTGCATTGCCCACCTTGATGGAGATGAATGATGGTAATGGTTGGGGTGCGGTACACATCCTACGCTCGCTAATATAACATTTCATCATAGATTTCTCCTTTGTAAGCCCAACCTACCAATATTTTCTATCAACTTCACATATCGCCAACCTTATGGATCGGCAAAAGTTTTAGCTGATAGCTATTAGTTATAGTAACCTGTAGGATGCGGTGAGCTGGCGAACCACATCAATCATGCTGAGACAACGTGTTATGAAGAAGCTGTTAATAAATCTTGGGTTTAAACTCCTCATCGTTTAAAATCTCCATATTTTCACCTTTCTGCCCTAAAATGAAAAATCCTTGTCGGTAAGCATATTTGGCAACATCTTCATGAATAACAGCGCCGGCTACTGCGCCCAGGAGTTTGGCATCGCTATAACGTGGAAATAAGATTTTAAATTTTTCTAACCGTTCTCGATGTTCTTTGACATCGTCAACACTTAAAAAACTTTTCACTTCAATCGCCACACAATATTCGTCGTTAGTCACCAGCAAATCAATTTCAGCCGATAACCCGTTGCGGTTGCTCGTCAAGTTGTGATGCACTTCATGAACAACCAACCCCCGTTGTTGAAAGAGTCGCACCACCGCTGGTTTCACCATACTTTCAACAAATTCCCCCCAGCGACCACCGAGTTGTCCAATCGCTTGGTTGACTTTACTAATTTTCTTGTCCGTTTCTTGAAATTTGCGATCAGTTTCTTGAAATTTGCGATCAGTTTCTTGAAATTTGCGATCGGTTTCTTGAAATCTGCGATCGGTTTCTTGGAATTTGCGATCGGTTTCTTGAAATCTGCGATCGGTTTCTTGAAATTTGCGATCGGTTTCTTGAGAAAGCTCATGGAAGAAGTGTTTGAGTTCTTGAATTTCACGGTCGGTTTTTTCAAACAGTTTCCATACGCGCTCAAAACCATCGTAAATAATTTGTTCGTTCATTATTAGACTCCTAATTGATTAGTCTCTTCAGCACTTTTTTTACATCTCACCACAAAGAATAGACTCAATCAGATAAATAAACTACTGATATAACGAGTTATGAAGAAGAAGTTAATAAATTTTCGGTTTAAACTCCTCATCGTTTAAAATCTCCATATTTTCACCTTTCTACCCTAAAATGAAAATGGTTGGTGTGTGTGGTGCACACCCTGCTTGGCTGCTGTTGCTCAACCTATTCTACGATGGCTTAATCGAAAAAGCCGGAGTGAGTACCAGTCCGTAACTTAATAGCCGTGATCCTACACTACTTTACTCAACTCCTCTAACGAGGTAATCGGCGCACGACATTGATGTCCCGTACAAACATAAGCGACTGCTGAACCTTGTGGCTTTTTTTCTGCTAATAAACCGGGTAAATCCGGCACTGGGTTTGGAATAGCAAGACAAAAACGGTGGGGTGCATAGGCTTGTTGACATACGGCTTGCCAAGTCGTTAATACTTCTGGCTCACCTCGTAAAATAATAATCTGTGGTGGAAATAAGTAATCTTCTAAAGCAGATAATAAAGTCGCGTGAGGGGAAGCGGCTTGTTGCAACAAAGACCAACTGGCTTGGAGAGTTTGTTCTGCGGCTTGAAGATAACGTTGTTCTCCTAAAATATGTCCTAAGCGCCCTAATGCCAATGCCGCAACGCCATTACCACTGGGCAGGGAATCATCCGCAAAAGATTTTGGTCGTGAAATCAGTGGCTCATGATGATGGGCAGTGAAATAAAAGCCACCTTGTTTGGTATCAGCAAACTCGGTTAATAACACTTCCGCTAAAGCTATCGCCAAATTCAGATCACCATCACGCCACCGGGCTTGTAATAAACTTAAAACCGCCTCGAGTAACAACGCATAATCGTCTAAATAGGCATTCAGTTTGGCTTGACCGGCTTTATAGGTCACTAACAAACGTCCATTAACCCATAACTTATTTTTAATAAAGTCCAACGCTTGCTCAGCCGCTCGTAAATAATCTGGACGAGCGAAAATGCGTCCGACAGTTGCTAATCCTTTAATCATTAAAGCATTCCAGGCGGTTAACATTTTCTCATCCCGTCCTGGTGGGATTCGCTGTTGGCGATTTTGGAATAAAATGGTTTTAGCTTGCGCTAACTGGATTGCCATTTCGATTACCGGTAAATTAAAATGTTGAGCAGTCTCTTCTAATTCATGATAAACATGTAAATGCCAATGCCCTTCAAAATTAGCGGGACGGTTTAACCCAAAATAGTAGGCAAAGGGAGAATATAAATTTTCATTCAGTAGCTCTCTGATTTGGTCTCGCGTCCACAGATAGAATTTACCTTCGTCTCCTTCAGAATCAGCATCCAGCGTCGAATAAAAGCCACCTTCTGGTGAACGCATGTCTCGTAGTACCCAAGCGGCTGTTTCTAAAGCAATCTGTTCGAATAACGGGTTATGAGTTAATTGCCAAGCTTCACTGTACAGCGTTAAAAATGGCCCATTGTCATACAACATTTTTTCAAAATGCGGAATGGTCCAAGCCTCATCAACTGAATAGCGGCAAAATCCACCACCGAGTTGATCATAAATCCCGCCAAAGGCCATTTTTTTGAGCGTCAATACCGCCATCTCTAAGCCTTCTTTATCGGGATTACCTTGTTGGGCGGTGATTTGGTAGTGATGTAATAACCGTTCGATATTAAATAAATGTGGAAATTTAGGCGCTTGACCGAAACCACCATAATTGCGATCAAAGTTTTGCGCTAATTCCTCACGGGCTTGATTAAGCGGTTCAGCATCAAGCCGTTGTTCTGGATTGATTATAATCGTTTCATCACTCGTAAAAGCTTCGGTCAAGGCTTGTTGATGTTGAGTAACTTGTTGAGGATATTGACGATAAAAAGCCGCGACTTTTTTTAACAATTCAATGAATGCGGGCATCCCATAACGCGGTTGTGGTGGGAAATAGGTGCCACCAAAAAAAGGGTATTGATCTTCCGGACTTAAAAACATCGTTAAAGGCCAACCACCAGGACGTTGAGCCAGCAATTGATGAGCCAGTTGATAAATTTTATCGAGATCCGGTCGTTCTTCGCGATCAACTTTAATGTTAATAAACAACTCATTCATAATAGACGCGGTTTGCGGATTTTCAAAGGATTCATGTGCCATAACATGACACCAATGACAGGCTGAATAACCAATAGACAATAAAATGGGTTTATTCTGTTGCTTAGCTAAGGCTAGTGCTGCTTGGCCCCAAGGATACCAGTACACTGGGTTATGGGCATGTTGCAGCAAATAAGGACTAGTTTCATTAATCAACGCATTGGTATAGTTAGCCGTAGACATAAATCATTTCCTAATAATCGATAAATACTATCAACTATACACCAGTCACTGGCTTTCTGCTATGCTTAGAACTTTATAAACGCGGTTAACTTAACCGGCGCTGATATTTGACTTTGATTGGATATTTTGACCATCTACTTTGAAATCAGTACAATAATTTTTATGACATCACCACACCAAGCATTAACAATGAGTTGCGAATTTTTTCCCCCGCGTACCGAAAAGGGTGTGGAAAAATTGCGCGAAATTCGTCAGCAATTACAAGTATTACAACCGGCTTTTTTTTCCGTAACCTTTGGTGCCGGGGGTTCAACTCAAGAACAAACTTTTGAAACGGTTATCGATATTCAACAATATTCCGGCTGTGAGGCGGCACCGCATCTCTCTTGTATTGGCAGTACTCAAGAACAGGTTCGGCAATTGTTACAAGATTACCAAGCCCATCACATTCGACGCATCGTCGCCTTGCGAGGTGACCGACCTTCTGGCTGGGCTGGACCCCTGGGTGAGTTTGGCTATGCCAATGAATTAGTCGCCTTTATTCGTGCTGAAACCGGCTCACATTTTCACATTGAAGTCGCTGCTTATCCCGAGTTTCATCCCCAAGCACGCAGTGCTCGAGCAGACTTAAACTATTTTAACCAAAAAGTTCAAGCCGGTGCTGATAGTGCCATTACCCAATACTTTTATAATGCCGAAGCTTACTTTCGGTTTATCGAGAGTTGTCATGCCATTGGCATTGATATTCCGATAGTTCCTGGCATTATGCCCATCAGTAATTATGAACAATTGGCCCGTTTTTCGGAAACCTGTGGTGCAGAGATTCCAAAATGGTTACGTTGGCGATTACAGGAATTAATTGACGATAAAGCCAGTTTGCAAGCTCTTGGTTTAGATGTCGTTACTCGATTATGTGAACGCTTAATTGCCGGCGGTGCCCCGGGTTTGCATTTTTATACCCTTAATCAAGCCGAGTTGACCTTAACCATTGCCAAACGCTTAAATTTATTCACCAGTGCGACCTAAGTGTCAGTCCTAACTCATTTAAATGATGACAGCGGCATTGAAGTTAGTTAGCTTACCCTATTTATTTGCAAAGGAAATCAGATTATGGCTGACCTGCCGAGTTTATTATTAGTTGATGATGATCCTTTAATCAGTGAATCGTTAGCTTTTGTTTTAAAAGATACCTTTTCCGTTTATGTCGTGGCTACCCGTGAGGAAACTAAACGTCTGCTTTACACCTTACCGGTGTTGCCTAATTTAGCCTTGATTGACTTGGGATTACCGCCCAATCCACATAGTCCAGAAGAAGGTTTCACTCTCGTTTCGGAACTACTGACTTTTAATCCATCTATCAAGATTCTCATTTTATCCGGTCAAGATACTCAAGAAAATGTCCGCCATGCTTTAACCTTAGGTGCGGTCGATTTTATTCCCAAACCCTGTAACATGGAATTGCTCAAAACGCGATTAAAACATCAACTGATGATTTTAGAAGCCGAACAGCATAAGCCGCAAGCTAAACAAAAAGCCTGTGGATTGATTGGACAAAGTATGGTTATGGAAACCCTACGTGCTCAAATTCAACAATTTGCTAATTCACCTTTCTCCGTTCTGATTCAAGGTGAATCGGGTACGGGTAAAGAACTCGTCGCGCAATGTTTACATACCCAAAGTCAACGTGCCGAAGCCCCCTGTTTAATTGTCAATTGCGCCGCTTTCACTACTGAACTTCTGGAAGCTCAATTATTTGGTCATTCTAAAGGTGCCTTTACCGGTGCTAATACCGCCCGTTCCGGCTTTTTTGAGGAAGCCAGTTACGGTAGCTTAATCCTCGACGAAATTGGTGAAATGCCACTACCACTGCAATCGAAATTACTCCGCGTTTTAGAAAATGGGGAATACTATCGGCTCGGAGAAACTAAAGTTCGTCAATCTCAAGCGCGGATTATCGCCGCCAGTAATCGTGATTTACGTGGAGAAGTTTTAGCCGGACAATTTCGCGGTGATTTATACCACCGTCTTAGTGTCTTAACGATTAAAGTTCCACCTGTCTGTGAACGCGATGATGATAAATTTTTACTCTTGAAGCACTTCCAAGATTTTTATGCAGAAATGGGTACCCTTTTCCAGCTAGATACTTCGGCTCGGCAAAATTGGAAAGAATATAACTTCCCTGGTAATGTCCGGGAACTACGCAACATTGTCATTCGGCTGGGCGCGAAATATCCCAATCAGTTAGTAACTCGAACTCAGTTGGAAGAAGAGTTAGAGACTAACCTCAATACCAAACAATTTACTTCGACTGATACCGATTCTGATCAAGCGATCGTTCGCCAATTAAACAAAGGAGGATTTTCACTTGACGATGTATTATTAGATTGGGAGCGACGTTATATCAATGCGGCACTGAAGATGAGTCAGGGCAATTTAAGTCAAGCCGCGCGAATCTTAGGGATTAACCGCACCACGCTATACAGCAAAATGCAACGTTTGAGTAAGAGTGGTTCCAATTAGTAACCCATGATCAGTTAATAATTAACCGTTAATTAGCCAATACAAATAATCATTAGTCAGTTATCAACTAACGAGTAAACATTATTAAATAATATGAGGTAATTATCGATTAATCTCTTTAGCTTATCAATTAACCTGTCGACATTATCAATTAACTAGCAAAGGTTTTCAATTAATCGGTCAACGTTATCAATTAACCAACAAATATTTTCAATTAACTGGTTAACGTTATCAATTAACCAGAAAATATTTTTAATTAACTGAAAACTAACCACTGATAACTCATAACTGACATGTACTATGAACATTTCGGTTTAAATTACCCACCCTTTAAAATCACTCCCGATACGCAGCTATTTTACCCTGGTGGCGATCGTGGCTTAGTATTGGAAGCCTTAGTTTATGCTGTTGAAACTGGAGAAGGCATTATCAAAGTGGTTGGCGAAGTCGGTAGTGGCAAAACGATGTTATGTCGGATGCTAGAAGAGAAATTATCAACCCGGGTAGAAATCGTTTATTTAGCCAATCCACGATTATCCCCGGATATGATTCTACATGCGATTGCTCTAGAAATGCGCCTACCGGTTACACCCCAATGTAATCGTCTTCAAGTCATGCACGCTCTACAGACACGATTATTAGAGAAACATGCTGATAATCAACAAGTCGTTATCTTTATCGAAGAAGCTCAGGAAATGCCACTGGAAACATTAGAAGAAATTCGCTTACTGAGTAATTTAGAAACGACTCGCAATAAATTATTACAAATTGTGTTATTTGGACAACCAGAACTGGATAGCAATTTAGCGGTGACTCATATTCGTCAATTGAAAGAAAGAATTACGCATCGGTTTTATTTACAAGCATTAAGTCGAGAAGATATTAAAAATTATTTACACTTTCGGATGCAAGCGGTGGGTTATCGCGGCCCACCGGTGTTTTCTCCCGCTGCCGTTCGCATACTTGCTCAAGTTTCTAAAGGCTTAATGCGCCGGATTAATATCTTAGCGGATAAAGCGCTACTAGCCGCTTTTGCTCAGAACGAGTATCAAGTAAAAACGCAACATATTCGTTTGGCAGCGCGGGATAGTGGCTTTAAGTTGCCTTTATTATCTAATCGGTGGGTTGGGGTTGGCTTATTGGCTTTGATCACCAGTTTTATCTTGATAGTGGGATGGCGATTTTATCAGCCGCTGCTTGGAAATAGCGCAGTTAATGAGACTATTTTGCCTTTGATTTCTCCAACTGAGCCGGCGCTGACAGCCAATTCACTGTTACAACAACGGATTCAAGCGACCCAGCAATGGTTAAGTTCAGTGGCTCAACAACATTATAGTATTCAAGTGATGCAAACGCCGGTAGAAAATACGCCGGGTTTAACTCAATGGTTACATAAGCCCGAAATTCAACCTTTACTACCTAACCTGTATCTTTATCAAGTCGACCGTAATGGGCAACTCATTTGGGAAATCTTGTATGCTGATTTCGTTGATATCAATAGTGCAATGGCTGCGATTGCAACGCTGCCGGATATTTTACGCAATAATAAACCTTTCTTGCGTAAAGTAGCGAGTTTAAAATGGGAAGGGGTAACTGCTAAGGTAAGGTAAAGCCGGTTGGGGCATTATTTTCAGGTAGCGATGAATCGGGTAGATAAATTCGATATTTTTGCAGATCTCCAGATAAGCCCGTCTCTTTGATCACTGTTGGACGCAAGAAAATAATTAATTCGGATTTGGAATAGTCATCACTACGATAACTAAATAAATCGCCAAACAGAGGTAATTGAGATAATACCGGGATACCTTGTTTATCTTGTTGGGAACTATCTTGCATGAGTCCACCCATAATAGCAATATCCGCATTATTCACTTTAAGAATCGATTCAAGCTCTCGAACTTCTATTTGTGGAATTTTATTAATGGTACCGGCTTGCGCCAATGAAGGATTGGGATCAACTTTAAAATCAATTACTCGTGAAACGGTAGGACGAATATTTAAAATGACTTCATCGTTCTCGCTAATTTGCGGGGTTACACTCATAACTAAACCCACTGGCACCGTATTGACTTGAGTAGTAACAGTTTGTCTCGTTGTTCGGGTCTCAGTATCAGTCGTTTGCACTTCGGTGGTGAAATAAACTAAGTTATCGACGACTTTAAGAATCGCGGTTTGATTATTGAGTGCCATAATTTGAGGACTAGAGATCACTTTTACCGTCCCAAATTCTTCTAAAAGTCGCACCATAGCAGAAATATTGCCAAAGGCACTGTTGGCATTATTATATCCAAAGGCATAAAAAGGCGAATTTTGGCCAATATTGCCTTTCAACAGCGATTGTTGATAGGTAAAATCTCCCGCAATGCGTTGCCAATCGACCCCGGCTTGATAATGATCATTGAGTCGGACTTCAACAATGGTGGCTTCAATCAGAACTTGTCTTTGTACATTCGCCATGACTTGGTCAAGGAACCGTTGAATTTCTTCATGTTGTTTGTTAGTCGCACGAACACTAATCACGTTACTTTGTGGGTTTACCACGACATTATCTTCTTGGCTACCTTGTTTAGTTCCGGTTTGATGACTCGTTAAAATGGCTTGAATATTTTTTTTAAGTGTCTCCCAGAAGAAGTTATCTGACTTATTTTTAATTTGAGTGGTTGAATTATTATTGGCGCCACCACCACCTCCCCCCCCACCACCTCCCCCCCCACTATTTCCACCCACTCCACGGTTAATATCGCTGATAATTTGGGTAGCAACACTGATTTCACTGGTACTTTCCCGCGCTAGATTCACATAATCGACTTTATAAAGACGCAGATAAGGTAAATCGGGTGAAATGATCAGATGAGTTCCATTTAATTGATAATGTAAATTAACTTGATTGGCAATTCGTTCCAGCAATTGAGTCAAAGTTTGATTGACGGCGTTAAGGGTAATAGAACCTTTGATATCAGGATGAATATCAATATTCAGATTAGCATCACGTGCCAAAGCAAAGAGCAATTTATCCACCGGGACATTATCCACGACCACCGTAAAAGTTTCTTGAGGTGTAGTCAATTGAGGTGAAGGTATAAAAGCATGTTGTTGTATGAGGGGTGGAATATCGTTCTTCGGTGGTGGTAATTGGCTCGCATTAATATGATTGGGTGAAGAAATGGGTGGTTGTGGAGCACAGGCATTGAGTAACCCAATGAATAGTAACAAGAGGGAACGTAATAACAATGGGGTTTGATGACAACAGTCGCTGAAACGAAACATCATAAAGCTTCATTTGACACAAAAAGTGAGCATCAAAAAAATCATGAAGCTATTTCTCTTGGACAGATAATGGAGCTTAGGAAGGAATAGCAACCTTTGATGCCAATAACGAAAAATACAATTAAATCCTTTTTCAATGTATTATTATTCTCACACGTTGGGTAAAAATACCTCAATTGATGATTTTTATTCTATCTTAATACCAGAGGAGATAGAAATTTTACTCCGGTTCGATTGACATAATGGTAAACACTTCCTCACTTAAAATAACTATCGCTGTATAATACTACTCTCTCTTACCTCGCTAGATAAATCCCCGGTTGATTAGCAATTGTACTGGTATTCCGCATGGTGGTACATATTTTTATATCCCTCTTTGAAATAGCGCTATTAAGTACCCCTGGTTCAGACAGTTTTTATGAGTAATTAATTTTACGTTGCGTGTATTAGCTTTTTAAAATTGGTGTGTTACGGCTATCACCTAATGCACCCTACTTATCAACCATTGCGACAGCATATTGTAACCCATAGCAGCTAAAAAATAGCCTTTTATTTGATATTAGTCTATCAGCATATAGCCACCAGTTATAGCGATTTTGGACCCGTTGAGAAATACTTTCCCAATAATGGGGGATTGTGTTGACACTGTTCAAAAAATTGACCGAGACGAACGGTCACTTTTTCACCCTAATTGGGATCGATATGAAATCCCAAAATCCTGTTTTCAATTTTCAATCCGTTTATTATTTAATATATTCTACCCATCTTTTGGGAAAGCTATATTATTATTATCTTTAGTTACTTTTGTTATAATCTTAAAATAAATAATTAGGTAACATGAGCCATTGATAGGTGATATTCTTCATTCATCTTGGCAAAAATAGGAAGATATCTAATGAGCCGGATAGCCATTTTAATTCAATATTATTTAACTCATTTTAATTAATGACCAAAAAAATACTTTTGGGACTGATTATTTGTTACCGTTATGCGATAAGTCCTTATTTAGGTAACCATTGTCGCTTTTACCCGACCTGCTCTGCCTACACTCAAGAAGCGATTGAGCAATATGGTGTCTCAAAAGGACTCTGGCTAGGATTAAAACGGATTTTACGCTGTCATCCTTTCAATGTGGGTGGGTATGATCCGGTACCGAAACGACCTGATTCCGATCTTAACAAAGATTAAAATCTAGTCATTCCATAAATTAAGATGAATACAACCAAAGCGAAACTAACAGCTATGATGGATGAAAATGATACGCCCCCAACCAATTCAACACCTATCTCAGCAGATTCAAGCATAGAAGAACAACCCCAAGTCTCTACCAAACCAGAGCAAGATGAAGCGATTATTTCTGATTCTAACCTTGAACAATCCAATTCCTCAGATACCTTGTCAGAAGGAAAAGTACAAGGGAATACGGATCTTATCTCTTATAAAGACGCACTACCGAACATTTTACCCATTTTACCGGTAGCTAATCGGCCTTTTTTTCCGCATCAAATTATCCCGTTAGTCGTAGAAATAGCCACTTGGGATAAAACTATTAAAATGGTTGCCGAATCTGCTCACAAACTGGTTGGTTTAGTTTTGATTCATAACGATAACTTGGAACAAGCTCAGCCCGATAATTTTTACCTTATGGGTACAGCTTGTCGGGTACATCGGATCAATCAGGTTGCTGAAGATAAATTACAAATTGTGGTCGAAGGACTGCAACGGTTTCGAATTGAAGAATGGGTTTCCTCACAACCGCCTTTAGTCATTAGAGCCAATTACTATCCGGAAACCCGCTATAAAGATCTAGATGAATTGAAGCCCTACGTGTTAGCGATTATTAATACCATTAAAGAATTATTGCCGCTTAATCCGCTTTATAACGAAGAATTAAAAGTATTTCTCCAACGGTTTAGTCCAGAAGAACCCTCACCATTGGCTGACTTCGCTGCCAGTTTAACTACCGCCACTAAAACGGAATTACAAGACATTTTAGAAACCGTTCATATTTTAAAACGGATTGAAAAAGTACTGCTCTTACTTAACAAAGAGTTGCAACAAGCCAAAGCGCAAGTAGAAATTCGCAACCAAGTTGAAGAAAACATGGAACATCATCAACGCGAATTTTTCCTGCGCGAGCAACTGAAAGCCATTCAACAAGAACTCGGTCTAGAAAAAGATGATCGCACTGCCGAAATCGATAAGTTCAAACAACGTTTAGAACAACTCACGGTGCCCGAAGCAGTACAAAAACGCATTGATGATGAAATAGCTAAAATGTCAGTTTTAGAAGTAGGTTCAGCCGAATATGGGGTAACGCGGAATTATCTCGATTGGTTGACGTTACTGCCGTGGGGTAAGTTTTCAGCAGACAAACTTGACATCAAACTCGCTCGAACCGTTCTCGACCAAGATCATGAAGGCTTAACTGATGTTAAAGATCGCATTATGGAATTTTTGGCGGTAGGTAAGTTAAAAGGCAGTATTAGCGGCACCATTTTATTACTCGTTGGCCCCCCCGGGGTTGGCAAAACTTCGATTGGTCGTTCCATTGCCAATGCCGTAGGACGAACATTCTATCGCTTCTCGGTCGGTGGTATCCATGATGAAGCCGAAATCAAAGGACATCGGCGCACTTATATTGGCGCGATGCCCGGTAAATTTGTTCAAGCGATGAAAGAAGTAGAATATGCTAACCCAGTCATTATGTTAGATGAAGTTGATAAGATTGGTGCTTCCTATCACGGTGATCCAGCCTCCGCTTTATTAGAAGTACTTGACCCAGAACAAAACGTTGACTTCCTTGATCACTATTTAGATGTCCGTTTCGATTTATCTAAAGTCCTTTTCATTGGAACAGCGAATCAATTAGATACTATACCCGCCCCGTTGTTAGATCGAATGGAAGTGATCAAATTATCTGGTTACTTAGCCAGTGAAAAATTACAAATTGCCAAAAAACATCTACTCAAACGACAAATAACTCGATCCGGTTTACAACCAGAGCAAATCATTATTCCTGATGAAACCTTAGCCATTCTTATTGAGAGCTATGCTCGTGAAGCGGGAGTACGCAATTTAGAAAAACAAATTGGCAGTATCACTCGTAAATCAGCCCTGCAATTTTTAGAAGGGACATCCACGCCGATTACGATCACACCGGATAAATTATCAACTTACCTAGGTAAACCCATCTTTGAAACTGAAAAAGCAATCAGAGGAATGGGTGTCGTTACTGGCTTAGCGTGGACGCCAATGGGCGGTGTTACTTTAAGCGTGGAAGCCACTTGCATTCATAACTACGCTCGTGGCTTTAAACTCACTGGACAATTAGGTGATGTCATGAAAGAGTCGGCTGAAATTGCCTATAGTTATGTCGTCTCTCAAGGTGAAGCGTTAGGTGTGAACAAAAATTTCTTTGAAAATGCTTTTATTCATTTACATGTGCCCGCTGGTGCTACGCCCAAAGATGGCCCGAGTGCGGGTATCACCATGGCGAGTGCTTTATTGTCTTTAGCAAAAGGACAAACGGTTAATCAAGAATTGGCGATGACCGGTGAATTGACTTTAACGGGTCAAGTTTTACCGATAGGTGGCATTCGCGAAAAAGTTATTGCGGCGAGACGGATTAAAATTAACAATCTTATCCTTCCCGAAGCCAACCAACGCGATTTTGATGAATTACCCGATTATGTTCGCGAAGGTATCAATGCCTATTTTGTGAAAGAGTATAGCGAAGTGGCGAAGCTTTTGTGGTAAGCAGTTAGCAGTTATTAGTTAACAGGTAGCAGTTATAAATAACTCAGCAACGATAGTTAATAATGACTTAAGGTTAATTGATAACTGCTACCGAATAGTTGATAACAAGTACACAATAGTTAATAACGATTTCAAGTTAATTGATAATGGCTATAGAATAGTTAATAATGAGAATCTGTTAGTTAATAACAACTCCAGGTTAATTGATAACGGCTACTGAATAGTTAATAGCGGATCAAGATCAATTGATAACTGCTCAGTTTTATCTGATTAACTCAAAATCAATTTTCTTATCTTCTACATCAACTCGTACCACCTTAACGCGCAACCGATCCGCTAACCGATAAACAATCCCAGTGGATTCACCATATAAACGATGCCCAATCGGATCAAAATGATAATAGTCATCTTTGAGTGCGGTGACATGAACTAATCCATCAACAAATATACCATCTAATTCTACAAATAACCCAAAAGAGGTAACACCCGTCACTAAGCCTTCAAATTCTAATCCGACTTTATCTTGCATGTATTCACATTTGAGCCAGCTAATGGCATCTCGGGTTGCTTCTTCAGCACGACGTTCAGTCATAGTGCAATGTTCGGCTAATATTTCCATATCTTCCTTAGAGTAAGGAAATTCTTTCCCCGTCTGTTGATATTGCAAACCATGGTGAATAGCACGATGTACCAGTAAATCTGGATAGCGACGAATCGGTGAAGTGAAGTGAGTATAGGCCGGATAAGCTAACCCAAAATGCCCCTCATTGTGAGGACTGTATATAGCTAATTTTAAACTGCGGAGTAATACGGTTTGAATTAAGTGAAAATCAGCACGAGTTTGAACCTTTTCCAGTACTTTAGCGTAGTGATGTGCTTGCGGTTGCTCTTTACCGTCTAATCTTAAGCCTAATTCACCTAGAAAACGCCGTAAAGCGGTTAATTTCTCCTCACTGGGTGATTCATGAATACGATATAACAGTGGCAGATGCTGAGCAGTCAGCCATTCAGCGGTAGCGACATTAGCCACTAGCATTAATTCTTCGATTAATTTATGCGCATCGTTACGAGCCAGCGCTACAATTTGAGCAATTTTCTGTTGATCGTCAAAAATAATACGGGGTTCAATGGTTTCAAATTCGATAGCGCCGCGTTTCTTTCGCCGTTTGAGTAATAATTGATACAGTTTCGACAAGTTATGCAGTTGTGGTAACAATTGAGGATAGCGAAAGTGAGTTTCATTACCGGCTAACACTTCTGCCACTTCGGTGTAAGTTAACCGAGCCGCTGAACGCATGATCGCGGGCATAAAGTGAGTACGTCTGGTTCGACCATAGAAATCAATGGCCAATTCGCAGACTAAACAGAGACGATCTTGCTCTGGTTTCAGTGAACATAATTCATTAGAAAGAACTTCCGGTAACATCGGTACCACTCGATTGGGGAAATAAACCGAATTACCTCGATTTTGCGCTTCTAAATCGACAGCACTTCCCATCTTGACATAAGCAGAGACATCGGCAATCGCTACCCGTAATAACCAGCCTTTACCACGCGGTTCACAATATACTGCATCATCAAAGTCATAGGAATCTTCACCATCAATCGTAACGAAAGGAAGCGCTCGTAAATCTTCACGTTCCTTTAACATCTTTTCTGGAATGGTTGAGTTAAACTGATCGAGTTCCGCTAAGAGTGTTTCTGGCCAAGTATACGGTAATTCATGAGCACGAATAGCGATATCGATTTCCATCCCTGGCGCACGGTGGTCACCAATCACTTCAATGATTTTGCCAAACGGGGGATTGTATTTAGTGGGTGGTTCCAGGATTTGGGCTAACACAATTTGCCCATTTTTGGCATTACCTCGATTCTTTTTGCCTTCAATAAGAATATTATGGCGCAGGCGACGGTTGTCTGGTTCTACAAACGCAACATTTTGACCTTTTTTATGGCAGAAGCGTCCGACTACTTCGCGGGTATTGCGTTCTAATACTTCAACTAAAGCACCTTCCCGCCGACCGCGATAATCAATACCAATAATATTAACTAAGGCACGGTCGCCATGCGTGAGCGTGCGCATTTCTCGTTCGGACAGAAATAAATCTTCACCACCCTCATCCGCAACTAAAAAACCATAACCATCGGGATGACCGATTACGCGTCCGCGGACTAAATCCATTTTTTTAGCCAAACCGTAACCTTTACGACGGTTGCGGACTACCTGACCATCCCGTTCCATGGCTCTTAAGCGACGACGTAAGGCTTCTAATTCCGGTTTATCGTTCAAATCAAACAGTTTAGCAATTCTAGCAAAGGTCATAGGTTTGCCGACTTCAGCCAACTGTTGCATAATAAATTCACGGCTGGGGATAGGATGTTGATATTTCTGCGTTTCGCGCTCAATAAAAGGATCAACTGAGGGAGAATTTTTTTGACGGCTCATTGACTAAGTTTTACTCTCTTTATAAAATAAGTGGTCTTGATGCCGAGATGGCGAAATTGGTAGACGCGCCAGCTTCAGGTGCTGGTGGGGGCAACCCCGTGGAGGTTCAAGTCCTCTTCTCGGCATTATTATTGATTTAACCTGCCTGATTTTTTAATCTCTGTCTTTATCTGCAGTTATGGGGTGTTGTTGAGAATGCACAAGCCTATCATTGGGTTCAGATTGGGCGGGTGGCTGCTGTGATTTCATTTAATTAAAAACAGATAGGCTTCCGTAGTATCTTAATTGTCGAGTGGATATTGCTGTGCGTGTCTTACCAAAATTTGGCAATGATTAAATTCGACCCAATTAGATTGGGTATTTACTAGAAGTAGTTTACAGTATTATTTATGACTCAGATAGTTTTTTAACGAACCGAGCCGGTATACCCGCTACCATAGTCTTAGGTAAAACATCTTTGCTAACGACAGCACCAGCAGCTACAACCGCACCGTCGCCTATTTCTACACCGGGTAAAAGATTAGCGCCGACGCCTATCATAGCACCATCCTTGATTTTTGGACCTTGAATACGAGTTTCATCGTAACCTAATGTACCCATTGCATTATCATTAGCTGTACCCACTTGCATACTGATAAAAACATCCTCACCAATCTGGCAATTACCGGTGATACTAGCTAAATCCATGATTTTTGATCTATTTCCTATTTTAACGTTATAGTTAATTACGACACTGCGCCCAATAATACATTTATCGCCTATGGTCACTTTTTCCCGAATGGAGGCATTATCTCCAATCAAACATTGATTGCCAACCACAACATCATAATAAATGACCACATTGGGCCCAATTGAACAATTTTGACCAATCATTAACTGCCTAATAAATTCAGGCTGTCGCGCGGTTACTCCAGCACCTTTCGGTTCTTTTCCTAAATAAGCACCCGGAAATATTTCAGTTCCGTCACCAATAATCACGCCCGATTCAATGACGACATGCGGATGAATCACCACCTGATTACCAATGCTAACATTTTCCTGGACAACCACAAACGGATGAATAATAACCCCTTGCCCAATTTGTTTCGTATTGACAACGGCTAATGGACTTATCATAGCAATTTTTTTACCCACGTTTGGTTACCACCCCAAAAGCAATCAGGGTGGTGAATTATTCCCGCCAATAATAGCTAATAAGTGCGTTCATCTACAAATTTGAACAGAGGAGCATTACTATTTGAGGTAGTTGGTTCTTTTTGCTGTTTGAGTTGTGCTAACCGTTGGGATAGTACCAAATAGCGAGGGTCCTGGGTATTTTTAAATATTTCTTGCGCTTTTCCTACAATCAAATCATCATTTTGATATTCTTTTAGCAAAGTTTGCAATATATCAATATATTCTTGTACATATTCACGAAATTCGCTCATATTATCCTCTTGGCTCGTTATAAAAAAATTTTCACAAATGGACTGATAAAAAAATAGCATACCGGTTTTCTATCGCGCTGTTAATGGGGTCAAGCCTATTTCGTTTCAGTTCCGATCTTTATGCCATGAAATTTAATCCCGTTTCTGGCCGACATAATTTCACCTCTGTCAAAGAGGCTACTTATTTCAAGCAATCATTCGAAGAAATGTATGCGACGGAAAAAAAGGTTTTGTGGTAGAAATTGAAATAGAAATGCAAAAAATAGAACGTTATGATTTAATGATCTGATGGTAGTGCTAAAGAGGTAGTCATTTTAAGACAAGGAGTTGCAACCGAGTTAGCCTCACTACCCGTTTAGCACTACCACCATTGGAATTATCTTGATTTAAATGAGATCCAGGTTCAATGAGAAGCCAGTTGGCGATTCAGTTTAATTCTGACCATTTTAACCGCATTACTCGTTACTTGCACAATCTCTAGCGGATGACCTTCTAAGAGTAAACTGGTACCCGCTTCCGGAATGACTTCTAAATGATTTAAAATCAATCCATTTAAAGTCTTAGCACCTTTAGTCGGTAAGTTCCATTGCATGGCTCGATTAAGTTCCCTGACAGTGATACTCGCATCCACTAGAAAAGTATTCTCTTCTTGATGATGAATATCGGGGCTAAGCGCATCCGGATTAGTCGTAAATTCACCCACAATTTCTTCCAGAATATCTTCTAAAGTGACTAAGCCTTGAATATCTCCATATTCATTAACTACTAGGCCAATACGGCGCTTATGTCTTTGAAAATTGAGTAATTGCGTATTTAGCGGCGTTCCTTCCGGAACGAAGTAAAGATCTCTGGCGGCTTGTTCCAAGCTTTCTTTGGTCAATTCACTCTGTTTAAACAAACGTAATAATTTACGTAAATGGACTATGCCAACCACATTATCTACACTTTCTCGGTACAAAGGTAAGCGGGTATGTTGGCAACTGGCCAATTGTTCAGTAATCATATCGAGCGGGGCATTGAGATCGATACCCACGATTTCATGACGAGGTATCATAATATCTTCTACAGTTACTTTTTCTAAATCGAGAATGCTTAATAGCATTTGCTGATGGCGTTTAGAAATCATTCCTTCGGCTTCATGTACTAAACTCCTTAATTCTTCTTGACTCAAACGTTCGCCACTGTGCCCATGGTTGGAAACACCTAATAATCTTAGCAAAAGATTACCAATTCCATTAATTATCCAAACTAAGGGGTACAATAAGGTTAGTAACGGTTTAATAATAACGGCAGCGGGAAAAGCGATTTTTTCAGGATAAAGTGCAGCTAGCGTTTTAGGTGTTACTTCTCCAAAGATAAGCAGTACGATAGTCAGTGAAGTCGCTGCTACTGCAATGCCTGCCTCTCCTAAAAATCCAATAGCAATAACCGTGGCGATGGCCGAAGCAAAAGTATTAACAAAATTATTACCTAATAAAAGAACACTAATAAGATGGTCTGGACGTTCTAATAATTTACTAACCCGTTGAGCACCCTTATGTTTTTGGCTTACCAGATAACGTAACCGATAACGATTAATTGCCATCATACTGGTTTCAGAAGCCGAAAAAAAACCCGAAAGTAACAGTAAACCAACTAATACAGTAAACAGTAAACTTAGCGGCAGATCATTCAAAAACAATAAACCTTTGGTTGTAACGAAGGTTATTATTTATTGCAAGAAGAGTAGAGATGTCAAGCGGTTTTTAAAAAATTCTTATCAATTGATTGAAAATAAAAAACTAATTTTTAATCATAACGATCCCTAAAAAATTGTGGTGTTTACCAGCACACGCTAAGTCGGTAAATTCATTTCTTGCACCTCGCTAAGAAATAACACTAGACTAAATCTCCCCTTTGTCAACGGGAAGGAGCCGAATCTTGATGCCATGATTCGGACCGTTTTTATAATTAAAATTGGTGCGTTACGGCTAAAACCTAACGCACCCTACCGCAAACGGATTGTTGAGGCTAAGAATCTTGTAATTCTTTTTGACCGGCCTGATCAGCTTGCACTTGAAGTAAAGTCGTTACACAATCAGCGATGTTATCGTATTCCTCTATTCCGGTACCATAATGTTCCTGTTCATCATAAAAAAATTGGCAACGATAACGCTGCGGTGCTGTTTTAAAAATAACAAAGCTAACTCCCTTCACTTCCCAATAAACGGTTGGACACCAAGTCAAATTTGAACCTAAAGGATCCAGTTTTAATTCACTATCAGCCAGTTGCATTTCGATATCTTGTTTATACCGTTCTTGAAGAGTCGTTTTGATAATCCATAATTCACTATCATTAAAGTCAGAAATTGCTTTCATCATTATTATTGGCTTTCTCAGCTAGATAAAAAATATTTCAGTCAGTTTGATAAAATTTAATCTCATGGATAAATATATCGAGAACAATTAACCTTGTAGAATAAATTATTTTTATGGTATTTAAGAATAAATAAGCTTGGCTATTGCGAGGAATATCTATTAGTATATTAGTCGTCATTGAAGTAATCTCACCTAGATTGATAGCAACACTGTCATGGTAATGAAGATTAAGGGCACACGATAATAACAACAAATGATAATAAGATAAAAATTCTTAGATATCATCTTTTTTAGAAATGGATTGGCAACAACTGCCACTGTATTTACTGCAACAGTGAACAGTTATTTTAATCAGGAGCAGTAATCTAATCTTTTAGGAGGAAACTCTAACTATGCCAACTTATGTGCGTACTGATAAATGTGACGGCTGCAAGGGTCAAGATAAAACCGCTTGTATGTATATTTGCCCTCATGATTTGATGAAATTGGATAAAGATGGCTCAGAAACGGGTCATGCCATGAAAGCTTACAATCAAGAGCCAGAGCAATGTTGGGAATGCTATTCTTGTGTCAAAATTTGTCCCCAAAATGCTATCGAAGTTCGTCACTACGCTGATATCGTACCATTAGGCGCTTCGGTACAGCCGCTGCGTGGTAGTGATTCCATTATGTGGACGATTAAGTTCCGTAATGGCAATATGAAGCGTTTCAAATTCCCCATTCGTACTACCCCAGAAGGCTCTATCGAACCGTATGCGGGTAAGCCAAAACCCAATATGGCCGATATTGATAAGCCCGGCTTTTTCACCATGACTTCGTTAAAAGGCGATAAAAGTCAACTTATTCGGTTGTAATAAGTTATTTCAAGTTTATTTGGATTAAACATAAAAATTAGGAACAAAACATGACAGAAGCAACATTTGGTAACCCCCAAGTTATTGAAGAAGAAGTCGATATTCTTATGATCGGTGGTGGAATGGCGTGCTGCGGTTGCGCATATGAAATCATGCGTTGGATCGAAGGTACCAATCTCAAAGTGAAATTGATTGATAAAGCGGCGATGGATCGTTCTGGAGCCGTTGCTCAAGGTCTATCTGCTATTAATACTTATCTGGGTGATCAAGACCCAGCAGATTATGCCCGTATGGTTGCCAACGATTTGATGGGTATTACCCGCGACGACTTGGCCTATGATTTAGGTCGTCACGTTGATGATTCTGTACACTTATTTGAAGAATGGGGCCTGCCTATTTGGAAACAACCCGGAGACGAAGGGAAACCTTTAAAAGATGGCGGTAAACCCGTCCGTTCTGGCAAATGGCAAATTATGATTAACGGTGAATCCTACAAATGGATTGTTGCCGAAGCCGCTAAGAAAGCCCTAGGTACAGACAACATTCAAGAACGGGTATTCATCGTTAAGTTAATTAATGATAAAAATGATCCGGGGCGGGTTGCCGGTGCTATCGGTTTCTCCGTTCGTGAACACAAGATTCACGTTTATAAATTCAAAGCCTGTTTGCTTGCTGCTGGCGGCTGCGTAAACATCTTCCGTCCACGTTCAGTGGGTGAAGGAACCGGTCGTGCCTGGTACCCGGTTTGGAATGCGGGTTCCACCTATTCGATGGCGGCAGAAGCCGGTGCCGAATTAACTATGATGGAAAATCGCTTCGTACCCGCTCGTTTCAAAGACGGTTATGGTCCGGTTGGTGCTTGGTTCTTACTCTTCAAAGCCAAAGCCACTAATGCTTTAGGTGAAGACTATTTAACTAAGAATAAAGCGTTACTTGATCAATATCCTCCCTATGGTCAAGCTGCGGTTCCAGCAAGCTGTTTGCGTAATCACGTCATGATGCATGAAATGAAAGAAGGACGTGGGCCAATTTATATGGATACGCCAACCGCTTTAGCTAAATTGGCTGAAACCATGACACCCAAAGAAATCAAGCATTTAGAAGCAGAAGCTTGGGAAGATTTCTTAGATATGTGTATTGGTCAAGCGGGTGTTTGGGCGGGTGAAAACATTGAGCCAGAGAAAAAAGCCTCTGAATTAATGCCCACTGAACCCTACTTACTTGGTTCGCACTCCGGCTGTTGTGGTATTTGGGTTTCTGGACCAACCGACGTGGGTGCACCCGCTGAATGGTCTTGGGGTTATCGTTCGATGACCACCATTAAAGGTTTGTTCACCGCCGGTGATGGTGTTGGCGCTTCGGGTCACAAATTCTCTTCTGGTTCTCATGCCGAAGGTCGCATTGCTGCTAAATCAATGGTGAAATTTGCGCTCGATAATAAAGATTGGAAACCCGAACTCGATACCCCCATTCAAGAACTGGTAGACGAAATTTACCGTCCAGTACGTAACTTCTTGGAATTCAAAGATTACACGACTGCGATTGACGTGAATCCCAATTACATCACGCCCAAGATGTTACAATTCCGTCTCCAAAAGATCATGGATGAATACTGCGCTGGTGTTGCTACCTGGTATCAAACTAATGCGCACATGTTGAAAGTTTGCGAAGACAAATTAGAGATGCTCAAGGAAGATTCTCTCAAGATGCGTGCTAAAGATTTGCACGAATTACTCCGTGCTTGGGAAAACTACCACCGCATTATTACTGCCGAAG
Source organism: Thioploca ingrica (assembly GCA_000828835.1). Classification (GTDB taxonomy): domain Bacteria; phylum Pseudomonadota; class Gammaproteobacteria; order Beggiatoales; family Beggiatoaceae; genus Thioploca; species Thioploca ingrica. The sequence continues at coordinate 3,740,740 of AP014633.1, forward strand.
CACACATGAAGCACATCCAATTCCGTGAAGAAAGCCGTTACCCCGGTTTCTACTATCGCATGGATTACAACTTCGTTGATGAAGAGAATTGGAAATGCTTTGTTAACTCCACTTATGATAGAAAATCCAAGAAGTGGAGCGTAAAGAAAGTTCCACACGTTGACTTGGTTTCTAAACCAACTGCTAGGTAAATCATCACCCGCTCAGCAAATTAATAATGCTGACAACCAAGCCCGGTCAGGTTTAAATGATCGGGCTTTTTTTATTTATAACTTAACAAGCTGGGCTTGAAATTAGCTCGCTACCAAGCTCTGCTTGGTAGTGTCTTCCTGCGAGGCTCTGCTTCGCGTGTTGTCCCGCTTCGCCAAGCAGAGCTTGGCAAACCGGCATTACCAAGTAGAACTTGGTAACGAGCAAAAAAATAGGATGACTAACGAGGAAACTTAATGGCAGGGCATTGCCCACCTTGATGGGGATGAATGATGGCGATGGTTGGTGTGTGGTGCACACCCTCTACCTGGCTGATTCTTACCCACGAATGCCTCCCAACGTCACCTAAAGGACCCCTTTGCTACCAAAATGACACCTCAGAAAAGTTAACTCCCCTACTTCCCACTAGTTAGACGTGCCCTATTTTCGCGTCTTCAAGAAATTAATTTCCATTTAAAATCACCAAATTTCCTATTTTTAGCTCTCTGAAAGATAACCTTGGCAAGGCAGTTGCTGAGACCAACGGCATACATGGACAAACGGAAACCAAGTAAGATGGACAAAGCCTGGCCCACCTTGAGATAGTGAAATAGATTGACTTATTTCTATCCCGAAGAATAAAGGTGTAGGGTATTGATGGATTTCGCTGCGCTCTAGCCATCCTACACTTGCTTAATACCTGCTTAATAACATAAATTAAACTCGCTCAAAGGAGAGCGAAATGACTACCAATAAAATTTTACCTAAAGTTCGTGGTTTTGTAACTTCCAAAGAGATGGGGACTTCCGTTGAAGGAGTGCCCGTCTCCCTAGTTTGGTCTATCAACTTGTTACCAATTGAGAAAACCGAATCTGGGACGGAAGTAATGAGTCACGATCACCCAATTAGAAAAGAAGAAATTAGTGACGGATTGCAATCTGGAGTAATTCCACAATATGCTACATTTGGGGTTCTTTATTCAGATCACGTTGGTTATTTTTCGTTTGACCTATCACGAGTGGAATGGTTACTAAGTAAGATTTCATGTAAATTGTTAGGGAGGTTAATTGAACAAGCAGAAAAATTGGCCAACAACCATGTGCAATTAATGTTTAGTTTAATTTGCCCAAGTAATTCAAATATCAGAAGAGATATACCATTATCCCAACTATTGGGCCCCTTATCATTTATTGATAATCCACTGACCTTTAATCTCGAAGTTGACTCAAGCGTACCAAGAACAAAGCAACGCTTGGGTTACTCCATCCAAAATCCAGATCTGTTAGATTGGGAAATCTCGCCCAAGTCCTTTGTAGGTAATCCTGCCCCCAATTTGGATAATGACAACGTTATTAATCTGCTACCTTCTACCCATGCCTCTCATGAATACTATTTTCATGAATTATCGAATTCTCTTGTAGTTAACTCGTTGAATGTAGAAGGTTTGTCTGGAGATTATCCTACCCGCGATGTTGTAAATATATTATCCGATACTCCTTTAAGTTTGATGACCAATAAAAGCAATTTAGCAACAACAGCATCTACAACGAGTAACCAATCACCTTGGATGAAGGGGGAGGTGAAAGAGTATCGTCAAACTTGGTTTCCACAGGGACATGCTTTAGGCGATATTTTGTACAGTTTGGCGTTGGCACCTGGGGAATCGAGCGAAATTGCTGTAATTGATTGGTCACGGGAAGATACGGCTTCTCGTGCAGAGGACACCGAATATAACGAATCACTGGCTCATATGCAACGCCATGATCGGATGATTGATGAAACTGTGACAGGAGGGTTGAGGGAGGAACAATCTGGTGGCTCTGAAATGTGGGGTGGTGGGATTGCGGCAGGCGTTCAGAATGCGGCTGAAGGCGTTTTGTTAGGTATGTTAAAACTTTCCGGTGCGTCTCAACTTGGAATCACCGGTGGATATGGAAATGTATCTACCAACTCTTCTGGGATACGAAATTTATCTGGCCGTTCTGTCCAAAACATTGCCGACCAAGTGGTACAAAACAGCAGTTTAAAACGTGGGCTACGCAGTACGGTCATTATGCAAGCCACTCAGAAAGAGAAAAATGTTTTACAGACCCGCACGATTACAAATCCGAATCATGGTCATGCCTTGACCGTTCAGTATTATGAGGTGTTGCGTCATTTTAAGGTGGTTACGGAGTATGTGGGGAAAAGAGATGTGCTTTTGATTCCGTTTTCTTTAATTGAATTCAATGAAGACAATATTCTCCGCTTTAAAGAGGTTTTACAAGCCAGTCTTCTTGATTCTTCACTGGCGAATCATTTTTCTGTTCTAACTGACAAAAACTATAATTTTCCTATTATACCACCGAATGAAAACCCACAACCTCCACAACAAGATGTGTCAAGTGTTTTTTGGGAAGGGGACGAGGCCGTTTATAAAATGGAAATAACAGTAGAAGTTGGAAATAAATCTGACTTCGATGAAGTTGACGAAAATGAACTCTTTTTTTATATAAGATGGTGGGAAGAGAACGGTGTAGATGGAAAGTATACTTGGAAATGGACTCCATGGGAAGGAGCTCATTTTAATGAGCGGCGGACTTATAAAAAAGATGTTTTTCTTGACTATAAGGGAACTGCCAATGGTATTCAGAGGTCTCACATTCATTATGTTGGCATAGAGAACAATAGTGACAATGAGTGGGACTTAGCAAACATCGAAGTTAGTTGGTTTTCAGACAAGATTCATGGAAAAACATTATGGAGAGCGAATAACTTACACTTTTTTAAAAAAGGTGGGAATTCTACTGCTTATCATATAGAAGAAAAAGTTAAGTTACCCCCTAAACCTCAATTAGAAACGCAACCTCAAAAACAGATAGATACCCCGGATCCAAAAATTGTTTATGAGACAGGACTCCGCACGGCGAAGATAAATCTATTAGTAGGTCATTTTAACAAGCACAAGTTTCATTACAGCAAAGCCATCTGGCTCACTCAAGACCCACAAGAACGCGCCTACCTATTTGGCCCCTACTTGAGCAGCTTAATTGAAAACACGCCGGTAGCCATCAGTGGTAACTACCTCGCTTTTCCGTTTGTTGGAGACAACCACGTAACAACCGCTGAAGATAATCAAAAAGAAACCAGAATCATCAGTCTTCCAACCAGAGGCGTTTTTGCCGAAGTCTTCCTTAGCAATAACCCAGGCATTGAAAAACGCGACATTACCCGTTACTGGAACTGGATGGATACGCCCGTCAGATCCGCTCCTTCTATCACAGGAGTGCAACCCAGTTCGCCTAACGCACCGCTTAATACCACGCCTTCCAATCTGCCGTCGCCAACCGTGCAAATTATGAATGCACCTTCAGTACCAGACCCAGTAGGTTTAGCGGGCGCACTCAAGGTACTTGGCACTCCTGACATTTTCCGCGATATGTCGGGAATCAATCAAGTTTCCAGCCTGCTCGATAATCTCATCAGTGGGGCTGTTGACATGGCACAAGCTAAACAAATGGCTACCCAAGCAAAAGAGGCATTGAATAAGAGTACAGGCAAGAGTAGTGGAGGAGGAAGTGGAACGGGAACGAGTAATACAACTACCCGAAGCCTTCCCTCTGAACCAGACCCGGTGAAACAGATTGATAAACTCGATGCTATCAAGTATGCCAAGCAAGAAGGTTTGATGGATGATAAACAGGCTAATGATGCGGCGAGGGGAGTTGTTGGAGGGGAACCTGTTGGTGATTATGAGCCTGGTTTAACACCGCCTCAGATTGACTCTGAGAAACCGGAAAAAAAACTGATAGAAAAGAAATGTGGCAAAGGAGTTTGCCTTCTTACCTATTCTGATGAAAATGAGAGATATAGTTATTATGTAACCAATGAAACGTATGATTACATCGATTTTACGATAGACTTAGAGAAATTGGAAAATTTTTTGAGGCCATCAAAATCAGTTCCTTATAGGACAGTTATTTCTCCCAGAGTAATGTCCGAGGAGCATTTGCTTAATATTGAAGTAATAGACAAATCTATTAGGTATAAAGCAGGTGGTCCTCCGATAATTTTTAACCACTATCTTGGCAACCCTAATGCTAAGCCTGATGGAACTCTCTATGCCTTGCCGTACCCAAAAGGTGAAAAATATAAATGTACACAGGGATTTAAAGGAAAATATAGTCATAGTAGCAAGAATGCAGTTGACCTTGACATGCCTGAAGGCAGTATTGTGTGTGCTGCACGCGATGGTGTTGTAGTAGAAATCAAAGCAGATTCAACTGTTGTTGGAAGTAGAGATCCAAAAGATGCGGATAAAGCAAATTTTGTTAGGATTTTGCATAAAGATGGTACTTATGCCCAATACGCACATCTGCAAACAGGTGGTGTAAAAGTTAATGTTGGTAGCTCAGTTAGTGAGGGAGAAGAAATTGCGCTTTCAGGGAATACAGGTTTTTCTACAGGGCCACATCTTCATTTTGAGGTCTTGGTAGTGGACGGAAAAGGAGGATGGAAAACTTCCTCATGGAAATTCAAAGATGAAACAGGGCAAGCATTTGAACCAAAGGCCAATAAAGAGTATGAAAACAAGTCTCTGGGAGATTTCCCAAACCCTGACGATCAAGAACGAGCCGTGTAAATACAAAAGACAACTTTTTCCAATCTGGCTGGGAAAAACAGTAGGAAAAAGAATTTTTTTATCGCAACCATCTTATTCTCTATTCAGAATCAGATGGTTGAAATTTAAACTTCGTAAATAAACTCACAACCCTAGGAAAAAATTATGTTCTTTGATAAAGAAATATCGATAAAAGACATTCCCGCTCAACCTTTTGATTTTTATCTGGTTGAGCGACCCAATGAACGTTTTAACGACCCAGACCGTTACTTCGCTCACGAATTTAAAAAAATCCAGCAGCGAAGAAATCTCTACGGCTTCAAATCAACCGGGCAACATCCAGAAAACCTGATAGGTCTCGCCCTCTCCGGCGGTGGACAACGTTCTGCAGCTTTTCAACTAGGCTTACTTTCTGGTTTGAATAAAGTACCGTTTGGTCAAGGCACGTTACTGAACAGAATCGATTACATTTCCTCAGTCAGTGGCGGTAGCTGGGCAAGTGGAGCTTATTGGGCTTCAAAACGGTCAGATGAAGAATTATTTCGCTGCTTGGATGATGCCACAGAGCACGGCAAAAACAAGGTGGAACAGGAAACTTGTCGAATTCCAGCAAAGATGTTGAGAACAAAGCAAGAAATTCTACCTCTTCCGATAAAAGATGGGGAATTTAAACAGAAAAAGAAAGCTTGGGAAGAAGCGATCACAGAAATCTACCTTCCCGATTATAACGTAGAGTTTTGGGATAAGAATCGTGATGCCTCCTGCAATCACAACTTCGACAGAAAACCTTACCCCATTTTCAATTCTAGTCATTCCATTCCAGTGACTTCGCAGGAGGCGAATGATAAGCATTTTCCGTTTCAAACGACCCCAGACTATTTGGGTACGATTGCTGACTGCAAGAGTTTAGGGATTGCCCCCACAGAAGAATGCCCGAAAGGAAGATCTGGCTTCTTTGTTCGTCATGGTGCGGAGGGTTTCTCTTGGTCCGAACGTAAATGGAAAAAATATTGGAAGCTTTGGGCACCAGAAGATTGGGCTATCGAAGGGATGACTTTATCCAAAACTTTGGCACATTCCTCTGCTGTCATCGGTGCTGAGATGTTGTTGCAATACGATTTTGATCTGAAATATCAAGGACAGTACATCGAGGAGATAAGGAAACGGTATGAATTGTCTGATGGTGGAAAAACTGAGAACCTTGGCTTGCTTTCTCTGATTGAAAGAGGAGTAGATTTCATTATCGTGTCCTACATGGGCAAAGATAATCCCTCTTACGGTCCTTTTCAAGACTTCGATTTAGCCAGCAAGCAGGTTAAGAAATTGTTGGGTTGTGAGGTTCAAATGCCTAAGCACCAAAGTGAAGATAAGAACTTTGTATTTCAGTCTTCATACACGATTGGTGGTAAGGATAAGATCATACTCCATGTTAAGCCCATGCACAGCAATGTGGGAGAATTCAAAGACTATCTCAAGAATCAGAAACATGCTGATGGTTCGCCTCGGTATGCGGATATTGTGGAATTCTTAGATAATGAGAAATGTGATTCCAAAGACCGTTTTCCGCAAACACCTACAATGTGGGTAGAGTATGATGAAAGGCTGATTCGGGCTTATTATTTGTTGGGTCAATATGTTGCGAAAGAACATATTCTGGTGAATTTATCAAAACTCGCGTAGGTTGAACTAACGTAAGAAAGCCTAACATCACAAGGAATCATGCCACTTTCCAAGGCTGGATTTCTGTTGGGCTTCGTTCCTCAGCCCAACCTACAATCCTACTTGATCAACCATTTTTGGAAGTGTGATCAGCTAAGTAGGGTGGGCAATGCCCACCTTGATGGAGGTGAATGATGGCAATGGTTGGTGTGCGGTGTACACCCTACGCTCGCTGATAATTCGTTAATCCGTTTAATCTTGTTCAAAACGCCGTGCGTCAGATCAGCGAGAGTAGGATGGGTAGAGGTGTGTTTCTTGCACCGAAACCTATCATGATGCTGTTGAAGTCCCAGAAAAATGGGAAGATGGGTTTCGCTTCGCTCTACCCATCCTACACCGCCACCAAGCTGATCTTGGTAGCGAGCTAAAATTCCTTAAGTGGCAAGATGAGAACGAGATAAAACTAGCTTGGTTCAAAACATCAGCCAAGAATATAGATACCAAGTATTATTGTCCGAGGCCGGCCGGCCGGAACCGTCATAATTGTCCTTACTGCCGTTAAATTTGCTGTAGGCGGTGTACTGCAAGCCCAAGCGGGTCCATTGCTTGGGCATCATATTTAATTCCAGGATCATCCCTCGGCTATCGGGTTTACCGGCCAAGCTACCTTCCACCGGATCGGGTGCATAAAGGCCGCTGTCCGCGCTACCGGTAGTCGCAAAAAAGCCCAGGGTACCTCCCACTAAATGGTCGTAGTAATAGCTGCCTTTGAGGTGGAAACTCTTCAGGCTGGTATCGGGATTGGCGGTGGCTTCAGCGGGAAAACTGGCCTCCCAAGTCTGTTTTTCGTCTATCCAATCGGCCTGAGCGCTGATGATATGCTTATCGCTAGTAAACTGGTATTGGGCATCTATGCCTATATCCCTGAATTTATCGGCCGGACCGCTATCCATGTCTTCAGGATACAGTTTGGTAATCATCCCAAGCAAGCCCACGGCAAGATAATGTTTATCCCAATCTTGCTGCACTGCTAACCGCCAGTAAGGTGTTACCCCTTTGGTCAGGGAGGAAACCGTGGTGCCAGCGGTCAGGGGCCGGAACAGCCCGGTCTTGCCCTGCCAGTAAAGGCTGAGTTCGCCATACAGCCAATTGTCCCACAAACCATATACGCCCAGTCCGCCAACCTGCTGCGCAAGCCCACCCTCAATCTGAGTCGCGGCGGCGGGAGTCGGGGCGACACTGGAAGAAGTATATGGATAGCCCCAAGTGGGCGTACTATTCCACACATCTTGCGCGCTGGGATCGTTGTTAAGGGTAACACCCCAAGTAAGGTCTTTGTCGCTCAAGCGCTGGCGCATGGCATAGCGAATATCGGTAATATCCAGGGCGGTATGGTGCTCCACGCCATCGTAAGTCGCTTGCACGAATGCGCCCAGGTTCTTGGTAATGCGTCCGCCAGTAAACAGGCTGGCTTGCTGAACAACCACATCGCCATCTTTATTCAAGTCGACGGTGCCAGTGGCGTCTTTATTCTTGGTCTTGCTAGCAGACAGCACCAGCATCCCAGCCACGGGCACCGGTCGCTTTTCCGCAGAGCCATTCTCATCGTCATCGCCGAAAGAGGACAACTCGCTCTCAGTGAGAGTATAGCCCTTCAGTTTGAATGCACGCCCGAAACTATTCAATTCTGGAAATACCGTATGACAACCAGAACACTGTGTTCCAGTCTGTCTGGCAAACAATGGGATGGCGGAAGCGTTTTCTGTTACAACAGATAGTAATGTACCTACGACATATAGCCCAAGTAGCGTGGCTTTAAATCTACATCTGGACATCGGTTAAGTTCCTTATTTATAGACAAATAAATTACGCTTAATGCAACTAAATATCAGTGTTTATGCTGAAAAATATTTAAATTAATAATCAGTAAAGTTCAATGCATTAAGCGGAATTGATTCGTTAACTGTAAGAGGTTTAAAGGATTTTTTATATATCCTCGTTAATTTATCTATTGTTCGGGCGGGGAAATGACACAAAAAAAGTAGCAGTCTTTGAATTAGGAAATTAGTCATTATATCTTGCTGGTAGTAGCGACACAAATAGTTTACAAAAATTCTTATAGATTTTCTTTTCTGATTGTTTGATAATGCAAATTTAATGAAAAAATATAAAGTTATCTTTATCTACTTTTGATAGATCTGTTGTTTTTTATTTTTTCAGTTAACATGATAAATGTTATTAGCAATAGCCGCATGGCTATCTCTCGCTAACACTGTATATCATTATTTATGTCATAATTAAAGGAGTATCTATGCTAAAACACCCTATCATCAAAGTTGTCTTGTCCTGCCTGCTAGTTGCTACCCTGTCTATAGTATGGGCTGAAACTCCCACTAACGATACCATTAAGAATCGTGAGAAATTCATGAAAGATATGGGAAAACACATGAAGGCCATCAAGAAAATTCTTGATGGTAAAGTCGATGCCGCCGAGATGTCGACACATGTCAACGGCATGGAAACGCTTACCAAGCGTTTGTCCAACGATCTGAAAAATCTATTCCCGGTCGGTTCAGATATGGGCGAAACCGACGCTAAACCAGTGATCTGGAAGAAATGGGATGAGTTCGCCAAAATTGCACAGTCTGCTAGCGATAAGGGTGCAGTGCTGGCCAAAGTCAATGCGGCCGGTGGCAAAGCTACCATTGAAACCGCCTATAAAGACTTGGGTGATGTCTGCAAAACTTGCCACAAAGATTACCGCACGGAAAAATAATCGCGTGGTCAAGCTCAGGAACCCATTCGTGAAACGAGCTAAACCACTGTCATGGCTTCTTTCCGGTCTCTGGCTAATGTGGGCCTTGCCTACACTAGCAGGGGATTTAACGAACCCAGGGGAATATGTTTTCAAATTGGCCGGCTGCAAGAGTTGCCATACCGATAGTGAGCACCAAGGCGATTTTATGGCGGGCGGACGGGCACTGGCTACGCCTTTCGGGACTTTTTATACCCCCAATATCACTTCTGATCCCGAGCATGGTTTGGGTAAATGGAGCGAAGCGGAATTCATCCAGGTACTAAGTAAAGGTATTAGTCCTGGCGGTAGCCATTATTTCCCGGTATTTCCCTACCCTTCCTACACTCGTATGAGCCGCGAAGATATGCAGGCGCTGTGGGCTTATCTACGTACGGTGTCGGCCGTGGCCAAGCCCAATAAAGCCCATGACATACCCTGGTATCTAGGACGGATCGCTAGTTGGAGTTGGCAATATCTATTTTTCACTCCCGGCGCATGGACACCACAGCCGGATAAATCCATTGCCTGGAACCGCGGTGCGTATATCGCCACGGCACTAGCTCATTGCGGCGAATGTCACACTCCACGCAACCGTTTCGGAGTGCTGGATCAAAGTATGGCCTATGCTGGCACCGAAAACGGCCCAGAAGACGCAAAGGTACCGAATATCACTTCCGATCCGGAAACCGGCATTGGTAAATGGAGTCACGATGAATTGGTCGATTTTTTCCAGGAAGGTATGTTGCCGGACGGCGATTATACCGGGAGCTTAATGGCGGAGGTAGTGGATAACGGTCTGAAATACATGACGAAGGCAGACGCGGAAGCGCTCGCCACATATATCGCCGCACTGCCGCCTATTCCACATGCTATTGTACACAAGAAGAAAAATTAAGGAACCGTAAGAACCGTAGGATGGGTAGAGCGAAGCGAAACCCATCAAAATTCTTGGTCAAGAGTAAAAGTAGGGTGCATTACGGCTGACGCTTAACGCACCCTACAACTCACTACCGTCAACTAAGGAAGATTAGCTGGGTTATCAACCGATTAAATCCCCCCTCGCCCCCATTTTCAAAGGGGGGGAACTCCTTAAGTTGATGGCAATGAGGCTACGTCTATTACGAGGATGTAGAGCGTAAAGAAAATTCTATACAACACAAGTAAGTATAAGACTACACGAACAATTCATATTCTTCTCAAATTCTCTCCACAAAATTGATTCAATATAGTACTAACCTGCACATTTGCGTACAAAGTCGTATAATAAAGGCTACCATTGAGTACAATAACTCGCTAAAGACCGGATTAAATTCCTTTTTACCACCCATTATTAAAAAGCATTCTATGCTACACCGATAATACCACGCAGTAGAAATGGACAAAACCGCTTTGGACAATTCATTCGAGCAAGTCGTCCTCCAGCGTAGTACGCCGTTCTATAAGCGTTTCTGGTTTTGGATTCTGCTGCTAACGCTTGGAATACTGGCTACAGTCAGCGGAATACTGCGTCCGGACGGCAACAGTACGCTACCCCGTTTCAAAACTGCGCCAGTAGAACGCGGCAACCTTATTGTTACGGTCACCGCGACCGGCACCTTGCAACCGGTCAAACAGGTCATAGTGGGGACGGAAGTGTCCGGCACGGTGAAAAGTGTCGCCGTGGATTATAATGACCCGGTTAAGGCCGGACAAGTACTAGCCATGTTAGATACCACCAAATTGGAAGACCAAGCGGCGCAATCACGTGCTTTATTGCACTCGGCGCAAGCGGGTCTCATGGAAGCCCAAGCCACTGTAGTAGAATCACACAACAACCTAGAACGGCTTAAAGAGATACAAAAATTGAGCGGTGGTAAACTCCCTTCCCGGCAGGAATTGGACACCGCAGCAGCCGTGTTTAAACGCGCTAGCGCGGGTGAAGCTACCGCTCAAGCTAAAATCGATGAAGCCCAAGCCAAACTCAAGCTAGATGAAACTAATCTTGCCAAAGCGACCATCCGCTCACCCATAGACGGCATTGTGCTGGTGCGCGGTGTCGAACCGGGTCAGACAGTGGCAGCTTCATTACAAGCACCAGTGCTCTTCACCCTAGCCGAAGATTTACGCCAAATGATCCTGTATGTGAACGTAGACGAAGCTGATGTTGGTCAAGTAGCAGTCAAACAACCCGCCACTTTCACCATTTCGGCCTATCCGGATCGCCAGTTTCAGGCGCGCATCACTCAGGTGCGCTATGCCGCACGCACGGAAAACAATGTGGTGACTTATGAAGCGTTGTTGGCAGTGGATAACGCGGATTTATCGCTGCGCCCAGGCATGACTGCCACTGCCGACATTATTGTGCGGACGATAGAAAACGCCTTACTTGTGCCTAATGTTGCCTTGCGCTTTAGTCCCCCAGTGCAGCGGGAAAAGGGTCAAAGCGGTCCTGACTTCATTGCGAGTCTACTGCCGCGTCCGCCACGCCCGCAACCGCTACAACCACAAGCCGCGAAAAACTCACCACAGGTCTGGAGTCTTGATGATAACGGGGTTCCTCAACCAATAGCGGTAAAACCAGGGGCTAGCGATGGTCGCATGACCCAGATATTGGAAGGTGATCTCACTGTGGGGCAAGCCTTATTGGTGGATATGGAAAAAACCTCGCCATGAATCACTCCTCACCGATCATTGAATTGAAAAATCTCACCAAAACCTATGGTCGGGGTCAGGCGGCGATGCAAGCGCTGCGCGGTGTGGACTTGGAAATCGAGGCTGGCGAATTTATCGCGGTGATGGGGCCAAGCGGGTGTGGCAAATCTACCTGTTTGAATATTTTGGGTTGCTTGGATACCCCCACCTCCGGCGCCTACCGCTTTCAGGGATGGGAAGTGGCAACACTGTCGCGGGATCAGCGCGCACGCTTGCGTCGCCACTACCTCGGGTTTGTCTTTCAAGGGTTTAACCTGTTGAGCCGCACCTCGGCGCTGGAAAACGTAGAACTGCCGCTAATTTACCGGGGAATGCCAACGAGTGAACGACACCGACGTGGACGAGCAGCGCTGAAAGCAGTCGGCTTATTGGATCGGGAACACCATACGCCAAGCGAATTGTCTGGCGGTCAGCAACAACGTGTAGCAATTGCCCGCGCTATTGTCACCAACCCTGCCGTCCTGCTTGCCGACGAGCCGACGGGTAATCTGGATTCGTCCCGCAGTCGCGAAATCATGGAGTTATTGTGCCGCCTCAACCGTGAACACGGTCTCACCTTAATCATGGTCACTCACGAACCCGATATGGCTGCTTATGCCGGACGCGTGGTTCATTTTAAAGATGGTTGGGTAGAAACGGATTCGCGGCGCCGGGAGAATGTCTAATGCTGTGGAATGCCCTTATCCTCGCGCTGCGGGAAATGCGCCGTAACGTCCTACGTTCCTTCTTGACCACCCTGGGAGTCGTGATCGGTGTGGCTTCAGTGATTGTGATGGTCACCATCGGTAATGGCGTGACGGCCAAAGTTACTGCTGATATCGCCAAGTTGGGCAACAACCTGCTGATGGTGCGATCGGGTCAGCGGGGACTCGGTGGTTCGGCGGGCGCTAAACTGTTCACCTTGGCTGATGCCAGCGCTATTGCGCGAGACATCCCTGCCGTGCTCGCGGTGGCGCCCACCGTGTCACGCCAGACCACAGTCATTTTCGGCAACACGAATTGGGCTACTTCCATCACGGGTACGACTAACGAATTCTTTACGGTGCGCGCTTGGACTTTTAACCAAGGACGACCGTTCACCGACAGTGAATTGCGCGCCGGCAAAACCGTCTGCGTGTTGGGGGCGACAGTGCGGCGAGAATTATTTGGTGAACAGAACCCGCTCGGCAGCCGGGTGCGACTGCAAAAGTTATCTTGTGAAATCATTGGCCTGCTTGAAGCCAAGGGGCAAAGCGCGATGGGTTCTGATCAGGACGATGTGGTGGTTATGCCACTGCGTGCTGTGCAACGTCGCGTGACCGGCAACCAGGATATTAACCTGATTCAGGTTTCAGTGGTGACACAAACCTCCACGGAAAAAACCGCACAGGACATTGAGGCATTACTGCGGGAACGCCGCCACCTCGCGGCCAACGAAAGTAATGATTTTTCAGTGATGGACATGAAGGAAATCGCCAACATGCTAACGGGGACCACCAAAGTTCTCACCGGTTTGCTCAGTGCGGTGGCGGCAGTGAGCCTGCTAGTGGGTGGAATTGGCATCATGAATATCATGCTGGTATCGGTGACTGAACGTACCCGCGAAATCGGCACGCGGCTGGCTATCGGTGCGCTGGAACGAGAAGTATTGCTGCAATTTCTGGTGGAAGCGGTGGTGCTCTCGTCCTTCGGCGGAATCATCGGGATTCTCTTGGCTCTCAGCATTTCGTTGTGGCTTTCCGAACTGTTGAAAGTGCCTTTTATTCTGGATTTGGGCATTGTCGCTACGGCTTTTCTATTTTCAGTCGCGGTGGGCGTTATCTTCGGCTATTTCCCAGCCCGCCGGGCAGCGCAGTTGGATCCGATTGAGGCGTTGCGGCATGAGTGAGCGGTCACTCATGTACCGGTTGTGGTGTGTGGTAACGAGTAGCCCGCATGAAGCAAAGTGGAGTGCTGAAACAGTCGAGGAGGTCAGCTCATTCCCAGATTTTTCTTGTTACCAAGTTCCATTTGGTAACGCCTGCCGGTCAAACTCTGTTTAACATACGCGAAGCAGAATTTTATGGACAGGCACTACCAAGCAAAGCTTGGTAGCGAGCTAAAGATGTCTGATCTTTCAAAGCCAAGCATGAGTAGTGTGCGGTGCACACCCTACAAGACTACTTCTGTCCACAAAGAGATTGTGTGGCTTCTGAAACGACTAAGTCTTTATTTTCATCAGTAATAAGTCCCGCTATTACGAAGTCTTCGCTAGTGTGAGCAACACAACTCATGTAGGCACTGTGATTTTTCCACTTATCTTGTCCATAAGGGTGGAGGCATGGACACAAATCGTTTAGAGAATAACCTACTGTATTTACGACTTCTCCAAGCGCTGTATATGGATACCGATCATAGCCATCTGATACTCCATCATTATCATCATCAGAATCACACACATCTCCCGTGTTATCACCATCAGTATCTTCCTGGTCAGAATTAGGAGTTAGCGGGCAGTTGTCAGAATCATCGTCTACTCCATCATTATCATCATCAGAATCACACACATCCCCCATTTCATCCCTATCAGTATCTACCTGGTTAGAGTTAGAAGTTAGCGGGCAGTTGTCAGAATCATTGTCTATTCCATCATTATCACTGTCAGGATTTTGGAAGCGAAGTTCGATGTCCAGTGGCGTATAATACATTGACGAATGGAACCTATAGTCATCAGAATCTTGAATGTATTGAAGAATATCATAGTACCCATTAGAAGCAGCGATCAAGGTTGATTTTACACCGTCTATTTTCATTTCTGCCCAATCAATGTCTGCAGATTGCATCTCACAATCTTGATAAACTTTGACTTTATACTCTTCAACTGGTTCATCTAAAGTAACCTCCAACTTAAATGTTTGATTGGCATCATAATTTGGATAAGAGTAGTTCCCCATATCTTGCCAATAATAACCATTCCAAATCTGAACTTTAAATGAAGCTACCGAAGTACCATCCAAACAAACACCACCGTGCATCTGAGCTTCAAGTGTAAATTCAACATTACTCTTTATTTCATTATGTTCATAGTACCATGGCATATTTAAAAAATCTAAATTGCAAGCACTGAGAAGTAAACAACTGCCTGTTACCAAGAGCCATTTTTTAAAGATACTCTTTTTGTTCATACCATCTCCTTATTTAACGCCATGTGCAACTTATAAAGTCAAAGTTAGCTAGCAACTAAAAGAATGGGCATAATATCCTCATAAAGTGAAAATTAAACCAACGTTAAAGGGGAAATACCATGCCCAGAGAAGAGTTTATCATAGCGGTTTACTGTTTATGTAGATGATACTCTCAAGAAGATCAAGTTACCTTGCTTGAGGCAGCATGGATTTGCACCATCACTGAGTGATAGTGAAGTGATCACCATGTAAATTGTTAGAGAATTCATTGGTTACTCCCAATGATAAAGCGATTTGTGGATATTTCAAACATCATTGGCTTATAACAACCGCAAGATAAAATGATTATAATCAACCCCTGAAAACACCTTAACTTAATTGTTTAAGAAAGATGACTTATTCAAGAGAATTTAGACGAAAAGTCTTCTTGAGAAAAGAACAAGAACAACTGACGTTTGAAGAAATAGCCAAGCGGTTTGCGGTTGGCAAAGCGAGTGTAGTTCGCTGGTCGAAGCGGATAGAAGCGCAGCGAACCCTTAATAAACCGGCGACCCCAATAGATAGAGAAAGATTAAAGAAAGACATCGAGAAGTACCCGGATGCGTCCCAGTACGAACAAGCGGAATGTTTTGGAGTAAGCCCAAGAGGAATCGGTGCGGCATTGAAGCGTTTAGGGAGAAGTTGTAAAAAAAACGCTCTCACATCCGAAAACCGACGAAACGGCACGACGTGTGTTTCCAGACCAAATGAAAACGTATCAACGTGCTAATAAGGTGATAGTTTATCTCGATGAGAGTGGTTTTGTAGAGGATATGCCGCGTCGACAGGGCTATGCGCTGGTAAGGAAACGTGGCGTTGGCAAACACAATTGGCACGCCCGAGGTCGTCCCAATGTAATCGGTGCCTTACTCGCCTCGCGCTTATTAACGGTCAGTTTATTCAGTAGTTCGATTAATGCCAATACGTTTTATGCGTGGATTGCACCAGAGTTATTGCCTACCTTGCCACCCAATGAGGTCATTGTTATGGATGATGCGCTGACCAGTTGCCGCGAATATCGAATATTCCATTACAATTTCAGTTTACAGGAGACATGCCGCAAACCACAAATCAGCATGAGAAGTGTGCGGTGCACACCCTCCAAGACTTTTCAAATAAATTTCGGTAGTGTTAGACTAATGTAACATCCCAGTTACTGCAAAGAATTGCTGACTTAGGTGAGCTATTTAACGATTGATACGAGAAGAAAACTATGTTGAATCCTGTACTTGATCCCGGTTGGTTGCCGCAATTATCGCTACCGACCCAAGACGATTTACCCAGTGATGACAGAGTCCCTATGGAAACGGAACGACATAAAAAACAAATGGATTTACTGATCTATCCCTTAACACCTTGGTTAGGTCAACGAGGTTATGTTGGGGGAAACATGTTCGTTTATTACAGTGTTAAACAAGTCCGTTATCAAGATTTTAAAGGCCCGGATGTGTTTATCGTTTTAGACGTTCCACCCCGCGAACGCAAAAGTTGGGTGGTTTGGCAAGAAGGTAAAAGTCCCGATATTGTTATTGAATTGCTTTCAGAAAGTACTGCACAATACGACAAAAATGATAAACAGCAACTTTATCAAAATCAACTCAGGATATCAGAATATTATTGGTTTGACCCCTTCAATCCCGATGATTGGGCAGGATTTGAACTCCAACATGGCGTTTATCAACCGCTGTCACCCGATCCTCACCAGCGTTTAATCAGTAAACGATTAAATTTAGCTTTAGAACGTTGGCATGGCGTTTATGAAGGCGTAAAAACGACTTGGTTACGCTGGTCTCATTTAAACGGGGAATTATTACCAACCCCACAAGAAGCACGAGATAGCGAGAGGCAACGAGCTAACGCTGAAGCGCAACGTGCCGAAACTGAATCTCAACGAGCTAACGTTGAAGCGCAACGTGCCGAAACTGAATTTCAACGAGCTAATGTCGAAGCGCAACGAGCTAATGCCGAAGCTCAAGCCCGCCAATTGGCGGAAGTAGAAATTGCTCGTCTCCAAGCTTTATTGACAGAACAAAGTAACCGCTAACGGCTACTTACTACATTTTACTCAGTTAATTCTGGAACAATATTTTTTAATAACGTTTTTATCTCACTTTCAACATAACTATCACAAGCCAATGCGAGTTGTGTTAAATCAGTGGTTAATTGCTGCCAATTATTACGCCGCTGATCGGCTAATAAAATTTTGCTATGCGTCGTTTTATCTAATTTTTCTTCTTCATGAAATAATTCTTCATGCAGTTTTTCACCAGGACGTAACCCCGTGTAAATCATTTTGATATCCTTATCGGGCAGTTTTCCAGATAAACGAATCATTTGTTCGGCTAAATAACGAATATTAATGGGTTTACCCATGTCGAGCACAAAAATTTCTCCCCCTTGTCCCATCGCACCCGCTTGTAAAATAAGCTGGCAAGCTTCAGGAATCGTCATAAAATAACGGCTCACTTCTGGATGCGTTACGGTAACGGGACCACCATGAGCAATTTGACTTTTAAAAAGCGGAACGACGCTGCCAGCAGATCCCAATACATTACCGAAACGCACCGTGATAAAACGCGTGTTCGATTGTTCTTGCAAAGCTTGGCAAATCATTTCTGCTGCCCGTTTAGTCGCACCCATGATATTGGTGGGATTGACCGCTTTATCAGTCGAAATTAAGACAAAAGTTTGGCAACCATAAGTAGCCGCTGCTTCTGCTAAAATTTGAGTTCCCAAAATATTATTGCGAACCGCTTCGCGCAATTGTGATTGCAACAAGGGGACGTGTTTATAAGCAGCCGCATGAAAAATCACTTGAGGATGATAGCAAGTTAGAATGTGTTGTACGGCTTTTGAATCCACAATATCTCCTAAATGGGCATAAAGAACCAACTGAGGAAAATCTTGATGTAACTGCCTTTCTACTTGATAAAGATTATATTCACAACGTTCGAGAATCACTAAAGCAGTCGGATGCAATCGCGCAATTTGCCGACAGAGTTCGGCCCCAATTGAGCCACCGCCACCACTGACTAGAACGATTTTGCCAGTCAAGCCCGCTTCAATAATTTGCCAATCTAGTTGTATTTTGGCACGTCCCAATAAATCTTCAATCGCCACATCGCGTAAGGCACTCAGATTGATTTGCCCGCTTACCAAACTGTCAAATTTGGGTAAGGTTCGCACGGGAACAGTGCACTGTTCACATAATTCAATGATCCGACGCATTTGTTCATCCGTTGCAGAAGGGATAGCAATGATGATCATATCAATTTGTAAAGATTCGACCGTTTCCAGCAACTGATCAATACTACCCAGTATCGGTATCCCTTGAACCTGGCCTCCCTGTAAACGCGGTTGATCATCTAAAAAACCGACCGGGAGGTAACCACAATAATGGTTGCGTAACATGTCACGTACTAGCATATCACCCGAAGTACCCGCACCCAGGACTAATACGCGTTGCTGATTGGTGTCTGGGGTTAAAAGAGATTTAAAGGAGTGATCATGCCATAATCGATAAAGCAATCGCGGTGTACCGAGTAAAGAAGTGAGTAAAAAAGGGTAAAATAGTAAAGAAGAACGAGGAATAAGCTCGAGGCGATTAAAGAGAACGAGGACTAAAACGATAGCTAAGGTACCCAAAATAACGGCACGTAAAATCGTAATGACATCCGGTAGACTAGCAAATCGCCAAATCCCTAAATAAACCCCACTGTACCATAAGACCACACTCTGGACACTGACAACTAGGGGTAGCACTTGCCAAAAAATAGTTGCTACTTCTGGTGTTAACGGCCAATCATAACGAATCACCATAGCCAGTGTCCAAGCCAGGGCAACCATAATAATATCGTGGCAAATAACGGGAAAACGGTGATAAACCAAAGACATGTTTTAGGTTATTAATTTTTAATTAATGAAACAGTGACCAGCAAAAATTAATAAAAAATCCTTTGAAAGGTTTTTAAAATTAAGAGCGTGTCTAAGTAAAGCGATTGTTCTTTAACATATTTTTGGTGATAAGCCAATTTCAAAGGTAAAATTTTTTCGATGTAATCTAATTCGGGTTGTTGTGAAGTGGCCAATAAGTCACTTTCGTGACGAAAGGCAATGGAAGCATAATCCGTGATTCCTACCGGTACGGATAAAACATATTCTCTAATATCATCCGGATAGAATTTAACATATTCAGGTACTTCTGGTCTTGGTCCCACTAAACTCATTTCGCCTTTGAGCACATTGATTAATTGAGGTAATTCATCGAGTTTATAACGCCGTAAAAACCGACCACTGCGAGTGATACGATGGTCTTGACCGATAGTTAATTTTAAACCGAATTCATTGGGGTGCATTGTTCTGAATTTTATGATTTTAAAAGGGTTTCCAAATTGACCAATCCGAGTCTGCAAAAAAAATACCGGGCCTCGACTATCTAATTTTATCCAGATCGCAATCAAAAGAAATAAGGGACTACATAAAATGAGACTGGGTAACACCCAGCACAGATCAAAAAGGCGCTTGTTAGTCATTATCGATGTGCCTCAGTCAAAATTTGTCGCACCGTCATAATAACTCGCTCCACGTCGGTATCACTCATACACGGATAAATTGGTAAACTGACTGCGCGTTGATAAACCTTGATGGCTACTGGAAAATCGGTTGGTTGAAAGTGATAACATTCTCGCCAATATTTTTGGAGATGAAGGGGAATAAAATGAACACTAGTACCAATTCCGGCAGCGGTCATCTTCTCAATGAAAGTATTGCGGTCGATGGTTAAATCTTCTAGTTTTAATTGAATAACGTAGAGATGCCAGGCGTGGGTACTATCGGGATGAAGATAGGGCGTTTGTAAAGGTAACCCAGCCAGACCAGCCGTATAACGGGCGGCAATGGCTGACCGTCGTTGTAAAAAGGCATGGGCTTGGCGGAGTTGATGAATCCCTAATGCCGCTGCGATATCGGTCAGGTTATATTTAAATCCGGGTGCTACGACTTCATAAAACCAAGCCTCATTCCGATCAAATACTTCTCGATTGATCCCATGTAACCGCATCACCCGAATCCGTTCAGCATAGTCTGGATTGGCAGTAACGACCATCCCCCCTTCGCCAGTCGCCAACGTTTTTGTGACGTAAAAACTATAAACAGTAATATCACCTAAGCTACCGATTATATGTCCTTGATAATAAGTGGGTAAAGCATGAGCCGCGTCCTCAACCACTTTGAGGGAATAGCGGTTAGCCAGCGCTAAAATAGCTGACATATCACAGGCTTGTCCGCCAAAATGAACCGGTAATATGGCCTTAATTCCACTGATATTTTCCAACAAGTGACGGATTTGCTGACTATCGATGTTAAAGGTATTCGGATCAATATCAACAAACAGGGGTGTTGCACCTAAATAACGAATCACTTCTGCTGTCGCTGTGAAGGTGTAAGGCGTCGTAATGACTTTGTCACCCGGTTGGATACCGATTGCTTCGAGTGCTAAATGTAGCCCCGCTGTACAGGAATTAACCGCTAAAGCGTAAGGTATACCAATAAATTGGGCAAATTCCTCTTCAAAACGCTTGGTTTTGGGACCCGTGGTTAACCACCCAGAACGTAGCGTATCGACCACTTCATTAATTTCTGCTTCGCCAAGACACGGTAAGGCAAAAGGAATAAATTTACTGTTATTCAATGCGTTAACTCTTTTATGGGGTTAAATACCTTGAGTTTCATTAAATTCTCGGCGATCAAGGTTGCCAATATTAAATGACCAGCTACGTTAGGATGTTGATCAACATGAGAATTCACATATTGACTGGGATTTTGATTTGACCAACGTGGATCTTGCCAGAGTACCAGGTTAATCAATGGAAAGCCTTCTCTATCACTGACCTGGTATAACAAATTAAAAATAAAATCAGCGGCTTGATAAGTAAACACCACGAAAGGAATTTGGTAACGACGCAATAACGCATTCATGGCGGTGAGTGATTGATCTATCGCTTGCCAGCGTTCATCACCGAGCTGATAATGATGCCAATCCATTTCTTCAGCATAAGCCACGGGAAGGAGTTCGGTTAGGGAAAAACTAGGGTGTGCTAACCGCTGGTTTAATTCTCGGTAAAGTATGAATAATAAGGAAGTTGCATAACTTCTTTGGGCTAAATTAGTATACCAAACTTGGCGTTTATCAAAAACCCACTTTTTGGGTTCGATATCATTACTGACAAATAAAAGTATGACTAAATTGGGTCGCAAAGTCATTCCCAATGTTTGTAGTTGTATCCATTCTTGTTCCGTATTGTAGGAAGGAACTCCCATATTTAATGTCCTAATCGGTCCTTTGAACTGGGTATTTAAAATCTTTTCCAATTGATAAGGAAAGCTGGCTTCATATTGTACACCGACTCCAAAAGGAACCGAATCGCCTAAGACCAAAATCCTAAATTCGTTGGCAACCGGGGCAACCACTTCTCGGTCGCGCAGTCCTAAAGAATTAATAACCACAGCAGTTCCAAAAAATTTTCCCTGCAGATTAGGGCGGTTACGATAACCAATCGGTTCTTCAAGAATCAGGGTATCTAAATAGCTTGCCATTTCGGGGTAATAAGAAATACCTAAGGGATCAAATATTCGCCCAATGATTTCTAATAAACTGAATATAATAACGACTTGGATAAAAAATACTTTGCCAATTTTCACCCATTTATTCCAGTAATTATAGTGGTTCATTCAGTTCCCTTGAGATGATGAAATCGTTGTGGATTGCAACTGTCGGAGCCAATCCGCTACCACAATAGACCATTGCAAATGTTTTTCGGCATAATTTCTACCCTGACGACCTAATTGCTCGGCATAAGTTGGGTCGTTTAGCAACTGTTGTATCGCTTGTGCTAATCCGAGATAATCTCCAGGTGAAATCACGATCCCCGCGTTAGCTTCCGTGATGAGTTGTGCTCCTTCACCCGCACCACATAATAATACTGGTTTACCGCAAGCGAGAATAGGTAAAGTTTTTGCCGCACGAGTACAGGCTAGCCAAGGTGAATCGCGGAAAGTTGAAATCCCAGCCAAGCTCAAGCTGTACAAGCGTGCGATCAATTCCGGTGATTTTGATGTCCAAAAAAGGACATTTTGCAGTTGCATTTGTTCACTCAACTGTTGAATGCGATCTTTATCTGAACCACCACCAACCAATAAAAACAATACCGGCGTTGCCTTTAATAATTGTGCCGCTTGTAATATCACTTCCATTCCATGCGCATAACCATGCGTTCCAGCATATAACAGCAAATGTCGGTCATGAGGTAATCCTAAACTCGCTTGCCAAACTTTATCCACCGCTTGAGGTTTAAATAATTGGGTATCAACGCCATTGGGTAATAATAACACTTTATTTGCTGATACCTGTTTATTCTTAATCAGGATTTGGCGAACACTTTCTGTCACCACGGTAATATAATCAGCTTGTTGATATAACCAACTTTCTAACTTCTCTGCTTGTCTGAGTGCCCAACCGGCTCGCATGAGACCTAGACCACGTACTGTGTCTGGCCATAAATCAGCAATATTGAAGATAAAAGGGATTTGCCAACGTTTAGCCGCGAGATAGCCGGTTATTCCCAAAAACAAGGGTGGTGATTCCACAAATAGATAATCTGGACGTTGAACTTGGCGTAATCCCCACCAAGCCGTTAGCGTAAATGAAAAATAATTCAGCAAGCGCTTGATGCCCGCACCGGTAGCGGCATATAGCCAAACTCGATGTACTCGCACACCTTCCCAATCTTCTTGTTGATAAAAATAACCGCGATAGTTGGGAAAAATTTGACCTTCTGGGTAATTGGGTAAAGCCGTGACAACTTCCACGGTATGTCCCAAATGCAATAGCTCGCGAATCATAGCGGCTAAGCGTATTTGAGGTGCCCCAGTTTCAGGCGGAAAATATTGAGTTAATACTAAAAAGTGCATATTCCAATAGCCAATAGAATTATTATTAGTTTTTAGCTAATATTACAATTTTACTCAACTCAGTGCTACAGAGGAAACCAATGTTTTTGTCTTAAATTAAAATTTAAAGTATTTAGTTTATACGAATCTGGGTGCAGCATGGGTGTAATTTGTGTTTTACCGCACTAACGGTTTAGTGTATTGTTCTCTACTGGTTCCGTTGCTGGATAGGTGGCTACTTGGCAAACGTTACCAATAATTCAATCTCACTGTTCCATAAAATGGAGGATTCTAGGATGCTAACAAAATGGTATATAGCGGTAAGCTTGCTGGTTTTAAGCGGGCAGGCATTGAGTTTTTGCGGTTTTTATGTTGCCAAAGCGGACACTAAACTGTTTAATAAAGCCTCGCAAGTTGTGCTGGTGCGCGATGGTGATAACACCGTACTAACCATGGCTAATGATTTCAAAGGGGATTTGAAAGAATTTGCCGTTGTCATTCCAGTACCCACTTTTATTGAAAAAAAGCAAATTCGTATTGTGGATAAAGCCTATATTGACCATTTGGACGATTATACTGCGCCACGCTTGGTGGAGTATTTCGATGAAAATCCGTGCCCGATGCCAGCAATTGTTGAAACACAAGCGAAGATATCCGAAACACTATCATTGCGTGAGATGGCCAGAGATGGCGTTAAAATCGAAGCTCAATACACTGTTGGTGAATACGATATTTTGGTTTTATCTGCCGAACAAAGCGATGGTTTGGCACAATGGCTGAAAGAAAATGGTTATCGTATTCCCGATGGAGCGGAACCCATATTGGGTAGTTATATTAAACAAAACATGCGGTTTTTTGTCGCCAGAGTAAATTTAACCGAACAAGCTAAATTAGGCTATAACTATTTGCGTCCGCTACAAGTCGCTTACCAATCGCCCAAATTTATGTTGCCAATTCGATTGGGTACGGTCAACGCTACCCGTACGCAAGAATTATTTATTTATACCTTGACTCGTCAGGGACGGGTCGAAACTACCAATTACCGCACGATAAAATTGCCCACCGATATGGATTTGCCGGTATACATTAAAGAAGACTTTACTAATTTCTACCGTGCCCTGTTTGAGCGCCAGGTCGAAAAAGAAAAGATGCGCACCGTGTTTTTGGAATACGCCTGGGATATGAATTTCTGGTGCGATCCTTGTTCAGCCGAGCCACTGTCAGCGAAAGAATTAAGTGAATTGGGAGTATTTTGGATTCAAACTGGGGTTCAACCTAAGCCCGCTTCCCCGGTGGTACCCGCAAACGTATTTGTCACTCGCCTACATGTCCGCTACGACGCTGAAAATTTCCCGGAAGACCTAATTTTTCAGGAAACCGGTGATCGTAGCAATTTCCAAAGTCGCTACGTGTTACGCCATCCCTGGCAAGGCACAGAAAGCTGTCGCGCCGCTAAGAAATATCGCCGTAAATTAACCAAGCGCTTGAAAAAAGAGGCGCAAGAATTGGCTAATCTAACTGGCTGGGATATTCAAATTATTCGTCAGAGAATAAATTCTCCCACGACCCAGTAAATGAAATTTCACTATAAACAAAATTATTTTATAAGTACCTAAGTGAAATCAACTCGCCAGCAAAAGAGTCTCTCATTCTTCTGCACCAAAGCAATGGAGGTAATCTACGCATATCTCACACGAAGGCGCACGGCAAACATAAATCCCGGTTTGTTGACAAAGTTGTTTATAAAGAAATTTTTTCCATTTCATGTCGTGGACATTTTTAGCCGCTAGGGTAGGAAAATTTTGGGTCATGAGCTGCGTCACATCTGCACGCGACCATAACCCTAAATCTTGCCATAAGTGGTTACCCCCCATACAAGCTGCCGCGACGATTTCTGCTAACCAAACTTCAGAAAAATCAATCTCAGCGCGATGCTCTAGCAACAGGGCAGTGATATCTTCTCGCTCTGCCAAACGAGTTTCACTCCAGCATCGCACCAACATCGGACTTATTTGGGGTGGAGTAGCACCAGGAAAGTGTCGTTGGAATAAGGCCATGAAAGCCGATTTTCTTAACCCGAGATAGATTGGCAGAATGCCAGAACCGATGGTCTGACTTGCCAACATTTTCGCAAATAAATCCTCATTGGGTAAGTCAGCGGCGTGTACCATCAGTTGCGCATAAATGTCAATCGCTCTCGGTCGATTGGGAGTCATCGCTACCGTTGCATATGGCCAAGCCAGGTTCTGGTTCATCGACTGGGGTACTCCACTAAAATGTCTTCATCTCGCACCACCATCTGACAAGCTAACCGCCAAGCAGACGGTAAATCATCCACTTCCATTTTGTCGATTTCTGCTTGAGTTAATTTACCAATTTCTTTTAAAACGATTCGTTCGCGCTCAGTCAGTGGTCCACCCATTCGTTCCTTGAGACTGATAGCCATGACTTTAACGAGACAAGTACCGCATTCCCCATTTTGGCAACCAAAGTCGATGGGAACATGATTTTCTTTAGCCAGTTCTAAAATGGTTTGTTTGTGACTACCCGCGGCAGCGTAGATGGTTTTGTCTTTATGCAATGGACTAGAAAAGGTGATAATAGGCATGGTAAATAGACTCCTTAAAAATAATAATAAACTAACCTCAGGTAAAATTTTTAGCCTAGCGGCTCAGCCAGGTCGTACCACAATTTCTCCACCTAAAACTTGCGCTTGGCAAGCGAGCCGATTATGTCGACCGGCCATCAATTCTTTGAGAACTTTGTCCTCTAACATCGACGGTTCTGCGAGGTTGGTCATTCCCGCAACGATGCGCATGAGACAAGTACCACATTCACCTTCTCGGCAACCATAAGTGATACCCGCACCCACTTTTTCTGATATTTCAATCAGGCGAGTGCCCGCCGGAACGGTAACCGTCACGTTGATATCTTCAAAAGTCACATTCGCTTTAGGCATAGTTAGTTTCTCTTACAATGAGTTCGTTGAGGGTAATCAATCGTTGTTCAGTTTGACCCGTCAGGTGCAAAGCCAGTTCATAACCTAAACCGCGACATTGTTCTAGTTCAGCGTCAGTCGGAATCAGTTTGATTTTACATCCTTTAACCGGAATACGCAGTTTGAGACCGCGCAAGCGATCTTCGATCAGGCTCACGGCTTCACCACTCCAGCCATAAGAACCAAAAGCCGCGCCGAGTTTACCGCGCACCTTGACTAGCGCTAACGAGGAGAGCAAATCCCAGATGGGCTTAACCGCGTCGCCGTTGATCGTCGGTGAACCTAACACTAAACCGTCGGCTTCCTCAATGAGATCGACCAAGGGCGACACTTCACATCCCTGTAAATCATAAAGTGATACCCGTACCCCGTTGACCATTTCAGCCCCTTCGCCAATCGCTTGTGCCATTCGGGTGGTATTACCATAAGCGCTGATGTAAAAAATAAGGAGTGTCTTTTCTTGCTTAGCGGCTGCCAGTAGCGGTTCCGCCAGTTGTCGGTAGCGTTGCACGTAGGCAGCCGGGGAATCGCGTAATATCGGCCCATGCGCTGGGGCAAGCAGATTCAGTGGCAGTGGTTCAATCAAGGCGAGTGCTTCGAGAACATGTTCGCGGAAGGGACGCATGAGGTGGGCGTAGTAGTACTCAAAAGCCGCCCGAAAATCGCCCACTTTATCGTTGAATAAACGGCTATCGCAAAAATGGCAACCAAAGATATCGCCAGAAAATAAGATGCCTTCTTTCTCTAGATAAGTACATTGCGTATCCGGCCAATGCAGAAAAGGGGTATGCAAAAAATGCAATTGGCGTTCGCCCAAATCGATCGTATCACCCGTACCGACGGGAATGTATTCCAATACCTCGTCTTTAATGATTCCTTTGAGCATCATTTGCCCACGATGAGATAAGTAGATTTGCGCCTGGGGTGCTCGGCGAATTAATTCGGGTAAAGCACCGCTGTGGTCTGGTTCTAAATGGTTAAGAATAATCGCTTGAATTTCTTCATAGTGTGCCACCTGTTCCAAGCGAGCAAAAAATTCATCCGCATGTGAAATTTTCACCGTATCGATAATGGCCACCCCTTTTTGGCCACGGATGCAGTAGGCGTTATAACTGGTTCCATTGGCGGTTTTGAGAATAATGTCAAATTCCCGCAGTTGTGGATCCAAAGCACCGATCCAATAGATTTCGGCGGCAATTTCTACAGCTTTACAGGCAGTCATTGGCGAGCCTCCACAAAGAACCAGGCGGGTTTAAAGGCAGTTGATATTCGTCAACAATAGCGCCTTCAATGGGGCAAATGCAGGCACACTGTGGTTCTTGATAATCCCCAACACATTCGGTACATTGCCCAGCAACGATAGCAAAATGAGGTTTCGCTGCCATGATGGCGTTATTGGGACAAACGGATTCACAAGCCCAACAATTAATACAACCGTCTACAATTGCCAATGCCATAATATTTTCCTAGGCGATCTTGCAGCCCGTCGTGAATTGCGCCAGTTGAGTCGCTTTGAGTCTCTCTTGGTAAACTGCCATTACCGCTGCTTCAATCGGTTCTAGCGCATGTTCGTTGTTAGGCAATAATCCGGCTGATTCCAACGCGCGCCAAGGTTCAAAACCAATCCGAGCACAAAGCACGACTTCACAATCGGCGAGTAACTGGATAATGTTTTCGAGGACTACTTCTTTATCACCGCAAGTGTCATTACCCACACAATACAGTTCGGTGTGGCGATGACTGATAAAACGTATACCTTGTTGAGAGGCTTCGTAGATCAAAAATTCTTTGGCATGACCAAAATGTTCATTAACTAGACCGTTACCTTTACTCGCTACCGCCATTCGTATTGGACGAGGCGGTGGTGATCCCGCCAATGGCTTTTGCCTGATAGGAATGAATTGCAACTTGGCTGCAGGGCTGACTTGGTGATGGGTTAATTGTTTAGCAACCGCTTGTTGAAACGCTTGACGACGGCTCATCGCTGCTGCGTAATCAACTGTTGTCGTTTCTAGCCGTTCTAAGCTAAATTCAGCCCCCCGATCCTCACCAAGTCGTCCAATCGCATCAGCCCGGCATTGACGACAATGTCGCATCATCGTCATATTAACCGCGCAATCGGCTTGCAAAGTAGTCAGCTCTTCAGGAGTGGGTTCCCGCTGACCGGTTAAACCATAATAAGTTCCATGTTCAGGTTGGGCAATCAGCGGGATAATATTGTGCAAAAACGCACCTTTGGCTTTGACGACCTGAGCAACACTTTTAAGGTGCTCATCGTTAATACCGGGAATTAAAACCGAGTTCACTTTGACTAAAATACCTCGCTCTACCAACATTTCTAATCCCCGTTGTTGTTGTTCAATGAGAATAGCCGCTGCTGCTGCTCCCCTGATACGTTTATGCTGCCAAAAAATCCAAG
Source organism: Thioploca ingrica (assembly GCA_000828835.1). Classification (GTDB taxonomy): domain Bacteria; phylum Pseudomonadota; class Gammaproteobacteria; order Beggiatoales; family Beggiatoaceae; genus Thioploca; species Thioploca ingrica. The sequence goes on from AP014633.1 coordinate 3,769,222, forward strand.
GATAAATGTGAGCACCAATCGTCGGATCAATGCAATTAATGGTTATGGTGACATGACCAATGTTATGGCGAACGATTTCATCAACGTATTGAGGTAAAGCCAGTCCATTGGTGGACAAACAGAATTTCAAATCGGGTGCTTGTTCAGCCACTTGCCGTAAAGTGCTAAAAGTACGTTGTGGATTAGCCAGCGGATCGCCAGGTCCAGCAACCCCAACGACCGTCATTTCTGGAATAGCCGTTGCGACTGCGAGTACTTTTTTCACGGCTTGTTCGGGAGTTAATAGCTCAGAGACCACACCGGGGCGTGATTCATTAGCGCAGTTGTATTTGCGGTTACAATAATGACATTGAATATTGCAAGCCGGTGCCACGGCCACGTGCATACGTGCAAAGAAATGATGCGCTTGCTCAGAGTAACAAGGATGGTCAAAAATTTTTTGTCGAATTGCTTCGGGTAAATGATTCATCTGTTCAGTGCCGGAACCGCAGGATTGAGTAGTACAATCACTTTGCTGGATAGGGGTAGTTGGGTTAAGCATTGGTAACACCATATCTTATCCTTAGAGTTACTTTTTAATTGCTTTCGGCAACTTTTATGCCCAGCGCGAAAGTTTTTTAATACTTTGTTTCTATTGTCATTATTTAATAAGTACTCAAAAAATGTCGCAAAAACCACCAAAATAAACGGGTCAGTTGTGCCACACACAACAATTTGCTACCGCCTAATTCGTACTCATACTCAATGGCATTCAAGAATAAACCTCGGTGGTCAATCCTTTGTCGATGAGGTGAGAAGCCAGGTAGCCAGGTAGGGTGGGCAAAAGCGAAGCGTTGCTCCAATGCCATTAAGTTAAGCATGGTTCTCCCCCGCCTTACCAAGGAGGGGGTTGGGGGGTGGTTAATCATTTGAATAAGATAAACTTTTTCAACCACCCCCAGCCCCTCCTTATTAAGGCGGGGGGAAATTTTCCTTAACTTAATGGCATTGAAGCGTTGCCCGCCCTCATTAGTTAATCAACAAAATGGTGGGCACCGGTGCCCACCCTACCTGGCTTTTGAGTGAGAGGGCGAACACGTCGGTTTGCCCCTACATACGTGGTATTTTGTAGGGGCAGACCGACGTGTCTGCCCTTAACTTAATGGCAGTGACGCCGGCGCGTGGGAACGAGGAAACGAGGAAACGAGGAAAACGAGGAAACAAAAATTTATCAACTTAATCAATTGAAAATAAAAACTATATTATTAAAAAAGTGTTGAAAATGAACACGTGTTGATTTTAGCCAGTTTTTTAATTTAATTAATTGAAAATAAACAATTTTTTATCAAAAAATAGCGGCAAAACTAGTCATTTTGCACACCCTACTTTAGTAAGGTTATTTTGACAAATACTTAATAAACAATAAGTTATTCTTTGGGATGAAACTTGCAAGAGAAAAGGAGGTTTTCATCAGCGCTCGACTTAGACCCACAATGAAATTCAGTTTCGCGGCTGGGAAACCTGATAAATAAGATTGTAGCGGTATACAACCGTTACAATCTTTATCCCCCAAATTAAGTTTGGTATTCACTTAATTTCCTTACAGTTGAATTTGAGGAACATATAATATGTTAGCACAAAATAAGGATAGTGGTTGTTTACCTGCGCTGTTCCTGGCTTGCCCCCTTCGACAGCGGCATTTTAACTTTCCTTCTCGACGGGAAAAAGAGTGTACTTCAACTCATTGCACGGCATTCCTACGCCGGCGCGTGGGAACGAGGAACGAACTCCCGTTATCATAACCTTACTTATCAAGTACTTGGTCATTTTTGACAATGGTGTCAAATTACTAATTCCCTAATTTATTTAGATAGTTGCAATAGTTCACTTTTGAATTACATGGATAAGCGCGCAACGAATTTGACAGAAGTGTCAAATTGGGTTTTTGTCAAGGGGGTTTTAATTTGACAGAAGCATCAAATTGGAGGATAAAAAAATTTTTTTAATTGGACAATATAGCAAAAGACAAAGCGCGTAATTTGTACCACAATTATTCATGTTCTTCTTGGAATTTTAATTTATGAGGAGATTGTTTTATGAAAAATTTACGTCAGGACAAGTTTGTCCAAAGAATTAATTGCTTGCAGTTATTACCCTTAATCGGAATTTTAACGTGGTCATCTTGGGCACAAGCTGCCACAGATTGCGCCACCGTTACCGAAATTTCACCAACTGAATGTGGTGCCTTAGTCGCATTATATAAGAGTACCACCGGACCAAATTGGTATGATAATCAAACTAATAATTGGAATGTGACTAACACACCCTGCAGTTGGACGGGAGTAACCTGTGATGGTATCTCACCACCACCACAACATGTCATTGGCATTACAAGGCGAGAGAAACGATTAGTAGGTACACTTCCGGATTTAAGTGCTTTAACTTCTTTGCAAACACTCGATTTAGTAGGATATGATGGGTGGTGCTGGGATTGTAAAAATCAATTGGGGGGAACTTTACCCAATTTAAGTGCCTTGACCAGTTTAAAATCTCTTGATCTTTCTTATAATCTATTTACAGGTAATATCGATCCATTGTCCTTACCAACTAGTTTAACTTCTCTGTATTTAGAGGGAAATCAGTTAGAAGGAATTATATCTAGCCTGCCCGGTTCACCTAGTTTAACTAATTTAACTTCTCTGTATTTACAGAACAATCAGTTAAAAGGAGCTATACCTGACTTTAGTAGCTTTGCTAGTTTGGAATACCTTGATTTAAGTTACAATTATTATTTAACTGGACCACTTAGTGCCTCACTGTTTCCAATCAACAGTAAATTAAAGTCACTCACTTTATATAGTACTGGCCTAAATCAACCACTTCCTGATTTAAGCACTTTAACCCAATTGACCTCTCTTAATCTCAGTTCTACTCGGTTAACCGGTCCTGTTAAAGCTGAATTTTTTCCAGCAATTAGCTTGACCTCTTTGGATTTATCATCTAACTACTCACTAAACCAACCGCTTCCTGATTTAAGCACTTTAACCAAGTTGACGACGCTTAACTTAGCATATAGTTCATTAACCGGGCCTATTAACCCGGCGTTGTTTCCTCTCAGTTTGAATTCACTCTATTTATCTAGCACCCAACTTAGTGGACAGATTCCTAATTTTAGTAATCTTGTCAATTTAACAAATCTTGATTTATCTTATAACTATCAATTAACGGGACCGATTGATGGTTCACTTTTTCCAATTCCAACCGGTTTGCAAACCGGTTTGCAAACACTCTCCCTGTACGGAACTCCACTGAATCAGACCCTTCCTGATCTGAGTATTTTAGATAATTTGGCTAATCTTGGACTAAGTAGTACACAGTTAACTGGACCAATTGATCCTTCGTACTTGCCAACCAATTTGGGTTCACTTTCCTTAGATAACAACCAACTTAATAGTTCTTTGCCCGATTTAAGTGGATTGAAAAGCTTAGGTTATCTTAACATCTCCAACAATCAATTAAGTGACGCCATTAATGGTTCATACTTGCCACCCAATTTAGTAAGTCTATTTCTGGACAACAACCAACTCACTGGTCCCTTTCCTAATTTAAGTGGATTGACCCAGTTAAGTGAACTTAGCATATCCTCCAATCAATTAAGTGACTTCATTAATGGCTCATCCTTGCGACCCAGTTTAAATCGGTTATCTTTGTATAACAATCAATTGAGCGGTGCCTTTCCCAATTTAGGTGGAGTGACCAACTTAGGGTATCTAGATATTTCCAACAATCAATTAAGCGGGCCAATTGAGGCTTCATCTCTTCCACCTAATTTAGGAGAATTTTCTTTATCTAACAATCAGTTTAATGGTGTCATTCCCAATTTACCGAGTGGATTATGGCGCCTCAACCTATCCTGGAATCACTTCACCGGAGCTATTCCAAATTTGCCAGCCGGCATAGGGGCACTTTACCTGAATAATAACCAACTCAGTGGTGAAATTCCCGATTCATTGACTAATTTAACAGGTTTATGTTCACAATCCCCAGACATCCCTTGCTGGGAGTATTCCGATTTAGGTTACAACCATTTAAAAGTTCCCGCTTCCACACAAGTGACTGCTTTCCTGGAAGCACCCGGTAATAAAGATCCGGATTGGGCATCCACTCAAACTGTTTTTTTATTAACTTGCCCGAACGGCGGTAGTTTGGGAATTCAATCGGCCGGATATGATCCGGACACAGGAGAATTTGATTTTGGTACTAAAATTGTTAATAGTACTGCCTCTCTTAATATCAATATAGTTGCTCGAGACTGCGGCACCCTGCAAGTTGATAGCATTGGATTTTTAGGTACTGATGCCAGCGAATTTCACTATAACGCAGATAGCAAATCCTGTAGCACTGGTGATCGCTACTCTGCTTGTCAATTTACCGTGGCTTTTACTCCCCTAACACTCGGTACTAAGGAAGCTACTTTGAAGTTCATCTTGACTGATCCAAGCATCAACAAAGAATTGATTATCCAAGCTAAAGCAATTAGAGCCGGCAACGCTAAAATCGATGTAGTCCCCAACAGTTATGATTTTGGTGAAGTCAACATCGGTGAATCTTCAGCTATACAGGAATTCAAGCTCGAAAATACCGGCAATATTGATTTGAAATGGGATTTTATAGGTCTCACTGAAGATAGAGCTAATTATTTCTTCTACCCTTGGAACTGTGCTTATAAAAACGTACTGTATCCGGCTAAGGCATGTGACTTTGGAGCACAATTTATCCCGGTCATAGAAGGTGAGAAAAAAGCGAGTATACTCATTAGTTCTTCCGATACACCTTCTAAAAAGGTGACACTTCGCGGCACAGCAAAAACGCCGGAGGAATGTTTAAATGAAAATATTACTATTGAATCAAAACGTAACGGTAATTGGGATAATGCTTCAACTTGGAGTGGCGACGCTATTCCGACTCCAGCAGATAATGTTCGCATCAAGAGAGGTCACACGATAACGGCTCTCCCCTACACTGCGGTGAAAGCCCTGTGTATTGAAAACGGTGGAGGCTTAAAAAGCTCAGATAATAAAGGGACTTATCTCATTCTTCATGCCGAGAATTACTTACAGAACAAAGGCTCGATTAAAGGACAGGATGGTGTAAGCGAAACTGGATATTCATGTACCGGTGATTATTGGTCAGTTATTGGGAAACCAGAATGTGCTCAACCGGGTGCCAGTGTCATTTTATCAGTGGGTGACGGTTCCAAGAATTTGTTCCGCAATGAAGGGGTTATCACCGCCGGTAACGGTGGCAAGGGCAAACAATATGGTGCCTATGGTGGTGGTGTCAGTGTTTACGGGGGTAGTTTCATTAATACCGCCACGCTCAAGGGTAGCGGTGGTATCATTATCGCTGGCAAAGGCGGTGATATTACTGATAGCCAACCAGGACGAGCCGGCAAAGGTGGCGACTTGAGCCTGATGGCTGAGAATTATTTACACCATCATGGTGAAGTACAAATCGCCGCTGGTGGTGGTGGTAATTGTAATGCGGCGTCCGGTCAGGTGGGCGGTAATGGCGGTAACCTGAGATTGGCTGCGCCTCTCCTGGTGAAGTTAGGGGGTGGTGACTTTAGCACTGGTCAAGGTGGCATCAATTGCTCACAAAATGGCTTGCCCGGGAATGTCTTTATCGAACCGAGTGTTATTTCTTTGGCGGGAGCCAGCACCAAAATTGAAGGCGGTAATGTCACTATTTTTGGCGGCAAAGATTGGGTACTCGATTTAAGCAACGTCGGCGCTACTGTCATCAAAGCAACCGGCAATATCACCTTAGCGGTTGGTGAGGGTGGCATTATCAATTTGAAAAATAACCGTGGTTTCATCTTAGAAGCCGGTGGTCGAGTCAACCTCTTTTCTGACAACATTTTGTTAGATGATGGGGTGGGATTGAGCGACCTGATCAAAGCGGCTAGCATCAATGAAGGACCGAGCAAAATTTTATATGACGTTTCTCTCATCGGTTCCGGTAAACACACCGGTGAACCAGGAACGACCTTGCCTATTTCCTTAACCCTGGTTAATGGTGGACCAGAGACCGATACCTATACTCTGCAACTTGTTGATCCGAAAGGTTGGGTTTCAGGTCAAATAACATCTCCTCTTGAAGTGAAAGCTTTAGATACTCATGAATTATCGTTAGAAGTGGCGTTGCCTAATGAACCTGGCGAAATCAACACCATTACCATCACGGCTATCTCTCAAACGGATGCTACGGTAAAAGCGGTTGCAGAAATACAAGTCGCTGTCGCTCAAGCAACGATACATGCGGTTACTTTAACTACTGAGACCAACCAATGGTTTGGCGAACCCGGCTCGACTTTATCGATCCCGTTGACCCTGACTAATAAAGGTAACGAGATAGATACTTATACTTTAAAGACGAGTAATTCAGCGAATTGGGCTTTGGAACTGTTGCCGGCTTCCGTTCCACTGGATAAATCGGCAAGTGCCAATTTAAACCTAAACATGACATTGCCAGCAGAACCCGGTGCTAAGAGTGTTATTACCATCACCGCAACTTCTCAGGCTGATCCCAGTGTGATAGAAGAAATGCTGCTGACGGTGGGGACAACCTCACATGACTTCTCTCTCACCACGACCTCACCACAAGTCTCCGGCGAACCCGGCGCTATTTTACCGATTGAGTTAGAACTCACTAACAACGGTTCCAATGCTGACACCTATGAACTGAAAGTGACTGATAATCCAGCTAATTTGACTGTCAATGGCTTACCAACTACGCCGCTGCCAGTGGAAATATCCGAAACCAAGAAAGTAGTACTAGAAATTATTTTACCAACCGAACCCGGTGCGACCAACACACTGGCGGTCACAGCAACTTCGCAAAACGATCCTAACGTGACGAAAGTTCTGCCAATGACAATCACGGTTGCCGGAAAGAATACCGATAATAATTCCCAACCCATAGAGATAACGCCTACACCGCCACCGGTGACGGTTCCAATAGTAAATCAGGAAATCTCTACCCCGGCAGTGGCAAAAGCAGATGAACCTGCTGTTCCGCCACCCCCCGTTGTTCCGTCACCCGAAGTAACTCAAACGACGGTGATTTCTGACATTTCAGGGTTAACTTCTTGTCCACCGACGGGTGAAATTGATTACCTGTGTAGAAATCATGGACATACCTTAACCAACGCCGCGCTGGGAACCGACGCGAAAGTAGCCGGTGGCCAATTAGCCGGTGTGATTGAAAATAAAGGAATTGTCTCTCAGGTAACCATTCAACCCGATACGCTGTTAAAAGGAGGCAGACTCACTGGTTACATTGTCAATGAAGGTACGCTGGCGGATTTCACTTTCGTCGGTGCTCAAGTCAGCGGCGGAACTTTAGCCGGAATCGTTACCAATGACAGTCGAGTCGGTGGCACTCTCATCAATGTCCACTTAGCCGCTAATACCCACATTACCGGTGGCAATCTCCAAGGAGAAATCACCGGCGAAGCAGCGGCACCGGCTTTATTAGAAGAACTAACGGTTAAGGCTAATAGTCATCTTTCCCAGGTAAAAATTGGCAAGAATGTCCAGTTTGAAGATCAAGTGACTTTTGGAGACGGAGTACAATTTGTTAATCCCGCTGAGGATCCGAGACAGGTCGATCTCACAGCCACTGACAGTAAACACATGACGATATCTCAGAATACGGAGATCATTACGACTTGCAACACTGAACTTCCCCAACTTGGCGTAATTGCCACCAATTCGCAAGGAAAAACCGTGGTCACGAGTGCGCAAATCGCCGGTGGTGCAGCCGCTACTTCAGGGACTTTCCAGCGAGAACTAACTGTTAGCTTATCAAAACCGGTGGATATACGCGCTACTCTCTGCGTTGATCCCAAACAAGTTGGGCAACTGGTCGGTTTCATTGCGTATGCCGCTTATACTGCCGCTGATTCGCCTAACCGTAAATCTGCTCTCTATAGGTTAGACGCTAATAATCAGGTATTACCTTGGGATGGCAACTTTGCCAGTCTACTCGCGTTCAAAGAAGATATTTTGGAACCGACTCAGACCGTGGAAATCTATCAAGGTAAATTAGTTGCTCCACCAGGTGTTATTGAAATTCACTTTGGTTACCGTTTAGAGGATGGTACCGTAACCGTTAGTGATAAAACTATCCAGATCACCATAACCAATTAATATTTTTAAAGGTGCGTTATGACGACTGATGTCTAACGCACCCTACACTACGATGCCATTAAGTTAAGGTGGGGCAAACACCTCGGTTCGCCCCTACAGCCCCAAAATACGTGAAGTTTGTAGGGGCAGACCAGCGTATCTGCCCTTAATTTAATGGCATTGAGGCAAACACCCCCACAATTAACTCCGATGCACCTTATTTTCCTCATCAACACGTAACATTATCGCTCAACTCCACGCCTGTTAAGAAAAATTCCTATATTCAATTAGTTATATACTCATATCTTTTGTTAGCTTTAACATTTAAATTTTAACTCATAGTTGAAACTGTTTAATAACAGGAGAATATAGAGATGAACAAAAAATTACTTATTACAGCTATGAGCATAGCATTAATGGGCAACGCCAGTATGGTAGCAAATCCAGTTTACGCTGCTCCTAAAAATCCAACCGCGATTGAAGCCAGTTGTAAAAACAATGCTGAAAAGAAAGATTGGTGCCAATCTCAAGAACAACCTGCTCCAAGTCAAGATCAAAATACCACGGATAATTCCACGCCAAACCAGGACCAAAATACAACTGCTGGAGATACTGACGATTCAGAAAACAATACGACCGGTAGTGAAGGAAATGTCACCGATACAAATAATACCACTGGTGAAAATAATATAGAAAATAGTGGTACTACTGATAGCAATAGCACCGAATCTGAAAATACTACTCCACCTACAGCAGAAGAATTATTCACACAAGCCGAAGAAGCTGGTATTTTTGTCAGCGTTGAAGCTACTATTCAATGGTTAGTCACCAATAAAATTTCTCCAGAAATGCTCACGGAAGAACAACGAAATGCTCTTCCAATCAATTGGGATTTACCACAACTTCCTCCAGTTGCAACACAACTAACAACAAATGAAAGTGAAATTGTCCCGGCTGAAGGTGAGGTAGTTCCGACTGAAGGTGCGGTAGTTCCAACTGAAGGTCAAGTTGTCCCGGTTGAAGGTGCGGTAGTTCCAACTGAAGGTCAAGTTGTCCCGGCTGAAGGTGCGGTAGTTCCAACTGAAGGTGCGGTAGTTCCGACTGAAAATCAAGTTGTCCCGGCTGAAGGTGCGGTAGTTCCGACTGAAGGTCAAGTTGTCCCGGCTGAAGGTGCGGTAGTTCCGACTGAAGGTCAAGTCGTACCAGCTGACAGTGAAGTAGTTCCGACTGAAAATCAAGTTGTCCCGGCTGAAGGTGCGGTAGTTCCGACTGAAGGTCAAGTCGTACCAGCTGACAGTGAAGTAGTTCCGACTGAAGGTCAAGTTGTGCCGATTGACAGTGAAGTAGTTCCGACCAATGAGTCCCTTGAACCTACAGATGTTGAAGAACCAACATTCTCTCCGGTCGTTTCCGAAGAAGAAGAACAGGCTATTCAAGCACAATTAGAAGTAGTTAATGATGTTGTTGTGGTTGATGGAGAAGGTAATGAAACCTTAGCACCAGTTGAAGAAACCAAGGTCATTGGTGAAGTCCTGATTCCGCAAGCAGAAGAAGAAAGCGCTAATGCTGTGGTTAATGGTGAATTACTGAACGTTGAAGTGAACTTAGGTATAGCTGAAGCGACTACGGCTGATGAAAAACAAGAACCGATTATTTTGACTACCGTTACAGGTCTTGAAATTACTGCACCAACTACTGAGCCAGAAACCGAAGTTGATACCAGCAACTTAATTACTTTGCAACGAAATGAAGCCGGAAACTTCATTTTACGCATACCCAACTTGAAAGTAGGAAACTTAGTAGTTAACGTTATTTTGAGAGCACTCACAGAAAAGCTAGATATATACCAAGTTGAGGAAGTAACCATCGCACCAGAAGACGTTTTCAATAACGAAGACTCAACCAAAGTTGAAGATGATAATGATGCAACAAAAGAAACAGTTGAAACTGTAGAAGTGTCTGACGAAGAAGCCACTAAAGTTGCAGAAGAAACGATCTGATAAAGTCAAAGCAAAAAGTAAAATAATAACGACTCTTTCAATCAAAACAATCAGTCTTTAATTAGAATAAAATAACAAGAGAAACTTTAACCTATATGATGATTAAGGTTTCTCTTGTCTTTGCTAGATGTGTTCTCTTATTTTTTACCCATTTATTCAGGTTATGCACCATCCCTCCACCCACTGTCATTGAGTTAAGCTACAACTCTTTTCTTTAGCAAATATAGGTACCTGCACATCTTGGAAAAAAAGAATACCATCAATAAATTGTTTGTTTATTTAAGCACTTAAGCACTAATGAATAACTTCTTGACTTTTCAAAAGGGATATTTTTAATTTAATTAAAAAAAATTATCTAAATTTATAGATAAAGTTTATTTTAATAAAAAAATTTTTTGTAGCCCAATCTTTATCCAATTAAAACAAAGATTTTAATTTGCAAAAATTTCTTATTTTGCATTGCAATTTGCAAAGAAATTATTTCTAGTGTATTATACGTCCTATAAAAACAGTGTGTTATTGTATTGGCAATTAAATTGCTATTGTATAATAGCAACAAGCAATAAAGCAAAATCAATAGTAGAAGAAGTATTGACAAAAAGTCATAATGAGTTTAACTTATGAATCCGGATGTAGAGATATAAAATATACCAAGGTAAAAAACATCTATAATATTTGTAAAGAGAGAACGGATAAAAGCTTATAGTTTAAGTGTATAAATCTACTAAAGTTAGAGATAAAATATAAATAATACTTCGGACAGTTTTCAGTAGATTTTAAAAGGCAGAGGTGCGTTATAACACGTTCTAAATCAATTAGTTATAAAAACTGTTTGAGCCATCTAAAATTTAAGTTACAAAAATTCAAAAATGTGTTTATAATATTGCATAATGTTATTAATGCTTAAATAAAATTAACCAGATTTCAACCTCCTCTCCTACCTCCATTGGCCACAATCTTTTGATTGTGGTCTTTTTTTATATGCTACTGGTGGTCCATTCTGACCTGAACGGATGTGAGAAAATTAAATGCCGTTATTGTCATCATTTCCTAGTTACACTAAAATCACTACCTGTTTAGCACGATCAACTGTTAGTATAAAATTATTATCCTTTTTTGAAGATAAGAACCCTCCATATGCACCCCATTACTATCATTGGTACTGGTTTAGCGGGTTATACAGTAGCACGTGAACTGCGTAAACTTGACCCCAATTGTCCTTTGCGACTCATCACGGCTGATGAAGGTCATTTTTATTCTAAACCAATGTTATCTAATGCTTTTTCTCAACATAAAACGCCAGAAATGCTGATAACAACGCCAGTTGAGCAAATGGCAGAACAACTCCAAGCCGAGATACTGACACATACTCTTGTTACCCAATTAGAACCACAATGGCATAGACTCAAGATTAATGAAAAAAGTTTAACCTATAGTCAATTGGTATTAGCCTGTGGAGCAAAACCGATAGTTACTCCCTGCACAGGAACAGTAACCGAAAAAATATTATTTGTTAATAGTCTATCCGAATACCGATATCTCCGAACCGCTTTGCAAAAAGCTAAACACGTTACTATTATTGGAGCCGGGTTAATCGGATGTGAATTTGCTAATGACTTACAGGAAGGCGGTTTTTCAGTAACCATAATTAGTAACGCGACTTATCCACTCAATCGATTAGTGCCGACATCAGTAGGGCAATTACTACAACAAGTCTTACAAGAGCGTGGTGTTACCTGGTTACTTGGTAAAACCGTTAAACATATTGCGCCAATTGCATCAGCAAGGTATCAATTAACACTGGTCGACAATCAGACGGTGGCAACGGATATCGTTATTTCCGCAATTGGATTACGTCCTCAGGTTAAATTAGCTACTGCTGCCGGTTTAACCGTAAAAGAAGGCATTGTCGTTAATCGCTACCTCCAAACAAATATGCCAGATGTTTATGCGCTTGGAGATTGTGCTCAAATTGAAGGTCTGGTATTACTTTACGTGATGCCTCTAATGAATGCCGCCCGTGCTTTGGCTAAAACTTTAGTAGGACAGACGACTGCTGTTACTTATCCCGCTATGCCAATAGTCGTAAAAACCCCGGCTTGTCCCATTGTGATTTCACCTCCTCCAAAAACGGTGGATGGACAATGGCATATAGAAACTCAAGGACAAGATATTCGAGGTTTATTTTATATTACCAATACTCAACAATTAGCGGGATTTGTGCTTACTGGAAAAATGATTACCGAAAAAATGACTTGGTTAAAACAATTACCACCTCTCTTGAAAGCACACTGCCATTAACTTGAGAAGTTTCCTTCGTCCTCTCATGTTGAAATCGCCGCTTTGAAAGCCGGAAATTCTTCGTCCTATTTTGAGTTTGAAAGCCGGAAATTCTTCGTCCTATTTTGAGCAAATATTTATTCGCATTTTTGGGTGTATTGTCAACGAGCGTAGCCTGGATTACGCCACGCAAAATTCAGGAAATTGCGCTTTCCCTGGATTTTATTTGGTTTCATCCGGGTTACTTGCTTACGTTACCTTATTTTTTATTCTACATTCGATTCTTCTTTTTTTTAAAATATTCTTTTAGATACTTAGGTGTTCCTTCTAGTTTCATCAACCCTAATGCACGTAAAGTAAACTTGATTACATTTTTTATGGGTTGGGGAAATGTCTGTTTGACCAATTTAAAAAGTAGACTGTGTTGTTTTTGGACTGAATGACAATTCATGGGTTGATGTTCTGGAATTTGTAGATGAGATGTTTGATCTGTGACTGGTGAAGACAATAATTTCACGGCTTTACCTTTAATCGCAACATAAGTCTTGCGATCAATTAAATTACTGGACCATGCCGGAACATGGCACTCATAAAATGAAGTAAAACCACTATTAATCATTAAATTACAAAGAGAAGGTTGAGTCAACCAAAAACTGTTAAAGTTATCAATTGAACCCCAAAGATGTCGCTTTTTATCTTCTTCAGTGGCCTCTTTAGAGTATTCGGTACGTTTTAACCCCCAATAAGTTTTACCCTCAAACTCAGCGGCAACTCGGTCACTTAGACTAATAAAAGTATCGAACACAACAATATGATTGCAAACTTCGTAGATATTTTTGACAAACTGAAAAACATCCGGTGTATCTAGGTGGTAGAGAATGCCAGAACATATTACTACATCGAAGGTTCCATATTTCTCTTTGCTAAGATTACGAACATCATCTTGGTACAAACTAAAATTATTTAGTTGAAGATGGTATTTAGCAAACTGGGCTTTTGCCAAACTGGCTTCACGAATTTCGATTCCCACCACTTCTGCACCATGATGAGCGAATTCCAAACCGTAATGCCCTTCTAAACAAGCTAAATCAAGTACCCGAATTTGATTTAGCGGTTTACTAATTAAATCAGCTACTATCTGAGTTAAACGTCGCAGCCGATAATCAACCTGAGGTGGCATTAAGGTGTATTGTCCATTTCCTAAGTAAATAGACATCGCCGACCACTTTCCATAGTGCTGTATCACTTGTTCCAAAGAAAGTGGATCACGCCAATTATAGTTATTAGACATAAGTTATTTCTCTAATCTTAAAGTTCGTCGGTTGGGCTTTACTGGTTTAGTCCAACCCCATTATTATTTTCCAAAGCTACCGAGGGTTTATTTTCTTTGGTTAGAGGAAATTTTTGCTTACTTTAACCGAGGTAAAATCCATAAATTCAAGCATTCCTTCCCCTGGATTTCACTTCATCCGGGCTACTAGCTGGTTAGGGTCCTTTAATCAAAATCAAACAAGTCATCCAAAAAGCCACGCTTTTTCTTTGGTTTGCCATGCTTATCATCGTCGTAATCCGAGTGCCTTGACGTTGGTCTCCCACGTTCACTCTCTTCATAATCCGAGTGCTTTGAAGTTCGTCTTTCGCGTTCATTATCTTCGTAATCCGAGTATGTTGACGTTCTCGGTTGCGTTCTTGCTGAGTTTTCAACATGAAGAGAACGTTCTATAATCTTGTCTAATTCACCTCGATCAAGCCAAACTCCTCTACATTGAGGACAGTAGTCAATTTCAACACCTTGGCGTTCTGCTAACCGCAAATTAATATCATTGCAAACCGGACATTTCATGTCTTAACTCCTTAATCCTCATGAAAATCTCAATAACTCCACCAAATTATTACTCATCTGAATCAATTTGTTACGGTATCATAACCACACCACTTTCACAATCTTATCTCTCCTACTCAGCTTACCTATTATCAAAGTTAAAGGTAATTACCTACCTAACACAGCACTCAATTTCTCTTAATTGTTGGGCTTCATCCTTCAACCTAACCGGCGCGCTAGTTATTAAGATTGTCACTATTCTCTCCAGTAGTAGCCTCATTGCCATTAAGTTAAGGATTCCCCCCTTTGAAAAAGGGGGGTGAGGGGGGATTTTAAAGGGGGGAGTGGTAGCTTAACTTAATGGCAGTGAGTAGTAGCCTGGATGGAACAAAGTGAAATCTAGGGAGAGGACGGTTTCCTGGATTCCACGTAACGTAGTCCAGAGTTACTTATCTAAAATGACGACTTTTTCTTTCAATTCGGCGAATAAATTCCCGTAGAATGATGGCATACAATTCATTTTTTAAGACGGCATTTTCTACACCTTCGTCTAAATTGGGATTATCATTGACTTCAATAACGACAATACCTTGTTCAGTTTCTTTTAAATCAACTCCATACAAACCATCTCCAATATAAGAAGCCGATCGCAATGCGGTTTTAATAACTTTTTCTGGTACATCGGTTAGTTCAAAAGTGTGAAATCGACCTTCATCGTAATGACCGGTTTCGGTGTCATGTTTAACAATTTGCCAGTGGGCATCAGACATAAAATATTGGCACGCATATAATGGTTTGCGGTTGAGGATCCCAATTCGCCAATCATAAGGCGTATACAGATATTCTTGCGCCAGAATAATATCGGAAGTTTTGAATAATTCACCGACTTTATTAGTTAGTTCTTGACGATTATAGGCTTTAAATACCCCTCGACTGAAAGCACCATCTGGAATCTTGAGGACCACTGGATAATCTAATTCGGCTTCTATCCGCCGAGTATAAGCACTGCCTTTATAGAGAATAACGGTTTTGGGTACTGGAACTTTATGTGACTTCAATAATTCTGCTAAATAGACTTTGTTAGTACAGCGGAGAATGGAATCCGGATCGTCGATGACGACTAAATTTTCATTCTCGGCTTTTTTGGCAAATCGGTAAGTATAATGTTCAATCGCTGTGGTTTCTCGGATAAATAGGGCATCGTATTCAGCTAACCGTGAATAGTCTTTTTTGGTAATTAAATCCACATCAATATCTAACTTATGACCCACATCAACGAATTTTCGCAAAGCAGCGGTATTAGAAGGCGGTAAAGTTTCTTGAGGATTATGGAGAATAGCGAGATCATAGCGGTATACCCGTCTCCGCTTGCGTATAGAGGTTTTACGCAGAGTATAGGTATTGAGTGCTTTGATAAAGAATTCGTATTGCTTATCGATTAAGGCATTGAGTTGGAGAATACGAATAGCATAAATACTCCACTGTTTTTGGTGACGAAATTCTACTTTTAATAGGGGACAAGCAAAGGTAGCAAATAACTGTTGTGCTAATTTTTGTAAGGCTGGAAATTCACATTGTCCAAAAAAAATGACTAACTCTAAACGATCCGTCGTTTGTGGATATTGTTGGTTATTAAAACTTTGTTGGAGTAATTCATCCAGTGACTCGATATTCAGACTATAAATCGCTTTGCTACTGAGATCACGCAACGTGCGTACGGTCGGGATAATTCGATGATGACGAGCTTCCGCCAGGAGCGAACAATAATAACCCTGGCTAAGATAACGATAACTACGGCAAAGATTAATCAGTTTGGCATTTTGCAAAGTGAAATATTCAGGCTCAACAAGGTAATCCTTGACTGTAATCACTTGCATATCCAAAAAACTCGGTTGCCAATCCGCTTCTTTTTCGACGATAATTAAATGAGAACTCATAAATTAATTAGTTAGGTTGCCGTAATTTAATAATTAAAGCCGCTTTTTGTGCGGTTTTACCATAACGTGCCATATGTTCAAAGTCGCGTTGCCGCAAAGGGATATTAACGCAATCGGCCACGGTTTCTTCGGTTTCATCGTCGACAAAAGGATCATGTACATAGATATATTTTTGATCAAATCCGGTAACCACCACCCAGTGAGGAAATTTCTCACGATAAATTTGGTAAGAACTAATCAACACTAAGGGGATACCACCGGCTTCAAAGTGTTCTCGCAAAGCGGAAAAGGTGAGTGAGCTATATTTTAATTGGATCGGTAAAGTGGCAATTTTTTCTAAGAAATCTTCTTGAACTAAGCGAATGACTTCTTTCTTGGTTTGATTACGTACCGAATCAACTAAAAGGATTTCCTGGGTATTGACATAAATATCGACATCGAAGCCCCGTTGATAGGCGGAAAGTGCTAAACCATAAGGACCACAGCCACCGTGACCAGAAGTCATATAAATTGTCGTTGCCTCACGCCATAAAGATAATTCTAGTTTACGATTTAATTCTAACGTTGGATCCAAAGCAAGCATCGCCATCATCAAAGCGGCTGGACCACAGGTAAAATCCAAAGTTTGTTGGTAATAAGGCACGCGGACTAGTTCTCTCGCTAAATGAGGCGCTAACCATTTCTCAAAACGCAAAGCGCGTTCGTGATCTTCATAGTAATCCGCTACCACACCAAATTGCTTATAGCCATGCTTTTTAAAAAACTGTTGAGAAGCGATGTTATCGGCTCGCACTTCCAAGCGCATAGAAACGGTATCTCGTTCCAACGCATATTGCTCCACCGATTGCAGCAAAGATTTGGCCACACCTTGGTTACGCAAAGGCGCATCTACTGCAATAGAATATAACCGAGAGGCAGAAGTTGCTTGGCTAAACAACACCATAACATAACCCTGAATTAGGCCCTCTGTTTCTGCCACCAAGGTATGCGCATTGGCTTTGGTTAGTAAATAGGAAAAATTACGCCGCGACAATCGATCGGTTTGGAAGCAACGTTGCTCAATTCCGAGCAATTGATCAATGTCTTGCGTAGTAGCAATACGTACTATCATAAAACCAACTGATAAAATATCAGTCCCTCCGTGAACAATTTTGTTGAATTGATAATGGATGTTCCATCTTACTAACATGGCCAATAGGATCATGACACAATTGACACAATATTTTGTTAGGTTAAGTGTGGTAGGTGGTAGTGAATAACTTCTCTTACACACCCGGCTGCTTTGTTTGGGTTTCTCCCTTATTCAAAGGAGAAACAGCGGTCACCGAAGTTTAATTTCTCGAAATCTTCTCATCCTTTTTTGCCAAAAGGGAGTATAGCGGCTATGCGTAACATGAGTGTATAAATTTCTCAAGGAATGGTTATAATACAATATGACTTAATTAGCTAAGCTCAACTAATAGGGCGTACTATTCCCCATTGTATTTAGTAAGGTATCGTTAGTAAATTTAAACCCTCATGAAAAACTAAAATTAAATTTCGGGGATGCCGCCGGATCGATGCCATCAAATTAAGCTGAGGTGTGGGAGAACGAACAGCTAAGTCTGCCCCTATAGATGCGGTATTTCGGTGGGGAAAACTGGTCTGTTTGCCCTTAACTTAGAATTGAAGCGACAGATGGATTGGCTACCCATTTTAGCTCTTAATTCGCATTTAACACTAATACAAACACTAATCAATGAATTTGATAATAAGGAGGAAAAACCCAATGCAAACTCGAAAATTAGGTTACAGCAATCTTTATTTAACACCGATTGGATTGGGCACTTGGGCTATTGGTGGTGGTAACAATCCTTATGGGTGGGGTATACAGGATGATAATGATTCTATCGCGACCATTCGCCATGCGCTTGACCTGGGCATCAACTGGATTGATACGGCTGCTGGTTATGGTAAAGGTCACTCGGAAGAGATAGTGGGTCAAGCTATTGCTGGCCGTCGTCATGAAGTGATTATAGCGACCAAGTGTGGTATTTTGTGGAAAGAAGATGGTAGCAATATTTATGGTCATCTTAAAGCGGAGAGTATCCGCCAGGAAGTAGAAAATAGCCTACGCCGCCTGAAGGTGGAGGTGATTGATCTTTACCAAATTCATTGGCCATTGCCGGATGAAGATATCGAAGCGGGTTGGGAAACAGTGGCTGATTTGGTCAAAGCAGGTAAGGTTCGCTATGGTGGAGTCTCTAACTTTAGCGTAGCACAGCTCAAGCGCATTCAGCCTATTCATCCCGTTGCTTCGTTACAACCGCCTTACAGTATGCTAGTACGTGAGGTTGAAACTGAATTGCTACCTTACTGTGCAGCCAACGATATTGGCGTGGTTGTCTACAGTCCCATGCAGGCAGGCTTGCTGACTGGCAAGATGACCCAGGAGCGTGTAGCTACCTTTCCAGATAATGATTGGCGCCAACGTAGCCCGTTTTTCCAAGAACCTCAACTGAGTATTTACTTGGAACTGGTGGAAAAATTGCGCCCGATTGCTGAGCACAATAGCTGGTCTTTGCCCCAGTTAGCCATTGCCTGGGTGCTCCGCCGTCAGGAAGTCACCTCGGCTATTGTGGGGGCACGACGACCAGAGCAGATAGATGAGTTTATCGGTACTAGACAGTGGAGTCTGTCGAGCGAGGACATGGCCAAAATCGAGGCGCTTTTGGTCAATAGCCCGGTGTAGAAGGAAAGTTGGCAAAGGATTGCCAACCTACATTTTAAGGAATTTCTCGCCTTTGACAAAGGGGGAATTTAAAGGGAGGGATTTGCTCCACGTTACGCATTCTAACCTAGCTTGAGGATTTATTGCCATACCTTAATCGTTTTATCCTCACTCCCGGAGGCTAAATGTTGTCCATCGGGACTAAAAACCACTGTCAATACGGATTGTTGATGACCAACCAAGGTCTTCAGTAATTGATGAGTCGATAGTTGCCATAAAAAAATCGCTGCATTTTCGTTACCGGTGGCTAGAAATCGATTATCCGGACTGAAAGCTACTGAGAAGATAGCTTGTTTGGCACCTTTAAGGGTAAACAAGCTACCGTTTTGAGCCATTTGCCACAGTTTGAAAGTTTGATCATAGCTTGCTGAAGCTAAATAGTGACCATCGGGGCTGAAAGTAACCGCAAAGATAGCATCCTGATGTTTTTTTAAAGTATCTTTGAGTGTTCCAGACTTAACATCCCATAATTTAATCGTTTTATCATAGCTACCCGACGCCAGCGTTTTGCCATCGGGACTGAAGGCGACTGACCAGATTGCATCGGTGTGACCGAGTAAAGTTTGCCCCAGTTGTCTAGAACGAACTTGCCAGAGGGTAATGATTTTATCCCAGTGTCCCACTGCTAATAAGCGACCATTTGGACTAAAGGCAATCGTGTTGATGGCACTATTATTTTCTGGCTCAATTAAAGTAGTAATCAGTTTACCACTACTGACTTGCCATAGCTTAACCGTACTATCCCAACTTCCAGAAGCGAGTAATCGTCCATTGGGGCTAAAAGCGATTGAAAAAACCGCAGCATCATGTCCTTGCAGGGTGTGTAATAGGGTACCGGTTTTGACTTCCCATAACTTAATGGTTTTATCCTGACTACCAGAAGCTAAAAGTTGTCCATCGGGACTGAAAGCCACCGACCAAACAGCACCATTATGTCCTTGTAATGTATATAATTCTCGGCTTGGTAACTGCGTAATAACCGAAGAAAACTTATTAAAGAAGGTTAAGAATGCAAGTAAACTAAAACTGAAAATGACAAGGTAAACCCAATAAAAGCGTTTTACCCTCAAGAACCGCTGAACATAATGGAGAAGAAATAGTTTTATTGCTACCATGAGAGGGCTAATATCAAGCATTTTATCTGGGTTGTTAGTTTAAGTTATTGCCATAGCTTGATAAGGTTATCATCACTACCGGAAGCTAAAAGTCGTCCTTGGGGTGTAAAAGCAATGGAATTAACTGCGGCATTATGCCCAATCAGCGTCGTCAGTAGTTGACCGTTACTGGCTTCCCAAATTTTAATATTGTAATTGGTACCGGCACTCGCAGAGGCAAAAAACTGATTATTATTGCTCCAAGCGACTGCCGTCACAGAATCACTATGTCCTGGTAGAGTATATAACTTTTTACCACTATTCATTTCCCATAAAATGAGGTTATGTTGAGTCCCACCGCTACCAGATACTAAATATCTACCATTATGACTAAAAGCTAAACAGATCACTGCACCTTCATGTTCGGTAAAACTTTGTAATTCCTGACCGTTGTCGATATTCCACAATTTAATGGTTTTATCCCAACTACCAGAAGCCAACTCTCCCGTTATGGGATTAAAGGCTAGGGCGTACACATCTTGTTCATGACCGACTAAAGTACGAATCACCTGCCCCGTATCGAGATCCCATAATTTAATCATTTTATCCAAGCCACTTGAGGCGAGCCATCGACCGTCTGGACTGAATGCAATAGCAATAATGCCATAAGGTTGCTTCGCTAAAGTACGATATAATTGTCCCGTTTTGACCTCCCATAAACGAATGGTTTTATCAACACCGCCACTGGCTGAGGCGAGCCATTGTCCATCTAGACTAAAAGCCACCGCATTGACCCAATCTGTATGACCTTGTAGGGTATTTAATAGGTTTCCAGTTGATACTTGCCAAAGTTTGATCGTTTTATCCATACTTCCTGAGGCTAAGATTTCACCCTGGGGATTGAAAGCCACTGATAGAACTGAATCCGTATGTCCTCTCAAGGTATGTATCTCTTTGGAAGGTAATGATCGACAACCGAATATTTCCAGGGTAACTAAAGCGATAATACTCATAATAAAATGGCGGTGCATCGGTTATTCCTCTTGCTAGACTGATAAAACTTTACCCACTTTATCACTGCCATTAACTTAAGCCAATTCAGTTCCCTCTGCCGTCGGAGAAAAGTTAGAGCAGGGTAGGTATAACTCACTAAAAAGACAGTTTTTTATTTATATTTTTCCCAACAGGCGTGGAATTTCTTCAGTTAATGGCGGTTATTTGGTAAATGATTAGAGTAAATTAATTCATTCGGTGGTGGTAGTAAGCAAGGGGGTGTTTTTTTACCGACTAGGAAATAGGTTTGCATACTCCCTTTACCTTTGACTTCAATTAAGCCACGGTTTTCAAATTCAAAAGTCGACTGTAACAGCTGATAAATCGTTTCTGTACACTGAATCTTGCCAGCAACGCCGTGTGATTCCATGCGAGCGGCTGTATTGACAACATCACCCCACAGATCATACGCAAATTTACGTTTGCCAATAATCCCAGCGATGACTTCGCCAGTACTGATACCAATCCGAATAGAAATATCAAAATTAAATAATTTATTTAATTCAAATACTTTATCTCTCATTTCAAGTGCCATTAATGCCATTATCTCCATATGCGCTTCACACGGTTTGGGCACACCAGCGACAACCATATAGGCATCACCAATGGTTTTAATTTTTTCCAAACCATACTGATCCGCAATAAAATCAAATTCAGAAAATATCTGATTTAAAATTTCTACTAATCTTGCTGGTGTAGTATGAGCAGCCCATTGTGTAAATCCGACAATATCACTAAATAAGATCGTGGCGTGGTCAAAATGTTCAGCGATCATAGTTTCACCTTGTTTCATCCTTTGAGCAATAGAAATCGGTAAAATATTATTTAACAAAGATTCCGTTTTTTCTTTCTCCACAGCTAAAGCTTGGCTCTTGTCTTCCAACGAATCTAACATCGCATTGATTTCTTGACTTAAAACAGCCAACTCATCTTGTCCGACAACTTGTACTCGTTGACTCACATCACCACTACGAGTAATGATTTGAACATCCCTAACCAACTGAAATAATCGAGATAATACCAGTTGCCTAATCAAAAGTAAGCTAATTCCTAAAAATAGGAAACCGGATAAGGTCAGTGCGACTAGAAAGCGATTGAGGAGTTGTAATCCCTGTTGGTAAATCGGCCGGTTTTTACTGAGATGAATAAGCAAACTGGGTTGGTTGTTGAGATCATAAAACCAGGTAAAGCCTTCCACTAGTTGATTATTTTTCGGTAATACTACGAATGGTTTAGGAGCGGCTAGCGCGGTGAGAGCCGGTTGCAAATTCAGGTGTTGCTGTGCTTCTTGAAAAGAATAAAACCGAATATTTAACCGCAACCGCTGAGTAATCGCTTGGCTTAAAGCTTGATCAAAAAATTTACCAAAAATTAACGTTCCCATAATGGGTCCGGTTTTATCATTACGTAAAATAGGACGTGAGGCGATAAGCAGTAGGGTATTGGAAAGTGTAACCAAGCCATAAACGGTACTTTCTTTAAAATGATGACTTAACAAATTCGGTGAATTTTGAATATACTGAATAAGTTCTGCAACGGGCCAACTAGAATTGTGAGGATATTTTCTCGTCGCCACAATCTTTTTATCTTTATTTACGAAAACCATGACATTAATCCCGAGCGTAACGAGTTCATCATTACTGAGATTATTTTTAATATAACTTGGGTTATGATCTTGAATAAATTGGTAGGTTTCATTCCAAATAGCCCAATCTCCTAATTTATTGTTATTAATTTTAATTTCGTAACGAATGGCATCTAATATCCTTTCTAAATCTCCCTGTATTTCCATTTGCTCTAGTGAAGCATATTTTTCCAGTAAAATATGGTTCATAATTAAATAAAATATGGATAGCACTATTAAGAGTGTCAAGCTAATAATCAAGCTAGCTTTGGGAAGTAGTTTCAAGAAAATTCTCCTCAATTATAGAACAATAAGTTGAACAGTTTTCGGTAGAAAGAGGCCAAGGTGCGTTACGCTACACTAATAACCTTACTTAAAATAAATTTCTCATAAAAACTATCCGAACCATTGATAGAAACAACTTATAAAATAGGTTTGACCAAGCGCTTTGGTTTTCTCTATAGACTACTATTAGAACCCATTAAAAAGTGAGTTAAAGAAACAACCTAGAGTGCGAATTGAATTTCATGACTTCTTGCAAAGAGAGAACCATCTCATTTAACTAAATGTTTTAGCATAAAAAATATCATAAAAAAATGGGTCTTAAGATAAACAAGGCACAATTTTTTCAAGCCGGATTGAATTTGGTGAAAAGAACCACTTCTATCTCACTCATTGCAGAGTTAGTATTAACCATGAGATCACACTCTTCTTATTCTCAATCGAATCCCGACACGGGAATTTTTATTAGTTTATTATTGCTCATTATTTGGTTACCTTTACCTTTGGGTAGTAATCGTCCTTGGGCGTGGGCAATCATGGAAGTCTGGATATTGAGTTTATTTTTATTCTGGTTATGGAAATATTTCTGCGGGCAAGTTGAGCTAACGCCAGTATTTCTTAAAGCCAAATGGATAGTAATCGCTTGGATGGTCTGGTTAAGTTACCTTGGTCTACAATGTTTACCACTCCCTTATGCGGTTGTTCAACAACTTTCTCCTAAAGCGGCTTATTTTCATACTTTAGGTGTCATAGCAAATACCGTCGGTTTAACAGAAAATAGTTTCCCTCAACGAGTAACCTTATCAGTGGATCCTCATCTTACGGCGGTTGCTTTACTAAAAAGCATCAGTTATGTTTTGTTATTTATATTAATTCTTTTACTTATCACTCAGCGGCGGCGTCTACAATGGATTGCTTATGCTCTCGTATTCAGTGGTTTATTTCAAGCCATTTATGGTAGTCTCATGACTTTATCCGGTTTAGAATATGGTTTTTTTCAAGAAAAATTCACTTATCGAGGTTTTGCAACCGGGACTTTCATCAACCGTAATCATTTAGCCGGTTACCTCGTGATGTGTTTATCAATCGGAATTGGCTTACTTATTGCTAAGTTAGGTCATGATTACCATGCAACCACCTGGCGGCAACGATTACGTTCCATACTCGCTTGGTTACTCAGTGAAACCATGCGGTTAAGATTGTACTTAGGGATAATGGTCATTGCAGTGGTACTCACTCGTTCGCGAATGGGTAATATCGCCTTGTTTACGAGTTTGTTAATGGCCGGTTTGCTTGGATTAATGTTGTTACGCCATGCAACCCGTGCTACAGTCATTTTACTAGTCAGTTTAATTGTAATTGATCTATTCATTGTCGGAACTTGGTTTGGTTTAGATAAAGTCGCTCAACGTCTCGAACAAACTCAGTTACTTACTGAAAGTCGTGATGAAGTCAGCCACTATACCCTCATTTATTGGCAAGATTATTTTTGGACTGGTTCCGGATTAGGCAGTTTCTATGCGGTTTTCCCCCATTATCGTGGGATGGATGTATCGGGTTTCTATGATCATGCTCATAATGACTACCTTGAATTCGCTAGCGAAACCGGTTTAGTTGGATTAATCTTACTCGGCAGTATCGTGTTAAGTTCTTTAGGCATTGCTTTAATCGCACAATATCGTCGTCGTAACCGGTTATGTCGTGGAATCGCTTTTAGCGTTGTTATGGCGATAATCGCCATCCTCATTCACAGTAGTGTCGATTTTAATCTCCAAATTCCAGCTAATATTGCCACTTTTGTGATTATTTTAGCATTAGCTTGGGTTGCTGCTTTTTTACCCAGCTCTCATTTTTATTCTAAGCTGAATTCAAAGTAAAAGTTTAATTAGTTAAACAAGCGGGTTAAACAAGCGGGTTGTTAGAGAGTTAACCAAAAATATTTTCTCCGTAACAAATTAAATTCCTTAAATTTTAACCATGACATTTTATTGTCACGTTTATTGCTTTCTATTGACGATAATAGTTTGGACAGTGGTTATAAGTAATGGATTTTCTGATGTCGAGTATATTAGCGAAGCGTAACGCACTGGCTTTTTTTAAAATTTACCGAAAATGGTCCGAAGTATTAGACCAGCGAGTAAATAATAAATATTAAATTGCAGTACATATATAATTAGGGTTAATAGCAGATGCAGTATTTCAATTGGACCTCATTGGACTTACTCAGCAAATTTATTTACGGTTTTTTGATATTATTCACCAGTTGGAATACCCAAGTTCAATCAGCGAATATGACTACCTACTACTCAGTTAAAGGGATATCAAGCTGGAATAAAGAAACCGAGAATGGTGGTTTTTGTAAACAAGCTGCCTTTTCTAATGCGAACATTACCTACCAATCCAGAGTTAAAAGTGTACCGACTCGACATCCCGGAATAGGCAAACCGGGATTTTGTCAATCCTTACCTGCGGTTAAAGAAGATTTTATTTTACAAGTATTAACTCCCCCACAAACTGGACTGACTTTTTCTGTACAACCGACTTTGTATTGGTTTGTTTCTAAACCGATAACGGCTGATTTTATCTTCTATTTAGCTAAAGCTGAGTCAAAATCGATTGATGACCATAAACATAACCCATTGTTAAATAAAACCCTATTTCTTTCAATTTCTAAACCCGGTATTCAGTCTTTTTCCCTTAGTCAATACCCAGTCAGTTTAGAAAAAAATATTGAATATAAATGGTCGATTACTCTGGTATGCGACTCGCAAAACGCTTCTACCAGCCGTATTTTTACTGAAGGTCGGATTAAATATGTCAAACCGGCTTTTGATACGGGTCAGCGGGATTTTGCTCTTTATGCACAACACGGTTTTTGGTATGACGCTTTAGACACCGTTTCTGAACTGATTCGCAGCCACTCTACTAACAAAGGCTTACGCCAAGCGAGAGCACTTTTGCTCCAACAAGGAGAATTGCTAGAAGTACTTGCTTATAATTGAAGGTTGCCGCTGGATTCATTCACCATTTTCATGGTAGGGTGTGCACCGCACACCCATCATCACCAAAATTCACACTTGAGATGTTCTTTCAGCCAACTTCAATTCAGAGAGGACGGGAAAGGTTTCCCGCATCGAAGTTTAATTCTATTTTCAAGGGTCGACAAAGACTTATTGACCGATGACTATTCCAATGGATATGGATAATCGGTGTCTTATTTATCAATCCTAATGCACCATAGGTTGGATAGAGCGCAGCGAAACCCAACATTCTTTAACTAATTGCTCGCTCCGCTAGCTGGTTTAAGTTTAATGTTTTCGTAGGTTTTCCAACTGTGTCGCTGCAGTTGCTCTGGGCGAATTTCTTTAGGAAAACCAGGTAAAGTAGCTGAAGTCCAAAGTTCTTGCGTTTGTAATTCTTGAATAGCCAACTGTAAATACCGATCATCTGCCCACTCATCAACATACTGATCCGGATCTTGAGTTCGGGGTTGCGTTAAAATTTGCTGTTTTCGCCACATTCGGGCACAACCTTTTAAGTGTTGTTTCACTTCGGTGGTAATCCGTCCATCCCAAACCATCATATCCAAGGTAGCCCGGATCACACTTTGTGGAATTTCCGCGATATCGGTCCAAACGTAATAAGCGGCTAAATCGGATTGCTGGATGAGCAACGCACGGGCTGCTTCTTCTGATTTAAGATAAGCCATAATGATATCGGGACGTTCTCGTAACCAATCATGAATGGCTAAGGTAGAACCCACCACGCGAAAATTATGCGCAATTGCTTGGGGATTATATTGGGCACAAGTACAAGGCATCTCCCGTCCCGTTACCCAGCGACTCGCAATACCACGTTGTTCTAGCCACTGAGGATAAGGTTCCCAGAGCACTCCTGCCCAAATCTTCTCCGCTTTTAAATAGGTCATTTGTTGTTCAATGGATTGATTAATAAGCTCAGGTTTAACTTGGTTTTGCTCAGCCCAAGTCAAAATCTGGCGATGGGAATAAGAACCAAAAGGGACTCCAACACGTTGAGCTTCTAAATTTTTGGCTGTTCTCAATTTTTCTTCGGCGAGTAATCCAGTAGGAACACAAATACTGCCAGTTTCGCCGAGATCGTAGCCGGTGACCGCAACCATATCGCATTTTACCATCTCACCGGCACGTAAAGCCGGCGTTTCTGCCATATAGCCAAATTGATTTATCCCACTCATCATATTATTATTAATCAGTGGTCCAGATAATGCGCGGAACCACAGGACTTTACTCCCTTTAGGCAAATATTTAGCCCAGAGTTGGGCTTGTTTATTCACTGAGGAAGTCCAATAGGGTGTGCAATAAGGTTGATAACCAATCGTTAAAGTCACTGGGTCGCCAATCTTGCCAAAACTCCCCGTCGGCTTGCCATATTTAGCGGCGATTTGCAACCATTCCGCCGGAATCTTTTTTTCTGCTTGGGCATAAGCTCGAGTACTCACTAAATTGGGTACCATCCCCAGTACAGTAGGTAGAAGCGTGCTCGCACTGGCATATTTTAAAAAAGCGCGCCGGGTCAATTGTAAGGTCGTTGCGACAGATTTATCTTTTATTGACATGATTTTTCCTAATTTAAGATTTGAAAGCAAATTGCTTGCTGTTAACAGTTATTGATAAAGCCATACTCTCATTAAAGAAATAAGTTTATCAGTGTCAACCGGTTTAGAGAGATAATCATTCGCTCCAGCTTCAATACATTTGGCCCGATCACCTTTCATGGCTTTGGCAGTCAACGCAATAATCGGTAATTTCCGAAAGCGCGGTTGTGCACGAATTTTTTGCATCGCTTCATAGCCATCCATTTCTGGCATCATAATATCCATTAAAACAATATCAATCTCGGGATGTTCTTCTAATACCGTTAAGGCTTCTTTGCCATTTTGGGCAACCTTGACTTCGACATCATGATCTTCCAACACGGTGGCCAAAGCGAAAGTATTACGGATATCATCATCGACAATTAACACTTTTTTATGGATTAAAATCGCAGTTTTATCATGCACCATTTTTAGCATATTACGCTTTTCTTCGGGCAAATTAGCTTCGATCTGGTGAAGAAATAACGTGGCTTCATCTAACAATCGTTCTGGTGAACGGACTGCTTTCACGATGAGATGGCCAGAGCAGCGTTGAAAGATCGTTTCTTCAAACTCAGTGAGATCGCGGTTAGCGTGAATAATAACGGGTATTTGACTCCATTCATCTTTGGATTGTAATTGTTCCAGTAAATGAATCCCGGTACCTTGATCAATATCTAAATCCAAAATAATCGTATCAACAAGCTTGTTGGTGAGTTGTTGTAATGCCTTGGTTTTGGTAGTGACTACGGTGGCCTGAACTTCGTTACTGCCCACTAAATTGAGGATTTGCTCTTGATGTGCTGGATTATCAACTAATACGAGTAAATTTTTCACCGTTTTAGCTAAAAATTGTTCTATTTTTTTGAAAGCATCACCGAGTTCTGCCATACTGATGGGCTTCAAGAGATAACCAATGGCACCCATCTTTTTAGCTTCGGAACCCTGTTCAGTCGCCGACATAAAATGCACCGGGATATGACGAGTATTAGGGTTATCCTTGAGCTGTTCCATGACCGTCCAACCGTCTAACAAGGGTAGGCCAACGTCAAGAATAATCGCATGAGGATGATACTTTTCCGCCAGTTGTAAACCGGTTTTGCCATCCTCAGCAAAGAGACATTTAAACTCTTTTTCTCGCGCTAACTCCACTAAGATAGTGGCAAATTTACGATCATCTTCAATAATTAAAATAAATTTATCGCCCGGTTGGAGGTTAGCTCTATCATCACTAATTTCTATCTTATTTTCTTTCAGCGAGGTCACTGCAGTGGATGGGGTGACTGTTGTGGTCATTTTACGAGCAGAATGAACGACTGCCGGTTCTGGTTTAGCCTTTTCTGTTCTGAAAATTGGACCATTGGGTTCAATACTTTCCGGCAAATATAAAGTAAAAATACTGCCTTTACCTTCTTGACTCGATAAATGCAGTTCGCCACCTAGTAAGCGAGCTAACTGGCGCGAAATCGATAATCCCAACCCGGTACCGCCATAGCGCCGACTCGTGGTTCCATCGGCTTGTTGAAACGCTTCAAATATCACTTTCTGTTTGTCAAGCGGAATACCAATGCCCGTATCTTCGACACTAAACGTTATTGGTTTCTTTATCGTTAATCCGGTTGGCGAAACCCATTCTTTATCCGCGGGACGTTGTATGGTTAATTTCACCTGACCGGCAGCAGTAAATTTAAAAGCATTGGAAAGCAAATTGTTGATAACTTGAATTAATCTTTGGCCATCCGTATAAATTTTTGGCGGTAAATTTTCGGCAATCGTTAGCTGGAAAGCTAATTTTCTTTCTTCGGCAACATGGCGGAATTTTTGGTCAATGTTTTCAACTAAATCAGTCAGCAAAATATCTTCCGGATGAACTTCTACCTTCCCGGCTTCTACCTTAGATAAATCTAGAATGTCATTGATCAGCGTGAGTAAATCTGCACCGGCACTGTGAATCGTTTGCGCATATTCAATTTGCTTATCGGTCAGATTGTTAGCTTTATTTTCCGCTAATAATTGCGATAGAATTAACAAACTATTTAAAGGTGTCCGCAATTCATGGGACATATTGGCTAAAAACTCGGATTTATATTGACTGGCTAATTCTAATTCTTCCGCTTTAATTTCTAAAATCCGCCTTGAATCTTCTAAATCATTGTTTTTTATACGAACAGCTTCGCGTTGGCGTTCTAGTTCTTGAGTTCGTTCTTCCAATTCTTCATTGGTTTGCCGTAGTTCTTCAGTTTGGCTTTGTAATTCTTCGGCTTGACTTTGCAATTCTTCAGTTTGATGTTGTAAAACTTCCTTTTGATGCTGTAATTCTTCTTTTTGCTGTTGTAATTCGGCTTTTTGATGTTGTAGCTCGTTCGCTTGAATTTGGGTTTGTTGTAATAATTCCTGCATCTTGGAACGTGATTCAATCGAATTAACCGCAATGCCAATATTGGGCATCACTTGATGCAGAAAATCAATCTGGAGAGTAGTTAATGTCACTGCTGAACCTAAGACAATAACGCCTTTAATGAGGTTTTCATAAGGAAACGGGATGACGATAATGTGACGGGGCACTTCTTCACTTAAGCCAGAATTAATTGTCAAAATAATACTTTGTTGCTCTTTGGCAGCGCGTTCAACCAAGCCTTCACTGAATTGAAATTCATCCGCTAAGTTTTTACGCTTAGTATAAGCATAACTAGCTATCAGTTTAAGCTGTAGATTTTGGTTAAATCCTTGAGTGGCTTGTTCAACCAGGTAAAATACGCCAATTTGAGCTTCGACATAAATCGTGATGAAAGAAATAATATTGTGACCTAAATCGACTAAATTTTGCTCGCCACTCATTTGATCATTCAGTTGATTTTGCCCGGTTTTCAACCAATCTTGAGTAGTCGTTTTTTGGGTGACTTGCCGTAAAGTATTAGTCATATCAACTAGGGCGTGTCCCAGCTCATCTTGTTCAGAAAGGAGTTGCACTTCACTATTATAATTACCCGCTGCAATCGCATTGGCTTGAATGATCGTTGAGCGCATACTTTCTTTAAGCCGCTGTGAAGATAAAACAATTTCACCAATTTCATCATTGCCTTTATATTCAATTTCATCCTCAAGCAATTGACCTTGAGCTAATAACTTTAATTGCGTGTTGATTTTTAACAGCGGCGTGAGTAAGCGACGACTAAAATTATTGATTAGAAATAATACCGTTAATCCAATCAACACCGTTAAAGCAATGATGGTAACTGCGGACTGTTGACGGGCATTGAGAGCAATATCACGTAACGTTTCCATATGAAGACGGTGTTGTTTTATCAAGGTACGTAAATTAGCAATGGCTCCATCATAAGCAACTCGACCATCATGAACAATAAGCTTCACCGCATCTTCTTTAGTAAATTCTTGACTGAGTTTTAATACGTTATGCGCAATTTCACTAAAATTTTGCCAATTTTGTTGAAACTGCTTTAGAGTTTGCAGGTGTTCCTGTTCACCATCTAATTTTAGCCGACTATTGGTTGTATCAAAAGTTTGATACAGTTGAGCAACCGCTATTATTTGTTGCTTGAGCTTCTCTTCTAATTGTGTAATTTCAGTTTCTAAACCTTGCATGGTTTCTACATCGGAAACACTGGTATGCACCACTAAGCGTAGCCACATTTCCCAAGCAGATTCTTCTAAACTGTTAATTTCTAAAATAGGTACTGCTTCAATCTCGACCAACGACATAGACATACGAGCAACATGGTGAGTATAAAAAAAGCCAATTCCGCCAACGACTCCTAGACAAACAATAATAATAGAGGTATTGAAAAATAGCTTGTGACGAATCCCCATGATGAACTCCTGAATGAAAAAATAACTGATTCTAGCAATAAACTTGCTAAAATCAGCAGTAAAATAAGGATAATTTAATGAAGTTACGGTTTTTGCTGGACTGATTTTTCATTCGCGGGGGAATCGTGATAAAACCGATTATCAATAAAAGCTTTCAGATCAACTGGATCGAGAATATCTGCTTCTTTAGAAATGTCGACAATCTTTTGGAAATCTTCTAACTTCGGATTAAGATCAGAATATAAAATGCGCTCTGGCGGGTTTTGTAACCCTAAAGTAATGGTCTCTTGAGAATAGGGTAAATATTTTTTTTGGGCAGTCAGTTGTGCCACTTGTTGAGCATGATTGTTTAGCTTGTCTTGGTCAATCCATTTACCGGCTCGAATGAGACTATCAACCCATTCTTGAACTGCTGCCGGGTTATCGTTTAAAAAATGTTTCTTAATCACCACAATACATTCAACGTGATTATTAATAATGTCTTTAGTGAGAACTAAAATTCGGCCAATTCCCTCATGTTGTGCTTCGGCGCCAAAAGGTTCAGCAACAATGAAAGCATCTATTTTGCCTAATTTCATCGCATTAAGCATATTCGGTGGGGCAATGACTTTAGCAATGACTTCTTTTAAAGACAGACCAGCGGTCATCAGATAGTGATTGAGAAGAGCGGTATGAGTCGCCTTCATATCTGGAATCGCAATCAATTTACCCTTTAAATCGGCGGCTGAGTGAATTGGGGAATCTTTTTTAACGGTAATAGCAGAACCATCCCGATGTGCTAATAAAATTGTTTGAATATCAAGGCCATGATTAAATAAATCCATTGCCAAAGGCGACATAATGAAAGCCGCATCAATCGCCCCGACTTTGAGTGCCCCGACCATTTCCGCCCAAG
Organism: Thioploca ingrica; assembly: GCA_000828835.1. Classification (GTDB taxonomy): domain Bacteria; phylum Pseudomonadota; class Gammaproteobacteria; order Beggiatoales; family Beggiatoaceae; genus Thioploca; species Thioploca ingrica. Next base: position 3,801,593 of record AP014633.1, read on the forward strand.
ATTTAAACAGCTTCGGTTGAATGTCAACTTGTTTGAAAGCATCATTATCTTGAGCATGTGAAACTAATAAAGCTAAGTGATCGAGAATGGGTAAATAACCCACCTTAAGAGTGGTTTTAGCCCAAGTCGTCGTAGAGCCAATAGCCAAGATCACTATCACCATATAACAGATCAGTCGTTTTTTCATGGTATTACTCCTATTTTAGATTAGCCGTTATGAGAAGATGAAATAACTAACGTCTACTGCTTGCAGATTCAGTATCATTTGTTAAACTTAATTTAAATTATTTTGATACGGGAAATAAATTCATTTATCAATTTAATTGTAGATTAATTAGCACTGCTTCTCTACCTATCTCTCCACAAATGGTAACGAGCTTTGCGCAAATATTTTTTCTATATTCAAATAGTTATTAAACTATTCTCATCTCACAATACTTGCGCCTGGTCAAGCAATAAAAACTTGAGAATCGAGTTTTATACACTCTACGAGGATTGGTGTTGAACTTCCTTAATCCAACTAACGTACTTTGGGTAAGTTAAGTTGGGTTGACAAATTGATACTAACGAAATATGATACTAACGAATATTGTTAGTATTTATCCATGATTAAAACTTTCAAAGACACTAAGACTAAAAACCTGTTTCAAGGCAGGCGAGTCAAACGCTTTGTCAATATCGAAACAGTTGCCATGCGCAAGCTAGCGATGTTGAATCGTGCGGAACAAATTGATGATTTACGCATTCCGCCAGGTAATCAGCTAGAGGCTCTCAAAGGCAACCGTGCGGGTCATTACAGCATCCGCATTAACGACCAGTTTCGCGTGTGTTTTCGTTTTGAAAATGGAGATGCCTTTGAAGTTGAAATTGTAGACTATCATTAAGGAGCATGTTGTGCGTACCGTACCTTACCCCAAACCTGGTGAGATTCTGCTGGAAGAATTCTTGAAACCGATGAATATTACTCAATATCGTCTTGCTAAAGACATTGGTGTTCCGCAACGCCGGATTGGTGAAATTATCGCCGGCAAACGGGGCATTACTGCGGATACCGGTTTACGTCTCTCTCGCTATTTTGGCACCTCAGAAGGCTTTTGGACCGGACTGCAAGATGATTATGATCGCGCGATCACTAAAGACCGCTTGCAGGAAGTGTTATCACATATTCAGCCATGTCTCAAATTTAATTTTTTTTAGATTTTAACTGGCTATCTCTCAATCAATGCTGATTTGTTATCTCTATTTAGCTAAGCAAAAAATTTGAACATCCAATAAAATTATCATGACTGACGATAATTAACCTTTGGAAATCGAAATGAAATTGAGAACTGACCTATTGTTATTGTTGATAAGTTTATTTGTTACTACATCTGTTTATGCGCTTCCCCCCTATATGGGAATCAGCATAGGAGAAAACTTATCTTTTCAGGAGACTTCTTGTCCACAAATTGCCACCACGGTTCTGCAAGAAGACGGGTTTCAAAAAATTATTTTAGCTGAAAACAGTGCTACTTTATTCGCTGCCTATAGAAATAAACCACCCTATCAATATAAGGCGTTGGTTAAATGTTTACCTGATAAAGGTATCGTGATTGTGGTCGTGGTAGCAAACTCAACTCAATATGTTAGAACCAAAGCAGATCAATTACGCTTGCAGATTCAACGTTATACTCGTACTCTTATCAATCCAGAGACTAAAATTCGCCCCATCAAATCGACGATTCCGCCTTATTTTGGCATCAGTGTCGGAGAAAATTTATCTTTTACAGACAGTTCTTGCCAACAATCGGCTCAACAAGTTTTAAAACAAGCCGGCTTTCAAAAAATAATCTTCTCTAAATCGGGTATGACCATTTTTGCTGCTTATAGAAAGCAATCACCTTATCAATATAAAGCCTTAGTTAAATGTCTGTCTGAACCAGGGTTAGTTATTGTTGTTGTTGTAGCAGATTCTTTGAAACAGATCAAACTCAAAGCTTATCGTTTACGGCAGCAGATTCAACATCAACTGGATAGTAAGCCAAGCCCAAACGAAAGTAAAGGTGATTGTAACAACTGTGAAGCCGGAAAGGATAATAACGTAGATTCTCCTGAAAAGCCAAACCCAGATAAAGCCAAACTTAACCCTAAAAAAATCCAGGAAGAGGAAGCAATCAATGGAAATAACAGTCAGCTTACTTCAGAAGCTTGGGAATCTACTCTACTGAGTCAACCCATTTGTTTAAAAAAAGCTAAAGTCGCTGTTAAAGCAGCCGGTTTCAATCAGGATTTTGATCTGAGTGAAAGTTCAGCACAAGGGAAAAATCAAAATAATTATATTGGGTTAATTCGATGTGTTACGACGGAAGAATTTGTGTTCTTCTGGGTAAAAGGAGCCAATGCCACCACTCGAAAACAATTAGTGGATCAATTGCAACGCCAGTTTTGAGTAATCGGTAGAGAAAAAGGTGCGTTACGCTTCGCTCAGGCACCCTACACATGAAAAATAAAATATTTTCTGAATAAAGTAGTACGTAGGATGGGTAGAGCGGAGCGAAACCCATCAATCCGATGCTTTCTCAACGGCTGCTTTAAAGATTGGTGCGAATTGAACAATCAATATTAACCAACAAACGATATCAACATCTATATCGTCATGTACTAATTGGCCTTCTATCCAGAAAAGAATCCCAACGCAGAAAATACTCAATATCAAGGCAATAGGAAATCTATAATAGCTCAATGTTAAGGTCAGTAAGAGCACCATTCCACTCAATAGACTGATTTTATAGAGCAGCGATGGCGGTTGAAATTGTCCAAAACGAAGTAAAGTATCGATGGCATTAGCAATAACATAACTGCTAGCTACCGGTTGATAACGAAACGGAATAGCATAATTAGCTTGACTCTCTTCATGCGTATTACCGATTAACACGATTTGCTGGTCAACGGTAATGCCTTTTTCTAATACAGTCAGGGCACGATAGCTGTCAATTAAGCGAGGTTGAGTCTTAGCGGGAACAAAACGGTAAATGATGCGCTCTTTAGCGCTACCTGTCGCTAAATCAATGAGATGCACTTTATCACTGACACCGGCTTTGGTGGGTAGTGTTACGGTTAAATTGGGGCAAGTGATGGTTTGACATAATTGTGGAATTGTTAAACCCCGTTGTGGATCACAAGGCAAAGCGTGTGCCCATTCGTTTAAGCGTCGCTTCAAATCCCGAATCAGATAAGCCGCTTGACGAGTGCTGTCTTTACAAGAATATAACTGCGCCATGGCTGCTAATAGTGGTAGTGAGGGAACGGCAGTTAAATGATGCTCTTCGCAAGCTAAAGCGACTAATGGCCAACGGCGTTGTACTTGATCATTATCGGGTTCTAAAAAACTGGCACTCCAAAACACATTTTGTTCTTCTTTCAGGTAACCTTCTAAAAACGAATAGGGTTTTTCCCAGAAAGCCTCGGTTTTAAGGTATCCATCTGAATCTAAAGGCTTACGATAGGTACGATTTAATAAGATGATGGGGGTATCATATTGATTAAGTTCATAAAACTCTTCATTAAGTTGTTGTAAATATAAGCCTAATGCAATATCGGCATTCAACTGCTGCGGTGAACAAAGGGGGGAATGTTCTGGTTCATGAAAACAACCGTCACTTAACCGAGTTAAATCAATATCAATCACTATGACATTAGCACCGCCTCGCTTAGCTTGTTCGATTAAGGAGCGAAGTTGCTCTCGCGGAGTGATAAGGGGTGAACCCCATTGCCGATAGGTACGATCATCAATCTCAATGAATGCGAGTGGTTGCATTTTTCGTCCATCCGCCAAACGGGGTTCAATGCTAATTTGCCACGATATCCTCCGATCGAGGACAGAATCTTTGAATCGTTGAAACCAGAAAATATTTTCCGCATGAGGTAGTGCCAAAAGAACAACTGTAGCAATAATAAAATTAAGCAATAATTGGATAACCAGCGATTTTTTGGAGGGAAGTGGTTGTGTTAATAAATAGGTAATCATTTGAAGTTGATTGTAATTTTAATCAACTAACGAACTATCCGGGTTTTTTCTAGCCAGCTAACTGAATACATTATAAAAATATAAATTAACCCCCATGCCACTAATAAGCTCCATTGTACATAAATTGGAGAATGTAATGCCAGCAGCGCCGAAATACTACAAGCAACCATCAGCAAATATTCTAATAAAACCGTCCGTTTATGTCCCCAACCTAATTCTACTAATCTTTGATAATAATGAGATTTGTGCGCTAACCAAATCTTTTCACCCCTTAACATTCGTCGCAGTAAAGTAACGCTAGCATCCACAATAAACGGTGAAAAGAGCAACACGGCTATCCACAAGGGGAAAATACCTTCACGATTTCCCCATAAACTCAAGGCGGCGGCTAAAAATCCTAACGTGGAAGCGCCGGTATCGCCCATAAAAATCCGTGCTGGTGGAAAATTAAATAATAAAAAACCACCGCTCGCACTGGCTATTATCAAATTCAACGCCATAAACGCGGGTTGAGCAGCTAATTGACCGAATATCGCCAAAGTACCAAAACCAATCACCGCCATACCCCCAGCAAAGCCGTCCATGCCATCCATGAAATTGTACAAATTAATCATCCAAACAATAAATAAGACAGATATTCCCATTTGGAAAATTAGGGGCCATTGCCATTCGATTCCAGGTAAACCGAAGACGATTAATTCAAATTCACCTGGCCATAACAACAGGTAAGCCGCCAAAAAATGAACGACTAACCGCGACAATGCTGACAGGTGATGACAATCATCAATAAATGAAATAGCCGCGATTAATAAACTACTAATGCCTAATTCCCAACAATAATACGGTAGTGCCCGATAAAACTGGGTCATCAGCGCGGTTGATAAAATAATCGCTATCAAAATGGCAATACCACCGGTAATTGGAATTGGATAACGATGGAGAGAACGGGCATTGGGCGTATCCAGAATCGGCAAGATGGTGGTTGAATGGATGAAATAGCGCGTCAGTAGCGCCGAGACTGAAAAAGCCACTACCATTAAAGTAAAAACCATGTTATTCCTGATATTCCAGGGCGTATTATTTTAAAATGCCCATGTCGTTGTCGCTAAATTTCCGGGGACAATAACCAAAATCATGGTGAGCAGTACGGTGGTCGAAACAGAGATCTTGATTCATTCGCGTTATCATGGCAGTTGATAAGTGAGCAAAAGTGGGTAACCAAGCCATACTATAAACTAGTAATTTAAAAGCCGGCAATGGAATTGAAAAAATACGTGGTTTTTTACCCAGTTGCTGAAAAATGGCTTCAACCATGGCGCGATAACTCAGGATCTGTCCACCACTTAAATTATAAGCGTGATTTGCTGCTGCGGGAGAAACAACCGCTTGAATGCAAGCTGCAGCTAAGTCATCCGCGTGAACTGGTTGCCGCAAGCCTTCCCCTTGCCCTAATAAAGGAAAAAAACCAAAGCGGCGAATAAATTGGGCAATAAAACTCACATTTTTATCTTGACCACACCCATAAATTAAAGTGGGACGAAATAATGTCCATTCCATCTGATTGAATTGACACCAATTTATAACAGACTGTTCTGCCTCAGTTAATTTAGCGACGATAGCTTTTTCCCGCGGATCGGTAGAAGTCCGTTTACTAAAGCAACTAGTTGAACTAAAGGCAATAATTCTTTTTATAGTGGCTGATTGAGCTAAACGTGCTAATCCGAGTGGTAGCAACGGTAACGGTGCCAAGTGGAAGAGAAAATGAGGTTGAGCGGGAAAAATAGGTAGGGTAGCAACCTGCAAATCAAGTTGTTGCCAGGTTATACCCGTTTGATGGGGTTGTGGTTGCCGACTGATAGCTGTGATAGTAAAACCTGCAATTTTTAGGCGTGGTATTAAAAATCGACCAATTTGACTGCTGGCACCAGTCACTAAAGCATGAGGTTGAATAAAATCTGCTAACATAGTCATTTATTGTTATCACGGTTAAAAAATAATCTTTACATAAAAATATTTTACCTGATAGCTTAGGGTAAAGTAACCTGAATTTGATAAACACTGCTAAGGTAGCCTGGATAAAGCGCAGCGGAATCCAAGAAAACGAAAGCGTATTTAAGTTAAAGTCGCTATAAGCCATAATCGTACTATCGATTTATTCTTTTCTAACGTTCAAAACCATGATATATTTTCTATCGTAAAATAATAATATTATAAAAACAATAAACTTCCTACCTCAAAAAACGAGAAACAACAACAAATTGGAGAATTTAGATGTTAACAAGGATTCAAATTTTAACAAGGACTCAAATTTTCTCTTTTTCCCTTGGAATACTGTTGATAAGCGGTTGCGACTTTATTAAGAATGCCGACCCCAGCCTTTTAGTTAGCTCCGGCGCAGATCTATTCAAAGCAGCGACACTTTCTGACGCAGAAGTACAAAGTATGGCAAAGCAAGCGGCTGAACATTCGGATACCCAAAGTCAAATTGCTTCGTCTAACAGTCAATATGCGAAACGGTTACAGCTTCTAACTAATAACCTAAGCGATGAAGATGGGATGAAACTGAATTTCAAAGTCTACTTAACTGAGGATGTTAATGCTTTTGCTATGGCAGATGGAACCGTTCGCGTTTATAAGGGACTGATGGACATGATGGATGATGATGAATTGCGTTTTGTGATTGGTCATGAAATAGGGCATGTTAAACAGGGGCATAGTAAAAAAGCATTTCAAGCCGCTTATACCGCATCAGCGGTAAAGAAAGGGATTGCTTCCCAAAGCAATGTTGCCGGTCAACTGGCTGATAGTCAATTAGGTGATTTAGTGGAAAAAGTTGTAAATGCACAGTTTTCTCAATCTGAAGAGCAAGAAGCAGATGATTACGGGTTACAATTTATGAAAACTCACCATTATGATGCTAAAAGTGCAGTATCAGCACTGAAAAAATTGGCGAGTTTAGGGGGTTCTCATGGCGGCTTTCTTTCCAGTCACCCCGATCCAGGTAAACGTGCAGAGAGAATCCAAGCCCAACTTTAGGTTAACAATTCAACTGCTTACTTCCGAGGTAATAAGGAAGATTAGCTTGGTTATCAACTGATTAAATCCCCCCTCACCCCCCTTTTTCAAAGGGGGGAAATTCCTTAAGTTGATGGCAGTGAACCGTAGGAGGGGTAGAGCTTTGCTAACCTATCAACCACTTTTAAGTGAGATTTGCTTATGAAAACACTTAAGGTTTTATCCATTTCTTCCGAAGATTACCTCGTAGGAGAAGCAGTCAGTCCTCTTAAGCATGAATACCGGCGAGGACAAGTTTATGCCATGTCAGGGGCTAAGAAGGCACATGTTCTAATTGCTAGCAATTTAATTATCTTACTGGGTAATCATTTGCATGATTCACCTTGCATGGTATTTGGTTCCGATATGAAAGTGAGATTGGAACCGGCCAATTGTTTTTATTATCCAGATGTATCAGTTAGTTGTGATGAAGCGGATATTAAAACTAAGGACGTTTTTATTTTAGCACCGCTTTTGGTGATAGAAATTCTTTTTCCGGCTACTGAGGCTTTTGACCGGGGTGAGAAGTTTGCGGATTACCGTACTTTACCCAGTCTACAAGAGTATGTGTTGGTCAGCCAAACTGATAGGGTCATAGACTGTTTCCGCCGTACCGAGACGGGTGAATGGCGAGAACAATGCTATGAACGACATGGAACATTAGTATTGATAAGTGTGGGATTATCTTGTGCAGTGGAAGAAGTTTATCGAAAAATAGCTTGGTAGCTTAGAGTATTCTTGATAGTAAAGTCATCGCCGCTATTATAACAATCACCTCCAAAGCTACTGTTAGCAATGATGGTGTTAGTGAGGGTGAAGATACCAGAAAGATTGAAGATGCCACCGCCGCTCTCCAAAGCTGAATTTCCCGACAGGGTGCTGTTGGTGATGGTTACGTCGTCCGCTATGTTGTTGATGCCGCCACCTGAATTTCCCGATAAGGTGCTATTCGTGACGTTTAAGTCACCCTCATTATAGATGCCACCACCAACGCTATCAACAATAGTCACCTCTTATTGAGACCAGTTCTGTTATCATCTATCATCATTTTTTCAAATGATGACAATTTAACTATACTACCAAATTGATGATATTAGGCGCAGGTTGGCAATTAAAAACAGTTAGGGTAATCTACTGGAATGGATATTAAATGAAGCGGTGATTGTTGAAGTGGCTAATTGCCGGCGATACGATTTGAACGTACGACCTGCCGATTACGAATCGGCTGCTCTACCAACTAAGCTACGCCGGCATTTAGACTAAACATTTTACAATTAATCATGGTGACAAGCAAATGTTAGTTAACCAGTTTTTCGCGGTAATGCTCTCGTGAGTAAATAAAATAATGCTCGTAAACTGATATCACTGCGAGTGAACAGGTTACTGACTAGAATAGTTGCTTTAACGCTCCGCCGCGAAATTTTAACTTGCCGTCCCTGACGAAAATCACGCCGCTGATTGATCCGCCGTAAAGTCAGTATGGCCATCCCTAAAGCCCATAAACAAAAACGTCGAATCCCAATCTCATGAGACGGAATAAGCAAGATGTAACGTAGCGCAGTGTGTAAATGGGTATAAGTAATACTAATCAGTTCTGCTAAACCTTCACCAAAGGCGGGATCATAATGGGTTGGGGAAAGATTTTGTAAATTAAATCCCACTTGAGTAAATATTTCTCGAGGTAACCAACAAGCACCGCGTTGTCGATCTTCCCAAATGTCTTTGAGAATATTAGTCATTTGTAAAGCCTGCCCAAATGAAATCGCTAGTGCTTGTAAAGCCGTTTGGTTTTGGGCAATATAGGGCGAATAATCACAAAATAAATCCGTTAGCATTTCACCCACAACACCGGCGACGTAATAACAGTAACGATTCATTTCGGCGAGATCTTTTAAGCCAGCTAAAGTGTTATTTTGTTGAAAATCAGCCATTCCTTCTGCCATGATCCGGACACAACGGTATAAAGCCGCCCGCTGAGAAACATTAAAACCATGAGTTAACCGAATCACTCGTGGGGTGTTAACAATCAGATCTCTTTCTGCAGCCAGTGTCTTCTCGGAAAGCCGGGGAAATAAAGTTTGACTAAAGGTTTCTGCGGCGAGTTTCCCAGCAACAACTTGAGTAAATTGTTGAGAAAATAATCTTTTTTGCGCTGGAGTTAATTGCGGCTCGTCTTCGATAGTATCGGCAATTCGGCATAATAAATAACCGTTACTAACTACTTTACATAAATCTGGCGGTAATTGTGGAATAGTGAGCGCAAAGGTACGAGAAACCCCTTGTAAAATATAGCTTTGGTAAGCCTCGTCAGTCAGGTGTGAAGTCATTAACATAGTTTATTAAAATCAGTGCTAAGCCAAAATGGCAAGGGTTTTTATGACAATAATAATGCCTTCATTAAAATAATACTGATGGTATGATGAATTTTATTATCGATATTAAGTAGGACAAACAAATAGTTATGCAAGAAACTCATGATCTCTCCGGCAGTTTAAATACGCTGGATGAATTGGGTAGCCATTATAAATGTATTGGTGGTCTATTTGATGAAATGTGTGTTAACGATAATCAAATCCGCCCACATTGGGAATATTTAATTCAATCTTTAAAGACATTGGGAACAAGAGAATTAGAATTACGTTTGCAAGAGGCGCATCGGTTATTACGTAATAATGGGGTTACTTACAATGTATTCGGTGATCCGCAAGGACGAGATCGAACTTGGCAATTAGACCCAATTCCCTTACTCATTTCAAGTGAAGAATGGGCTACAGTAGAACGAGGGCTGGTTCAAAGAGCCGAGTTAATGAATTTACTCATTGCTGATTTGTATGGACCACGTCAGACTCTGCAAAAGGGGTTGTTACCGATTGAACTCATTGCCAATTACCCGGGTTTTCTGCGTCCCTGTCATGGGATTAATTTTTCTAAACATCATCATTTACTGCTGTATGCGGTGGATTTAATTCGTTCGCCAGAGGGGCGCTTTTGGGCTATTGCTGATCGGACTCAAGCGCCCGCCGGTGCCGGTTATGCTTTAGAAAATCGGTTAGTCATGTCACGAATTTTACCGGGTTTATTTCGGGATTCCCATGTCCATCGCTTGGCATTATTTTTCCGCACCTTACGCACAACTCTAGCACAATTGTCTGGACATCAAGATCATCGGATTGTCTTGCTCTCCAGTGGTCCTGAACATGAAACTTATTTTGAACACGCTTATCTCGCCAAGTATCTCGGTTATACTTTGGTGCAAGGTGCTGATTTAACTGTCAGGGAAGGCAAAGTTCGGTTAAGAACGTTAGATGGATTACAACCGATTGATGTCATTTTGAGACGGGTTGATGATCTGCTTTGTGATCCACTGGAACTCGATCCGAATTCTCATTTAGGGGTAGCTGGTTTGACGCAGGCTGTGCGGATGGGGAATGTGGTGATGGCGAATCCACTCGGCATTGGCGTGTTAGAAAATCCAGGGTTATTAGCTTTTATTAACCCCTTAGCGCAGTATTTTTTAGGCGAAGATTTACTGATTCCTTCACCGACCACTTGGTGGTGTGGACAACGCCAAGCTTGTGATTATGTATTAACTCACCTAGATAAATTGGTTATCAAATCCATTCAACTCGGGAAATCGGCTGTTCATGGTCAATTCCTTAGCGAACCTCAACGCGAACAATTACGTGAACAAATTCGAGCACGACCGCAGTGGTTTGTGGGTATCGAAGAACCCCCCCGTTCAACCGCACCGATTTTTATAGAAGGTCGTTTGCAACCACGGCCGGTGATTTTACGTAGCTTCTTGGTGAGTTGTGATCATCATTATCAAGTGATGCCCGGTGGTTTAACACGCATTGCTGCTGATGGTGATAGTTTTTACACAGTTGGTCAGAGTGAGAATTTAAGTAAAGATACGTGGGTACTCGCTTCTGAACCCGTGGTGCAATTAACGTTATTGCCCAGTGTTCAACCCATCATCCGTTTTGAAGGCCAAAGAGAATTACCGAGTCGAGTTGCGGAAAATTTATTTTGGTTAGGGCGATATGCGGAACGAGCAGAAGGCACGATTCGATTATTACGGACGGTTTCATTTTATTTATCAGAACCTTATGATTTTCCAACCCCGCAGCAACAGGCTTGTTTACAGACGTTATTAAGAGCCGTTACTTATTTGACACAAACTTATCCCGGATTCGTGGGTGAGGGTGCTGAAGCAACATTAGCTCTGCCGGAAAAAGAATTATTGTCAGTGTTCTTAGATAAAAATCGTTTTGGGAGTTTATCTTCCACTTTACAATCTTTGCTCAATGCCGCTCGTTCAGTACGGGATAGGATTTCTCTCGATTTATGGCATGTCATCAGTGATATTGATGAACAATTACAAAGTTTACAACAAAGCACCTCGCTCAGAATTGATGATCTTTTAGATGAGCTCGATAATTTAATTCACGCCTTAGCCGCTTTTGCTGGTTTTAGTATCGAAAATATCACCCATGAGATGGGTTGGCATTTTCTGCTGATAGGGCGACGCTTAGAACGGGCAACCCAGAGCACTTACTTATTGCAAGCACTGTTAACTCATGTGATTGTCGATGATGCGGTGTTACTCGAGTATTTATTAGTTATTACGGATAGTTTATTAACTTATCGGCGCCGCTATCGTTCCCAAGTCCAAGTCAATGCCGTGTTAGAACTGATTTTACAAAGTGAAAGTAATCCTCGCTCAGTCGGTTATCAGCTAGAAAGCTTACAGCGGCATATTCGGGAGTTACCACGTCATGATGTCCCTTATCATTCAGCCGAAGAACGCTTAATTCTGGAAGCATTAACTCAATTACGGTTAGCCGATGTGGATCAATTAGCACAGGTTACCGATAATTATCTTCGCCCCTCATTAAACCAATTATTGCTCAAACTGGGGCAAAATCTGGCCGATTTATCCAATGCTTTGAGCAATAGCTATTTTAGTCACGCTGAACAACCGCACCAATTAGTTCGGTTTGGTACGGAGGTGGAAATATAACCTTGGCAGTGGTCGTGATAGCTAATAACCGGTGTATCTGCAGCGTCGTGTAACCCGCCCTACGCTGTATTGCCGTTAACTTAAACCGATTTCTCCCCCCGCCTTACCAAGGAGGGGGTTGGGGGGTGGTTATTAATCGATTGAATGAGAAAAACTTTTTTAACCACCCCCTTGCCCCCTCCTTGGTAAGGCGGGGGAAGTTTTCTTTAACTTAATGGTAGTGGCCCTAACGCCGCATTACTGTTAACTTAAGGAGTTCCCACTGGAGTAAATTGACGACAGCTATTTAGCTAGGGGGAGTAATCATTTCAAGAATTGAATGCCAGATTTTAGAAATGATCTCTACCAGATACCAACCCGTTTCTGAAGAATTAGAAATTTGACAACTGGCCTCATTACCACTGAGAACACAAACAATGCCAAACAGGACAGATAATAGAATGGGCAAAAGAACGCCTAACGTACCAGCCAATAAGATCAGCAATAAGTGGCGTTTGAGCGTTTCAAATAAAGTTGGCTTTTCATCAAGCCTGATTTTTCTCTTTTCCACGGCTAATAAATAAGGGGCATCTTTCATTATCAATGATAAATGAATTATAGCACTATTTAGTAAAGTGGCGCTGTAGGTGTGCACCGTAAAACTCTAAAAGTAGAATAATAAAGTAGATAATGGGAATAAGCAATAACTTTGCCATCAATTGCGTAGAGGCTATTTTTCTTGAACTTAATGGCATTAACGAGAGAAATTTTTTCGGCAGATGTGCTTCGTATACCCATTCATCGCTATAATTAATATTAATTTTGGTAGGTATTGCCCACTTTACCCTGCTGACTTTTGGCAGGTAGGTCATATCGTTAGAGATATCTGAGCAGTATAGAGGAGATTATCAGTATGAAATGTAGAGTTAAAGAAACCCTGTTATTTGTCGTTCGATTCAATCAAAATAGATTAAGAACAGATAGTTCTACCGATTACCAGTCAAAATGTATACTCAACTGGTGTAAAATATGGCTTAATGCGTTGGGGCTACTGGTAATTTCGGTAGGCGTGTCCGCTACACCGACATTCCGTCCTGACAATGGGCATTACTACGAAGCGTTCAACTCATCTCAAACTTTTGATCAAGCGGTTAGCATAGCAAGCACCTTAACTTATTGTAGTATGACCGGTCACTTGGTCACCATCAATGATAGCGCCGAGCAAACCTTTATTAAGAACCTAATTCAAAATATCCAACCGCCAAACCCGTGGTATATTTTATGGATTGGCGGCAAACAGGTTTTAGGCATAACACAGTGGATTACCAGCGAAACTTGGTCATATACCAATTTTAAAAGTGGCCATCCTGCGTCAAGTCATTACGGAATAAGCATTGGAGGCTCCGGTTACTCCTACCAATGGATGGGGCAGTTGTCCAACCAATCATTGGGAAATTACATCGTAGAATACGAAGGCACACCAACCCCAGAAATTCAACTCAAGGGTGGGATACCGGCCACGGAGATTGTCGACGGAAGTACTAGCCCAGTAACTACGAATGATACCGATTTTGGCGATGTGATAGTAGGTAGTTCTATCAATAAAACCTTTACGATTGAAAACAGTGGGGTAGATAGTTTAGCTTTAACTGATTCGCCCTCTGTTGTTGCTCTGACAGGTACTTGTACGGGCTTTAGCGTTACCGCACAACCGACCTCATCTTGTGTCGCACCCAATGGTCTCACTACCTTTACCATTCAATACCAGCCGATTGTTGCGGGCACACACTCCTGCACGGTCAGCATTGACAATAACGATAGCAATGAAAATCCCTATGATTTCAGTATTCAAGGGGTGGGAGTAACACCACCAGAAATCGATATCCAAGGCAACAGCATCAGCATTGCGGATGGTGATACCACGCCGGGTTTGTCTGACAACACCGATTTTGGTAGCACCCCGATAGATACACCCATCAGCAAAATTTTTACGATTGCCAACACCGGCGAAGCGGACTTAAACTTATCTGACAAGCCGCTAATCGCTTTGACGGGAGATGGTTGTGCGGCTTTCAATGTAACTACCGAACCAACTACACCCGTTACCGCCACCAGCGGTACTACCAACTTTATCATTGAATACAAGCCGATTGCTGCGGGCACGCACACCTGCACGGTCAGCATTGCCAATGACGACCCCGACGAGAATCTCTATAATTTTAGTATTCAAGGGAGTACACCAGCAAAAATTGATATCCAAGGTAACGGTACCAACATTGCAGATGGAGACACCACGCCAAACACGGCTGACCATACTGATTTTGGCAACACCTCGATAGGTTCGTCTGTCAGCCACACCTTTATGATTGCCAACACCGGCGAAGCCATTTTAAACTTATCTGGCACGCCGCTAGTTGCTTTGACAGGCGCCGGTTGTGCGGCTTTCAGTGTGACGACTCCACCGACCACGCCGGTTGCCGCCACCAGCGGTACCACTTTCTTTACGATTCAATACAACCCGCTGACGGTGGGCACGCACACTTGCACGGTGAGCATTGCCAATGACGATAGCAATAAAAATCCCTATAATTTCAACATTCAAGGGATTGGTTTGATGCCGGAGACTAATGTAACGCTACCGGAAATGAATATCCAAGGTAACGGCGTCAGCATTGCGGCGGGGGATACCAAGCCCACCACTGCTGACAATACCCATTTTGGTAGCACTCTGCTCGGCACGCCTATCAGCAAGACCTTTACGATTACTAACACCGGCAGAGCGATTTTAAACTTATCCGGTACGCCGCTAGTCGCTTTGACCGGTGCCGATTGCACCGCTTTCAGTGTGACGATTCCACCAACTACACCCATTGCGGTCACTAGCGGTACGACCACTTTTACGATTCAATACAACCCGCTGACGGTGGGCACGCACACTTGCACGGTGAGCATTGCTAACGACGACAGCAATGAAAATCCATATGATTTCAATATATTGGGTAAAACTGCTTTGGTAGCCAATGACGATAGTGCCAGTACCACGCAGAATATCCCCGTGACGGTTGCTGTGTTGAGTAATGATCGGGTTCCTGAGGGAGATTTAAATTTACTGAGTTTAAAGGTAACTACACCACCCCTGAATGCCACTGTGACGGTCAATCCCGATAGCACGATCACTTATCTTCCTAAACCAGGCGTTACGGCAAATACGGATAGCTTTATTTATCAGCTATGTGATGGCGATAATCCACCGCAATGTGCTACGGCTACCGTCACTATAACGATAGCTAGGCAGTTACCACCCGTCGCAGCAAACCTGAACGCTCCGATAACGTTTAATAATGCGATAGTACAATTACCGCCATTAGCGGCTCAAGATTCAGATGGTACCGTCACTATTTATACGATTGCTGCTTTACCTTTGTCGATCCAAGGCATTTTATATCTCGGCGATCCGGCTAAAGATGGCCAATTAGTCGCCGCTGGTCAAGAAATCAAACCGGATCAGATAGGAAAACTCTTTTTTCAACCAGCTAATCATTTTATTGGCACAGCAAGTTTTACTTATACGGCCACAGACAATTTAGGCGCCATCAGTAATTTCGCTTCGGTGACGATACCGGTTGAGGCACCAGTCAATCATCCCCCACTGGCTCATAACGACACCGGAAATACTCATTCAGAGATGCCGGTGACGATACCCGCTAACTTACCGCCGGTGGCTGATAATAAGACCGCTTCAACACTCAATGATACTTCAGTGTTATTACCGCCTTTATCGGCGACAGATACAGATGGTTCAATCGTTTCTTATACCATCACGACTTTACCATTGACAACTCAAGGAATTTTATATTTAGGCGATCCCCAAACCACTGGACAATTCATTGGGTTAGAACAAGAACTCACGCCCAATGAAGCCGAGAATCTGTTTTTTCAACCCCATCCTGATACCGTTGGTGAAGTGACTTTTAATTATCTGGCTACTGATGATCAAGGCGAACCCAGTACCACAGCAACCGTAACTATCTCAGTGACTGCTCCTCCCGTTATTATTCCTGAGGTACCAACGATTACCTATCAACCACCGTCCACTGCCATAGATGATGCGCGATTTTTCGGGAAAATTTGGAGTACTAGCGGTAAAGTCGGAAAACGACTCAGCATAGATGCGCCTGAACCCATTCAGATCACCGGCGCTATCCAACCCAGTTCCAAGCATATCGGAGAACTCGCTGATATTCGAGTGATTTATGACTGGAGATCTAACCCGGACGACCAATCCTTAACGGTCCCAGTCACGATCGCCTCTCAGCAACGGTTAACGACACAAATGGAATTCAGCTTATTTGAAGGTTATTTAATCGGGTTAGCCGGTCAATTTGAAATCCGATTAGGTTACCAACTGAACAATGGAACCTTTCTTTCCGCTCCCATCCTGAGTTTGAAAGTCGAGCCCGATCGACCACCAGCTGATATTGACTTGTCTCATCAAACCGTGCTGGAATACAGCCTAACCGATACCCTGATTGGTTCATTCACCACAACGGATCCCGATAACCAGGAGCAATTTCGTTATGGCTTAGTTGATAATCCGGGTGATTACTTTAAAGTGGTTGGTGGAGAACTTCGAGTTAACTATTCGTTGCCCAGTCAGAAAGTTCAGTCTGCCTACCCTATCACGGTGCGTAGTGTAGACCTGAGTGGTAGCGCTATAGAAAAATCTTTTTTGATTCAAGTCCTCAATGCGAAAACTCAGCCGCAAGAAATTTACTTGACTCAAAACACTGTCGTAGAAAATAGCCCTGGCGGGACGATGATTGGTCGGTTGTGGACCCTGGATTCGCAATCGAGTCACTATTCCTATGAACTGCTTGACGACGCTCAAGGTCAATTCACTCTAGAAGGTGATTTACTGCGGGTTGCCCCAGAAGCGACTTTGGATTTTGAGACTCAACCTACTTATGCGATTACCGTCCGCAGTTGGAAAACCGAGGAACCACAATTCCATTTAGAAAAGACCTTTACCATTGATTTAATCAACCAAATTGATGTGACTGTGTTAACGGAATTCCCAGACAGCCAGCGTGCTCAACGACTTTCCGCTGCTGACGGGCAAAACCAGGATGAGATTGAACTCACCCTCCAACTTTTACCCGATCCAACCCATCAAGGAAAATCGGCTGAACTCATGAGAGTTATGTTTTGGCGACCCTTGGCGAGTAGTGAAATCTTTATGTATCGACCTGAAGGAACGCAGTGGATACCTTGGCATGGTGATTTAGCGGAGTTGTTGACGGGTCAAGTTCTCACGCTCCAGCGCCAACATGAAATGAAGTTGGTGCTCAAGCCGCCATTTGACTGGAACCAGGGTGAAATTAATCTCGTGGTCGGTTATCAGTTATCCGCTGGAGAAATCTTCTATGCAGCAGTTCCTTGGCACTCGTAGCCGGTGTAGAAGGGGTAAAACAAAGTGCGTCGGTTGGAGCGCACGATGAGAAAATAGGTAAAGTTTTGTTTTTACCCACCGAAGCCAATAGATTTTATTGACGTTTTAATACCGCTAAATTTTGTTGAGGATCATTGACTATCCAGTGAAAATTCTGGTTAACCAGCGGATATTTATCTGTTTTCCTAATATGAATTACCCAATCAATAATGTATTCAATTCGTTGAGAATCAATTTTTTTACTAACAATATACTGAGCTAATTCATCCTCTCCTTGTTGACGTGCGGTGAGTGCTTCGGGATTGACTTTGCCATCTAAATTAATGGTGCGATCGTGAAAGTAGCCCAAGTAACCGGTTTGAGAAGAAGCTATCCATTCTGCTTCGCTAACATGCTGCTTATCCCAATTAACTAATTGAAAATGTTTATGATAAGTTTTTACATGGAGGTATATGGTTACCCCAATCATAGTCAATAGAAGTAAAATGCTTGCTCCATAGCGTAGGGATTGCCAAGGTATTTTTAACCAAGCCCAAACTACCAGAGTAGCCCATAATAAGGCTAAAAAAGGTGAAATTGGAAAAAGATAACGTGGAAGAAAAAAATACACCCCAAAATATAAACCATAAAAGCCACTGAGTCCTAACAAATATAAGCCAACTAATACGAATAATCGACGTTCGGTAGGCGATTGTAGCCGAAGCCATAGTTGCCATAACCCGACGACTACACCCATTAACAAAACAGTACCGGTAAAAATAACGGGTAACTTCATTTGTAAAGAATTAGGAATAGGAAATATAAAAAAGTACTCAATTAATACGGAAGGTAATACCGGTAAATTTTCGCCAAATTGACTATTTAAAGATTCTGCTTGACCACTGATAGGCATAATTCCGCCAAAATTGACTTTATTGTAAATAATCCAAGGTAGCGCAATTAATACCGTCGTCATTCCCATCACATTGACTTGAATAAAACGTTGCCACAATTCATGGCGTTGCCAAGTTCCTAAAAATAACTGCATTAAACAAACGGCTAAAATAAGAAAAACTGCATCATTGCGGATCCAGAAAATGATTCCCAACAAGAACCCTATCAGCACCGCATCACGAAATAACCACTTCCTTGTTAACGTAATTACTAATAAAACAATGCCTAGCACAGCTAATACATATAATCCCGTTTCCAAGCCATTGTTAGTATGTCTTAAAGTGACTGGGCTGGCATACCACATTGCGACTGCTAAAGCGACGATGTAATGCTTAGCCGGGTTAGAAGATAAAACGCGTATGCCGATTTGCCAGAGGAGAACAGCGGCTAAAGTCGCAATTATAAATTGTATAAGAATAATTCCCAATACACCTTGCACTTTATCACCTTCCACTAACCAATATACCCCGGACCATAAGAAGGTGGGTAAGGGTTGAATCCCATTGGTGGGAATAGTCCCGTTGGAAGTAGTCATTCCTAAGCCCAGTGCCATATTTCGAGCAATGGTCATCATCAGATAACCATCTTCCGAAATCGATTGCAGCATACTCTCCTCAGTTCGCAACGGACTGAGACGTACGACTACACCGTAGCTAATAATTAAGATAATCAATATGATAAAGTAGCGATTTTGAATAGATGACATAATGTGTTGTCCTACCGCTATAAAAAAAAGAAAAATTAGTTATCTCGCTAATGAAATCCTATGGTTCGATTACCATTGATCGTGGTAACCAGGAATCCGTTGTTCTAAGAATGAATCGGCTTTTTTACCAACCCCGCCAAGCCCAGTTAGTTGCAATTGTAGAAAAAATCCGTTGAGATAACTGCTGCCATCCACGTTATTGAGATAACGTCGAGTAATTCCACGAATCGCCCAACAACAACTATGATACTCTACTCCCATAAAGGTTTCTAAGGTTTTTTCCTGAGGTAAAGAATAATTCCAACGTCCGAGTAAATTCCAACGCGGTCCGAATGACCAGTGAAAGGACATATCAGTTTGCTCTAATAAATTGTCACGGAGTCGATAGGATAAATTAACAATATTTTCTAACTCCGGATGATAGCGGATCCGAAATAGGGTCTGTTCAGTATTATTTTGGTGCGGATCCCAACGGAGAGTCGATGAAGCACTAAAACCTTTGGCAAATTGCGTAGCTAATTCCATAATGATACTGGAAGTGCTGTCCGTTTCAATCGGTTGATCGGGTAAAGTAACCCGCCGGTCGCGAAAATAATAAATTTGCCCTATACTGGCACGGACTGTTTCTATACCAGTATCGCTATTTAACAATCTTGAAGTGAGACCTAAAGTCACTTGATGTCCATCATCGACTCGATCCGGACCACTGAACTGATCTTCACGGAAAAGTTGTCCAAAAGAGAGATCGTAACGATCTGTATCAAAAACGGGAATGTCACTTTGATCCTGATAAGGTGTATAGCGGTAAAAAAGCCGCGGTTCTAGAGTCTGTAAAAATGGATTATTTAACCAATCGACCTCCCGCTCAAAAAATAATCCCATATCGTTACTAAAAGTCGCCAACCAGCGCTGATGAGTATTGTCTTCTGCTACAGCCGTATTATCTAAATCATAAAAAGTGTAGCGTAAGGAAATTTGGGGGATAACAAAACTACTGGAGGTATGCCGGGGCCAATTCAAAATCGATTTGATATCTAACCGATTGCCAATCGGACTGGCGATCACCCTGGTATCTCGGTCAAACCGAACGATTTCTCCTTGGAAGTTCAAATTCAGTTGGCGATTTTTTTCTGGCAAGGTGGTTTTGAAAATCAGTTGCGGTAACCGTTCATAAGGACGGGTGGCTGGATTAGATTCTAAGGTTTGAAAAGTTTGTAGTCGTGCCCTGCCAAGCCAACCCTGACCGATATAAGCTAAGTCTCCACGTCGTTCTAAATGAGTAATGCTCGCGACACTAATATTATTACCTAATTCTTCAAAATAACGTGGGTCAGAAACATAATTAAAATTAATATCGGTTAACCAATTCTGAGTTAAGGGACCACTCTGTTGAAAGGCGAATGAACTTCGTTGCGCACCGAAAGCACTATCATGAGGGAGATATTCTAATTCGAGCTGACCGCCAGTTAATGGCGTTAAATAACGTAACTCGGTTTTTAATAACAGTCCGCGTCGTGACATGAAACGTGGTGTCAGCGTGGCGTCGTAGTGAGGCGCTAAATTAAAGTAATAAGGGAGACTGATTTCAGTACCAGTTTCATCCGAACTGCCTAAATTTGGCGGTAGAAATCCAGATTTGCGGTCATTATTAAGTGGAAACCAAAGATAAGGAAAATAAAATACTGGGACGTTTAACAAGCGGATAACGACATCATGGGCAGTTCCCTCAGCAGTGCTATTATCTAAATTAAGCTGACTAGCGTCTAATCGCCATATTTCTTTATCGGGATCACAAGTCGTATAGCTCGCCTGTTCTAACGAAATTTTGGCTTGAGATTCTCTGGTTAGTTTATGCGCTTGCCCTCGAGCCCGCTGATTAAATAGCCAATAGGAAACGTTTTCCATTTCGCCTTGGTGATTGGAATGTAATTTTATCTGGGAACCACTGATAACAAAGTGCGGATCCCAAAAAGTAAAAGTATTATCAGCATTAAGCGTATCTTGATGACGATCATAAATAACGGCTGGTGCTTTGAGAATCTGATCGGCTCGTTGCACTAACACCTCACCACTTAAAATAGACAGACCTAATTTTTCTTTCACTACCGCCTGGTTAGCAAATAAACGTATTGATTCGCCCGCAAGCGGTGGCAACTGTGGCGGCTGGGGAGCTATTTCGCTTAAAGGTTGGCATAAATCCCAAGCCGCTGGGGCATAAGTCAGCCAGCCATAACTTAAAATGACTAATAAACCTGTAATTATTTTTTTATGATATTGCACCGGTAATCTACTTTATTTAGCTGGTTAAAGCACGGTAAAATAATTTAAGACTAAGTGATCCGTTAAAATCAGCAAAGGAAATATAATCAATTTCATGTCAACCCCTTTATTTGAATCTCAATTAGATAGCCTACCGCTGGTTCAGCGTGGGAAAGTACGTGATATTTATGCGATAGATGATGAACATTTATTGATTGTGGCCACCGATAGGCTGTCGGCATTTGATGTTGTGCTACCAACACCGATTCCCGATAAAGGTGTCATCTTGACCACATTGTCCAATTTTTGGTTTAATTTTACCCGTTCTTTGATACTTAATCATCTGACTAATTTCTCTTTAGCAGAAATATTAACTCATAAAGAATATCAACAAGTGGTTGGGCGAGCGATTATAGTTAAAAAACGCCGCCCTCTACCAATAGAGGCCATTGTGCGAGGTTATTTAGTGGGTTCGGCTTGGAAAGATTATCAACAAACGGGTCGGGTTTGTGGCATAACTTTACCCGCTGGGTTACAATTCGCTGAACAATTACCCACACCCATTTATACCCCTTCTACTAAAGCGGGGTTAGGTCAGCATGACGAAAATATTGATTTTGCGAAAACGGGTACCTTAATTGGTGAAAACTTAGCGCAACAAGTCCGTGATATTAGTCTAGAAATCTATGTTCGTACCCGGGATTATGCGGCAACTTGCGGTATTATTATTGCTGATACCAAATTTGAATTTGGTTTAGATGCCCAACAACAATTGGTGTTAATTGATGAATTATTGACCCCTGATTCCTCACGTTTTTGGCCAGTTGCTCAGTATCAAATTGGCAAAAATCCGCCTAGTTTTGATAAACAATGGGTGCGAGATTATTTAGAGTCGTTAAACTGGAATAAAAAACCGCCTGCACCGACTTTACCTACTGATATTATTAACCAAACTGTGGTTAAGTACCGAGAAGCACAACAATTGTTGGTAAAATAAGCTAAAATGGGTACCCATTTTAATTGTGGCAGCCATTTTTTTGTTCTTTCAACTGATAACGGATTTTGATAGAGAAATGGCTTTATTGTCTTGACGGATATTAACAATAACAAAGATTATGAATTTGGTATTCTAACCCAACCCACAAGATAATAGGAGCGAATCGTAACTAAAATAAACTTTAGGAATCAAGTTATTATGAAAATAAAGCCTTATCTGATTGCTTTGGTACTTACTCTGTTGCTAGTATTGGTTGGTTGTGCCACTCAGCCCGCTTCTATTCCGGAACCCGTTGCTGTTCCGCTGAGTCGTACGATACCCATTAATCCCTCTACTAACTTACTAAGCTTAGCGAGTCAGGCGGCTTTTAAATATGGTATTGATCATCGATTATTTCATGCTTTGGTCAAACAGGAATCGGCTTGGAACCCTTATGCGATATCTCGCAAGGGCGCTCGCGGCTTAACCCAAATTATGCCCGTTACCGGGTGGGTACATTGTGGTTTACAAAGTCATGTTTTATTTGACCCTAAACTTAACTTGGAATGTGGAGCTTCTTATTTCAGTCGATTATTGCGGCGCTTTAAAAGTGTTCAATTGGCATTGGCTGCCTACAATAGTGGAGAAACCAGGGTGGCGAGATTAGGTCGTGTTCCACATATTCGTGAAACTCAACGTTATGTTGATCGTATTATGTCAAGTTGGAGAAGAAGTTTTTATTGACAACCGGTTATTAAAATCGCTTATTTTTCCGAGTAAAAGGCAAGGCTGACTCTTGTTTTTGCGAAGAGCAAAGCAAATTTGTAAATTGCAATGCAAAATGCAAAGAGAGGGATCTTGCTCAGTTTACCCCGAAGTAGATATCCGTGCTCAGAAACAGAAATGCAATGCAATGCAACTACTTTATTTTATATCGATTATAAAGTGGTATATATATCGCATATTAATTTTTAAATAAATCTTTAATCAAGCTTGATAAGCTGAAAGTAAATTATCATTCCTGGTTAGAATTTAACAAGCCAAAACTAACCCTACTTAACCTATTAAGTTTGATATTTGTCATGAGGATATCATTGTTATGTCTTACTTTATCTTAAAACATTTAACTAATCGTGAATTACCGACAGAATGGGCTAAACACCTTTCTGCAGAACAAACTTTTACGGTCATGATTGTTCCTGAACAGCCCGTGTTGCAACCGGTCATGGCGGAATCGGTGTCAGAATCACCAGCGGCTGTTAATCATGGTCAAAATAATGAATCTTCTCAAGGCGGATATACTTATTTACACCATTTAAAGGAGAACTTCTTTGATCCCAGTTAATAGCCGGATAATTCCCCCACAAGGTAGTGAATATCAAAGATTTAAAGGAATAAATGACTCCATGTGGGGAATGAAAGAGTAGTATCTTAGTGAATACTCATTATCTCGCTATAACAACCGCTCCCAGTAACTTATCTTGCTCCGCTGCTTTTCTAGTGACGACATGTCGATAACGTTTATCAGTTGCCGCTAATAATCCGCCAATAACCATGAGTAATCCGCCCAACCAAATCCAACGAATAAACGGTTTGTAATAAATCCGCATACTCCAGGCACTTTCATCTAAAGGTTCCCCGAGTGCCACATAAATATCGCGAGTTAATCCCCAATCAATAGCTGCTTCTGTCATTGGCATTTCTTGAACCAAATAATTCCGTTTTTGCGGATATAATACGGTGATTTCTTTACCATTTTTTAACACTTTAACTTGTCCTTGAGCGGCTTTATAGTTAGGACCATTAAGGGGTTTTGTGCCAACAAAAATAAACTGATAACCAGCTAAATCTAATGCTTTATTAGGTTCCATTCGCACATCTTTTTCTACGCTAAAGATATTAGAAACAATAACACCGATAACAAATAGACCTACCCCAAAATGAGCGACAGTCATACCATAAAAACTGCGAGATAAGTTACGCAATCCTTGCCAAATAGAGGGTTTATGCAATAGTTTATCGCGGATATTTTGGAGATGAGTTAAGATAATCCAAGCCGCCGCTGCAACCCCAGCGAACAAGCTAAAATGAATACTTTTATGAAAAACTATCGTGATAATAACACCCAGTAATAAACTGATAACTAAAAGATAGCGTAGTTTGAACAGTAAAGTAAGCATTTGATCATTTTTCCAACGTGTTAGGGGACCGATGCCCAGTAACAACATCAATGGTGCCATAATCCAGAAAAATACCACTGAAAAATAAGGCGGTCCAACCGAAATTTTGCCTAAACCGAGTGCATCTAGAAATAAGGGATAC
Organism: Thioploca ingrica; assembly: GCA_000828835.1. Taxonomy (GTDB): domain Bacteria; phylum Pseudomonadota; class Gammaproteobacteria; order Beggiatoales; family Beggiatoaceae; genus Thioploca; species Thioploca ingrica. The sequence goes on from AP014633.1 coordinate 3,826,300, forward strand.
AAAGTACCTAATAAGACACTACCAGCAGCAACAACTAATAATAAATTATTGCTTAGTAAAAATGTTTCTCTTGATATTAATTCAAAATGTCCGCCTTGACCTATCGTTGGAGCACGCCAAGCGTAGAGTAACAGAGACAAGCCAATGACAATTCCTAAGAAAGCCAAAATAAAAACGCCTCGTGCCGGATCAGTAGCGAAAGCATGTACCGAGGTGAGTACGCCAGAACGAACCAAGAAAGTTCCTAATAGACTCAGTGAAAAAGCAATGATAGCCAGTAGTACCGTCCAGTTTTTAAAAGCACTGCGTTTTTCAGTAACGGCGAGGGAATGAATTAAAGCGGTACCGACCAACCAAGGCATAAATGAAGCGTTTTCGACTGGATCCCAAAACCACCACCCGCCCCAGCCCAGTTCATAATAAGCCCACCAACTGCCTAAAGTAATGCCCAAGGTTAAAAATACCCAAGCAACTAATGTCCACGGACGTGACCAACGTGCCCAAGCACTATCTAAATTACCTCCCAGTAACGCAGCAATTGCAAAACTAAAAGCGACTGAAAAGCCAACATAACCCATATACAACATCGGCGGATGAATAACTAAACCTGGATCTTGTAACAACGGATTCAGATCTTGTCCATCAATGGGGGTAGGTGAAAGCCGGGCGAAAGGGTTAGAAGTGGTTAGCATAAACAGGAGAAAACCTACACTGACAAACCCCATCACGGCAATAACACGAGCGACCATACTGTGCGGTAGACTACGGCTAAAAATAACCACGGCGACGGTCCAAAAACTTAACAGTAAATTCCACAACAACAATGAGCCTTCATGTCCACCCCACACACTGACAGCCCGATAAATCATTGGCAAACTACTGTTGGAATTACTCGCCACATAGGCAACCGAAAAGTCATTATTGATAAAAGCATAGGTCAAACAACCATAAGCTAAACTGATAAACACCAATTGTCCCACTGCCACTGGTCGTGCCACTGCCATCCAATGGGGAATACCCCAAGTTGTACCCATCAGTGGGAATATCGTTTGTACTAAAGCCAAACCAAAAGCCAGAATCAAAGCAAAATGTCCAAGCTCAGGAATCATCTTAATTGATACCTTTGTTAGTGAGTGATGAATTGTCCTGAACCGGTTTTGCCTCGGCTGCTTTTAAAGCATCTGCTACTTCTGGTGGCATGTATTTCTCGTCATGTTTGGCTAACACCTCATCCGCTAAAAAAGTTCCATCACGTTGCATTCGTCCTATCGCCACAATCCCTTGCCCTTCTCGGAATAAGTCCGGTAAAATTCCCGTATATTGCACCGGAATAGTGTACTTGAAATCAGTGACGTTGAAATTCACTTGCAGGCTATCACGAGCGCGTTGCACACTGCCTTTGTTTACCATCCCACCGACTCGAATCACGCGATCATGAGGTGCTTCACCCGCTATGATTTGTGAGGGACTAAAAAAATACAACATATTTTGCCGAAAGGCAGTGATTGCTAGCGCCACGGTGCTACCAATCCCTATCACTATCAGCAAAACAATACCTAGACGTTTCTTATGCTTTGGATTCAAAGTTATCACGTTGTTTTCTCCGTAATTTACGTGCTAATGTTCGCAATAAAGTGCGTTCATAGTTAAGGGGAATCAGGAAGTTAGCCAACAGAACTAGCAAAGCCAAGCCGTAACTAGTCCAAACATAAAAGGCATAACCACCCATATGGAAAAATTCGCTCATGGTTATTTTAGAGGTTCCAATTGATTTTCAAAGGTAAGAGGTCAAAAAGTTTATCATATCTTCAGGATCGATATGATTCTTAATTATTACGGTTAGTTGAACCAACAATGATAGTGCTGAAGAGGTAATAATTGGTGAGTTGAACGGACGATCAGAAGCTTAACCTACGCGGACTTCGTGTTCAAGTAAAAAGTGACCCGCTTACTCAAGCTGAAGTAAAATTACTTTTGATATTAACCGCTTAAAATCCCCCCTTATCTCCATCTTGTCAAAGGGGGAACTTCTTAACAGGTGAATTATTACGGTAATCCATAACCATACGACTCAATCGTATTACGTGCTCGCGGTGTTTTGAGAAAATCTAAAAAGGCTAAGGCGGCTTTATTATCTTTACCCCGTTGCAGCAAGATCACTTGTTGTTCTATTGGCGTATATAAATTAGTCGGTACCACCCAAAATGAACCGGCTATTTTCTGATTAGGATTGAGCATAGACAAAGCCACAAATCCTAACTGAGCCTTACCAGTTTTTATCGTTTGGTAGGTTTCGGTCATGTTTTCATGTAACAACAATTTGGGCTGAAGTTTTTCCCAAACATTTAAATTTTTCATCGTTTCTTGGGCAATAACGCCATAAGGTCCAACTTGAGGATCCGGAATAGAAAGATGTTGAAAGTCACCCTTTTGTAATATCTCACCTTTAGCATCCACCAATCCCTCTTGTGGACTCCATAACACTAATTTGCCAATGGCGTAGCTAAAACGCGTATTAGTTATACCAAGTCCTTCTTTTTCAATCAGTTGTGGTGTTTCTACATCGGCTGATAAAAAAACATCAAAGGCAGCACTTTTTTCTTTCAATTGGTTATGGAGTTTACCGGTAGAATCGGCGGTAATAGTGGCTTTATACCCAGTCCGTTGTTCAAATAAATTAACCAGTTTCTTAGTAGTATCGTAAAAGTTAGTCGCAACCGCTAGATTGAATTCAGTCGCAGATACCCATGAGGTACTGCTGATAATAAGAAAGATTGTACTGGCTTGCCAAAATTGAGTAAAAAATCTCGACATAAAATATCTCCTTCATTGATATAACGTTGACAGTTATCTTAGTTCGTATTTCAGAACTATTCTGATACATTTTATATGACCTTTTTAACTTTTTATATTATAATAAATTATGTATAGGTTTTTAACGAATGGCCCCAATAAATTTTGACAGTCTGGGCTATTTTTATAATAGGGTCAATGATTTTTAATGATAAAGCAAAGATATTTCAATGTATTTATTCGCCAATTTGAAAATCAAATATAAACTGCTATTGATGTTATCTTTACCTCTCTTGGGATTACTTTATTTCTCCGGTGTGTTAGTCACGGACAAATTACGAATTGCTAAAAAAATGTATGAGTTACAAGAATTAACTGAGTTGACCATTAAAGCCAGTTATTTGATACACCAACTCCAAAGAGAACGCGCCATCAATGGGATGTTTCTACGCAGTGATGGCGAACGGTTTACCAAAGAATTACAACAGCAACTCACGATAACCAACGCCGCTGTGCAAGAATATCGTGACATTAGCCAACACATCAAACAACACGATTTTTATACGCTGTTGCAAGTATCGTTAGCGGCAGTGGACCAACAACTGGCACAATTAACTGCTATTCGCACAGAAGTCAAGGAGTTAAATATTATACAAGACGATATGATTACACCTTATATTGAAATTAACGACAAACTTCTTGCCCTGATCAGCAAAATGATTATCTTAGGCAATCATAAAGATTTACTGAGCAGGGGATTAGCTTATTTCAATTTACTCCAAATTAAAGAATATGCTGGTCTAGAAGGATTTAAACTAGGCAAAGTTTTTGTGCGTCATACTTTTCAGGGTAATGAGTTTAAAGAATTTATTGAATTAGTTACTCGACAACAAACTAATTTAGAAAGAAATTTGGTGATATATTTTACACCGGAACAGCAAAATTTTTTGAAAAACAAATTTAATGGGAATAAAGCTATTGAAGAAACCGATAAAATGCGGAAGATTGCCTACGAAAATATTTATGGCATCCAGGTGAACATTGACCCAGAGTATTGGTTTGAAATGCAAAATAGTAAGATAGAGCTGTTAAAAACGATTGAAGATAAATTAGCCCATGATTTTATTTCTAAATCCCAAGAAATCCAACAACAAGCTCATACTGATTTTTATACGATTCTGGTGCTCACCAGTTTGCTTATTTTAGCCGCATTGGGATTAGTCTACCTGGTTTTAATTGGGATTACTCGACCGTTATGTAAAGTGGTTAATCTTTCTAAAGCCATTGCCGCTGGTCAGTTGAATAATCACATTGATGGTTTTAGTCAAGATGAAATGGGAGAACTGTTAATCGCGTTCGATAGTATGCAAACCCAGTTGAGTCAACGTATCCAGGCATTTAATGAAGTTCAACAACAATTACGCGACAGTATTGCGGAAGAAAAACGGATTGCGGCAGAAGCACTGCGGATTCAGTTTGCGTTGAATAACACTTCAGCCAATTTATTAATTGTCGATAATTTTTATAAAATAATTTACCTCAATGAAGCCGTTCAAACCTTATTTAGTAAAATAGAAGCGCAAATTCGCCGCTATCTACCCCAATTTTCTGCCCAAACGCTGTTGGGTTCTTCTCTGGATATCTTTCATCAAAATCCGGAGCAACAACAATTACTAATCAATAAGTTAAGTGATACTTACCGAAGTGCGATTAAATTAACGGGGCTGCATTTAGATTTAACCATGAATCCGGTTATCAATGCTCAAGGGGAGCGATTAGGTACCGTTATAGAATTAACCGATCGGACGGCTGAAGTGGACACCGAACAAAAAATTGACCTCGTGGTGCAAGCGGCTACTCAAGGTGATTTTAGCCAACGAATTAATATAGAAAATAAAACCGGCTTTTTCAAAGCGTTTAGTGAACGACTTAATCAAATCTTGAATTGCAACCAAAAGATAATCACTGAACTGATGCAGGTTTCGTCGGCACTATCACACGGTGATTTGACCCAAACTATCACTCATTCTTATCAAGGTGCCTTGGCACAACTCAAAGAAGATCTCAATACCACGATTGCCAAATTGACGACGGTGATGAGTGCGATTAAAACCTCAGCCGCAGCGGTTAATAACGCCGCCGAACAGATTTCCCAAGGTAATTTAAATTTAAGTCACCGTACTGAAGAACAAGCCGCTTCGCTACAACAAGCGGCTGCTACCATGGAACAAATGACCAGCGCCGTCCAGCAAAATGCCGATAACACTAAACAAGTCACTCAACTCGCTATTAATGCCAAAACCCATGCCCAAACCGGGGGAGAAATCGTGAATCAAGCGATTATCGCGATGCGAGCCATTAATCAAAGTAGTCGCAAAGTAGCTGATATTATTGGTGTCATTGATGAAATTGCTTTTCAAACCAATTTATTAGCCTTAAATGCAGCGGTGGAAGCAGCACGGGCGGGTGAACAAGGCCGAGGCTTTGCGGTGGTAGCGGCTGAAGTCCGCAATTTGGCACAACGGAGTGCCGCCGCCGCTAAAGAAATTAAGTTATTAATAAAAGATAGTGTGATTACAGTGGAAGAAGGCAGTCGGTTAGTCAATGGCTCCGGTCAGGCTCTTCAAGAAATTGTCATGGCTTCAAAAGAAGTCAGTGATACCATTACCCAAATTGCTTTGGCTAATCAAGAACAATCAGCCAGTATCTATCAAGTGAATAAAACAATTGCGCAAATGGAACAAGTCACGCAACAAAATGCCGCTTTGGTAGAAGAGGCTGCGGTTGCCAGCCAATTTTTAAAAGAACAAGCTAACCTAATGAACGAACAGGTAGAATTTTTCAGTTTGACTGATAGGTTAATCACCTCGTCAATTCAATACGCTTAAGTAACGCGATCACTTTCTCACCCCCCCTTTTTGCCCCAATTTTAATAACTAAAACCCATTCTGACGCTATTGCCATCGAGAAATTTTCGGTAGAATGACTTAAGATGTATTAAGACATTCAAATTTAATCGGAGGCTTATTATGTGGAACTTAAACGATAGCAACAGTTGGTTGCTCATTTTCATTTCGTGGGGATTATTATTTTTAGTAGCACCCGTTAATGCGGCTATCACGGTAACGGCCGGCAGTGGACAGCAAGTTCCCGCCGGTTCACCCTCAGCTGATATTTTTTTTAAAGTGACTGATGCCACTGGCAATCCCAATACCAGTACCACGGTTAATTTTAGTTTAATTGATCCAGCGGGAAATCCGGTTAGCAATGGTCTTTCAACCTCGAGTGCTTCAACGAGTAATAATGGCTTAGTCTCTACTCGTCTTAATCCCACCAGTAAGTTAGGTAATTACACTATTACCGCTACTTTGGTATCCGATACCACTCAGTTTACCGGTATTAATGTGGTGGTGGTTGCCGGTCTACCCGCTAAATTAACGGTTACCGAAGGAGGTGAGCAAACGCTACCAGCGGGTCAAAGCTCAGCTAACATCCGCTTTAAATTAACCGATGCTTTTAATAATGCGGTTGCTGGGCAAGTTATTCATTTTACCTTGCGTAATCCTAGCGGCGAAATGGGTAATGATAAACTGTTTCTCACCGAAGCCACGACTGATATCAATGGACAAGTCACCACGCGGGTGGAAGCACTGAAAACGGAAGGAAGTTACCTCGTTATGGCTACCTTGGCAACCGATGAAACCATTAGCATTCAGGTACCTGTGCAAATCGTTGAACCGATTCCACAATTACCGAATTTAGGATTTGGTATGGCATTTGACGCCAATGGTGCGGTAGCTGAAACCACGGCGAGCTTTAATGGCGGCACCAAAGTCAATGACGGCGAATTTAATCAAGAAGTGGTGTTTAATCTGAATGATTCCATTTCCGTTCAAGGTGTTATCAATGTAGACAGCCGTCATATTGGGCAAGCGGCTGATATTATTATTGTCGCTAGTCATAACCCGATTGTGCCTTTCAATACTCAACAAATATTTTATATGTTCAGTAGTAGCAACCTTCCAGAAGTATGGGATGGGAACTTAGCTCATTTAGTGGCATTTAGCCGGGTTAATAATTTACCGAAAAAACTACCGCTCAACCTCTATGGTGGCAAAGTCGGGTCACCAGGATTATATCAAGGCTATTTCGGCTATCGATTAGACAATGGCTTAATCGTGTTTAACGGTAACCAGACGATAAATCTTCGAGTTAAATAGCCAGTTTCGCTCGTTCCAACGGGACATTGGGAATGCCTGCCAGTGGAGCGAGCTACTACTTCATAATTTTGACTTAACGCAGAGCGTCAAAGCACGCATTCTCAAACTCAGTTTGGAGACAATTTAGACCAGGCTTGGTTTTTTCTCGTTAAAGTTGAACCCTGTTTTAACACGACACTGGCGCGTCGAGACGGAGATCCCACTTTGGTAAGTGGGAACAAGAAAAATGTTTTCGGTGCGTTATTAACGCACCCTATGCCTCACTGCCATAAGGTTTAATTCATCATTAATTGCATTATTGGATATCAAGTAATTTCAAATGGTTATAAATTTTTATAAAAATGTTACCTTTTACCTATCGTGAAATAGAAAGAGCGTGGCGGCAAAATCTGAAAGTTTCCATTGTCAAAACACGCGAAAACCCTCATCGGTTGTTACTATTTTATGCAGTGGAGTGTGGTTTGAAAGCGGTTATCATGAAAAGAGAAGGATTAAGCAGGACGGATAGAAACTCTAATATTTCTCAACTTGGGCACGATATTAATGGACTGTTAGAGTATTTGAAGGTGAGAAGATTACGCCTTACCGGTGGTGTAAAGATGAAAACCATTCTAACTGGTAAAAAGCATAATGAAAACCGGCCAGTAGAACCCAAAGAACTTAACCAAATGTGGCGTTATGGTGGCGAAGCAGAGGGGATACCATCCAATGCCAACATTGAGAACCAATTGTTAAACCTTGTCAAATGGATCGAAAAAGAACTCCAACGTTAGGAACGTAACATGTTACTAAAAAATTTTATAGACGTTAAACGAGTTTTCAAAGAGAAAACAGCTAATTTTACCAAGATACCGAGTAGTATTTTGCGAATAAGTTGTTTTTATGAAGGGGTAGAAATCGCTCTTTCACACCCGATTCAAAGAGACCATGTTATTTCTTTACTAAAAAATTGGTTTGGTACTTGGTTAGATGAGAAACGTCCGGTTATTTTGCTAGATATAAACGATTCTGTGTTACCCATTGAATTTATTGAAGATGAAACCAGGAAGTATGAGAACCAACTGAATCGTCCTTTTTGGCATGAAAATGCTTACCTGTCGAATAGTGAAGAAGCCAATCAACCAGTACCACTTCCTACCGAATTTTCCAACTCGCTTAAAATGGCGGTTTTTCACTCTTTCAAGGGTGGCATGGGGCGCACTACTCATTTGGTGGCTTATTTATTGGCTTTACTAGAACGCGCGAAAGAACTTAAACAGGAAGTGAATATATTGGTGATAGATGCTGACTTGGAAGCCCCTGGCTTGAGCTACTGGCAACGCCAGGAAAATTTGGAACCAAGCGTCTCACTCATTGATTTTTTAGAGACTTACCACTATCCACCTACTACTAGAGAAGCGGTCATTGCTTTTTACGCGAAGGAATTGAAACGGACACAGCATCCTTTGGGATTTTACCTATTACCCGCCTTTTTAACTGAGCGCCAATTATTGGATCTTGAGGTGTTACCAGAGCATTTAGTACGCGATTCTGATGATATATGGGAATACAGTCAAGCGGTTGAAGAATTGGCTAAGGCTTTAGAGGCAAGTTTCGTCTTGATTGATTCGAGAGCGGGATTGAGTGAATTGGCCAGTCCGTTACTCTTTGATCCTCGATTAGAACGTTATCTCGTCACGACGTTATCTGAACAATCAGTGCGCGGAACTTGCTTGGTGCTTGACTTACTAGCCCGCATGATGCCTGATTGGCAAGCAGTTAAAGAAGGCAAGTATTTAGACCCGACAGTGGTCATCAGTATGATTCCGCCAGAATTGGTAAAATCTCCCATTTACACTGAAAACACTCAACGCCTATTGGAGTCTTACCTTGACAAGGTTACTACGGATGATGTTTTGCCAAGACTGCAGGTGGAAGAAACCAATTTTGCTCAAGAATTGCTTCTCCTTTCTGGCTGGAACGATGCTCGCCAAAAATTGGCCGGCACTTCAATGATGAAACAGGCTAAACAATGGGCTGAAGAAACCTTGCCCATAGAAGTTCCCTCATCGTCACCTATCGGTACCCATCACCCTGGAATTGAGTCTCTTGCAGGGGTAAAAAGATTACAAGAGATTTGCAAAAAGTATGAGTATGCTGAAAGAGGTGAAAGTGACGATTTACTCATCACCGAGCCATTGAAAAATTTAGCTAAGAATCACACCGATAAACTCCCCAAGATCGTGTCTATTGGTGCAAAAGGTGCAGGGAAAACCTTTAATTACTTACAATTAGTGAATAGGGGAAAGTGGAACAGTTTTTTGCAAAAAACGGGTATTCCTACGGAAGAGCACCATAATGCCTTTATTTTTCCTCTTTTGCAATCACAGAATTTGGCGGTAGAGACACAAAAACCGCTTACACAAGCAAGGGAGGCATTTTTACAAGCCGTTAGTAATGGTAACCCCTTTTCGCTGAATCAACTAGCCGATGAAATTACTGAGAAACTGTCTCAAAATTTAACCGAGCTTGAATGGAGAACTTTTTGGATTGACACTTTAGGTAAACTTATCAACAATCCCCACACATCTACCCCTCAACCCAATTCTCCGACGCCGACAAGTAAATTGACAGAAATGGATGTTTATTTAAAACAAAAGAACTTGCAGGTCATTTTCTTATTTGATGGGTTAGAAGAACGCTTTCCCGAAGTTGCTAAAGAACCGGCTCAACAATGTGCGCTAAGAGCACTACTTGAATTACCTAATTATTTAGGTGAAATTCGCCAATCAAGTATCGGCGTGATTATATTTTTACGCCGCGATTTCGTCAGATATGTGGTTCAACAAAATGTCGGACAGTTTGAAAACCGTTATGAAGCTTACGACTTATCATGGAACTTCAAATCGTTTCTTCAATTGGTTTACTGGATTTGTGCTCAAATCGACGTGATTGGAGCAACTCGTGAAAAGGTGTATGAACTTTCTACGGAAGATCTCAGGCAGCAACTCGAATTATTTTGGGGGAAAAGACTAGGTACTGATGCTTCAAAGTATGTTTATACAGTTCGCTGGATTTATGCGGCGTTGACAGATTTCAAGGGCAAACTGCAAGCGCGAGACATTGTGAGACTTTTGTCTTTTGCAGCAGAATACACCATAAATAACAAGGATGTCTTTGAAAAATGGAAACTCACCCGCCTACTCCCTCCTCTTGCCATCCGTAAATCCATAGAGGGATGCAGTGAAAAAAAAGTCGAGGAAGCAAAAAACGAATATCCAGAGGCATTCAAAAATTGGGTAGGCGAATTGCTCAGATTAGACCGAGAACAGCGCAAGATACCCTTTAACCCGCAAGACTTTGCTATGGAACAATCCACTATAGAAATACTTCAAGACCTCGGTGTCATCTACGAGGATACAGAAACTGAGGGTAAGGCTCGCTTTTACATTCCGGAGATATTTCGTGCCGGACTGGGTTTTGAACATGCTGGTAAAGCGAGACCTCGCATCATCGCTTTGAAGCGCAGAATGCTAAAGGATGCCGGAGGAGAATGAGATAGCAGAGAACTGACAAAAGTACTCTGCTAACAACAATTTATCAACTCATTTAGACAAGAGACGCTGTTGGTACGGCTCGTCCACGTGGGCCCTGAAAATACGCTTGTAACCACGGGTGGTTTAATTGGAGCAATTCTGGAATCGGTGCCACGGCGAAAACACGGTTATCAGCTAATACCGCTACGCGATCGGTTACTTTCCATAAAGAATCTAAGTCATGAGTCACGATAACCACCGTTAAACCCAATGATTCTTTCAACTGAATAATCAAATCATCTAAGGCGTCGGCACCGATGGGATCGAGACCCGCCGTCGGTTCGTCTAAAAATAAAATCTCGGGATCGAGTGCCAACGCGCGCGCGACCGCTGCCCGTTTAATCATGCCACCACTGAGTTGCGCCGGGTATTTATCTCCCGCATGAGCAGGTAATCCAACCAGAGCAATTTTAAAAGCCGCTAGTTCTTGAATAAACGCTTTACTTAACCGAGTATGTTCACGTAAAGGCAACGCGACATTTTCAGCAACGGTCAGTGAACTAAATAAAGCGCCATTCTGAAACATGACACCACAGCGGCGACGTAGCCATAAGGATTGTTCATCGTTGAGATGGAGGACTTCTTGTCCTAGAACTTGAATTGAGCCAGCAATCGGTTGTTCTAGTAAGATAATTTCTCGCAGTAAGGTAGATTTACCGGTACCACTCCCGCCAATTAGGGCGACAATTTCGCCACGGTAAATGGTAAGATTTAAATCATCATGAATAATGACCGAACCAAATTGGGTACGTAGTTGACTAATTTCTATAACGATTTCCGAGGACATGTGGTTTCCAATGATGAATCTTTTGAATCCATTGACCTAAGCCGGTATGATAACGTTGGTTGTTACCCGGTTGAGATGGAGTAGTTTACTTAAATATAGGAGCAAAACAATGTTTCAACAACCGTATTATTTAATATTGTATCTGATAGTGCTTATGCTCACCCTGAATTGTTCCCAGGCGGAGATCAATCCACCGCCAGGCAGACAACTCCCTGCGACTATCAAGGAAAATTATAATTGGGATGATAAACCTCACCATATCAGTGCGGAGGTGTGTAAAGAATGCCATCAGGAAATCTATCAACAATGGCAACAGTCAATGCATGCTCAAAGTACCGCCCTCTCTGACCCCATTCATGAAGCACTTTATCGCAATGAAGTCGGTGATCCCCGCAAAGAGGGTGCGACACTCAAAAATGGTCAGTATCCTGCTTGTTTAAAATGTCATGCGCCTAACGCGGCTTTAGATAAAAAAACGCAATTGGATGCTTTACCCGTTTATAATGAAGGGGTTAGTTGTATTAATTGCCACTTGTTAAAAGAATTCAAAGGGGTGAAACGTGAAGATGGCAAACTCAATTTGGGCTTAGATGCTTATGAGGTGGGAACAGCACTTCAAGGTCCTTCGGGTAAAACGTTTACCACTCAATTACCGAATTCAACGCCAACAGCGGCAGAGAATGCTAAGCCAGCTTATCACCCTTATCCGATGACCAGTAATACGACTTTGTTGCGAACGACCGAAATTTGTCTTGGCTGTCATGGACAACGGAATAATCTTCAAGGTGTTCCAGTATGCGTTACCGGTGATGAATTTGCGAAGACCAATAACTTCAATTGTCAACAATGTCATATGCCAATGAGTAATGGTTATGCTAATCATGCTTTTGCGGGCGGTCATGTCCAAGCGATGTTAGAGCGGTCGGTTATCTTAACTTTAGCAACGACCAAACAAGACAACCGCATCCAAACTGAAGTAACGTTGATTAATACCTTACCTCATAAAATGCCCACTGGTGCTCCCTTTAGGGATATGTATGTGCAAATTACGGCTTACAATAAACAAGATCAACCGATTTGGCAAAACTTTAAAATACATCCGTTGCAAGAAGATCCTAATTCCGTGTTTATGATAACTTTTCTAGATGAACAGGGTAAACCAACCATGCCGATCAATGCCACCCAATCGGGAAAAGATACCCGGTTACAACCTAATGAGACCCGAGTATTGAAATATACCATTCCGGCTGAACAGGTTGTTAGGGTACGTGCACAATTGTTTTACGAGTTATTATGGCCCAATTTAAAGCAAAAATTTGCTGCTCTTCCAGCAGAATTAAAGCAATCAAAAGCCATTGCTCGGGCAGAACAACGGTTATAAATTTCTCTATCTGTAGGGCGGGAATCCTTTCCCGCCATTGACCGGGTTGAATGAGCAATGTCGACAATTAATTACCGACCAGCACTAGCCTGTTTTCAATTTTGATGGGTTTCACGCAACGTGACTCATTCTACGAACTGAATTCAAATTTGGTAATTTAGGCTACGTTTGCTCAAAGGAATAAAATTATGTTTCGATTACCACCGTTGGAAAGTGGGGACAAGTTAACCCGCCCTCAATTTGAACAGCGTTATCATGCCATGCCGCATAACAACCAAAAAGCTGAACTTATTGAAGGAATTGTATATATGTCATCACCGTTACGATATGATGTTCATGGTCAACCCCATGCTTTGATAATGGCTTGGTTGTCGGTTTATTGGGTTGCTACTCCTGGCGTTGAGTTAGCAGACAATACTACCGTGCATTTAGATTTAGATAACGAACTTCAACCGGATGCCTTGTTACGAATAGAAAACGGGCAATCACGGATTAGTGACGATGGTTATGTCGAAGGTGCACCCGAATTGATAGTTGAAATTGCGGCTTCAAGTGCCTCAATTGATTTACATGATAAGCTAAAAATTTATCGTCGTCATGGTGTACAAGAATATATCGTGTGGCCAGTTTACGATAAGCAACTCAAATGGTTTCGCTTAAAAGAAGGAAAGTATGAACCAGTATGGCCAGATGAAACCGGTACTATCCACAGCCAAGTTTTTCCTGGGTTACATTTAGCGGTGAACGCCCTGCTTTCTAAAGAAAAAATGTCAGTGATAACCACTTTACAAAAGGGTTTAGCAACCCCTGAACATAAGGCATTTGTTGAACATTTATCTCAAACTGGTTGATAGGTCATGGGATACCACGAGTATTCCTAAGTGCTGTTCTTGCGCGGTCATGCGTAATTCCAGTAATCCGGATAAAATTTTTACAAAAAATAGATTAAATTATTATGGCAGTTACAAACGACGTACAACTAGGCAATCATGTCAAGATATTTCACCCCGACTTGGTCAATCTTTATGGTTGTGTGATAGGTGATGAAACTAAAATTGGAACTTTCGTTGAAATTCAAAAAAATGTGGTCATCGGTTCTCGTTGTAAAGTTTCGTCACATACTTTTATTTGTGAAGGGGTCACTATTGAAGACGAAGTTTTCATCGGTCATGGGGTTATGTTCACCAATGATCTTTATCCACGAGCCACTAATGCAGAAGGTCATTTGCAAACTGAAACCGACTGGCAAGTGGTGCCAACTCAGGTGAAACGTCGTGCCGCTATTGGTAGTAATGCGACTATTTTAGCGGGGATTACCATTGGTGAGAATGCGATAATCGGTGCGGGAGCGGTTGTCACTCAGAATGTACCTGATTATGCCATAGTCGTTGGTGTTCCGGCTCGTCAGATAGGTGATGTGCGCCATAAAAAAATGGATTAATAATCCTTTAGTTGGTTTTCAAGCTGAATCCTTCAACCGAGTTGCTTCAAAAACACTTTAGAATTACGTTGATAATTGTACAAACTTTGCCGTGAAACGGGAAGTAAGGTTAAATCTGCTGGAACAAATCCCCGTTCCCGAAACCAATGTGCGGTATGGGTGGTAAAAACAAACAGGTGAGTAATTCCGAGTTGCTGAGCTTCGCGTTCTAAAAAAGCCAGTAAGCTATCCCCCCGGTTAGCACCGCGATAATTAGTATGGACTGCAAGGCAAGCTAACTCGGCCATTCCTTCGGCTAAAAATGGATAGAGGGCCGCACAGGCAATAATCATCCCATCTCTTTCTTGTACCATGAAGTAGTTAATTTCCACTTCTAATTTTTCCCGGGAGCGGCGGACTAAAATACCGGCGGCTTCTAAAGGTTGAATTAATTCGAGGATGCCACCAACGTCATTTATCGTCGCTTTACGAATATGTTCAAACGGATCAGTGCTGATCAGAGTTCCTACACCATCGCGACTAAAGAGTTCTAGTAATAAAGAACCTTCTATTTGCCGTGAAACTAAATGTACTCGTTGCACGCCTTGTTGACAAGCTTTTATGGCATTAATTAATTGTTTTTTATATTCAAAGTTAGGATTATGTTGCAACCAATCCTGTGCTTCTAACAAGGTTAATTGTCTGACTAATTGTCCATTGGGATTAAAAATACCGCCATGTTCGGTCAAGCAAATCCATTTAGCCGCACGTAAAGCTATCGCTACTTCAGTGGCGACTTCCTCGGTCAATAAATTAAAAGCTTCTCCGGTTGGAGAATAACCAATGGGGGCTATTAAGACAATACAGCCTTCGTCCAATCGGCGAGTAATCGCTGCCGTATCAATTCGGCGAACTTCCCCACTGTAGCAATAATCTACGCCATGACGTATTCCAATCGGGCGAGCAATAATAAAATTACCTGACGCGGTGCGAATATCAACTTCGGAACTCGGATGATTGGTTAATCCCATTGATAATAAACTTTCAATTTCAATGCGGACTTCGCCACAAGCTGATTTGACACAACGTAAAGCCACTTCATCCGTCACTCGAATATTCTCTACATAGCGTGAAGATACCCCTTGAACTTGTAAGCCAGCTTCGATTTGAGGGCGAATACCATGTACTAAAACTAAGCGAATTCCAAGACTGCTTAATAAGGCAATATCATGGATAAGATAAGCAAAATGAGGACTTTGGACCGCTTCGCCCCCAAAAGAAACCACAAAAGTACGTCCACGGTGGGTATGAATATAAGGTGAGACCTGACGAAACCATTCAACAAAATATTGTTGAGAATTTTTTGCTAAACTATTTTTATAAACTATGCTAGTCATATAGTTTGGAAAAAACTGGATTTCTCTTCATGGGCTGCGGAATTAAATATTTTTATGTCTAGAGTTGATTATCGATAAAAAACGGTTTAGTCTTTTTATTAATGGTATTCAATTATAAAGTTAAACATAACAAAATAATTTTATTATACCATTATCCCAGCACAGATGTACCCACTTTTGATGGGAAAGGATGGAAAATATGGCAATCAAAACTTCAATATCGGCAAAACCTCGTATTTGTTATCAACCGAATGATTCAGTTCATTCTCCTTTCAGAGAAGAAAATCTGCGTCTAAAAACGGATATTTCCCGCTTAAAAATTGAAAAGAGCCAACTGAAAAAAGATAATTCCCGGCTAAAGGCGGAGAATACCCAGTTGACAGAAATCATTTCCCAACTCACCCGGGAAAATGCACAGTGGCGAGATGAATTAAACTCTATTCGTGAAGAATTAGAGGAAGAAAGGGCCATCTCTGAACAAAAAGACATTGAAATGGCTAGAGATAATGCTCTTTATCATCTGTTAGAAGAGGAACATTTGCGGTTGCAATTTGAATAAATAAACCACCGGATTTTCTACTTCAAACCACTTATGGAATGAAGGGGAAAAAAGTCGATTGAGTAGAGTAGATAGGAAGGAACCCTATCTTCTTCTCTCCCCTACAAAAATGTTAATTAAGTAGCTAGACAAAAGTGTTTAATTAATTGAGTTAAAATATTAATCATCGGTTGTAATTGATTAAGCGCAATAAATTCATTAGGTTGATGTGCCTGAGCAATATTTCCTGGACCGAGGATGATGGTATCCATACCGAGTGCCTTTAAATAGGGTGCCTCAGTTCCAAAGGCAACCGCTTGGGCAGAACATTGCGTGAGGTGTTCAGCGACTTGCACCATTTCGGTGTGAGGGGGTGTTTCCATCGCTTCAATACCTTCAAATAGAGGCACAAATTCTACCTGGAGCTGACTTCCCGTTAAAACTTGTTGAACCCGCTGGTGAAGCAAGGCACGTAATTCCTTGAGTGACATCCCGGGTAGCAACCGTAAATCCAGGTGCAATTCGCAGTCAGCGCAAATGCGGTTAGGACTATCACCCCCCTGAATATGTCCTAAATTTAAAGTCGGGACCGGTACGTCGAAGAGTGAATCGTGATAATTGGCCTGTAATTCTTGACGCCATTGCAATAACTCACCGATAACTTGATACATGCCTTCTAACGCACTCTGACCCGCTTGGGGATTACTCGAATGAGCTGATTGGCCATGTACGCGAATCGCTTCATTGAAAATCCCCTTGTGCATTCGCACTGGACGTAATTGAGTTGGTTCACCGATAACCGCACACCGAGCCTGGGGACGCCCCAATTGCAATAAGGCACGAGCACCAGCCATATCACTTTCTTCGTTAGCCGTTGCTAACAGAATTAAAGGGTGTTGCAACTCTTTACCGGTAAATTGAGCCGCTGCCGTTAGTGCCAGCGCAAAAAAGGATTTCATATCGGCTGTTCCTAATCCATATAACCGATTATCCATTTCAGTGACCTGGAAAGGATCAGTTTGCCAGCGATTGATATCGTAAGGAACGGTATCCGTATGCCCGGAGAGGACTAAACCACCCGTACCACTACCTAAAGTCGCTAATAGATTAAATTTGCCAGGGTAATTGGGCACCGGCAAAATTTCTACATTAAACCCTAAGTCTTGACACCAATTAGCTAATAGCTCAATGATGACTTGATTACTTTGATCGTAGGCTGGAGTGAGACAACTCATTGAAGGTATAGCAATTAATTCATTAATTAACGTGAGAATGGAGGGAATTTTAGCAGTCATAAATTCTCTAGGGTTGAAAATGGGAAACAATAGACCAACATTGGGAAAAGTCACCAGCAAGTTGTTTTTGCCATTGACTATCAAAAAATACTGTTTTAGCAAATAAACGCTGTGGATGACATTTGATTCCACCCTTTACCTTCGGGTGAGCAAAGGGAGTAAGCAGTAAACCAAGTATTTTCATTCAAATTGATACAAAGGAATTTGTTTCATGGAACATACATTACCAGTCCTACCCTACGAACTCAATGCTTTAGAACCGCATATCTCCAAAGAAACCCTAGAATATCATTATGGGAAGCATCACCAAACCTATGTGACTAATCTCAATAATCTAATTAAAGACAGTGCCTTTGCGGATATGTCACTGGAAGAAATTATTAAACAATCTTCCGAAGGGGTTTTTAATAATGCCGCTCAAGTTTGGAACCACAGCTTTTACTGGAACTGTTTAAGCCCCAAGGGAGGTGGACAACCCACGGGTAAATTGGCTAATACCATCAATAGCACCTTTGGCTCCTTTGACAAATTTAAAGAAGAATTCACTAAAAAGGCCATAACCACTTTTGGTTCGGGCTGGGCTTGGCTAGTCAAGAACTCAGATGGTACTCTAGCTTTGGTTAGCACTAGCAACGCGGGTACGCCAATGACTTCTAATCAAACCGCTTTGTTGACCTGTGATGTATGGGAACATGCTTACTACATTGACTACCGCAATGCTCGTCCGAAATATGTTGAAGCCTTTTGGAATCTGGTTAACTGGGATTTTGTTGCCCAAAAGCTGGGTTAAAGCAATTTAGCCAACAACAGATAGATTGAAGTTAGTGTTTAACACGTAGTGATTCTAACGAGGTTGTAACAAGGAGTTGTCACCCTTTGGTTAGCATCACTACGGGTTTAACGCTACCGATCCTGCCAAAAACGAATTATTCTTGACGATAGCCAAACGGTATGATTAAAATAAAACTCGTTTGCCAGAAATGATTTTAAGTTTAAATCAAGGTGTTTTTTTACCATTTATTCTAAACACACATAAGGAATATACCATGAAATTAACAAAGATTCTTGGTTTAGCAACGATAGCTTGGGTAGGTTATAATTCTAATGTTATAGCGGCAGAAAGTGCTACTGTAGCCGAGGTACAGGATAAAGTTAAAGCAGCCGCTGAAGCGATAGCCAAAGCGGAAGATAAAAAAGCCGTATTGGCAGAATTTGACGGTAAAAATTCCAAATGGGCATGGAAAGACTCTTATGTCTTCGTCGTTGACTGTAAAGCAGACAAGGCTATTGCTCATCCGACCCTCGCCGGCAAGCCCATTATGGATTTAAAAGACAAAGCCGGTACTTTGGTGATGGGAGGTGATAAAGGTTTATGCAAAGCGGCTGAACAAGCCGATGGTGGTTGGACTGCTTATATGTGGGCTAAACCGGGTAGTTCCGAAGCCGCTAATAAAGTATCTTTTGCGATGAAGGTAAAAGGGACAGATTATGAGGTCGCTGCCGGCGTCTATGCAGATAAGAAAGTGAAAGACTTCAAACTGGTAGAATAGCCCTTAATCAGCAAAACGCAGGTCGGGTCGCGCTGTGCAAAACCCAACCTCAAACTCAGTTGGTGAATGTTTCAGAACTAAGCTCGGCTTGATGTGTCTACTTCGTAAGCCGAGCTTAATTAACCAACATTCCTAATTAAAAATAGAACTCAATCAAGCATACCCACCAAATTTAGATTTATATTTCAATTATCCTCTTCTTCCCAATCGTCATATTCAGGATACTGTTGTGGGGGTTCACCCTGTTTTTCTAATAATTGGATGCACTCCTGCTCAGAAGGTACGATCTCTTCTAATAAGATCTGGAATTCCCAATGATCCCCAAAATCGTAGATAAAAACTAATTCATCACCCGTATCCAAGCCGAGTTCACCAATTTTGGTTTCATCGGTAAAGGGCATTTCTTCCAGATAAGCATGATTTAAACGAATTTCCCTACCAAAGTGGTTTCTATATTCAAAGCAATACAGGTGATCGTCATCAAATTCAAAAGCCTCTAGAATAAGCTGAGCGAAGTTATCCCAAGTTAAAGTTCCAGGGATATTAAAACGTCGCCAAGCCTTATGTAGAAATACTTTAAACAAATATTGACCCGGTTGAAATTTAGGTTTCGGTAGTTGCAGCGTATTTTGCCAAGCTGGAAAATCAATTTTGAACAGTTCCTGCAACACTCCGAATTGAGGTAATGCTTCTATCTGCTCGGTATCGTCTAGAAAAAATCCTAAAGTGTGCTCAAGCAACTTCTCCAAGTTGGAATGGTTTACCTCAAATAGTTGTAGGTACATTGCTTGACCTAATGGCGTAATTTGGATTTTACGGATACGCCAGCCTTGTCCAATTTCAGGTTGGCCATGTTGAATAGTAACCAAGCCAAACAATTCCATCAGGGCAATGGTTAACGTATCTAAACCATAGAGAGCTGACTTTTGGCTTTTCATTTCTGGGAAATGTAAACTTTCAGCCAGCAGTTTCTCTGCTATTTTTTTAAGGTCAGATAAACCAAAAAATGGCGAGTATTCACCAATAACTTCGGCGTTGCTATAGATTAACCAAGCTTCAAGTAAAGTAAAATAACGTTCGGTGAAGTTTAAGGTTTGCCAAGATTGTTGTACGGGTTCATTTTTCACCAAGCGACGTTTTTTACCCACATTTTTTACTATCGTCAATCCGGTAACCCTGGACAACAAATACAGTGCATTGATATGCGGATAAGATTTCTGCTGTGGGCGCTTTAAATCCAAATGCAATGGATTTTGTAACTGGTTGTTGATTTCTCTCAGCAAATTCATCGGTAACAGTTGATTACCCGTACTGACTTCTATACCATCAGAATCAATAAAATTGAGAAATACTTCAAAATCAGCTAATAAAGTACCCGGTTGGGTGGCCTTAATAACTTGATTTTTCAACGGTCGAATCGCTGTTGATATTTTAGTGGTCATCGCTAACTAAGGTATAACAGAGTGTGTAGAGTGTGAATCTATTCTAGATGAACTATAACACAACTGACACCAGATTTCTTGGCTCACTTTATTTAGCCGGGTAGGGTGCGCGCCGCTGATATGAATGAGTAGTGTAGCCTGGATGAAGCGTAGCGAAATCCAGGTGAGTATGGCTCCGCATTGCCCACCAAACTGTTAAAATCGAGCCGATATTAAATGCTTTTCTATGGGTAATTTGCTTAAGACAAGTTCTTTAAGTTCTACTTTATGACTCACTACCATTAAGAAGTTAAGGAAAAGTTCCCCTCTCCCTCCGGGAGAGGGAAGCTTCAAATCGCTTTATATTTCTGGTGGGCACCGGTGCCCACCCTACCTAGCTTCATTACCGTATCCTACGCGGGTTGATTATTTAGAATCACATGCCCAAGTGATGCCCTCAATGTCACTATAAGGTGTCTCAATGGGAACGGTATCGAGCACCGAACAAGTGGTGATATCAAAGGAATGAATACGAGTATCACGGGCTTGATGTAAAGCAAATAACAGTGAGCCATCCGCTAACATATCTAACGCCTCTACTTCAGAAGGAAAACTATCACACGCTTTTTCAACTTTACCCGTATCATAAAAGTACTTGTACAAAGCTGTTCCCGCTGCCCCATAAATAATTTTACCTTCATTATCCCACGTGATGCTTTCTACTTTAGCCGGATGAGAGAGTATTTTAGTTCGATGGCAGATTCCGTTCACAATCTGATCGAGATCGATAACAAAGAGTCCTTTACCATCCGCCCAAACCCATAACTTTTTCTCAGTGGGATGGAAAGACATCGCCGATACTTCACCTAAGCCCGTACCACAGATCGGCGTCAGTTCGCCATTATCCTTGTTAACGCGATAGATATAGCCCTTTTCATAACCTACGTCGGGATTATCACCAGAAGCGGCATAGAGTTCTTGAGTTTGAGGATGAATATCTAAGTCTTCAATGTCATGTCCAGGATAAGGATTGCCTAATGGACTGACTTTAAAGTTTTCATCAGGATTAATGGTAAAGAATTGAGTATCATTTAAGCCACCGTCATTTAGAGCATAGACTAAACAAGTTTGGCTTTGTGGACAGGGGGTTTGAGTGCTTGCCCAAGTTGGATTTAACTTATTGAGCCAGTTGATAAGATCTGGATCAGAAGCGGTTAAGTGGTTACTATCTAAGTCTAAAACCCACAATTTTAAGTTCATTAGCGAAGATGGAATGTCTCCACATAGTTCATTCGCAAATAACCAGAGTGTTGTTAATTCACTTAAATTTGAGAGTGAATTAGGAATAGAATTTCTTAATTGATTACTACTTAGAAAAAGACCTTGCAATCGGCTTAAATTTCCAAGTGAATCTGGAATTGAACCGCTTAGTTGATTATCGCTTAGATCGAGGCGTTGCAAACGGCTTAAATTTCCAAGTGAATCTGGAATTATACCGCTTAGTTGATTATCGTCTAGAGTGAGATGTTGCAAAACGCTTAAATTTCCTAGAGAATTTGGAATGAACCCGCTTAGTTGGTTCCTATCTAGACAAAGCCATTGTAGATTATTTAGATTTCCTAACGAATTAGGAATAGTGCCACTTAATTGGTTATTGTCTAGCCAAAGTATTTGCAAACTGCTTAGATTTCCTAACGAATCAGGAATAAAACCACTCAAATAGTTACTATTTAGATAGATCTCCTGCAGATGGCTTAGATTTCCTAGCGAGTTGGGGATAGAACCCTTTAGTTTATTAACGTACAAATTAAGCATAATTACATGTCCATTACTACATCCAATTCTCTCCCAACCACAAGGCATATCCGTCTCATTCCAACTAGTATTATTTGTCCAATTTGGTCCATTGGTACTGTTATACAGGTCAACAAGTGCCTCACACTCGATTTGTGGAATTTCAGTTACTTGCGTACAATCAGTAGCAGCTTGTGTCAAAGAGAATTGAGTTAAGAGTAAAGTCAAACTTAACCCAATCAATTTTAAATAAGTATTTAATGTCATTTGTTCCTACCTAATGAACTTGAATGATATAAAATAACACCTTAAGAAACGTCAACCAAATTTAATTATTAATTAAAATTGGCTTTTTGTCTTCTACTATTTTATCTATTTCAATAGATCTTTTGAAAACAATTTATTAGATTTGTAGGGTGAGCAATGCCCACTTATTGAAAACGAGAAGGAAATAACCTAACCTATTAATAATGATAATGGCCAATATCTAATCTATCCTATGACCCCAATTAACTGGCATCGCCTCTTCGGACTGACTTTAATGGATTTGTTTACAGATTCCAACTATCAAGTGGAATTAGAAAAAGAACTCTCGCTTAAAAAACAATACCTTGATGTAGTGATCATCAGAAGAACCGTTGGGAAACCGCTGACCGAATTCCCGGTCGGTTTGGACAATTTAACTGAACATAACTTATTAACTTATAAGTCATTGCGAGAACCTTTAGATGACTGGGCGATTGAAGAGCTAATTGGACATTACAGCAATTATCGCAAGTTAGTGAGTCCTTCGTTAGACGAACTCTTACCGGCTAACCAGTTTCAACTTTATGCTATCAGTACGCGCTATCCGCGGCAACTTTTAAGCAAGTTGCTCCGTTTTCAGGAACTTCAGCCGGGTGTATTTGAACTCACATGGGGTACCCGTCTCCTCCGACTCATCGTGTTAAGTCAAGTGTCATTAGAAGAAAACAATGCGTTTTGGTTATTATTTAGTGGTCAAGAGCAAGGCTTTGTGTATGGCGATCAACATTATCATTGGCATCAACCGAGCGAAAGAGCGGTATTAAATCAACTGTATGAATTATATCAACGAGAAGGAGTCGTTATGCCTTATACGATGGAAGATTTTGAGAGAGATTTTACCCGAGAACATCTGTATTTATTGCCACCCGAAGAGCGGTTAACCGGATTACCTCCAGAAACTATTTTTAAACGATTTTCGCCGGAAGAGCGGTTAAAAGGACTAACCCTCGAAACGATTTTAAAACAGTTTCCTCCAGAAGTTATTGAAGCCTATTTGTCTAGACTAAAAAAAAACGACCAATCAAATAGTTAGATTGGAAACCATTTTTAAGTTGTCTACCAACTTTTCCTCTCACTCCGCGCCGTATCCAGGAGGAGAAGGGGATAGTTGAAGCAATTCTTGGATTTCACTTGGTTTTATCCTAGCTACTGTTTGAACAAGATGAAACGGATTAAAAGATTACCCGGATTTATTTCATTTTACCTATCTGGATCAGTGTTCAACCGCTGCTCAAATCAAATACCTCTTCTCTTTAATTCTGTCCATCCTGATAATCCGATTAATCTTGTTCAAAATACCAAATTTTTCAATAACAACCCATAGTTTGACTGCTCTAACCCCGGTATACCAACTCGTACCGTATAACCGGAGCCAGGCGCAACCGAGAGGCTTTCACCCTTTTGATTTTCTAAATGTTCCAAGGTAAAACCGAAATTCCCATGCGGTGTCATCAATTCCAATGGTTCACCTAACTCAAATCGATTTTTAACGGCTACTTCTACCAAACCCGTTTTCTCATCACGACTTAATACTTCGCCGACAAATTGTTGTTGCTGGCTGCGAGAATGACCAACCTCATAATTCTGGTATTCCTCATGAGCATGGCGGCGATAAAAGCCTTCGGTATAACCCCGATTAGCTAATTTATCTAATTCTACCAACAGGTTGGTATCAAATGTTTTACCGGCGGCGGCATTATCAATCGCTTGGCGATAAACTTGCGTGGTTCGCGCCACATAATAATGCGATTTAGTGCGTCCTTCGATTTTAAGAGAATCGATGCCCATTTCCGCCAACCGATTCACATGCTGGACTGCGCGCAAGTCCTTTGAATTCATGATATAAGTGCCATGCTCATCTTCAACAATCGGTAGATATTCACCCGGGCGCTGAGTTTCTTCTAAAAGATAAATTTCATTAGCTGCTGTTGTGGTTGAGTGAACTTGGTACTGCCAGCGGCAGGCATTGGTGCAGGTTCCTTGGTTGGCATCGCGATGATTCAAATACCCCGATAATAAACAACGTCCTGAATAGGCAATACATAAAGCGCCATGAATGAAAACTTCCAATTCAATCTCCGGACAAACCTGACGAATTTCTGCAATTTCTTCGAGTGATAATTCCCGCGAGAGAATAATCCGAGTCAAGCCCAGTTGTTGCCAAAAGCGAACGCTAGCATAATTAACTGTGTTGGCTTGCACGGATAAGTGAATAGGCAAATCGGGCCAACGTTCGCGCACCAGCATGATCAGTCCAGGATCAGCCATAATCAGGGCATCAGGTTGCATGGCGATGATGGGGGTTAGATCCGCGAGAAAGGTTTTCAGTTTAGCGTTATGGGGTAGTAAATTAGCGGTGAGGTAGAATTTCTTACCTTGAGTATGCGCTACTTGGATACCGGTCGCTAAGTTGTCCAACTGATTAAAATCATTTTGCCGCACTCGCAAACTGTAACGCGGTTGTCCGGCATAAACGGCATCAGCACCGTAGGCAAAAGCATAGCGCAGGTTTTTCAACGTGCCGGCTGGGGAAAGTAATTCTGGGGTTTTCATGAGTTATTTGAAATCAACAGTTAGGTTTCTAAATAAGTATACCCAACTAAGCCCGCTTCTAATTCGCGTTGATAAGCTTGCCGTTGTTCTGTGGTTAAAATCGCCGCCTGCAACCGCTTACGATACGTGTTTCGTAACCACCCGCTATCAAAATGAACATAATTGAGTAAGTTTTGAACGGTATCACCTTCTAAAGGGGCTACTAGTTCGTAATGACCGTCGGTTGTCAACTGAACATTGACTGAACAAGTATCTCCAAATAGATTGTGCATATCACCTAAAATTTCCTGATAAGCACCGACTAAGAAAATACCCAACAAATAAGGTTCATCTGGATGTGGAATGTGAACCGGTAAACTGGTATGAATTCCTTCGCTGTCGAGATAATTTTTAAATTGCCCGTCAGAATCACAGGTTAAATCTTGTAAAGTCGCCCGGCGTTCTGGTCGTTCCTGCAAACGATGTAACGGCATAATCGGAAAAAGTTGATCAATCGCCCACGCATCTGGCACCGACTGAAACAGGGAAAAGTTGCCAAAGTATTTATCAACCAGCTTTTCATTTAATTCATCCAGTATTTCACGGTGGAGTCGAGAATGAGGCGAGGTGAGGAGTAAAGAACGAACTTGCCAGCAAATCGCGGAGTATAATTGTTCCGCCCAAGCACGTTGAGTGAGATCGAGTACGCCATGCGTAAACATGCTATACGCTTCGCTGAGTAAATAAGCCGCATTATGATAGGTTTCTAAAGCAGAACGGGGATTAAGTTGAGTTAATCCGGCCCATAATTCTTGGATGATCGGTGGATCTTCTGGGGTTGCAGCCAAAGGTGGTTTCATCCCGGGTGCAGTTTCAATATCAATGACATTGGTAATTAAAACGGCATGATGGGCGGTCATGGCACGCCCTGATTCGGTAATGAGATGGGGTTGGGGTAACTGGTGGGTATGACAAATATTCCCAAATTCTTGTACCACCCGATTAGCGTATTCTTGAATACTATAATTGATAGAACATTCGCCCCGTGAATGCGTGCCATCATAATCAATCCCTAAACCCCCACCCACATCAACTATTTGAATGGGTATCCCCAACGCGTGTAGCTCTGCATAATAATGGGCGGCTTCACTTAAGGCACTTTGAATATCGCGAATATGAGCCACTTGGGAACCCATGTGAAAGTGCATGAGTTGCAATGAATCGAGCAAACCAGCCGCTTTGATATGCGTAATCACTTCTAAAACTTGCGTAGCCGATAAGCCAAATTTACCCTTTTCACCCCCGGTATTTTGCCAGTTACCTTTAGCAATTGACGCCAAGCGAATGCGGATTCCTAAATGTGGAATGACGTTAAGCTGTTGAGATTCTTCTATGATCAAAGTCAGTTCGGACGCTTTTTCAATCACTAAATAAGGACATAATCCCATTTGCTGGCCAATTAAAGCTAACCGAATATATTCTCGATCTTTGTAGCCATTACAGATAATAATGCCTTGTTCTTGAGGAACTAAAGCCAATACTGCCATTAATTCGGGCTTACTTCCCGCTTCCAAACCCACTTGTCCGGCGCCAGCCGCTAGAATTTCTTTAACGACTTGATGGTGTTGATTGACTTTAATCGGATAAACGGGCGTATAGTTTGCCTGATAGTTCTTTTGTTGCATGGCGGCGGCAAAAGCTTGATGCAACCGATTGACCCGATGGTGGAGGATGTTAGTGAATCGGACTAATACCGGCAAAGACAGACCTTGTGCGGGTAGGGTTTTAGCTAATTCATACAGATTAATAGCCGTCTGTCCAGGCAGCGGCGCAACCATGAGTTCACCTTGAGAATTAATGTCAAAATAACCTTCACTCCAATTTTCCAGGTTATACAGCATTCGTGATTGAGCGACATCCCATATTGGTGTTGACATAAAGTTTGATTTGATTGCCGGGAGTTATATCCAGTTAAACACCTTGTAATAATCTTTGTAGAGCCGATATCACCGTCTGCTCACGAATTCGAGTTCGATCACCAGAGAAATAGCTGCGGACCGCATAAGTGTTATTCGGAAAAGCATAAGCTGTCCATACGGTACCTACCGGTTTATCATAAGTCCCACCACTGGGTCCAGCGATACCACTAATAGCCACACCGACTTGTGCTCGACTGTGTGCGATAGCCCCTTTAACCATTTCCAATACGGCTTGTTCACTGACGGCACCATGTTGGTTTAAGGTTTCTGGTTTTACGCCTAATATTTCTTGTTTAGCCGCATTGGAATAAACGACAAATCCGCGATCAAACCAGGCGGAACTCCCCGCAATTGAAGTGACCGCTTGTGCTACCCCACCCCCGGTACAAGATTCCGCCGTGACTAAATACCAACCTTGTTGTTTTAAGCGAGCACCTAACTCAGCAGCAAAGTATTCTAATTCTAACTTGTTCATGTTAAATAATCTTATGGTATATTGTTGTTAACTACCTTTTAATTAAAAAAAACATATCAAAACTTAACCGAAATTGCTGGGTTGAAACGGATAGAAGTCCCAACCGCTAGCTAAGATCAAATTCTCGTTCTAATATCAAAAGGGAGTTAGGTTATAATTCATTTTATTAATGGCCTAAATTGCTTGGCTGGAGGCAGCAACGGATTTATGAAGATAATTGTTAAACTCATGTTACTATTTGCCTTGCACTCTGTTTATGTGAGTGCCCAACTGGAAAGCGAGTTACCCGTTACCGGTCGATGGAAAATTATTAGCTATCGAATTAGTTCATCTGCAGATAAAACTCAAGCCAAAAATTGGGTTGATAAACTCATTGAATTTACTCCACAAACTGCGTTGCTTTACGATGGTGATACTTACCCGGTATGTCCCCTATTTGAATACCAAGTAACCACCGAAAATGCGCAACAATTTTTTTTAAGTCATTATCAAATTGAACCCAATCAACTTGGCGTCATTCAAACCGAAGTTCAAGTGGTGACTATCGTTTGTAAAGCGCCTAATTGGCCGGCTGACAAATCCATATTTATCAAAGTAGCTGATGAACAAATGCTGAGTCAATGGAATGGAATAATATTTTATTTTTCTAAGCAAAAAGATCCAACTGATCCAACACCACTCGTCCAAACAACTAATTCAGATACTTTGCTAGTGACGCCACAAAGCGTTGGTTTAATCAATCCAGAAAGTGATTTTACCCAAGCAACGCTTATGGAAAATTTTCCAGATTATACCATAACTGAAGAGACCCAGACGCATGAAACCAGTCAAAGTACCGTAGCTCATTTTAAGTTGTCACGAGAAAACAAACTCTTATTAAAAGTATATCCGAATCTAGATACCCATAAAATTAAATCGATTAGTCTATTTGACCCTCGAGTACAAGTCCCTGGCAAGGCTAAATTGGGAATGACTTACACACAATTGTTTAAAGATCAAGAAGCTTTCATTGATTGTCAAGCCGGTACTACCCCAGCCAGAAGAAAACAAACGGTATGTTTTTTTAAAAATATTCCTACTATTCAGTATGTGTTTGAATATCAAGGGAGTAGCAACAATGGTTTGCTTTCACCGATTGAAATATTGAATCGTGCTAAATTGGTAGAATGGGTTTGGATAGCGTCCCAACCATTAGTACCCTCACCAGCGGAAAAAAAACGAGTCGAAGTCGAACCTGCTAATACTTCCTCGGAAACCGATGCTGCTGGGCCAATCGATGCTAAAACCGCCTTAGCTATTCAAAATCAACGGTTACAAGAGCTAAGTCATCAGTTCAGTGAAGTAGTCAAGAAACAATTCCCAATATCGCCCGCTAAAGAGCAAGACCCATCCAACCCGGCTGACCAACCTCAATCATTAACTTATTTTACTCAATCCCAACAAACCTGGGAACAATACCGTAATGATAATTGTCAGTGGTATTCTTCTTTGGAACCCGATGAAACCCAACAAGCTTTAAAAAATTCTACTTGTTTAGAACAAATGGCTCGTGACCGTACTGATGAAATAGAACAACTTTTAAAGCAATTACCAACCCGATAACTGAATTTTTTTGCGGTACTTTTACCCACAATAGCCACAAGTAAAGTGTAGAAAGTACAATAAAGCAAAGCATTGCACACCCCATTTCAAATAGGATGAATGGTGAGCAACGACCAGCGGTTGCCCACCCTATCCGAGGAAACCACTATGTCATACAGTGAGTTTACATTTACACAATTAAATCAAGTATTCAACTTAACTATTAAAGAAAATCTACACCGATTTCCAGAACAAACGGTAGAAATAGACCCTTTTTTTAAACAGTACCTTAGCAATAATATTCCCTTAGCATCAGCTATTGGGACAGAAAAAGCTAAATCAGAAATGATTATTGCTCCCATACTGATTGAAGTAAGAAGAATTTTAGGTAACAAAATTAGCTTATTTTCAGGTATTGATTTCAATGTGGATACTGACAAAGGACTGAATGGTTTTTGTGATTTTCTGATTAGCCGTTCACCACAACAGTTATATGTTAGTTCCCCAGTTATGGTATTGGTAGAAGCTAAGAACGATAACCTGAAAAGTGGATTAGCCCAATGTATTGCTGAAATGGTCGCCGCAAACTTATTTAATAAACAAGCACAAAATCAAGTTGCTTATATTTATGGCGTGGTCACGACCGGTAATCAATGGTTATTTATGCAATTACAAGATAATCTAGTTGAAATAGATTTAAACGAATACTATATCAACGAACCGGAAAAAATCATTGGTATTTTAATCGCTTGCCTTTCTTAACTTCAAGGAGAAATAGGACATGAGTGACGCCGATACCCGTGTGACTGATTCAACTGATAATGAAACCGAGAACATTGAAATAGGGTCTCAAAATCATAGCATTCTTCAAGCGCGCTTGGCGGGTTTATTTTTGGCGGATGACAGATACACCGTAGCGACTGAACTCAGTTTAGACGTGCAAGGTAAAGATATAAGTTCTTTTTTTAAAGAATCTAAGAATGAATTAAAACCAGATATTTGCTTATATCCGATTGATTCAGATTTTGATTTGATTGATACCCGTGAAAGAGATGATATTTTAAGACGCGCAGAAATGCCCTGCTTGGTGATTGAAATACTATCACCTACCGATAAAATCGCAATAACAGTAGCAAAAATACGTGCTTACTTAAAATTAGGTGTTAAATCCTGTTGGCTGGTGTTTCCGGATCTCAAAGCTATCGCCATCTACTCTGCCGGTAACGATATCCAAACCTTTGATATGCAACATACTGAGATAGTTGATAAAATCTTAGATATTCATTTGTCCATGCCAAGAATTTTTGCCACCAAAACTTGAAACCATTAAAAAATATTTTAATCGTCATTTATGGAAAAATTAACATTCTCAAATCTTTCTTTATCAAGTTTGAAACGATGGATTAACCTCTACGAATATGGCATCGCTGAGTATGATTGGCTAAAAGTGGATTCAATCCCACTGAGCGAGGATGAACAGCAACAGTTACAGTACCTTAAACTACGGTTACAACATTCTCGAATGCTGCTAATGAATGAAGCAACCATTTGGTCCAGAGGTATTTATCCGTTGTTATTTCTAGTCGAACAAGGTCAGATTCAGGCTTGGTCAGGCGTTGCTTTACAAGCCACCTACCCTCAATTTGAGTTGGAAGGAATTGCCGATGGGGTATTAGGCAAATGTGTGTCTGGCTTTATCGAAGCACCCTTTTTAATTGTAGTGGAAGCAAAACGCGGACTAGAAGCAGTTAATCCGGTTTATCAATTGTATGGACAACTACTAGCGGCAGCTCATCTCAACTGGGAGAATAACTCAAACGACCCCCAGGAAATTTTTGGTTGTTATACGGTGGCCGATATTTGGACTTTTATCCGTGCGGAAGTAGCCGAAATGACTGCGGACCGGACTACCTTACGAGTTGAGTCTTCTAGAGAATATCCTGAACAAGCGGAAGCAGCCACTATTGTCAAGATACTCAAAGGAATTGTGGCTAGATATCTTGCTCTCACTACTTCCTAATTTAACAAATTGTTTTTGATATTGCGTACTCATCCAGGGTACGCTAATAATAACGCCTCAGATTAGTCGTTTTGGCGTGCGGTCTGAAAATGTAATTGTTTTGTAGCAGTCTGTTATACAATGGTTACACTTTCATTATCAGTTTCAATCTCTTCTTTACCAACCACATGAAGGAGTGCGCGTAATGGCTATACTGCTCACAGACGTGCAAACGTCCATTCAACAAACCCGTCAACAACACGCAACCGAATTAGAAGCCATTGCCTGTTATCGGCGCGCGGCAAATTACTTGGCAGCAGCCCAAATTTACTTAAAAGACAATGTATTACTGCGTGAACCCTTAAAACCTGAACATATCAAAGACCGTTTATTGGGACATTGGGGCACTTGTCCGGGCATTAATTTAGTTTACGCTCATGCCAACAGTTTAATTCGCCGTCACGATGTCAATATGTTTTTAGTCACCGGCCCAGGACACGGCGCACCTGCCAATCTGGCTAATTTGTACCTAGAAGGAACGTTACATGAGTTCTACCCGGAAATGACTTTAGATGGTGCTGGTATTTACCAATTTATCAAGAGTTTTTCCTGGCCGGGCGGCTTTCCTTCTCATTTATACCCGGGTACCCCAGGCACCATTCATGAAGGCGGCGAATTAGGCTATGCGCTGGCAACCGCATTTGGTGCAGTGATGGATAACCCCGATTTAATCGTTACCTGTATCGTAGGCGATGGCGAAGCAGAAACCGGCCCCACCGCCACGGCTTGGCACAGCTATAAATACATTGATCCCGCTGAATCTGGGGCAGTGATTCCCATTCTGCATGCCAATGGTTACAAAATTTCTAGTGTCACGATTTACGGTGCCATGAGTGATGAAGAATTATCTCACTTATTCACCGGTTACGGCTATCAAGTGCGAATTGTGCAAGACGCTGATTTAGATGCAGATATGTACGATGCCTTGGAATGGGCTTATCAACAAATTATTTATATTCAACAAGCTGCACGGGCGGGTAAACGCATTGCACAACCGCGGTTTCCTATGCTGATTTTACGTTCGTTAAAAGGCTGGACAGGAATTAAAGAAATCAATGGCAAACCGATTGAAGGCTCTTTTCGTTCTCATCAAGTTCCAACCAAAGAAGCGAAAACGCATCCTGACCTATTGAAATTATTAGAAGAATGGTTGCGCTCTTATCGCCTTGAAGAATTGTTTGATGTGCAAGGTTGTCCCATTCCCGCCGTGTTAGAACAATGTCCACAAGGGCATCGCCGGATGGGATGTAATCGACATGCCTTTGGTGGTAAGGTGCGTAAAGATTTGGATTTACCTGATATTTTCAAGTTTGCGGTGCCCGTAGAACGGAGTAGTAAATCCGATGAAAACCAGCGCGGTAAGGAAATTGTCAGTAACGTCGGTGAATTAGGTCAATACATGCGAGCGGTGGTAGAAAATAATGCTAAAACCTTCCGTATTTTCAGTCCTGACGAATTGGAATCGAACCTGCTGACTGACGTATTTCAAGTGACACACCGCAATTTCCAATGGCCCACTCAACCGCATGATACCTACATGGGTATAGAAGGGGGCCGGGTCTTAGAAATTCTCAGTGAGCATACATGCCAAGGCTGGTTACAAGGCTATTTGCTGACTGGCCGACATGGCTTGTTTCCTTCTTATGAAGCCTTTTTGGGCATTGTCACCACCATGATGGATCAGTACGCAAAATTTATTCAATTTTCTAAAGAATACGCGTGGCGATTGCCGGTGGCTTCTTTGAATTACTTAGAAACTTCCACATTATGGCGACAGGAACACAATGGTTTTTCCCACCAAAATCCAGGGTTTATCAATAGCGTTTTAGACCAACAAGCCATGTCAGCCCGTGTTTATTTGCCGCCAGATGCCAATTGTTTAATCAGTACCATTGACCATTGTTTACAAAGCAAAGGTTACATCAACTTAGTGATTGCCAATAAGAATCCGTTACCGCAATGGTTATCGATGCCGGAAGCCATTGCGCATTGTCGAGCGGGTGCTTCAGTATGGCGGTGGGCGAGCACAGATGACGGAGTTAATCCTGATGTGGTATTGGTGGGAATTGGTGATGTACCTACTGTCGAAGTATTGGCGGCAGCTCACACATTGCAAGCAGAAATGCCTGAATTGCGTGTACGCGTGGTGAACGTCACTGACTTACTGATATTAGAAGAAAAAACCACACATCCGCATGGTTTAGATGCTGACATGTTTGAAGCGTTATTTACGGTTGACCGGCCGGTGATTGTGAATTTTCATGGTTATCCATCTGTTCCTAAACAATTACTGTTTGGACGGCCGCAAAGTCGGCGATTTCTCATCAATGGTTATCGAGAAGAAGGAACCACGACTACACCGTTTGATATGTTAGTACGCAATAAAACCAGTCGTTTTCATCTCATCATGCAAGCCATTCGATTAGCGGCACGGGTCAATCCACAGGTCGCGGCACATGCCAACGAGAAAGTCAGTCATTATGAATATGTGTTAGCACAACATCGGGAGTTTATTAGAGAGAAAGGCACTGACCCGGCGGAAATTACTGATTGGCATTGGAGTTAAGTTGTTAAAACTGGATTGAATAATTGTTAGATAAAGACTTTTTCCTTCCAGATAACGTATAATAGTCAGTAATCTAATGAATACAAAGCAGTATACCGGTTATACATTGATGAGAATGAAGCTTGCATAAATCTTAATGAATTTTTCTCTAGTACTTATACCACCGACGGCATTATGGGTCGGACATCTGTTATATCTATTTATTCTTGGATTAGCTATCCAAAAAGCGCCTTGGTATCACTGGAAAGAGGCTAAAGATATCCACGTGTTGCTGGGAAGTTGGGTATTTCTTTGGCTGATTTGGCATATGAGGGCGGGGGTAACACCGGGTATGGAATTTCACTTATTATTGGTCACCACTTTGACCTTAATGTTTGGTTGGCCATTTGCCATTTTAGGTACCAGTGTTGCCCAATTAGGCTTAACCCTAGAAGGACAAGCAGAGTGGGCTACTTTTTCACTCAATACCTTATGTAATGGGATTATTCCAATTGGAGTGACTTATGGCATCTATTGGCTAGTTTATTGGTGGTTGCCCAAACACTTTTTTGTTTATATCTACATCACTGCCTTTGCCGGAAGTGCACTCGCTTTGTTAGCCAGTCGATTGATTGGAATGGGTATTTTATTAATGAGTGGTCATTATGATCCTAATCAATTAAGTGAAGAATCTTGGTTTATTGTGGTGATGCTGTTTCCGGAAGCTTTTATCAATGGTTTATTAATGACTGTGTTAGTGGTATATCGTCCAGAGTGGGTGAGTAGTTTTAGTGACCAACGTTACTTACATGGCAAATAACTAAGCAACCTGAGTTAGTTGAAAAGATTAGCCTGTCATCCGCTCAAGGCAAAATCTAATATTTTTTCGATTAAATCCCCCCGCCCCCCTTTGTCAAAGGGGGAGGTTATGGCTTGCTTAACTTAATGGCAGTAATTCTACGCGAGGTTTGACTTTGCTGCAGATTTAGTTTTAGCAGCCGCTTTCCTAAATTCCTTGATATATAGAATGAATAAGAACACACCTCCTAATAAATACCTTTTCCACATTCTTCTGGGTTCTAGCCATACTCGGTGCAGCCATTCTAGCCCTATTTTTTGTAGAAAACGAGGTGCTCTTTTCTTGATACCGACATAAAACTCAGCCGAAGCACCTAAAAGTAAAAAGAGCGGTGAATCTACCTGTTCCGCTTGCAATTTAGCATGAAGCGCTAATCCCAGTAATTCTTGTTTAGGAAAACCAACGCCAATAATCACATACTTTGGTTTGAATTTTTTAATAATATCCAAATTATCGGTACATATTTTATCAAATTCAACACTATCTAACTGAAAAAAGGGCGGCGTATAATAAACAATATTCTCGTAATTTTGTTTTAGTTTTATTCCTACCCGCTCTTCACTGACAATCACTAAAATTTTTTCTTGTTTTTGTTTAGCACGTTGCCATAACAAAGGAAATAAATCACTTCCGGTTAAGCGAGCTTGTAATGGTTTACGTACTAATAGGCTAAACAAAATAATAGACTCACCATCGGGTAAAATAAACAAAGCTTGGCTCAATTGTTCCTTTAAAGTACGATTTTGTGGTTTATCTAATTTGATAATTTGATCGGCATTGGGGGTAACGACAAAAGGGAGTTTTTGATGATAATCTGGGTGGTTTTGATAATCCATGAGCTGCTCTAAAAAGGCTTCATGGTTACGAGCAGAAATGAAATCCAGATCAAACAGGTTAACTTTATAATACATGTTGTCTACCACTCAGTTTTAATAGCTATAAATAAAAGCTTCTCTTCCTTGGTTCCATTGGCATATTGAAGCAAAAATTATGCTAATTTAACGTGTTATTATAATTATTATTACTTAATCAATAAAACTGAAACGGTAAAATAATAACTTCGTCTGGTTTGGGTAAAGACTGATATTGTAATTGAGTATAGTTAATTGTACGTATTATTTTAGGAAGGAAAAACCAGTCAGGTAAAGTAGGTAGTGGAATGAGGAGAGTATTATATTGACGTGAAATATGTTTAGCCAATTTCCAAACCCGACAAGGCGTGTCACCCACGATGTTAAAAACCTTTTGCCGATTGTTATCTTGAATTAAATCAACGATTGTTTTAGCTAAGTTATATATTAACACAGGTAGATGAAGATTGCCAGGGTAGAGCATTACTGTCACTAATTTATGTGCGATGTGTTTCTCTAATCGCTCAGCGTCACCCTTACCCTCCCAAGACCAAATCAAGCTTGGACGGATGATGATCGCTTTGGAACCCAACAAATTTTTTTCTGCTCGCCGCTTAGTGAGCGTATAACGATCCTGAAGACTGTTTACCACAACACTAATGGAACTGATGTGGATAAAAATACCCTTGGGATTAACCGAACGAAATATTAACTCGAATTGACTTGGAAACTCTGCATTAACATATTCTTCTAACTCAGTTTGAGGATAACGACTCACGGCGGTATGAATAAGTACATCTAATTGTAAAAGTGTTAGTAATTGCTGAATATAAAGAGAATTTTTAATTTCTGGGGTACGAGGCAAAGTAATCCCAGTGACTTGATAGCCTCTTTTTTGGCTAGCCGTCGTAAGCGCTGTTCCTAAAAAACCGGTTATTCCGGTGATCCCGATTTGCATAACACGGGTGAATTAAGTATTAATTGGCACTTTTGCGGTGAAAAAACTTTTTAGCAAACTTGGATAATATCCATGAAGGTCGAGTGTAATAACGTGAATAAGCTGAATTAAGTACTTGACGCATTTGCAAAGGGGAAAGGTTATCGTGTTGAAAAATCAGGTGCCACTGAGTGAAATTTTCATATTGCGTAGTCAGTAACTTATCTTGATATTGAGTAAAAATAGGTGTCTGCGGATACGGAGTAAACACACTGAATTGAGCACCATAGCTATTGATTTTTAAGGCATAGTCAATCGTTTTTTTACAATCGGCTACGGTTTCTCCAGGTAACCCAAACATATAAAAACAGGTAACCGCTATACCTTGTTTTTCCAACAAGCGAATTTTTTGAAGTTGTTCCTCACTTTTGAGTGAATAACGTTTAACTCCATCGAGTAAATGAGTATCCGGTGATTCAATGCCTACTTTTATCATCACTAAACCCGCTTGTTTCAACAATTCAACTAATTCAGCATCCATGTTTTTTAGATGAGTTTCTATAATAAATTTGAATTTTCTGCCACTCGCCAGAATTTCCTCACATAAGTTAACAGTTTGCCGCCGATTGACGGAAAAAACGGGATCGCGAAACATAAATAATGAAACGCCCAAAGTATCCTGCCAATGAATCATTTCAGCTACAATATTTTGAGCCGTTCGGGCTCTTAATTTGCGTCCCTGTTGTAATGGATAAGTACAATAATGGTAGCACGAATAAGGACAACCGCGGGTTGCTAAAATTGGTAAAAAGACCTCACCCAAACCGAGTAATTTGTATTGTGGTCTAGAATTTTTAAAAATAACATCCCATGCGGGAAATTCCAGTTGATCGAGATTGGATTCGGTTTCAACAGTCAAAATCCCTTGAGCGAATTTTAACTTTTCCAAGTCAGGGTTCTGTTTGAAAAAAAACTCCGGCTCGCCGCTGATAACAAAAGCACCCGCTTCCAGGTAAGGGTTAGGAAGAACAGTGGCTACTGAACCCATGACACCGACTGGAATATGGTTTTGCTTGAGTAGTTGAATCAGACTAATTTCAGTTTCATGACAAACAATCGAAGTAGTTACCAAACAGAGATCAACTGATTTAAGTGAAGATACTTTGAATTGATTCAGATTACCTCGGATGAATTCAACTGTATGACCTTGATTTTTAAGGACAGCCGTGGTATAGACGCTATATAAAGGAGGCCAATCCACGCTTTTGGCTTTTACTTTTTTAAGCAATCGAGCAACCAGCCCATCACCGTAATCATTGACTGTTCCAAAACCGCCATTCGTGTCTTTTGAAATCCGTGCTTTTCTCTCAGAATAAATATCAATTATAGCGATAATCATAATTTTTTTATCTCCCCTATATAATTAGGTTATAAAAATTTACCTACTAGTCATTGTATTCTGAAAGTAAAGTAAGTCACAAGACTAAAAAAATAAAAAAGTGCAGTTTATTTTTAAAATAGATCAATAACTAATTTATTTACAATAAATAATCTTAACGTGTAGTTATACTATAGCTATTCTAAAATCATGATTGCAAAAATAAAATGACTCAGCAACTATTAATCGGGATGTAGGATAATACCAAAAATAATGCTAAGCCAAAATTATTTACTTTTTTATCGGATTCACTGGTTTTTAAACGATCATTCTGCTCAAAAGATTAGGTTTTGATAAAGCTCCAAATCTTTCCAGTCCAAGAACGTTGTTTAGCCCAAGTGGTTTGTAACCCCTTTTGTACTAAATAGGGAACATATTTTTTATCATCCCCCATAATGTGATCAGCTAACCAATGTCGTAAAAAATGTAATACTTCCACGCTAATAGACACTTGGGTATTTTTGAATTTATTTTGTAGTTCAATAACTTGGGAAGTCAGTTTTTGGTGAGTCTTTTTATGATCTTCATAGTTAGGGTAATCAAAGATTCTCATCAGGCTTTCTTCGACTGAAAAATGAATCACGGTGTACTGTAACAATTCTGCCAAGATTGTTTCCACTTCTTCCGCATCTGTCCGTTTAATGATCGCTTCATACAGCATATTTATTAAATTGACTAAGATTTGGTGTTGTTCATCAATCTCTTGAATACCAACACTCAATTCATCTGTCCATTCCATATATTTTTTCATGGCTTTTTCACCGACCGGATAGTACTTTATATTAATCAGCTAATATTTCTTAGGGCACGTTATAATTATAATGGGTTATATCTAGAAAGTAATGAGAATTTACAATAATTTGAATTTGACCGTAGTCAGAAAGTGCTAACAGCAGCAGTAAGGCAGGCATTGCTACACTGCTATTAAGTAAATTAAGTCATAACTCCCCCTTTGAAAACTTTTCTTTCCCCTGAAAACCCCCTATAAATATCCTAGTGTAAAACAAAGAGAGTGAGAGTGAAGAAAATGTGGGCGGAAAAAGCGTTTGGAAATACGATAAATTGCTTGGGTCGCCCGGTGGCGGCGGCTTGGTCCGGCAAACCGCCGGGGAATGAAGGGGAAGGATAAGCTTTTTTTCAAAGGGGGAAAGCAGAAAAAATCGGAAAAAATTAGTCCAGTGCGTAACTTGAGTGAGTAAATTGAGTTATAATATCAAAAATAGAGGTTGATTAAAATTTTTTCTTCAAAATCAAACTACATATAAAACTTGATTGAGTTAATTGTGGCCATTAAAGCCCTCAAAGCAAGTTGAATCTTGTTTAAAAAAAATCAAAATAATCAAAGTATTTTCTATTTATTCCACCAAAGGTTAACAACGACTACCATGTTAAATATTGTTCTCGATAATGAAATTGTTTTAGGATTATTATCAAAATCTTCCAATGATACCCAACATTGTTTTGTGCGCTTGCAGAAATCACCGATTCGTTTTTGGTTACCTTGCTGTTTATTATCCTTCTTAGAAACACAACTTCGTTCTGCTAACTATCATCCTTTAACCCATTTACTTCATAATCAAGAGGTAGAATTACTTTCTTCACTCGCTGCACATTGGCATGAGATCCCCGCTAATTGTACTAATAAAACCCAAGCGCTAATGAGTTTAGATGCGGCGATTTTACCCGGTGCCACGATTATTTGGACAGCGGATCCGAATTTTGTTTCCATTCATCCCGATATTGAATGGGGCGATCATGAGTTTGTGTATAGCATGTTAGCACAATATGAAGATGAACCGCTCTTAGTGGATTTAGTGAGTCAACAACTGCAGTTACGTCCCAGCCTTGAGAAACATATTTTTAATGTATTTAAACATGGACAATATTTAGCCGGTAAAGAAGTCAAACAACTGGAACAGGAGTTATCTGCTTATGTCGGCGCGTCACATTGTGTTACCACTGCCAATAGCACCGATGCTTTATTAATCGCTTTAATGGCGATTGAAGTTCAAGCGGGAAATGAAGTTATCATCTCACCCTTTAATACTATGGCAACTGCTGAGATGGTAGCATTGCTCGGTGCTAAACCCGTATTTGTCGATATCGATCCCGATACCTATAATTTAAATCCCCAACAGTTAGAAGCGGTTATTAACCACAAAACCAAAGCAATCATCGCCAGTAATCTCTATGGACAATGTGCTGATTTCAACTCGATTAATGACATTGCCAAACAACATGGATTGGTCGTGATAGAAGATGCGACTCAAAGCTTTGGCGCAACTTATCATGGTCTCAAATCCGGTCAGTTAGCAACCATCAGTTATACCAGTTTTGCTCCTTTTCAAACCTTGGGTACCTACGGTGAAGGTGGAGCTTGTTTCACTAACGACGATCCGTTAGCGGCCAGAATTCAACAATTACAACAACACCAAGAAAATAATACCCTCATTGGCATCAATAGCCATCTCAATACCTTGCAAGCCAGTTTATTACTAGCAAAACTAGCGGTTTTTCCAACTGAACTGGAAAATAGATTAAAAATTGCTCAAACTTATAATCAGTTATTAGCAGAAGTGAGTTCAGTTAAAATTCCCCAAATTGCCTCTTATAATACCAGTGTTTATACTCACTATACGATTGCCGTAACTAATCGCAAGCGGCTGCAACAAAAACTGCAACAACGTGATAATATTCCATCGGCGATGTATTATTCAACACCATTGCATCTACAACCGGTTTTTGCTTATCTCCGATATCAACTCGGTTTTTTTCCGGTAACTGAACAAGCGAGTCAACAAGTCCTTAATTTACCTATGCACCCCTATTTACTGGAGGAAATGCAAACCCAAATTGTGACACTTATCAAAAGTGGTTGGTAACTTTCTAATCTATTTATACTGGTGCGTTATGGCTAACGTTCCACCTGCTTCGCTGCTATGATATTTTTAATACCGGCAGAATAGCTATAAAAGGAGAATAATTGATGAATTGGCAAGAGGTTTGTGAACATCCGAGTCTACAAGATTTACCCTTTAAAATCGAACTCAATGAAAGAGGACAGATTATTATGTCCCCCGCTAAGGTGTATCATTCTCTCTATCAAGCGGAGATTGCTTATTGGTTACGTTCCCTGTTGAAACCGGGTAAGACCTTAACAGAATGTGCTATTAACACAAAACAAGGAACTAAAGTGGCTGATGTCGCTTGGGTATCAACAGCACGACTGGAAATAATTAAACACGAAATCGAATGCTCCGTTGCACCAGAGATTTGTGTTGAGGTTATCTCTGCTAGTAATACAGACGATGAGATTCAGGAAAAGCGAGCATTATATTTTGACAGTGGCTCCCAGGAAGTTTGGATATGTTCCAAAGAGGGCGTCCTGACTTTTTACAACAGCGAAGGTAAATTAAACCATTCTCTACTGGTGCCAGAATTTCCAGAGCAAGTTGAATTGTAAGGTAATTCGTATCGAACATTCATTGTGGTTATTTCTCGTTCACAGTTAGGGTATAAAGATGAGTCAGGTATGGCGGATTGAACCGCGTTATTATCAGATGGCGACCTTAACTGGTCTGTTGTTTTATGGCATTAGCGAACTGGATTTTCCAGTCACGTGGAAAAGCGCTGGACTGATTATTTCGACGGCATTACTCAGCCAGTATGTCGCCACTCGATTATTCAAATTGCCCGTATTTGACCCACGCAGTGCCTTGATTGCTTCGCTGTCGCTGTGTATTTTAATGCGTGCTGATTCTCAATGGCTGTTGATTGTCGGTGCAATGATCACCATTTTCAGCAAATTTATTTTGCGCTGGCAGGGCAAACATATTTTTAATCCGACTAATTTAGGTCTGACCAGTATGATGTATTTGACGGGTGGACAGGTGTGGGTATCGCCGGGGCAATGGGGTAATTTAGCCTTTTTTAGTTTTCTGATCGCTTGCCTAGGTATGGTGGTGGTTTACCGCGCCCTGCGCAATGATGTTACCTTTGCTTTTCTGGGATTTTATATTAGTATTTTATTAGGACGCGCTGTGTGGCTGGGTGATTCCTGGGCGATTCCATTGCATCAGTTACAAAATGGTGCGTTGTTACTCTTTGCCTTTTTCATGATTTCCGATCCCAAAACGACGCCCGATTCCCGCGTTGGACGCATCCTGTTTGCGCTATGTGTGGCACTGGGTGCGATATTGGTACAATTTGTGTTTTATCGTACCAACGGTTTGTTGTGGTCGCTGGTGTGTTGTTCATTGTTGGTGCCGTTGCTGGATTGGTGGTTACCCGGCAAACGTTACCAATGGTCAAATCCCACGATTCAATAACATAAAATGGAGGATTTTAGGATGCTAAAAAAATGGTGTGTAGCGGCAAGCTTACTGGTTGTGAGTGGGCAAGCCTTGAGTTTTTGTGGTTTTTATGTCGCCCAAGCGGACACTAAACTGTTTAATCAAGCCTCGCAAGTCGTGCTAGTACGCGATGGCGATAAAACCGTGCTAACGATGGCGAACGATTTTAAAGGTGACTTAAAAGAATTTGCCATCGTTATTCCGGTGCCTACATTTATTGAAGAAGGGCAAATTCACATTGGCGACAAAGCCCATATTGACCATTTGGATGCTTACAGCGCGCCACGTTTAGTCGAGTATTTCGATGGCAATCCCTGTCCGCCACCAGCAAC
Organism: Thioploca ingrica; assembly: GCA_000828835.1. Lineage (GTDB taxonomy): Bacteria > Pseudomonadota > Gammaproteobacteria > Beggiatoales > Beggiatoaceae > Thioploca > Thioploca ingrica. The sequence goes on from AP014633.1 coordinate 3,868,717, forward strand.
TGTTGGCGAAGTTGCTATGTCTCTACCCGCAGCACCATTTGATAGTGATATGGCTAGAGATGGCGTCAAAATCGAAGCACAATACACCATTGGCGAATACGATATTTTGATTTTATCTGCCGAACAAAGCGGTGGTTTAGTCAGATGGCTGAAAAAAAATGGTTACCGGATTCCTAAAGGCGCTAAATCGGTACTCGGTAGCTATATCAAACAAAAGATGCGCTTCTTTGTCGCCAAAGTGAATTTAACTGAACAAGCCAAATTGGGATACAACTATCTGCGTCCGCTACAAGTCGCTTACGAATCGCCCAAATTTATGTTGCCAATTCGACTGGGTACGGTCAACGCTGATGGTGCGCAAGAATTATTTATTTATACCCTAACTCGCCAAGGACGGGTCGAAACGACCAATTATCGCACCGTAAAACTCCCTACCGATATGGATTTACCCGTGTATATCAAAGACGATTTTGCCAATTTTTACCGTGCCCTGTTTGATTATCAAGTCGAGAAAGAGGATATGCGCGCCGTATTCTTGGAATATGCTTGGAATATGAACCAGGGGTGCGATCCTTGTGCTGCCAGCCCACCCTCTGAGCAGGAATTGCGCGAATTGGGGGTATTCTGGAATCAACCGGAGTCCGGTTCGCCGGTGGATACCTTTATTACCCGCTTACATCTGCGCTACAACGCCAAAAATTTCCCGGAAGACCTTATTTTTCAAGAAACGAGTGATCACAACAATTTTCAGGGACGCTACGTGTTACGTCATCCTTGGCAAGGCACAGCAGATTGTCCCCAAGCTCAAGAATATCGGCGTAATTTAACAACGCGCTGGGAAAAAGAAGCGCAAGAATTAGCCAATTTAACTGGCTGGAATATCCAAAACATTCGTCGAAAAATGAATCTTCCGGGATTGGGAAATACTGGTTATCAAGAGAGATGGTGGCAAAAACTATGGAAATGATGACTGCAATGCCAGTATCTCAATTTTGATTATAAAAATGATGAGTCCATCTATAAATCACAGTAAATGTAGGTCGGACAAAGCGAAGCGTGTCCGACTTCATTGTTAGGCTTAACTACCAGATAACAATGATTATTATACTCTTTCCAACGAGTTGTAAAACCAGAAATGAAGTCGGACACGTTTCGCTTTGTCCGACCTACTTCTACTAAAAGCCAATAAATTTATAAAATCGGGTATTTCCGTTGTGTGGACTATAGAACCTTATGGAAACTTAATTTATATCTCTACCCAACAAGGTCTAAAAGTAGAACTAGCCGGTACTCTCGAAAGTGAGGGAATAATCGTTGATTTTGCAAAAATATTTCTAAAGTGAGTTATTTAACCACAAGCGATTTTGCCACCAAAATTAGTTTAACGCTTGTAAAAAATCCTGATAATGACGGTAATAATCAGTTTCGTCATAATAAGTTGAGGCTAAAACCATACAGACTGATCCCGAGGAGAAATTATCTATTTCGCGCCAGATCATCGGACAGATGTACAAACCATAATAAGAACGATTCAGATGGTATTTCTGTTTTTCCTTACCATCATCTAACAGAATATCAAAACTACCTGACATGGCGATAAGAAATTGTTGTAATTCTTGATGAGCATGACCGGCTCGTTCGGCACCGCCAGGAACGTCATAAAGATAATAGACTCTTTTGATTTCAAAAGGAATATGACGATTCGCTTCAATAAAAGTGAGATTGCCGCGACAGTCTTGAATTTTAGGGAGATCAATCAGTTTACAATCGTGGATGCCCATGTTTAACTATCTGAATTTCTTCAATTGGTTTATTAAGTAAGGAAAACGATTTTTCATCTTTTAGCATTTTCAAATACTTCTGGTTGATGTAACGGGATATCAAGCCCATGTGCCATGACGGCTGTGGTTAGATGACGCTGTAGTCGACTGCCAATCCCGTAGTGATGTCGATAGACGGTAAAACAACTATCTACTCCACCAGAAAAGGGAGTTATCATGGATTCTGCAATTGGGTGAAAGTAAAGCCAGATATTCTTCTGGAAACCGATACCAAAGTAAATGACGGATTTTATCGGGTTGTTCTAAAGTGATACTGGCGGTTACTAAACCATCTGTTTTCGTGATTGCTTCTGGCCAAATATGAATCATAGACATGATTAATTGTTTAAAAGGCGGCGTAACAAAGCGAGGTTAATATAGCTCGCATTATCAACATTTCCTGATAACACGGTGAAAGGTTGTTCCGGTTCACCTAAATGATCCACTACTAACAAGGCGCCGGTAAAATCTTCATGGCGAGTATAATCATTGACAGTAATAATCGTGGGAATATGAGCACCTAAAGCCGAACGAATTCCATTACCAGAATCCTCAATAGCAAGACATTGGGTGGGTTTTAATCCTAACGCTTTAAGTGCCTGGTGATAAATATCCGGGGCTGGTTTTTTAGCCGCTACGATGTCACCTGCTGCGATCACCTCAAACCAATGAGCGGCAGCCGGATCCAAACTCCCTTCTAATAACGTGATCACATTTTGCAAACTGGTGGTCGTGGCAATCGCTAATCGTAAGCCTTCCTGACGCGCCTCTGCCAACAAGCGGCGAACACCAGGTCGTAACGGAATCGGCTGATTGACCAGCATAGCATTATAACGCGCTGTTTTCTTTTGATGTAATTCCGCAATAAAGGCATCTAGATTACTGGGACGTAAATAATCTGGGCGATAGCGATCTAAATAAAATTTGATTCGTTCCTTGCCACCGGTCACGGCTAATAATTCACCATAAAGTTCAACCGACCAATCCCAATCTAAATGGTATTCGGCAAAGGTTTCATTAAAAGCCACTCGATGAGCATCTCGCTCGGTTTCTGCTAGGGTACCATCGACATCGAAAATCAACGCTTTTAATTCACTCATGTTTTATTATTCCTTACTCACGTTATGCACCAAACGATTTCTCTCTGGTTCACCCTTTGAAAAAAGGAAGCTAAAAAGAATTTAATCGGTTGATATCAAACTTAATTTTCCTTACTTAACAAGAATTGCTCTCTAGCGACTGCTTAAATGCTGTTCAAATTCTGCCAAGGACTGGCTCAAGACAGCGACTTTCAATAACTGGGATAACTTCTCTTGATCTTCAACCTGGTTAATTTGGTTAACTAACCGCTCCGGTACTTGAGGAAAACGGACTTGCAATACTTTCATTACGGCTTCACGAGCATTTTGTAAAATGCCTTGTTGAATCCCTTGTTGAATGCCTTGTTGAATGCCTCTTTGGATACCAAGCCGCTCAATACTGGTGACATACCTCACTTGTTTTGCCTCTTCATATTGTTGAACAAATCTATCAAATTCAAGGGTTAAGTGTTCTGGTAACACTAAGACCCAATCTAAAAACCGAAATAATTCTAAAATCTCTGGTTTACGGTAATGCGATTCACAAAGGGATTGGTACAGTTTGACTTTCCAATCCAAGCGTTGTTGAGGATTCTTTTGGGTTTCCAAGCCTTTTAAATGTACTCGCACGACATGCGCAAATGGATTGGAACTCCGTTCTAATTCGGCCCATTGTTCTTTATAGTCTAGCAGTTTGACGATGGGAAACTGAAAGGCTAACTCACAACCAAACTTTTCATAATGATAACGGTGTGGTTGCCAAGCGGCTTTCTCGTCTCCTAAAATGGCTAAACTCATGACTTGCGCACCATAACGGTCATACAAGCGATAGTGGTAAATGAACATCCGTTGGGCAAAATTGGCTTCTACTTGTCCTTGAATTTCAACATGAATATATAATAAAACTTCTTCCTGACTTTTTAGCCACAGTTTAATTAATTTATCTACTCGACGTGATTGGGTAACGGCTTCTCTGACCACTTTTTGCAGTTCTTTATCTAGAAATTCATAGCCTCTTGTCCAATCGACTTGAGTATGGAGAGCGGGAAAAAAGAATTGAAGAAAAGCTTCAAAGTAGTGTTCGAGAATGTCTTTCCACGGACTATCAAATTCCAAATTTTTTTCTTTCTTGGGGGTAGTTGGCATGAGAGTTAAGCTCTTTTAATAACTATTTTGAGCATTATACTTCAACTGGTAATTATCGTCTTGAATGAGTCGCCATTTTTAATTCAACGGCTTAGCCCACCCAATAGCCTTTACCTAATCGCATTCAGGTTGCTAAAAAATAGTGCTCGGTAGAATATAATGCGAACCCATATTTTAAATTCAATACCGTGAATAAAATGGTTTTCCCATGACAATATCCCTTGAAATTCAACAAAAAATCAGCCAATTACGCCACAGTCTTAATGAACACAATTATTATTATTATGTATTAGACGATCCGCAGATACCCGATAGCGAATATGATCGGTTAATGCGCGAATTACAGTGGCTTGAAGCTCAATATCCAGAAATCATCACCCCCGATTCACCGACCCAACGAGTGGGTGCGGCACCATTAAGTACTTTTGCTGAAGTTATCCATAGTTTACCGATGTTATCTTTAAGTAATGCTTTTACCTTGGAAGAAATTCAAGATTTTGCTCAGCGGCTACGCGAACGTTTAGCTACCGAACAGATTGAATATATGGCAGAGCTAAAGCTAGATGGTTTAGCCATTAATTTGTGTTATGAAGAGGGCTTATTGGTAACAGCGGCTACTCGAGGCGACGGTCGTCGGGGTGAAGACGTGACTCAAAATGTTCGGACTATTCAATCGATTCCATTACGGTTACGCGGTCATGATTATCCCACTCGTCTGGAGGTGCGTGGCGAAATTCTGATGCCCAAAGCCGGATTTGAACAACTCAATCAGCACCAAATCGCACAAGGAGAAAAACCGTTTGCTAATCCACGTAATGCGGCTGCTGGTAGTTTACGGCAACTCGATCCCCGTATTACCGCTAACCGACCGTTAATTTTTTTCGCTTATGGCGTTGGTCATACCGAAGGGGGAACTTTACCGGATACACATAGCGATACGTTACAATGCTTACAAGCATGGGGATTACCGATTAACCCACATCGTCAAGTGGTTAAAGATATTCAAGGTTGTTTAACTTATTATCAATCCATGTTAGCTCAGCGTCATCATTTACCGATTGAAGTGGATGGTGTCGTTTATAAAGTTAATCATTTTAACCAACAAGAACAATTAGGTTTTATCTCACGTTCGCCTCGTTGGGCGATTGCGCACAAATTTCCGGCTCAGGAAGTGTTAACTCAAGTCCTCGCCATCGAGGTGCAAGTGGGACGTACCGGTGCTTTGACACCAGTTGCACGTTTAGTACCCGTTAATGTCGGTGGGGTGACGGTGACTAATGCCACTTTGCATAATCAAGATGAAATTAGTCGTAAAGATATCCGGGTTGGAGATACCGTCATAATCCGTCGTGCTGGCGAGGTGATTCCAGAAGTGGTTAGTGTCGTTACTGACCAACGACCGGCTAATACTCAACCTTTTGTATTTCCACAACACTGTCCGGTTTGTGGTTCAGCGGTGAGTCGCTTAGCTGGAGAAGCAATAGCACGTTGCCGTGCCGGCTTGTTTTGCTCAGCCCAACGTAAACAAGCTTTACAGCACTTTGCCTCACGCCCAGCGATGAATATTGAAGGGTTAGGCGAAAAATTAATTGACCAACTCGTCGATAGCGGTTTGGTTAATAATATCGCTGATATTTACACGCTGCAGCCAGCTCAATTAGCAAATCTTGAGCGGATGGGAGAAAAATCAGCACTTAATCTCATAGCGGCTATAGAAAAAAGTCAAGCGACGACTTTAGCTCGGTTTCTTTACGCACTCGGTATCCGCGAAGTTGGGGAAGCGACTGCTCAGATTCTGGCTCAACATTTTGGACAGTTAGAACCGCTCATGCAAGCCACTGCAGAAACATTACAACAGATACCCGATATTGGCCCGGTAGCTGCTCAATCAATCGTCTCTTTTTTTCAGCAACCACATCATCGTGATTTAATTGGACGGTTACCCGCTTTGGGGATACATTGGGCAGCGGTACAGTCTATCAGCACGCCCAAACAACCTTTACAAGGACAAACTTTTGTCTTAACGGGTACTTTAACACAATTAACTCGTGATGAAGCCACTGCCAAATTACAAGCACTAGGCGCTAAAGTCAGCAATAGTGTTTCTAAAAGAACGACTTGCGTGGTTGTGGGTGACCAGGCTGGAAGTAAATTAGCCAAAGCGCAAAGTTTAGGAATCAAAGTGATTGATGAAAAAACTTTATTAGATTTATTAGCAAGTTAATTAATTTTATTGGGCCATTTTTTCACTTTACTTAGGCTAAGTCAGGAGAACAAACCGGATGACTTTTCTTGAAGAAGCGCGGGAACAATCGGAACAAATTAAGCAAACTTTTTTAGCGAGACTGAATCAATTGTTTGCTGATATTCAAGTTTGGGTTACAGCGGAAGGTTGGTATACTGAGCAAAATGAGATTGAAATTACCGAAAAAATTATTGGTAATTATGTCGCCCCGGCGCTATCGATTTTAACCCCCAAACAACAAAAATTAGTCGATATTATTCCAACTTGCGCCTTTGTTATTGTCGCTGATGGCGTTGTCAAAATAAGCGGGGAAATGGGTCAACAGATCCTAGTTTATTTGCGACCCAGTGAACAAACGATTTATAACATTTATGCTGATAATTGGTATTGGATAGAATACACTCGTGATAATCAAGTTCATCTGCTCACCAAAGATATCTTGCTTAAGCTTATCGGTATAGTTAATGAAAATAAGATACAAAATTAATTTATTTATCTGGTTGATGTTAGCCATATCCAGTATTCCGCTCATGCTATTGGGTTACTTCATCATCAATCAAATGAGTTATCAGTTGTATACCGAGTTACTGACTCAAGAATTAAATCATCTTCTTCATCAAGATATGGCCAATATCAAGAATGATTTCAATTCCATAGCAACGATTCACCACCACACGGTTAACGATCCTGGTAATACGAGTTACTTTTATATTCTTGATAGTCATGCTCAAGTGATTTTGCATCAAGACTATTCTCCGGGACAAAGTTTCGACTTTGATTTCGCTAAACACATGTTGCAACAACGAGAAGGCAAAATTCACTATACCTACCAAGGCAAACCGCATTTTGCAGTGTTCTCAACCCTGCCGTCAGGCTGGTTGGTCGTGTTAGCGATGACTGAAAAGGAAATGTTTACTTACCGGGATATTTACCTTCGATGGGTTAGCATTTTCAGCTTAATTTTGCTGTTGACCCTGCTGCTCTTTACTTTGATGTTTAGTAGAAAGTTGACTAAAAAAATTCAGGCCATTTTACAATTTTTAAAAACGGTTGAAACTGGCAATCTCGCCATACCACCGCTCACGATTTCCGGTCACGATGAACTGAATCTGATTCAGACTGGTATTAATGCCATGGTAGCTAAAGTGGCTGAAACCACGATGATTTTTAACCAATTTAAAACGACCTTAGATTTAACCTTAGATTGTATTTTTATGCTGGATGCGGAAACTGCAAAATTTATTTATGTTAATCAAGGTGCTATCAATCAAGTGGGTTATACTTATGAGGAATTACTCCAAATGACTCCGCTCGATTTTGCACCCTTAGAAACCCAAGAAAATCTAAGAAAAATTTTTCTGCCACTGCTGAACGGTTCTAGAAAATCCATAACGATTGAAAGTATTCATCAACATAAACAGGGTAGACAAATCCCTGTAGAAGTCTTTATACAATATATTCAAATCGTTGGACAAAAAAGCCGCTTTGTAGCCATTGCACGTGATATTAGCGACCGCAAACAGGCAGAAGCTAATTTACTCCAAACCACTGAAGAAATTAATCAAGTAATGCAAGCCGCTTCTCAAGGTGATTTTAAGCAACGAATTAAACTTACTGATAAAACCGATCTTTTTAAGACATTTGCTACAGCAATTAATCAAACTTTAGAATTCAATCAACAGATTATTGAAGAACTTATCCAGGTCATCGGTGCATTAGCACAAGGTGATTTAACGCAAACGATTAAGCGCAATTATGCTGGCGCGCTAGAGCAACTCAAAAATGATATTAATACCACGATTGGTCAATTGACGAGTGTAGTTAATCTCATTCAGCCCGCAGCGGCAGCACTGACCAGGACAGCAACCAATATTTTACAGAGTAGCTTGACCTTAAATAAAAGTACTAACCAACAAATTGCTTCTCTACAGCAAACCACCACTCGCTTAGAGCAAATGATGAATATTCTGCATCAAATTGCTGACAATGCTCGACAAGCAACCCATATTGCGATGACCGCACGCACTCAAGCTTCCCAAGGTCAAGAAGTCGTTAAATTAGCGATTATGGCTATGAATGAAATCAATGCTAGTAGTAAAAAAATAGCCGATATTACTGGCGTTATTGACGATATTGCTTTTCAAACTAATTTACTAGCTTTGAATGCCGCTGTCGAAGCGGCGCGTGCCGGTCAACATGGACGTGGCTTTGCGGTTGTGGCTGCCGAAGTTCGTCATTTGGCGCAACGCAGTGCTACGGCAGCTAAAAAAATTAAGGAAATCATCGAAACCAGTGTCAATCAAATTGCTCAGGGAACTGAACGAGTTAATCAATCGGGTCTGACTTTAGAAGACATTGTGTCAGCCGTAGTAAAATTCAGCGAAATCATCGTTGAAATAGCCGCTAGTGGTCAAGAACAATCCACCAACATTGAACAAATTAATAAAGTGATTAAACAATTAGATAAAATTGCGCAACAAAATGTTTCATTAGTTGAAGAATCGGCTACCACCAGTGAAATTTTACATGAACAAGCCAACCAGCTTAAAGAACATATTGCTTTTTTTACGATCCCAAAATAAATTATATTTTATAATTAATCGGTTGAATGTCGTATCGAATGATATTATTTCATCCCGTGCTTCGATTCCAAATAGACTATGTCAGTACCAGAAAAGCAACTTTACTATTCTCCACAAGAATATTTAGCATTAGAAACACAAGCGGAGTATAAAAGCGAATATCACTCTGGGGAAATTTTTCCAATGGTTGGTGCTTCAATTAATCACAACCGGATAACAGTCAATTTATGTACTATTTTAAATAGTGCACTTCAAGATTCTAATTATGAAGTCTTCATGAACGATATGAAGGTATGGATACCCACAGCCCAAACATTTTTCTATCCAGATATTACTGTCATTCGTAACCTCCCCGAATTTTATGAAGATCGGACGGATACCATTCTAAACCCGTGTTTAATTATTGAAGTATTATCGCAATCAACCCAAAATGATGATAAAAGTGGAAAATTTGATGCCTATCGTTCCATCCCCTCCTTTCAGGAATATCTCTTAGTTAATCAATATCATTTCCAACTCGAACAATTCAGTAAACAAGCTGATGAACAATGGTTATTGAAAGAATATGATGAGAGTGATGTTAAACTACAGTTGGTGACCGTTGATTTGACAATAAAGTTAGTCGATATCTATAAAAAAGTCATCTAAAAAGGTTTATTAATCAAAAGGTAATTTAGATAACTTATCGATAAATAGTAATTTTACTTTACGGCATATAAATTTAAATTGTCTATACTTAATAAAGTTTCCATGCTCGACGACCTAAAATGAAATCTAGTCTTGTGGATTGGAAACCTGATTGTAGTAATATACATACGATTGAATTTGAGGAACATTTAATATGCTAGCACCAAATAGAGATATGGGTAGGTTATCTCGGCTGTTCCTGGCTTATCCCCTTCAACAGCGGTATTTCAATTTTTCTTCTCGACGGGAAAAGCTGAAATTATCCTCTTCTGATTTGCTAAGGAATCTAATGACTTCGATACGATTCTTCTGGTTACTGTTACCCTTCTGCATCTGGACAAGCCTTGCCCAATCGGCAACGGATTGCACTCAAGTCACTCAAATACCTAAAATTGAATGTAAAGTTTTAATTGCGCTTTATAATAGCACTGATGGACCAGGTTGGAATGACAATGCAGGTTGGAATACCAACAATACACCGTGTAGTTGGCATGGGATAAGCTGTGATAACGGTTATGTAGTCTCAATTGATCTATATAACAACCACCTAAGCGGATTGATCCCACCAGAGCTTAGTAATCTTGATAACTTACAATATCTTGAACTAAGTTACAACCAACTCAGTGGCCCAATCCCACCAGAGCTAGGCAATCTTAGTAAGTTGGAAGATCTTTGGCTATATGGCAACCAACTCAGCGGCTCGATTCCCCCAGAGCTAGGCAATCTTAGTAAGTTGGAAGATCTTTGCCTAAATGGCAACCAACTCAGCGGCCCGATTCCACCAGAGCTTGGCAATCTCAGTAACTTGCAAGGGCTTTGGCTAGATGACAACCAACTCAGCGGCCCGATTCCACCAGAGCTTGGCAATCTCAGTAACTTGCAAGGGCTTTGGCTAGATGACAACCAACTCAGTGGCTCAATTCCCCCAGAGCTTGGCAATCTCAGTAACTTGGAATTGCTTCGGCTAGATAGCAACCAACTCAGTGGCTCAATTCCCCCAGAGCTTGGCAATCTTAGTAACTTGCAACTGCTTTGGCTAGTTAGCAACCAACTCAGCGGTCCGATCCCCCCAGATCTTGGTAATCTCAGTAATTTACAAACTCTTTTGCTATCTTATAACCAACTCAGCGGCCCGATTCCCACAGAGCTTGGTAATCTTAGTAACTTGCAAGAGCTTGGGCTATCTTGGAACCAACTCAGTGGCCCAATTCCCCCAGAGCTAGGTAACCTCAATAACTTGCAAGATCTTGGGCTATCTGATAACCAACTCTGTGGCGATATTCCACTTTCACTAATGAATTTAAGTCGTTTAAACAATACGCAATTACAAAATAATGCCTTAAACATTGACAACCTCGATCCGGCACTGGAAGCATTTCTCAATTCACATGGTGGTACTTGGCAACCCCAAAACCCTGCCCCCGCCATTTGCCATGCTTTATTAGCAACGTTAGCTTCTTTTGAAGCTTATCCAGTTTCAACCGGTGTCTTATTACAATGGCAAACCTTAGTCGAGACTGATAATGCTGGCTATTTCATTTGGCGTGGACAACCGACCGGCTCGCAATGCACTCCTCACCCAGCGGATTACCATGAAATTGTGCAAATCGGTTTTGAAATCAGCAAAGGTAACGGCTTCTCTGGGATGACTTATTTCCATCAAGATAACACGGTTGAACCAGAAACCACCTACTGCTATCTCCTGGAAGATCTCGATTTTGAGGCTAATGGTACTTTTCATTGGGATTCAATCGCGTCAGTAACTACTCCTTAAGCACGATTTTTTGGCTCTAATCTGAGTAACCGTCGGTCGTACTAAACGCAGTGCGAACTACGGCTACTTAAAATCCTCCTTAACCCCCCTTTTTCAACGAGGGGGGAATGCTTGCGAACCGCATTACTTCGCGATTGATGCGGTTCATTCCTCACCACATCCTACGCAAGCTACGCGAGCTAATACCCAATCCATCTTGTCCATCCCAATAATCCGTTTAATCTTGTTCAAAACGCCGTGCATCAGGTGAGTTAATATGATTATTGCGTATCATTGTAACCACTTCAATAATTTGTCCAAAACTGATACTCGCGTCATTAGTTGGTAATTGTTCCATTAAATAAACGGTGAAGCCGGCTTCTTGAAGTAATCGCCTTGCCAATTCGGTTAAGCGACGATTTTGAAAAACACCACCACATAATCCAACTGGTCCAATTGCATGTAAAGTTCGTAGCTGTTTAGCTTGGTTAAGTAAGGCGTGTGCCAGACTATTGTGAAAAACCGCTGATTTTTCCGCTATGGAACTGCCGCTATTCAGCAAGTAATCGACTAAAGGTGACCAATCTGTTTGCCATAAACCGGCTGGATTTAAACACAAAAGTAATTCAATGTGGGTAGTCGAATCGTTACTAGCGGCTTCTAACAACATGGGTCCTTGCCCTTCAAAGTTAGCCGTGTGTAATATCCCCATTAAAGCCGCAGCAGCATCAAATAAGCGTCCTACAGCGGTCGTTTGCGGACAATTAAACCGTTGCTGCCAAGCTTGATAAAGTAAATCCGTGTTATCAACGGGAACTTCATGCCAGGGGGAATTCATTTCCCAACACAATGCTAAAGCGCTACGCCAAGGTTCGCGTCCAGCTTTCTCGCCACCCGGTAAGTAAAAAGGGCGTAAACTAGCTAGCCGTTGCCAATGACCTGGTTGGCCATACAACGCTTCACCACCCCATAACGTCCCATCGACGCCCAAACCGACTCCGTCCCAAGTAAAAATTAACCACGGTTGTTCATGAGGAAATTCGCCAGCTAAAGCCGAGGCATGAGCATGATGGTGAAAAATCGGTATCACCGGGAGACGACTTTGTTTAGCCCAGCGACTGCTTCCATAATGGGGATGAGCATCACTAGCGACTAGCTCCGCTTTGACGCCATAAAGGTTTTGAAAATCGTCAATCAGTTGGGTAAACACATCGAGACTACGAGGGGTTTCTAAATCACCAACATGAGGCGATACCACCACGCGCTTGTCCCAAGCCAGTGCAATTGTATTTTTGAGATGAGAGCCGACAGCTAATACCGGTTGTGGTAAAGCGTATGGCAAATTTAATTCGATTGGCGCACTACCTCGTCCTAACCGAAGTGGCCGCGGTTTTTCCGCAATGGTTCTAAACACCGAATCATCCGCCGGGCGCACGATAGGACGATTGTGGTGTAAAAAAGCCTCGGCTACTTGGGATAACCGTTGTTCAACTTCGGCATTATCCGTTAAAACCGGTTCCCCGCTGAGATTCGCAGAGGTAGCAATAACCGGTACCGCCAAATCTTCTAAGAGTAAATGATGTAGCGGACTATACGGTAACATCACCCCAATTTCTGTTAATCCTGGGGCGATTTGGGCGGATAGCGAATAGTGAGCCTGTTTACGAGCCAGCACGATCGGACGTTGTGGATCTTGCAGTAAGGTAGCTTCAATCGCGGTTATTTCGATTCCGACCGATTCGGCGCTAGTTTGCCAAGCCGTTAAAGGTAACATCACCGCTAACGGTTTGGCCGGACGTGGTTTTTTTTGCCGTAGCCGTAATATCGCTGCCTCATTATCAGCCACGCACAGCAAATGATAACCACCAATGCCTTTCACCGCGACAATTTGACCCGCTTGCAATGCTTGTACTGTCGCAGTTAAAGCCGTAGCGGTATCGCGTATCTGCGTCGCTTGCTGATGAAAATAAAGTTGTGGTCCACAGCGCGGGCAAGCGAGCGGTTGTGCATGAAAGCGACGATCCGCCGGCTGATGATATTCAGTGGCACATTCAGCACATAAAGTAAACTCAGCCATGCTCGTATGAGGACGATCATAAGGCAAGCGGTAAATCAGGGTATAACGCGGCCCACATTGAGTGCAGTTAATAAAAGGATAACGATAACGCCGAGCTTGAGGATCATGTAATTCGGCTAAACAATCCTGACAGGTAAAATAATCTGGCGGAACATGAATTTGTTTATCATTCGTCACTTCACTGGCGCGAATCGTAAAAGTTGTCAACTCTTCCAGTGGACAAGGGGTACAAGAAACGATTTGTGGTTGAGCTAACGGTGGTGCTTGAGGAATTAAATTGGCTAGAAAAGTGTGTACCGCCCCAGCCGTGCCTTGTACTCGTATCTCAACTTGCCCCATTTGGTTTTTAACCCAGCCGACTAAATGATATTGCGTCGCTAACCGATAAATATAGGGTCGGAAGCCAACACCTTGCACTCGACCGGTCAGAATCACTTGTTGAGCAATAAATTGATTCACCTCATCAATACTCATTTTATTGCGGCAAACGGGTTAGCTTCCCTATCTTCCCTCGCCATTCGGCTGGACCCAGTTGGTGAATTGAATGACCCAAAGTGTCTACTGCCACCATGACTGGCATATCTTCAACTTCAAATTCATAGATGGCTTCCATCCCCAAATCCGCAAAAGCGACTACTCGTGCGGAACGAATCGCTTTAGAAACCAGATAAGCGGCTCCACCTACCGCGGTTAAATAAACTGCTTGATATTTTTTAATGACATCAATGGCTTGTTGGCCACGTTCCGCTTTGCCAATCATCCCCATCAGCTGGGCTGTCCCCAACATGATTTCGGTGAATTTATCCATCCGAGTTGCGGTAGTGGGACCGGCTGGACCAACGACTTCATCCCGTACCGCGTCAACCGGACCGACATAGTAAATAAAGCGATTAGTAAAATCGAGACCAGCGGGTAGCGGTTGATTTTGAGCAAACAAATCCGCAAGGCGTTTATGGGCGGCATCACGACCGGTTAATAATTTGCCACTGAGCAATAAACGTTCACCAGGTTGCCATTGAATCATATCGGCTTTAGTGACCGTATTGAGATTCACCCGTCGAGTGCTTAATCCCTTTTCCCAGGTGACTTGAGGCCAATCTGCTAAACGCGGTGGTGTCAACTGCACCGGACCACGACCATCCAACACCAAATGCGCATGACGAGTAGCCGCACAATTTGGAATCATCGCGACCGGTAACGACGCCGCATGAGTTGGATAATCCAGAATTTTGACATCGAGAACCGTGGTTAAGCCACCTAAACCTTGAGCACCAATACCCAAAGCATTGACTTTTTCGTATAATTCTAAGCGCAGTTCTTCAAGGCGGTTGTGAGCACCACGGGTTTGGAGTTCGTGAATATCAATCGGTGCCAGGAGAGATTCTTTCGCCAATAACATCGCCTTTTCTGCTGTTCCGCCGATCCCAATGCCCAAAATTCCAGGTGGACACCACCCCGCGCCCATTTGCGGAACCGTTTTAAGAACCCACTCGACGAAGTTATCATTAGGATTTAACATCGCAAATTTCGCTTTATTTTCCGAACCACCGCCTTTCGCCGCTATGTTAATTTCAACGGTATCACCAGGCACCACCTCCATATGAATTACGGCTGGCGTGTTATCTTGCGTATTTTGTCGCTTTCCAACCGGATCGGTCAAAATGGAGGCGCGTAACCGATTATGGGGATCCGTATAAGCACGACGCACACCTTCATTGACCATAGCGGTAATGCTCATAGTTGCTTCCCAATGAACATTCATGCCAATTTTCAAAAATACCACAGCGATGCCGGTATCTTGACAAATGGGGCGATGTCCCTCGGCACTCATCCGAGAATTCACTAAAATTTGCGCCATCGCCTCTTTAGCAGCAGCAGATTCTTCCCGTTCATAGGCTTTACCTAAAGCTTGAATATAATCAAGTGGATGATAATAAGAAATAAACTGAAAAGCCTCAGCAATGCTTTGAATCAAATCGTCTTCTCGGATAGTGGTCATAATTTATCGCTCGTTTTAAGATGGTTTGCCTCACTCGGTGAGTATAATAAAATAAAATAACAAAATTGCGTAGGTTGGGTAGAGCGAAGCGAAACCCAATATTGAGGAGACATTTGCTTAGTTTCGGTTAACGCCGCTACCTATCTTCCAAATTAAGGGTAGCGCTTTTTCGTTAGTTACATAAATGCTCCCAACTTTTTTTAATAAAAACTTCCAGGTGGTAGTGGTATATGAATTGGAAACAAATTTGCGAACACAAAAATCTCCAAGACTTACCCTTTAAAATTGAACTTAATGAGCAAGGACAGATTTTAATGACACCAGTTAAAGTTTCTCATTCTCTGTTTCAGGGAAAATTGTCAGGATTGCTTTATTTTTATTTGGATACTGGACAAGTATTAGTTGAGTGTGCTGTTTTCACGAAAAAAGGCACTAAAGTTGCCGATGTTGCCTGGTCATCCTCTGAACGCCTTGAAATAATAAAAAATGAAACTGAATGTTCCATCGCGCCGGAAATCTGCATTGAAGTCCTGTCTGACTCTAATACAAAAATTGAAATTGATGAAAAAATAGCTCTTTATCTAACAGCAGGGGCAAAAGAAGTTTGGATTTGTGATGAATATGGCAATATTACTTGCTATAATGACCAAGGAAAATTGCCATATTCCTTATTAGCGCCTAATTTTCCTAAAAAAATATAATTTTCAAACTTAACTCCAATGCCAACTACCCCTAAAAAAGCCAAAGCCCTGGAATTTGACAGTCCGTGGAAAGACATTCTTGAACACTACTTTGAAGCCTTTCTTGAATTCTTTTTTCCCGCTCTCCATACTCAGGTCGATTGGACAAAAGGCTATGAATTTTTAGATAAAGAACTACAAAAGGTGGTCAGAGAAGCGGTTACCCAGTCACGCCGGGTTGATAAGTTAGTCAAAGTCTGGCTAAACAATCAAGAAGAAGTTTTCTTGTATATTCACGTTGAAATCCAGGGACAAGTGGAAGAGAATTTTGCTCAACGGATGTTCATTTACCACTATCGCTTGTATGACCGTTATGGTGCACAAGTGATGAGTTTAGCCATTTTAGGAGACAAAAAAGTGGACTGGCAACCACACCGTTATCATTATGAAAAGTTTGGTTGTGAGTTATCTTTTCGATTTCCAACTGTCAAACTGCTAGACTATAAAGAACGATGGGCCGAATTAGAACGGAGTTCCAATCCGTTTGCGCATGTGGTACGAGTGCATTTAAAAGGTTTGGAAACCCAAAAAGATCCTCAACAACGCTTGGATTGGAAAGTTAAATTGTACCAATCTCTCTATGAAGCTCATTACCACAAACGAGATATTTTAGAATTATTTCGGTTTTTAGATTGGGTCTTAGTGTTACCAGAACCCTTAACCCTTGAATTTGATAGATTTGTTCAACAATATGAAGAGGCAAAATCAGTGAGGTATGTAACCAGTATTGAACGGCTTGGTATCCAAAGAGGTATTCAACAAGGGATTCAACAAGGTATTTTACAAACTGCTCGTGAAGATGTGGTGAAAGTATTGCAAATCCGTTTTCCTCAAGTACCTAAGCAAGTAATTAACCAAATTAATCAGGTTGAAGATCAAGAGAAGTTATCCCAGTTATTGGAAGTTGCCGTCTTGAGCCAGTCCTTGGCGGAATTTGAACAGCATTTAAACAAGTAGTTGAATGAAATTACTTTTTAAGTAAAGACAAACCATTAATTTTATGGTAGCCTTAATTTTATCCCTAGCTAGGTAGGGTTAATTCATTGAGTAAGTGACTATTTTTTAAGAGGATGGATTATGAAAAGGAGATGGTTATTGGTAGGGCTCTTTTTACTACCTTCTTTAACATTAGGGTTGCAACTACAACCGGGATTTGATCTTTTTAAAACTGGGGCAGAGGGTGGCACATCTATTAATTTTAGCAGTCGAAATGGTCCAATCGTGCCGCTACAAGGTAACTCTGAATTACTCGTTGGACAACCTAATTCCATCGATACCATAGTGTATCGCCAGTCAGGAGTCAATCTTCCTGATCCACTCAGTAGTGTAGGTACTGTAGCTATTCAATTGGTTGCCCTGTCTTTAAAAAGCACCAATTCCTTTGATATCGGATTTTTAGGTTTTCCTGCAGGAACGAGGGCTGATCTGTATGTGATTATTGATGCACCACCGGGAAGGATTTTTCCTCCTCTTCCACTTGATAATTTACAACCTTCTATAGGAACAATGACGATTCAGCGTACTGAATGGGGTATTCCAGATGGAGGATCATTTAGTTCCACGTTATCCATTTATGCGGATCTAATATTTGTAAGAGCCGGAGGTAGCCTAAATAACTCTGGTGATTGGCTGTATCACACACCTGATCCAATGGCACCCTTTGTTCTAAACGGTTTAGGAACCTGGTCAAACCAGACACCTTCAAACAATTACCATAATTTATATCCTGCTGGAAGCTTTTATCCAATAAGTATAACTCATCAACCTCCACCTCAAGGACATATTCACACAGTACAAATTATTGTTGATGAATTTGGTCATTGCACTTGTTTTACCTGTTCATCGGGTTCATCAGAATTACTAATACCACTTGAACCACCCAAAGTGTTAACAAAATTAAAGACTATCTTTACTTCCTCCCCAATCACTCTAAATAAAAACAATCAATTACCCTACAGATTTGGTACGGGTTCTCTTAAAAAGACACGCCAACGAAATAAGGATGACAATTCATTACCGAAATTGGATACCACTAGCCAAGCCTTTTTGACGACTTTAGAAGACAGTTTAGCGGCTTTCAAGCTGACTGAAATCATTGTAGAAATGAGTGAGGACATGAGCCGATTAGAAATACCGATTATCACCGCAGCAGAGGATGAAACCCCTCAAGCTTGGTACAGCGTCTTGGCGACTCAACCCATTGCAATAATAAATCAAGAAGAACCACTCACCGGTCTATCGGTAAAAGACAACGGGATAGTTTCTCTCGTGTTTGTCGGCCATGATCAGCAATATTATGAATCCGCTTTACTTCCCACTTTGGATTCAACCATTGCCGCCGCGCTTATGGAAGCTGTTCCAGCCGCGATTATAGAGCAATCGTTGGATGGTGAAACTACTTTCACTTTAGGCAATGAAGTTCATCGGGTCAAGATGGATTATGTTGTGACTGCCATTGATTCCAATTCATCGCAACTGCTTGTAGACATGACCGATGTGAACGGCGATCAGAAGATGGACTACATCCTTTCTGCTCAGGGCAAACAGCAGATTGCTTTTGGTCAGTAGATTAAGTCAGGTAGCGTGTAGGTTGGGTAGAGCGCAGCGAAACTCATCCTACACTTCACTACACTTCACTCAGTTAGCAGAATTTGAGTCACGGCTGAACAATTCGTTGCCGATTGGGCTGGAGGTAATAAAGCCAATCCGGCTAGACCGCTGACACAGCATAAATAGAACTTTGACATCCTCTTTCTCCGAAATTAATTAGGCTTAGAGGCTAGAAAAAAATAGTTTCAACAGTTAAAGAGGTTTAAGAATGGTTTAGTATTTTTCCAGCGATAAGTATTAAAATCTCGTTTATCTGTACTCAAAATACGGCCATGTCCAAGATGTTCTGCTAGTAAAACCAATGATGCATCAGCTAAATCCATCGGTAAGTTCGCATATTGTTCCATGAGTGCAGTAATACGTCCTTTTTGAGCATGGCTAAATTGAAAAACTTCAAAAGCACCCCTTTCATAGGCTTTCATAAAGCTCAATTGCGCCTTAATACCTTGACGTTTCAGTAAAATGTGACAAACTTCCGTCATAACTGGCACGCTAGTGATTAAATCCTCGTCTAACTGGTTTAATAATTTGATGGCTTGGAAGTGATGTTGGTCTTGGTTATTACTTAAAGCAATCCAGAATCCACTATCAACAATGATCATAATTTATATTCCAAATCGATTACCTCTTTATAATTTTCGGATAATAAACTTTCTCCAGCTATACAACCGATAAAGCCAGTTTCTTGCAAAATTTTAACTACTGGTGAAGATTGGCATTGCTTTTCATACAATAGGTCAATACCTTGCTGAATCAGTAAGTCAAAATTGATATTAAGATGGCGTTGAAGATATTGAATTTTCTCGCTGTGTTGCTCGTCAAGTTGAAGTTGAAGTTTCATAGAAAACCTCTTAGTGTTTGGTGTTTCTTAATAGGTTGCTCTTAATTATTGAAAATTAATTAGTCTTGAAAATCTAAATCAACACATGCCTAATTTTTTTCCAAATAGGTTAGGTAGAGCGCAGTGAAACTCCACCTTCCTGAACTCCAACTTTGGAATTGATGGGTTTCGCGCTAACGCGCTCTACCCATCCTACACTTCTACTGATTGAAGGTTAATAACTCCTAAAAATGTAAATTAACAACAGCATTGAAGCTACATTCTAACTACATAGTGTAAAGAAACAAAAATACTTGAAAATGGTCACCAAGCGGAACAAAATAACCTTGTAGCAAAGGTGATTTAGTAAAAATCTTTGCTGTTCTGGTGTGAATACTCCATCGATATTTCTCTCCTTCTAAAACCAGTTTTTCCTTGAGTGTAGGTGGAAACCAAGCAAAAATGTACTCCGCATTCCAGAAAACCGACTGTTCAGGGTTAAGTTGCTCTGGTGACTGTTCAAGAATCTTTCTGAAATGAGTTTCCTCAAAAGTTAATAGCGCAAACAGCATCCAATCTTTGGGACCAAAGCTTTCTGGTTGGTTAGAAGTCATTTCTTTCACTTGCCAAATGACCTGGGTTGGGTGAAAAGGCAAATTGATTAACTTACCAAGCGTTTCGACTTCGGTCGAAGGTGTGTTGTTAAATTCTGAGTTACTACGGGCTTCATTTGAAGAAAAAAATAACATCATTGTTAGCCAGAGGGTGGGAACGAGATTGAAGTTAATTTTATTAAATTGATTCATAAGTTAAATTCGGTTGCGGATCCGTCTATTGTCTTGAGGTTGCCGCTGGCGTTGGTTAGTTGACGACGTTGAAAAATTCGTCACGGTTTTCACACCTACCCATTGGACTTTTCTGGTTAGTTCTGAAAAGTGATCATATTGGTGAGCTAGTCCCGTTATCTCAAAAATACCATTGTCAGCATCAGGAATTCCGGTAGCGATATCAGTGGCACCAGGATTAAAATTATAACGATCTTCAGCATGTAAGGTCATCGTCATATCAAATTGGGGTAAATCATTTCGGTTTTTGGTAATGGTTACGATGCCGCTTAACCAAATAACATGGCCTCCAATCGCTTTTTGCCAGTTTTCTGTGACTGGATAGGGAAACAATGGATTGCTCCCTCCACAGGAGATTGCCGAGCCGGTTAATTGGAATGAGGATAGGCTTTGTCCCTTAAGCCGATTTTCCCACAAATCCATTGCTCCCTGTTGAATATCAAGAATGGCATTTCTCAAGGTGGTTTTACCACTGATATCACCCATTACGTAACGTTCATAGGAGAATTGGCGTGGTTTACCTTTACCTTCTAGAAAGTGACGGTAAGCACCTAAAGCATCAGTTAAATCCGGTCGAAATGCTTCACCTCCTTCTAACATAGCTTTCCATTTGGCAAGTTTCGCATAATCTTCTAGGCTTGGAGCGCGAGGAGAAAATTTATCCAAAAATCCGTTATCATGTTGAATAAGAGGATGTTGCGGGTTACCCAACTTATAGCTTGCTGTCAAGCTACTGATAGGTTGGTTCTTTTGCTTAGGAATTTCTGTTGGAGTGCGATCTCTTCCTACCCGACCTTCTTCACGAGTAAGACGACGATCTCCATTAGGGTTTCCATCGTTTCTTTCACTCATCTATTTTTCCTCCTTAAAATTGAGTAGTATTTATTTATGACTTATGGACTAAGACAAATGCAGACTACCTCCATTTTAATTCAAGATCAAGATACACTTTGTTAATTAGTCCTGAAAATGAAAATCAACACATGCCTAATTTTTTTTCCAAGTAGTGAATACTAATCCCGCCTGCTTGAAAAGTCGCATCTTCAAGTAGAGTTTGCTGTAAAGGAATATTGGTCTTGATACCATCGATGATAATCTCATCTAATGCCATTCGCATTCGGGCCATACTGGAATCGCGGGTATCGCTGTAGGTGATGAGTTTACCAATCATGGAATCGTAATAAGGTGGAACCCGATAGCCGCTGTAAATGTGAGTATCGACTCGTACTCCCGGCCCACCGGGGGCATGGTAGCGCGAAATGATTCCCGGAGAAGGCAGAAAGCTGTCCGGATCTTCGGCATTAATCCGACATTCTATGGCATGTCCTTGAATTTTTATATCTTTTTGTTTATAGCGTAACGTTTCACCAGCGGCTATTCGGAGTTGTTCTCGAACAATATCAATGCCCGTGACTAATTCCGTGACCGGATGTTCAACTTGGATACGGGTATTCATTTCAATGAAATAGAATTGGCCATTTTCATATAAAAATTCAAAGGTACCGGCGCCACGATAGTTAATATCTCGACAAGCTTGAGCACATAATTCGCCTACTTCATGGCGCTGAGCTTCGGTTAACCCCGGTGCTGGGGCTTCTTCTATCATTTTTTGGTGACGACGTTGCATGGAGCAATCGCGTTCGCCTAAGTAAATCGCATTGCCATAACTGTCTGCTAAAACTTGGAATTCGATATGTCGTGGATTTTCTAAGAATTTTTCCATATAAACTTGGTCATTACCAAAGGCCGCAGCGGCTTCAGCACGTGTTAGCGAAATGGCACTCGGTAAGGCCGCTTCACTTCGTACCACTCGCATCCCACGTCCACCGCCACCACCGACGGCTTTGATAATAATCGGGTAACCAATCTCCCGGGCCAGTGGTAACGTTTTATCGATATCCTCGTCTAGTACTCCTTCTGAACCAGGAACACAGGGAACACCGGCCGCTTTCATGGTTTTAATCGCCGAGATTTTATTTCCCATCAACCGAATCGTTTCCGGATGCGGGCCAATAAAAATGAAGCCACTTTTTTCAACTTGTTCTGCAAAATCAGCGTTTTCAGCTAGGAAACCATAACCCGGATGAATAGCGACTGCATCGGTTACTTCAGCAGCACTGATGACCGCCGGAATGTTGAGATAACTATTTGCCGAAGGAGGCGGACCGATACATACCGATTCATCAGCCAATCGTACATGCTTGAGTTCACGGTCTGCAGAGGAATGGACTGCCACGACTCTAATCCCCATTTCTCGACAGGCTCTTAGAATACGTAAGGCAATTTCACCTCGATTAGCAATAACAACTTTTGATAGCATGTACTTAACCTCTTTTCAGTTAACAGTGAACAGTTAGCAGTGAACAGTTATCAATTAACCTTTCATGGTGATAACGGCTAACTGACAACTGAAAAATGTTAGGGCAACCGCAAGGATTACCCCTACAAATAACTGATAACTGTTTATTATTCAATAACAAATAATGGTTCACCGTATTCTACCGGTGCCCCATTCTCGACTAAAACTTTAGTAACAATACCGGCTTTATCGGCCGTGATTTGGTTGAGAATTTTCATGGCTTCAATAATACAAAGTGTGTCTCCCTCATTCACCATTTGTCCTTCTTCAACAAAAGATTTACTGGCCGGAGAAGGCGCACGATAAAAAGTACCTACCATCGGTGAAGTAATGAGGTGTCCCTTCATTTCTTTAGCGGGTTCCATTACCGGCGGTGAAGAGGTATTCGTGGCTGACGAAACGGTTGGTATACCTGGCAAGGGCATTGCCTGTGACATCACCACGGGGGTTGAATGGGGATAACGACTAATCCGTATTAAGTTTTCACCTTCGTGAATTTCTATCTCGGCAACCCCAGAGGATTCAATTAATTCTATAAGTTTTTTTATTTTACGAATATCCATGAACCTACCTCGAATTCGACAAAATAAACAGTGCGGCTTGTAAAGCCAGGCTGTATCCTTGGGCACCCAATCCGCTGATAACCCCGATAGCAATATCAGAGAAATAAGAATGATGTCGGAAGGGTTCACGGGCATGAACATTAGATAAATGAACTTCAATAAAGGGAATAGCTACCGCTAATAAAGCATCGCGTAAAGCAATACTGGTATGGGTGAAAGCCGCCGGATTGATTATAATAAAATCAATTTGCTGATGATGAGCTAAATGGATTTGCTCTATAAGCTGGTATTCCGCATTACTTTGAAAAGGGGTGAGCTGGTGGCCGGCAGTTTGAGCCATCTCAACAAGCTGTTGGTTAATGCTTGTTAAGTTAGTTTGACCATAATGCTTCGGTTCGCGCTCACCCAATAAATTAAGATTCGGGCCATGTAGCACGAGTATATTAAACATAGAGAAATCAGTTTAACTAAAGTGAATGGAATGATCAGATATTTGTTTACAATACCATACGTTGATGCACAATAATGCAAGTTGTCATCGTTATTTCTTGATCGACATATTATGTTTCAGTTTTATTAATAGTACCGACTTACTCCTCATCCTTTTAAATATTCAGTGAGCAATTCACTGAGAGGGTAATTTACCTCGGGTTGTTACCCAAGCAATTTATTTCAACCGTTACTAAGTAAAGTGAGCATGATTTTGGGCACAGACACAATCTGGAGATGTTGTGGTTTTTATAATCAACCCCGGGTGAATGAGAGTGAATAACCTAACCGTAACAACATCAAAACTGAATACCCTTTGCATCCGTTGTATGCAGGCTCAAGTTCGGTCCGGGTTGTGCCCCCAATGTGGTTATAATGAACATAAATATCAAGCGCATCCTTTGTATCTTCAACCGAGGACGCTATTAAAAAACCAATATATTATAGGGCTTCCCTTGGGTCAAGGGGGATTTGGCGTTACTTATCTGGGTTTAGATCAATGGTTGCAGAAAAAAGTAGCCATTAAAGAATATCTTCCGGTAGCCCTGGCAACGCGTAATATTCTTAACTCGAACATTGTACCACTGAAACCACAAGAAGAAAATTTTCGCCAAGGAATACAATTTTTTATAAATGAAGCGCGTAATTTGGCTAAATTTGATCATCCCCATATTGTTAGAATAATTAACTTTTTTGAAGAAAATCAAACCGGTTATATGGTGATGGATTATCTAGCTGGAACTCATTTAGCCGCTATGCTTAGCCAAGGTAATAACCGCTTGCCAATCGAGGCAGCACTTAATATGGTTTTGCCTATTTTGGATGCGTTAGCCCAAGTTCATGCCCAACATATTTATCATCGTGATATTTCTCTACAAAATATTCTGATTTTACCCACCGGTGAACCCATTTTAATTGACTTTGGCGCTGCTCGGCATATTGTCGGCGAATATACTCGCAGTTTAGATCTAGTTCTTAAACATGGCTATTCGCCATTGGAACAATATTCTGGTAAGGGTAAAATTGGTCCCTGGACCGATATTTATGCTTGTGGTGCTTTATTATATCTGCTCATTACCGGTCAATTACCACCCGCCGCAACGGACCGTTTTGGTGGCGAGCGCCTTATCGCACCAATTGAACTGGGAATAGCCATTTCTCCAAGCATCAATGAGGCGATTATGTTGGCGCTAGCCATTCGGATTGAAGATCGGTTTCAAACAGTTCAAGACTTTAAAGCCGCCTTACAAGGTCAAATTGCCTTATCTCCAGCCACAACTGCAACCGTTTCTAAATCAGGAAATAACCATAACCTGCGTTGGCAGTTTAAAAAAATAGTCATGGTGGTCGTCACGAGCATTTTATTATTAACCTTAGTGGGGTTGTTCTTTTATCAACGAGAACCTTCTCTACTCCAATCTTTATTAACACAAGCTCAAGTGCAGTGGGAAAATAACCAAATAACGCAACCGGTTGGAGATAATGCCTACGAAACTTATCAACAAATACTGGCCATTGCGCCTAATCAGGTTGAAGCACAAGCGGGTATCCTAAAAATTGTTAAATATTATGAACAACTCGCTCGTAATAACCAGCAGGCCAAGAAGTTAACCGACAGTTTAGCTAACATTAAACAAGGCTTACAAATCATGCCAAATTACCTGCCATTACAGCTACTTGAACAACAGTTGCAGCAAGCACTTGCCCAGCAACAACCGGTAAAAATACGCGCTGAGCAAATTAAACAACTCTTGAATCAGGCTGATAAGCAATTAACCCTATTACAACTCGAAGCCGCTTATCAAACTTATCAAGCCGTTTTAAATCTTGAACCTCATAATCAATTAGCACCGGAGGGTATTAAAAGAATTGCGGAAAAATATGTGCAATTGGCACAATCAGAACAAGAAAATACCAAAAAGTTATTATTCATTAATGAAGGATTAGAAAGATTTCCTCATCATGAAAAATTACTCGCTTTGCAACAAAAATTAACCGATTCACAATATATACAACAGCAACACATTGAAATATTAGTTAAAAAAGCAGAGCAGCAATTGGCAGCATTACGTCTAACCACACCCGCCGGTGATAATGCTTATGAAACCTATCAAGAGATATTAAAACGGGTTCCTGAACATCCAGCGGCTAAAGCTGGGTTGATAAAAATAGCCGACCAGTATGAACAACTGGCTCAAATTGACCAAGAGCATTTAGATAAAAAATTGGCTTTGATTAACAAAGGTCTCCAGGTATTTCCCAACCATGCGGGATTATTGGCGCTCAATCAAACAATAAGAGAACAAATACAGCGTAAGGTAGTTGATTCCGAGCAACCCGCTGTGGCAACGGAACTCAATCCCTCCACCCCATTACCACCACCTTTAGTTTCAAAATCTCCACTACCCGTTTTAGACCCAGTGAATAAGTTATCGCCGACTCCCTTACCGCAACCGTTTTCTGCACCGGTTTCTAAGTCGCAATTACCTTCAATTCATGTCAAGAAACCACAAGATGAATTACCACAAGCTTCGCAATCGCTTTCCTCTGCAAAACCAGGGGCGACACCGGCAACTCATAACGTAGTAGAAGAACTGTTGGTTATTGCCAAACAACACGTTGAAGCTAATCAATTCGATGCGGCTTATCAAACTTACCAGAATATTTTAACCATAACACCTCAAAATGAATCAGCCAAAATCGGCTTGCAGCAACTGGCTCATCATTATGAACAATTAGCCCAATTAAAAAGTAACCAGGGGGATTTAGAAACGAGTTTATTATTAATTAACAAAGGATTATTAGCTTATCCCACTCACCAAGGCTTGTTAACTTTGCAAGAAGAAATTAAGCGGCGCTTAACAGAAAAAACTAATTCTAATATCCAGCAACCATCGCATCTTATTTTTACCCCTTCTTTTTAATACATCAAATAAGTCAAGTAGGGTGTGTTAGCAAAGCGTAACGCACCATTTTGAGTTTAAAAAATCGGTGCGTTACGGCGCAAAAAGATGCACCTAACGCACCCTACCTCGCTGTATTACTTATTGTTTTCATTTAATGTTTAATTTTTATCCAAAACATTTAAAATGAGAAATATAGATAATTCATTTAACTTAAGTTACTTTAATATTTTTCATTACAGTAACTTAAATCTGATAACCAATTTGTTGAAAATAAATTTATTAATTAAACCTAAATCTATTTATATGATTTAACAATACCGTCGTAATATCCTTTGGCATAAGCAGCATGAGGACTTTTATGTCGGACAGTTCCGGCTTGACTAAGTGGCAAATTATCCAAATCAATATTTAGATGTTCCTTTCTATTCAAGCCGTCTTGAAATCCATTTTCATATGCACAACCAGCACATTTGTGTCTTCCATAACCACCTTGATCTATTGGGAAATCCTCAAAAAAATCCCAATATCTATGTTCTTTTACACATAATGAATTATTCATAAAATTCTTGTTTGATAATTTGTTATTACTATCTCATTTATTCTTCCCCTTTTTTCTCCATTGCAATTAATTGCTCTTATATAGCAAAGCTAGGTAAAGAGAATTATCATTAAATTATGACCTATTCAGTTATTAAATTATAGTATATTTAGTACGAGTAGGCTAGGTTGAGAAACGCGAAACCCAGCTCTTCATTGAATCCGAAACAAGGTGTATGACGCGAAGCTTTACACCCTACGCTGCAATGCCATTAAGCTAGCTAGGTAGCTAGGTAGGGTGCGTTAGCGAAGCGTAACGCACCGTTCAATCTTAGTTTCAGCAAAAGTAGCGTAACCCAACATTTTCAATGAATTGATGTTGGATCAATCTTTGATTGACCCAACCTACACTGCAATGCCATTCAGTTAAGAATTCCTCCCTTTGAAAAAGGGGGGGGGCGAGGAGGGATTTAAATGCTGGAAATCTTCAAATCCCCCTCTATCCCCCTTTGAAAAAGGGGGAAGTAAAGAGCCTTAACTGAATGGCATTGAACCTACGCTGGCTTAAATCCAGTTACCGGTTGTAATCAAGATTAACATTTGTTAACTTAATAGTTTTCAAAGTTAATTATTGTTAATTAATCCGCTTATGAATAGTAATCATTCTTGTTTTAAATCGGATACCAAAAACATTATTCTCGACGAAGCAATTCCTTTATTTGCTAAACGTGGCTATAGCAATGTTTCTATGCGTGATATTGCCGAAGTGGTTGGCATTCGTGCGCCAGCACTTTATAACCATTTTAAAAACAAACAAGCTTTGTATCTGGCGGCAATTTCTCATGCGTTTGCTAACAAAGCAGCCGCACTATCGGCCGTATTTGCTACGCCCGCTACGCCGCCGGAGTTATTGCAAAAGTTTGTGGTGTGCTTGTGTGAAAGTGTTAGCCAGGATCCCAATTTTCGTTTGTTGATTCAACGCGAACTCTTGGATGGTGACGAAGCCCGCTTACAAGTGTTAGCTAAAGAAATATTTGCAGAACAATTTGAAACGGCTAAACGCCTAGCCGAACAACTCGATCCCACCTGTGATGCTCACATGTTGACTATTTCGATTATGGGACTGGTATTACACCACTTTGAACTCGGTCCATTACGGCGTTTCTTTCCCGGTAGTCGAGCAGAACACGAAGATCCTCAATATATCGCCAAGCACATTACCCGATTGCTGTTAAAAGGAGTAGTGGGAGCGCATGAACACGAATAACCGAACGATACTAAAATGGCTCGGTGGATGGCTACTATTCGTTTGCCTGTATCTGAGCGCTAGTGCTCAAGATGAATCACCAACCAATGCGGTTTCGGTAACTGTCACGCAATCGACTCGTCGTGCTTTGGAAGTGACCGTAGAAGTATTAGGAGACTTAGAAAGTTTGGCACAACCCACCATAGCCGCTGAAATCAGCGGGCAAGTCGTGGCACTCAACGCCGATGAAGGGAATAGTGTCCAACAAGGTCAAACCTTGGCAGAGATCGACGCTAAACCCTATCAACTCGCTTTGGCAAGAGAACAAGCGGAACAACAGCGGCTACAAGCCTTAATTAAAAATCAGCAACTGACTCTCGATCGTTATCAAAACTTAGTGCAAAAAAATGCTTCTGCGCGGAGTGAACTCGATAAAGTGGAAACAGATTCCGCCGTATTACAGGCAGAATTAGCGGGTGTTCAAGTGCGTCTCGAAGAAGCTCAATATAATTTGTCTAAAACGGTTATCACCAGTCCAGTAACGGGCACTATTCAGCGGCGGCCGGTTTCGGTAGGTGACTATTTGCAACCGGGAACGCCACTGTTTCAAATCGTCACGATTACACCATTGCGAGCACGTCTATATTTTCCCGAAACTTTGGCAGCACAAATTCACCCCGGTTTGCCCATTAACCTAACAATTCCAGGACAAGCTAAACAATCGGTTAAGGCAGTTATCACGGCTTTACGCCCGATGCTCGATACCCGCAACCGGGCTCTAGAAGCATTAGCAGAATTTGACAATCCGGGCAATTGGAAACCGGGTTATAGTATTAAAGCAGTTGTAATTCTAGAAAGGCGACCACGTGCAGTGATGGTTCCAGCCGGTGCCTTGGTAAGACGACCTGCGGGTACCGTGGTCTATCGCATTGTGAATAATCGTGCTGAACCACGGGTAGTACAAACCGGTCGGCGCGACGGGGAATGGATTGAAATCCTCAGCGGAATCGGAGTGGGTGAAACCATCGCCTTAGACGGTGCTGGTTTTCTGACCGAAGGTGTACCCGTGAGTGTACGGGAGAAAAATCCATGACTTTACCCGAAATTTCAGTACGTCGCCATGTGTTGGCGTATATGTTAAGTGGCGTATTAATTCTGTACGGAATCATCAGTTATCAACGCATCGGTGTCGATCGCTTTCCGTCTATTGATTTTCCGCTGTTGTCAGTAACCACTACCTTACCGGGAGCCAATCCCAGTGTAGTAGATGCTTCAGTGACTAATCTGATCGAGTCAGCCGTTAATAGTGTCTCTGGCATTGAAAGTATTCAATCCATGTCCTTGCCCAGTGTATCGGTAGTCGTTATCCAATTTATCCTGGAAAAAAACGTTGATGTCGCTTTCAACGAAGTGCAGGCTAAGATTAACGCTATCCTAAGAAATTTGCCAGAAGACAGTGATCCGCCCGTCGTTGCCAAAATGGAAATGGGCAGCGCGCCGATTATGTGGTTGGCTTTGCAGGGTGATCGGACTTCGCAGCAACTCAATCAATATGCGCGTTATGTCATTAAGAAGCGCTTAGAAACTATCAATGGCGTGGGAGACGTCGTGATTGGGGGTGACCGGGAACGGACTATTCGTGTCCATTTGAACATTGAGCGGATGGCGTCTCTCAGTGTGAGTGTCCAGGAAGTTATTCAAGCGTTTCGACGCGAACATATCAAATTACCAGGTGGTTATCTAAGCGGATCGCAACGTGAAGATCTGCTGAAATTAGATTTAGAATTTCACAATTTAACCGAATTACAACAATTGATTGTCGCTTACCGGGGTAACTTGCCGGTTTATTTGCATGAAATTGCTGACATTGAAGACGGATTAGAAGACAATCGCCGCTTTGCGAGCTTTAACGGTAAACCGGCGGTGGGAATTGGCATTATCAAAATCAGCAACGCCAACACAGTTGCCATTATTGAAGAGGTTAAAAACCGTTTAGAAACCGAAATTCTGCCACAACTACCACCAGGAATGACTTTACAGGTTGCTTCTGACAATGCTGCCATTATTTTAGAGATTGTTAATGCGTTAAAAGAACACTTGGTAGAAGGCACTTTATTAGCGGCACTCGTCGTTTGGTTGTTTCTAAGAAGTTTGCGTGCAACCCTGATTGTTGCTACGGCTATTCCAGTCTCACTGTTAGGTGCTATTGCTGCCCTCTATTTTGCGGGTTACACTTTTAATATCATGACTTTGTTGGGATTACTGCTGTTGATTGGGGTGGTGGTAGACGATGCCATTGTCGTTTTAGAAAACATTTTTCGGCATCGTGAAGAAGACCTGACGGGTAATCCCACTGAATTGGCTATCACCGGTGCTAATCAAGTGGTATTTGCCGTACTCGCTGCTACCTTTACCCTCGTCTCACTTTTTGCCACCGTGGTTTTCATGGAAGGGATTATTGGTCGCTTTATGCAACCTTTCGCGGTGGTGGTCAGTTTAGGGGTATTAGTTTCTCTGTTTATTTCAGTGACATTGACTCCCATGCTATGCGCCCGTTATTTGAGAGTTAGTCATCGACATGGTTGGTTATATCGGTTGTTAGAAGCTATTTTTCAAGGGATGGAAAAGCTTTACCGAGGCATTCTTTACTTGGCTTTACGTTTTCGGGTGGTGGTCATACTGCTGGCGATAGCGGTAGTGTACAGCAGTGGTTGGTTCCTTAGCCAATTGGGTAAAGGATTTACGCCAGACGAAGATGAAGGGCGTTTTCTAGTCTCTTTCAAAACACCGCTCGGTTCAACTTTGGAGTACACCGTCGACCGTTTACAGGCGATTGAAAAGGTGCTCAATCAGTATCCGGAGGTGAAAAACGTCTTCAGCACTATCGGCACTGGCGAAACGGGGCGAGTGAACGAAGGGTCGATATTTACTCAATTGGTCGCCCGGGAGCAACGCAACCGTCGGCAATCCGAATTAATCAAGGCGGTGCGTCAACAATTGATGACTGTTCCTGGCGTACAAGCCTTCGCTTCACCCGTGCCAGATATGAGCGGCGATCGTGGTGAACCTTTACAATTTATCCTGAAAGGACCAGATTTGTACAAAGTAGCCGATTTAGCCAAACAATTGGAAACTCGGTTACGAAAAATTGCTGCAATTGGTAGCCTTGATATGGAATTACAGTTGGAGTTACCTGAACTGAACTTAGAACTGGATCGAGTTAAAGCTGAAAATTTAGGACTGGATACGCAAACCGTAGCAGATGTTCTGCGAGTATTGGTTGGTGGAGTGGATATTGCCAAATATAATGATGAACCCGGTGATGGTGAACGCTATGATATCCGCTTGAAAGCACAAGAAAACACCTTTGGGCAAATCGCCGATCTAAATAAAATCTATTTACATACGGCGACCGGACAACGGGTGCGCTTAGATACCATCGCTAATTTCCGACCTTCCCTGGGTGCAGCGGTTATTTCTCGTTATAATCTCCAATATGCGGCTACCTTTTTTTCGACACCAACTATTTCAGAAGGGGACGCTGCTCAAATCGTTTTACAAGCAGCCGAGCCACTGCTACCCCCTGGTTATCGCATTGAATTGATTGGTCGCGCGAAAGAATTCGGTAGAACGCTGGGTTATCTCGTATTTGCTTTCGTTACCGGACTGATTTTAGTTTATATGGTATTGGCGAGCCAATTTAATTCCTTTATCCAACCCCTCATTATTATGACCGCACAACCGCTAGCGATTATTGGGGGTGTAGTTGGTTTGTGGTTCACTGGAGATTCACTTAACATCTATTCGATGATTGGTTTAGTGTTGCTCGTGGGTTTAGTCGCCAAGAATTCCATTTTACTCATCGATTTGACCAATCAACTGCGAACGGAAGGGAAAGCGATTCACGAAGCGCTACTTTTAGCTTGCCCCATTCGAATGCGTCCGGTGCTCATGACCTCGCTGACGATTATTCTAGCTTTATTGCCCGCTGCACTAGGTTTAGGGGCTGGCGCTGATACGACCGGACCCCTAGCAGTCGCGGTTATTGGTGGCATGATTAGCTCAACTTTGTTAACCCTGGTGGTAGTGCCAGTCGTTTATTCACTGATAGAAAATGGTTTGTTGAGGTTGTCGAAATTTCTCGCCTGAATCAGAATTTGCAGAATGATAGGATTTATAGAATCAGTCGGTTTTAGAAATCAACTGATTCTATAAAGCTATTATTCTATTTATTCTATTATTTCGCCTCATCAGGAGCGGTGTAATACATAACTTACTTTAATGTATTTGATGTATTAATTGAGCAATAATTACTTCATTGCGTTCCTGCCAGTATTGTTCCGGACTGACCCCTAAAGTTTGACAATCCTGAGTTAGAAAGTCGCATAAATGTTGCAATTTATTACTGGCTTCTTTTCTATTAGAAAGTTGGTTATCAATAACACTTAATGCACCATCTAGCCATTTTTCACAAATTACCCAGCCATCTGGCATAAGCTCCGTGATAAATTCTTTACCTAAAATATTCATAATGTTAATCTCCATAAAATAAAAATCAATTCTCTTAATATTAAGTCTAGCACTGTTTATGCCGGTTGTTTAAAGTTACCCAGTGACGGGGTTTTTAAACTTAATAATATTTATGAAATTATAAAAAATATTTGTCATTTAACTCGGAAACTAAAATAGTAGGCCAATTTTTTTAGTTTAATAAACAAATTGTTATTATAGAAAACCGATTTTAAAGTAAATTAGATATTGCTAATATTCTTTTAAACAGGTATGCTTTTTCCTGTCATTCAGATAAACGGATTATAGACGTCCAGACAAGTTGTTGAGCGAGGATGTCCCCAAATATCAAGGGACTGAATGATGCCTATGACTTATCTGGATGACTCTTAATCGATGATGCAGAATTCTTTACTTGACCTTACGGAGGTAATAGCATGAAAAACTTTACCAAAGCTGTCGCTTTATCAACTATCTTAGGAGCCGCTATTGCCGCTGCACCAGCCCAAGCTTGGTGGGGGGGCGGTCCTTGGGGTGGTGGTGGCCCCTGGGGTGGTTATCCCGGCGGTGGTTGGGGCGATGATATGTGGGATTGGGGCCCCTGGGATGGAAACGGTTGGGGTGATATGAGTTTTAGTACAAATATGGGTGGACATGGCTATGGTCGTGGTCGCGGCTACCATGGTTATGGTCCTGGGTATGGTTATGGTGGCCCATATGGTGGTTATGATGGACCAGGGGGTTATGGTGGTGGCCCATATGGTTATGGTGGATCAAGGGGTTACGGTGGTTCAGACGATTACGCTAGGCCAAGAAGCAGACGGTACTCCGATGAGGACTATAACGATGCACCTCCTCCACCCCCACCACGTGCCAATCGCCGTGAAGCTGCCCCAGAGGCTAAAAAAGAAGACTAATTTGGTTTTAGTCAACTAACCTAATCTGTGGGAACGGAAAATGCCGTTTCCGCAGGATTATGACCGCTTAATCAAGACATAAATAGCTCCAGTTCCACCATCAACGGGACGAGCAGAGCAAAATGCCAAAACCTCATCACGCTGCCGCAGCCAGTGATTTAGTTTATTTTTTAAAACCGGTTGTTTTTGCCAAGAACCATAACCTTTACCATGCACAATTCTGGCGCAACGGATATTATTATGATGGCAATAACGCAAAAAATCAGCGACCTCAACTCGGGCAACCGATACCACCATTCCATGTAAATCCAATTCTGCGGTCACACTAAAATGTCCACGGCGCAGTTTCTGCAGTACACTATGTTGAACACCAGGACGCACAAAGACAAGTTCCTCACCGGTTTCTAATTCGGCGGGATCGTAATTCTCTGAGAGCATATCTTCATATACCAGCGCTTCGTCAAGATAACGTTGTCGAGGAAAAGGAGTTAATCGTGGTTTAGGGAAGGCTACTCTATCGCATTGAAGTGGTGTTACTCCCTGCATCGCATCTTGAAAGAGTGCATGTGCTGCTGCTTTAGTTTCAGTTGCCTTACCCATTATCCCAATTTCCTTGCTACTCTCACTTTCAGGAACTTTTAAACTGAGTTTCGCGCCCAACGACCTACCCTACCTACACCCACTCAAATCGTTAGATAAATCGGTTGCACTTGGCATCACTTACGCAGAAAACTGCCAAGTTTGGAGGAAGCGATCTGCGCCTTGACTCAGTAATACTTGAGCTAATTGATCACCTAACTCTTCCGGGAATTCCAGCGCACCTCGCAGCGTATGGTACAGTACCTGTTTACCTTGAGGATCAGCCACTAATCCACGTAACAGCAACTCGTTATCCGAGATTTCAGCAAAGCCGGCAATAGGCACTTGACAACCACCCCCTAACCGTTGATTGATAGCCCGTTCTGCTTTGATTCGTTGTTGGGTAGCGTAATCATTCAGCGGCGCAATTCGTTCTTGAGTTACCTGATCATCTTCCCGACATTCAATGCCAATGGCACCCTGTCCAATCGCCGGTAAAATGATATCCGGGGTTAATATTTCTCGAATACGTTCGCTCATTCCCAAACGTTTCAGTCCAGCTACCGCTAACACAATCGCATCAAATTCGCCCCGATCGAGTTTTTGTAAACGGGTACCCACATTACCGCGTAATGGACGAATACTTAAGTCAGGACGTAATGCCAGTAATTGACTTTGGCGACGTAAACTCGACGTACCCACAATTGCGCCTAGCGGTAACGCGGCTAAGTTAGGATAATGATTAGACACAAAGGCATCATAAGGTTCTTCACGACACATAATCACGGGGAGTATTAAGCCGCTTGGCAATTCAACCGGCACATCTTTCATCGAATGGACAGCCATATCGGCTTGCCCCGCTAATAAGCTATTTTCTAATTCCTTAACAAATAAGCCTTTGCCACCGATTTTTGCTAAAGGCGTATCTAAAATTTTATCCCCTTGGGTAGTTATTTCTACAATTTCAATGAGTTGTTCCGGATAAAGCCGCCGCAAAGCCTCACGAACATGGTTAGTTTGCCATAAAGCTAATGGACTTTTACGCGTAGCAATTTTTAATCGATTATTTTTCATAGCTGGGTTTAATTTTTTGCTGATGAATGCAGCAGAGCGGTTTCTGACTGTTTAGCTAATTTACAATTTCTCACAATCCGCCGTGCTAACCGCTCAAAATCTTGATAAGCATTCTGAACCGATTGAGTGGTACCCCCAACGATACCGTCGGCCGGTTTGAGATGAAAAATAGGTTTGTGAACCGCTTGTGCTAATGGCATTAAACTTTTGTAATGTTTAACTAAAGCTAAACAATAGGGATCCTCTTCTATCGAAGCTATTTCGTTATTAGCCGCTAAATTGAGCATGGCCTGGCGATAAATTCCCGGAATTTGAACAATCCACCGTTGATAAGCCTTTACCGGTCGATCTGGGCGAATAACGTGTTGTAAATGTTGCAAAACAATATAACCAACCGGTCGCATAGTGCCAGGCGGTAAACTGAGATCAACCACTGGATTTTTGGTTTGGCGCTCTTGCCATTCTTCACGCCAACGGAATAAAGTTGGCCCTAAATTTCTCAAGCCTTGTAACGAAAATAAATCGGGTGCGAGGGGCGTTAAGACATAATCGGCAGTGATCA
This sequence comes from Thioploca ingrica, assembly GCA_000828835.1. GTDB lineage: Bacteria > Pseudomonadota > Gammaproteobacteria > Beggiatoales > Beggiatoaceae > Thioploca > Thioploca ingrica. Next base: position 3,904,861 of record AP014633.1, read on the forward strand.
AAGCGGCTCGATTAATCGCCCCTAAATTGGGTCCCAAATCAATTAAAATCACATTAGCCACATGAATTTTTATCACCCGTTGTAAAATTCGCCAAAAGGCAGAAATAACGCGAAAAGAACGCTCTTTACGATCCATACATCCTGGCCATTCCGTAGAAAGATGTCCTTCAAATCCGGAGAGTAATAAATCACCGATCAGTAATGCTAAGCGTGGTTTGATATCCTCTAACTGCGGAGTAACAATATCACCAACCCCTCTCAGTAAAGGTTGTACACAACGGTAAATTGTATTAGGCTGTTTATCTAATAACCAAATTTCTTCCAGGCGTTCTTCGGATAAAAAAGCCGCTGTGAGGTTAGCTTGCGGATCCAGATCAACGGCGACAACTCGTAATCCTAAGTCGTGATACATCCACGCCAAATGATAAACCAGCGAGGTTTTCCCAACACCTCCTTTATTATTAAAAAAGGCAATAATTGGAACGGCAGACATAGTGTTTAACGCGGTTCACAGCATGAAGTATTGATTGAAAATTCATTGAGCTAGGAAAGATTTTAACTAAAAATGGGGTCTTACCTAAATATGACGCACAGTTTAATTCTTTTATCAACTAGATGCTAGGTATGATTAAGTCTTTCTTCGATTGTTGTTAAGAGGTGATAATGGATTCGATTGAATCATACCGAGTTGTTCTAACGACAAAGGAAATTAATTGAGTTATGGAAGAAATTAAACAGCGGTAATCTCGCTTTATCAACGTAGTCAGGTAGGTTGGGTTAGCGCAGCGTAACCCAACATTTTGGATATATTTGTATTGGGTCAATCAGGAGATTGACCCAACCTACATTGGCTTAACTTAATGGCAGTGTCGCGTAGGGTGCATAAGCGAAGCGTCATGCACCCTTTCATGCGGTGGATGACGGCTTACGCCTTATCCACCCTACACTTGCTCGGCGATGTCTCCAATATAACGATTGAAGCCGATTTCGTGACACTTAAAGATGGTGGTGTTATTGCCAGTGATACCTTTGGCGATCATGCCGGTGGCAACCTTACTCTCAAGATGGCCGGCGACTTAACGATAATGGGGAGAAAATCAACGGTCACGATTTTCCCTCCACCTTTTAATTTGGTGATTAAAGCCATGCAAAGTGGGATTACTTCCAGTACCCTTGGGAAGGGGGCATATTGCCCGGCACGGTTCTATCGCGCCGGTGCGCTGGATTCGTTGGGTTGCGACAGATCCACAACCCAGCCTAGATTTAGAAGGCGCTATTTAGCTTCAGACATTGCGAGCGTATCGTAATAGGAGCCCATATAACGGAAGACCGAGATATTGCCGCGAAGGGAGGTTACGCTGCTCGCAGTAAAACGGCACCATTCAAACCCGCTAGGGTCGCTGCTGCTGCTGCCTGGAAGTTCTATCGAATGACCGGCAAGTAGGGACACTGTAGTTGGACCGGTTACCACGGTCCCAACGCTGTTTATAAGTTCTACCGTGACGGACACGGTGGCGGTCGAAATGTTTACCACGTTGCACGCATGGTAACTTTGTCCAGAATCAGCCCAAACCGGTGAGGTAGCGATAACCGCCGCCTCCACGTTGGGGGCCACAGTGATTGCCGCCACGGCTAGCGCGGCAAACGAGAAACGATTTTTCTTTGTTGAAATCATACATCCTCCACAGAACACTTGTTTAAGCACTCAAATCCGAATTTAAACTTTCTAATCTCTATCTCTTGTTTTTTAACATCAAACGTTATATAATAAAAACTGTTTAGTTATAAAATTATTTTAGCAACGTAACACGTCTATTTCCCTGTGTCAAGCCATGAATCAGCCTCTTAAAAATCCGCTACAAGCATTACAGCATCCGCACGGAAGGAGCCTATGTAACCTGAGTTCGACGTAAGACAAAAAGCAATTAACAGTATTTTCTTTGGCAAGATGCTCCGGTTGGGTACTGGCGACGGTGGGGAGGTACAAGTCGAAGTGGCCGGCGACCTGCGCATTCAAGGCAGTAATTTTCTAGGCGTTCCCAGTAGTATTTCCAGTAATACCCTAGCTACCGGTCGCGGGGGCAACGTGAAAGTACATGCCAATTATTTACAACTGAGTGACGGAGGGGTGATAACGGCCAATAGTTTAGGGATAGGTGATGCTGGAGAATTGAGGATACAAGCGGATACCCTAGAGATAGTTGATCGAGATGAAATAACTACTTCTGCTCAACAATCTTCAGGGGGTGACTTACGCCTCACCGTGACTGACCAATTGTATTTACGCCAAGGGCAAATGACGACCAGCGTTCAACGTGGAGAAGCAAATAATAATGGAGGGAATATTACGATTTCAACCCCTCAAGTTGTTGTCTTGAACCAAGGAGCAATCACTGCCCAAGCGTATGAAGGGCATGGCGGAAATATCCGAATGGTCGCTGAAAACTTCTTAAAAACCCAGATAGCCTCCTCAGCGCTTCTTCCAGATTAGGAATTGATGGAAAAATCATCATTGAGTCTCTTGATAAAACGTTTAGCGACAATTTGTTTAGTTTAGCTACGGACTTCATGGATGCGAGTCGCTTATTACCCACACCTTGTGGAAAAAGGAGTTTTGAAAACGAGATGAATCGGAGTAAATTTATTCTCCATCCCCTAGCGGGAAGTGCATTATCTCCCAATGACTTCCAACCCAGTCCCGGGTTCATTCGTCAGACGAAAAACTCGGCTTACCCCACGGCTTCAACCCGGCAAAATTCCCCGCAACCACTCACTTCCTTCACGGGTTGTCATTCATGAATTAGAAGGAAACCAACCTTTCTACAACGGACTTAATCAGGAAAAAAACCGATGAACACACGTCCCTTAGTGAGCTTTGATTGGGCGATCAAACATCTCCTCCGAGACAAAGCCAATTTTGACATTTTAGAAGGCTTTCTCACCGCTTTACTTCGCCAAGAACTCACCATCCTTTCCTTACTAGAAAGTGAATCGAATCAAGAAGACCGCAGTGATAAATTTAACTGCGTGGATTTATTAGTTGAAAATGACCAACATGAACTCATCATCATTGAAGTACAAAGTAACCGAGAAATTCATTATTTAGAAAGACTGTTGTACGGCACCTCTAAACTCATTGTCGAAAACCTAAACTTAGGGGATGACTATCACCAGATCAAAAAAGTTATTTCGGTGAGCATCTTATATTTTTTACTCGGCGAAGGTGAAAACGATTATGTTTTTTATGGTACCACAGAATTTTACGGTCTAAACACTCATTCCCATTTGAAACTTAAGCGGCATAAAAAAGCGGCGATTCTCGGCTTAGAATGGATTACAGCCAAAGACCTCTTTCCCGAATATTACTTGATAGAAGTAGAACAGTTTCAAGACATCATCCAAACCGATTTAGACGAATGGATTTACTTACTCAAACATTCAGAAGTGAAGCCAGATTTCAAGGCCAAGCATATTCAAAAAGCCAGAGAAAAATTAGCAGTGATGAATATGAATCCAGTAGAACGTAAAGCATTTGAAAGGTTTATGCTCAATCGCATGGATGAACGCGAATCCATCGAAAGTGCTAAAGAAGAAGGACGTGAGGAAGGACGTGAGAAAGGACGTGATGAGGAGAAATTCAGAATGGCCCAAGCGATGCTCGCAGAAAAACTGGATCTCGCTTTGATAGCAAAAATCACGGGTCTATCTATCGCAGAAATTCAACAGCTCACGTAGGATGCGCTGAGGAACGAAACACATCCTCTTGCGACATCACCATTAATGATGCGCTTCGCCAGCTTAGCATATCCGACAAGATCTTTCATGCGTTGGTTTCGATTGAGGTAGTTCCTTCGTCACCGTGTCCTCCGAACTTCATCCTCTTCAGGCCAAAATTCATTGTCCATGGCCTGCTCAAAAGTCCAAGGACATGATTCCGGAAAGGTATTTTTAGAAAGCCCGGTTTCCTTAGCCGCACCCGTGATAGCATATCGGTAACCACGTTCGATTGCTTCTGGCAGTTTATACTGAAGACTCGGGTTATCTTTTATATGGTCCGCCAACTCGGCACGTTGTTCTTCAATACTGTATCGCCAACTATTGCCTCGATAGCCGGGTTGGTACTGCCATTTAAGCAAGTGTATAAACAGGATCTTTAATCGGTTCTCCAGCTCACGTTTCAGGTTCTTACCCATATCTTCAATTTCTTCGGCAATATTTTTTAGGTCAGCTTCAGCTATCTTTCCAGTTCTAAGCAATTCTGCTTGCTGGTTAGTCCAACCGTAAAAATCAGTATCATACAGTGATTCACGCATAAATTTATTTCTGTAACAACTTAATGAGCATCTAAGGCTTTTTTCAAGATTAAAATATTATAGCAAGTAGCTTGGATGAAACGAAGTGAACCAGGATAGAGAACTATTTCCCCCTAAATTCCGCTACGCTTCAACTTAATGGTATTGATCCAAAAAATAGATTTGCTGGTAATCCTCATGTTGCCACTGCAAAGCTTCTTGTTGGCAATAAATGAATTGACCTGCTTTTACTTCTTAAAAGAGCTAGACCGTGCGCCAAAGAGCAGGTATTATTTATTAATAAAAATTCCCGCACCAGGTCAGCAACGCCACATTAATTGGATAGCGGTTATCACCGCGAAGCGAACCCCAGGAAATTTTCAGCGGCAGTTAAACTGAGAATCATGGGAATCACCCAGCACGAGCGAGGAGAACATCATCATGATCAAACTGTTTCGATTTTCAGCACGCGCTAGGAACACCTTGCTTAACGAGTTGGATACGGAGTTACTACACGCCGAATTATTCAGCATCGAGCAACTGAAACGTCACGCGGTAACGCTGGCCAGCCAGCAGCGACTTGATCCACATCCAGGACCGGATCGGTTACTGCCACGACTGGCGGATAACGAACGCGTTCTGTTGGCGTCCTATGACATGGTGACGGCCTCGGTTACGCCGGGACAACGGATCGTTCCGGCAGAGGCATGGTTGCTCGACAACTTTTATATCATTGAGCAGCAAATCAGCTTGGCACGTCGCCATCTGCCGCGAGGGTACAGCCGACAGTTACCACGGCTAGGAAAAGGAACCGCCGCTGGTTTTCCCCGCATCTATGAATTGGCTCTGGAATTGATCGCCCACCAGGACGGTCGCGTCAACAACGACAATGCCACTCACTTTGTCACTGCCTACCAGAGCGTTACACCCTTACAGCTCGGCGAACTGTGGGCATTTCCCATCATGCTGCGCCTGGCACTGCTAGAGAACCTTCGCCGCGTTGGGTTGCGGATTGCACAGCGGCGCAAGGAACGCGATGCAGCTATTGCCTGGGCCGATCACATGCTGGCGGTGGCTGAACAGGAACCAAAACAACTCATCCAGTTGCTTGCCAAATTTGCCAACGCCGATGTGCCGCTGACTGCGCCGGTTGTGGAGGAGTTTTATACCAGACTTCAATCCTTGGGGCCAGCATTGGCGTTCGTGCAAACCTGGATCGAACATCAGTTGCACGAACAAGGCACCAATGCCACCCAGTTATTGCAAGCCGCTAGTCGCACCGCAGCGGCATATCAGATTTCCATTGCCAACAGTATCGGCAGCCTGCGCCTGATTAGCGCGATGGATTGGAAAGTGTTCGTCGAGACGCTCAGTGTGGTTGAACAGACCCTGCGCACCGATCCGACCCAAACATACGCCGACCAGGATTTTGCCACCCGCGACCGCTATCGCCATGTCATCGAAGACATCGCCAGAGGGAGTTCGTGTAGTGAATCAGCGGTCGCACGCCAAGCGATTGCGCTCGCACAGGCCGCCGCAGAGCGATGGGGTACTCAGAACCGCTGCGCGCACGTGGGTTACTACCTGATTGATCACGGACGCGAGGTTTTGGAGCGGTCGGTCGGTTGCCGATTGTCGTGGCGGTTGCGGTTCACCCACGTCGTTCGGCATTTCTGCTTGACCTTATACCTGACCCCAATCTTTTTGCTCACTGCCTTGGCCACTGCGTTGGTGCTGTACTTTTTGGATGCGTTCGGACTGGCCGGTTGGCACTACGGGTTCTTGGCGATCACCAGCGTCATCTGCGCTTCGGCGCTGACCGTGCCGTTCGTCAACCGACTCGTCACGCTACTCGTGCCCCCGCACACTTTACCGCGCCTGGATTTTTCACACGGCATTCCAGCGGCGCACCGCACGATGGTGATCGTCCCCACTTTACTGAGCAAGCCGCAAGACGTTACTGACCTTCTCGAAGCCCTGGAAATTCGCTATCTGGGCAATCGTGATGCGAACCTATTTTTTGCTTTGCTGACCGATTACCGCGACGCGCCGACGTGTACGCTACCCGACGACGAGGAATTGTTGACACTGGCACGCACCGGCATTGAAGCACTCAATGAGACTTACCGCCACGACCGACCCGGTATTTTTTACCTGTTTCAGCGGCCGCGGGTGTGGAATCCGCACGAGTGTCTGTGGATGGGGTATGAGCGCAAGCGTGGTAAATTAGAACAGTTTAATGCCCGATTACGAAGTGATGAGTCAGCGGCGTTTTCTGACATTGTGGGCGATCTCTCTATTCTCCGTTCAATCCAGTACGTCATTACCCTCGATACCGACACCCAACTGCCCCGCGACGCAGCTCGCACGCTCGTTGGCAACCTAGCGCATCCGCTCAATCGCCCGATTTACGATGCCCAGCAGGGACGCATTGTCGCAGGCTACGCGATTTTGCAACCGCGTGCGTCGATCAGCCTTTCCAGCGCGGGCCAATCCCGGTTTGCCCGGTTATTCGCGGGGGAAGTGGGCGTTGACCCTTACACCCACGAGGTGTCAGACGTTTACCAGGATGTGTTTGCGGAAGGTTCGTTCATTGGCAAAGGCATTTATGATGTGGACGCTTTTCGGCAGGCGGTTGATGGCCGGTTTCCGCAAAATCTCATTCTCAGCCACGACCTGTTGGAGAGCGGCTATGCGCGTTCGGCGTTGGTGACGGATGTTGAACTCATTGAGGCGCATCCGACCAGTGTGGCAGCGGATGCCAGCCGACGGCATCGCTGGATTCGGGGGGATTGGCAACTAGCCGGTTGGTTGCTGCCGTGGGTGCCCGGCCCGCACGCCACTCACGCGACGCGCCAATCGAATCCACTTACGGCTTTATCGATGTGGAAGTTGTTTGACAACTTACGCCGCAGCTTAGTTTCTCCCGCGTTGTTGGCATTACTGGCCGGCGGCTGGCTGTTTGGACTGGGAACGGCCTTGTTCTGGTTTGGACTGGTGGCGGGGGTGGTGTTTTTGCCCCCCTTGCTGAGCGTTGGCTTTGATCTCATCCGCAAACCCACGGAACGCGATTGGCGGCTGCATCTCAACCTCGTCATCCAATCAGCCGGTCTACCGCTGGCACGGGCAGGATTAATGCTGATTCTGTTGCCTTATGATGCGCTACTGTGCTTGGATGCCATCGCACAATCGGGGGGGCGGATGTTGTTCACGCGACGCGGCTTGTTGCTGTGGCACACCCCGGCTTATGCACGCAGCAATGCCCGTCGCACGTTGACCGATTTTTTTCTGGAGATGTGGATCGCGCCGGTGGTGGCGGTGGGGCTAGCCTTAGCCCTGGTACAAATTCGCCCGGTAGAGTGGGTGTCCTGGATGCCGTTCTTGTTGCTTTGGCTGATTGCGCCGGTGATTGGCTGGTGGTTCAGTACGCCGCTGGGGTCACCCGTCCCCAATCTGACTGTGGATCAACAACAGTTCCTGCGGACGCTGGCACGGCAGACGTGGCGTTTCTTTGCCAAGTTCGTTGGTCCGCAGGATAACTGGTTGCCGCCCGATAACTTCCAAGAGTATCCGGTTGAGAACATCGCCACGCGAACTTCTCCCACCAACATCGGCATGGCGTTATTGGCAAACCTGGTGGCTTACGATTTTGGCTACATCCCATTGGGCGAACTGCTGCGCCGTACTGAACGCACCTTAGCCAGCTTGGAAAAGTTGGAACGTTATCACGGCCATTTTTATAACTGGTACGACACGCGCACCCTGCAACCGCTTCACCCGCAGTATGTCTCTTCGGTGGACAGCGGCAACTTGGTGGGCTGCCTGTTGACCTTGCAGGCCGGGCTGGCTGAATTAAAAGACCGACCGGTGCTGTCAACACAAGTATTTTTAGGTTTAGAGGACAGCTTGCGCGTCCTGGTCAAACAGTTACTCGTGTCAGCCTCTCCGGCCTTTACGCAGCCGATTAACCGCTTGCAAGCTACCCTCATCAATACCCACTCATGGGAGGAGCAACCCCCCACTTTAGCCGCGACGCTCGTGCTGCTGGAGGATATCCAAGATGGTGCAGATCAGCTCATTGCAGCATTACCCGCGCAGAGTGAAGGTGAACTGCATGACTGGGTTCATGCGTTTTACCAACAGGCCCGGACCCTGCGCGATGAACTCAGCGACTTGATTCCCGATCCACAACCCTTCGAGTTTATACCGACCCTGCAAGTGCTAGCGCAAGCGAAAGCGATGGTCACTGAAGCCCCCGTGATGGCGTCTCCAGCGGCGGTGGAACAAATCAGAAGCATTGACAATTTGATCGGGCGCTGCCATGAATTCGCTACGATGGATTTTGAATTTCTCTACGACCGGTCGTGCGATCTGTTGAGCATTGGCTATGACGTGGGGGAACGGCGGCGCGATCCGGCCTGTTATGACTTGTTGGCTTCGGAGGCACGCTTGGCGAGCTTCCTCCTCGTTGCGCAGCAACAAGTACCGCAAAAACACTGGTTCGTACTCGGTCGCCTGCTCACCAGTCGGGGGGGACAAGTGAGTTTGATCTCGTGGAGCGGCTCGATGTTTGAGTACCTGATGCCACAGTTGCTCATGCCCAATTATCAGAACACCTTGTTAGATCAGACTTACAAGGCCGTGGTGTACCGTCAGATCGAATACGGTCGGCAACGGGGGGTGCCTTGGGGCATCTCCGAGTCTTGCTATAACGTCACGGATATTCAACAGATTTATCAATATCGGGCGTTCGGTGTACCTGGTCTGGGTTTGAAGCGCGGCCTGGGGGATGATCTCGTTATCGCGCCTTATGCCAGCGCATTGGCCTTGACCGTGATGCCACGGGAGGCGTGTCGCAACTTGCAGCGGCTGGTCACTGAGGGTTTTCTAGGCGATTATGGATTATACGAGGCGATTGATTACACACCGTCGCGGGTGCCACGGGGCAAGAACTACGCTGTCGTACGCACGTTCATGGCCCATCATCAAGGCATGAGCCTGTTGGCACTTGAACAGGTATTACTCAATCAGCCGATGCAACGCCGATTTCTCTCTGATCCGCTGGTTCGGGCAACGGAGCGCTTACTTCAGGAACGTGTGCCAACGAAGGGTGCTATCTTGCACCCCCATGCGGCTGAAGTCAGTGCTGCTGCTAAGCCACCGACAGAAGCCGGTGCGATCATGCGTGTGTTTACTAATCCGAATACGCCGCTACCCGAAGTCCACCTGTTGTCCAACGGACGCTACCACGTCATGGCGACCCATGCCGGGGGCAGTTACAGCCACTGGCGTGACCTGGCGATTACCCGGTGGCGTGAGGATGCGACTGCCGAAGGTTGGGGGACTTTTATCTATCTGCGCGACCGCGACACCGGGCGGTATTGGTCTACCACCTATCAACCGATCGGGCACAGAGCTGAACACGACGAGGCGATCTTTGTGCAAGCGCGTGCTGAATACCGGCGGCGCGATCAGGGCATTGATGCCCACACTGAGATCAGCGTGTCATCCGAAGACGATGTGGAGATTCGCCGCATCACGCTCACTAACCTGTCGTCCCAACTGCGTCATATCGAGGTGACGAGCTATGCGGAGGTGGTGTTAGCTCCTTTGAATGCCGACTTGGCCCACCGCGCCTTCAGCAATCTATTCGTGCAAACCGAAATTCTCCCCAAGCGCCAAGCGATTCTCTGCACGCGGCGACGGCGTACCCCGACGGAGCAGACCCCGTGGATGTTTCACCTGTTGGCCGCTCCGGGCGCAGTGACCGATATGCCGTCCTACGAAACTGATCGTGCCCAATTTATCGGCCGGGGTCGCACAGTGGCGAATCCACGCGCATTAGAGAGTCAAACCCGCCCCGCGCCGTTGTCGAATACGGCCGGGCCGGTGCTGGACCCCATTGTCTCAATCCGCAGCACCCTAACCTTACCCCCCGACGAATCCGCGACCGTGCAAATCATCTCCGGCATCGCGGATACCCGTGAGGCGGCCTTGGCCCTGCTTGACAAATATTGTGACCGGCACTTTGTTGAACGCGCCTTTGAGATGGCTTGGTTTCAAAGTCAAGAGGTCTTGCGCCACCTCAACGCCACCGAAGCGGATGCCCAGGTTTACGGTCGCCTGGCGAGTTCCATCATTTACAGCAGTGCCTTGCGCCGTGCCGTCCCCAGTATCATCGCGCGCAACCGGCTGGGCCAGTCTGGGCTGTGGCGCTTTGCCATTTCCGGTGATCTTCCCATCATCTTGGTGCGCATCGGTGATCTGAATCGCATTGAGCTGGTTAAACAGACGCTGCAAGCCCACGCCTACTGGCGGATGAAGGGCCTGATGACCGATCTAGTGATCCTAAACGAGGACTTCTCTGGCTACCGCGCAGTTCTGCACGACCGGATTATGGGGCTGATCAACGCGGGGCCGGAGGGGCAAGTCATTGATAGGCCCGGCGGTGTATTCGTGCGGCGTACCGAAGAACTTTCCGAGGATGAACGAGTACTTTTCCAGACGGTCGCTCGCGTGGTATTCAACGACACCGCTGAAACGTTGGCTGAACAGGTACAACGCCGCTTGCCCACCGAACGGTTACCCGAACGCCTCGTGCCAACCCGGCAACCGTCGCAGGAACCCATTCCACCGTTATTGGCGCGAGATCGTATTTTCTACAACGGGCTAGGCGGATTCACACCCGACGGGCACGAATACATCATCACCCTCGAACCCGGCCAGCGCACGCCAGCACCCTGGGTTAATGTCATTGCCAGTCCGCACCTCGGCACGGTGGTGAGCGAGAGCGGCAGTGCTTACACCTGGGTGGAAAACGCCCACGAGTTTCGCCTGACCCCTTGGCACAACGATCCCCTCAGCGATAGCAGCGGTGAGGCGTTCTACCTGCGCGACGAAGAAACCGGCGTGTTTTGGTCGCCAACGCCCTTGCCCGTCAGCGGTCGTTCGGGATATGTCTGCCGACACGGGTTTGGCTACAGCGTTTTTGAACACGACGAAGCCGGCATTGCCTCGGAGCTATTTACCTATGTCGCGATGGATGCGCCGGTGAAGTTCGCCGTCATCAAGCTGCGCAACCACTCGTGGCGTTCACGCCGACTGTCCTTGACCGGTTATTGGGAACTCGTGCTGGGCAACTGGCGACACGCGAATATGATGCACATCGTCACCGAAATAGACCCCCACAGCGGGGCACTGTTCGCCCGCAATGCCTATGGTCGAGAATGTGCAAACCGGATTGTGTTTGTACAAGTCAGCGAACCGATGCGCACTGTGACCGGTAGCCGGCTTGAGTTTCTTGGCCGCAACGGCTCGCTAACCAACCCAGCAGCACTATACCGTACCCGGTTGTCAGGCAAGACCGGCGCGTGCCTGGATCCCTGCGCAGCATTGCAAGTCCCACTCGAACTGGCCGACCGACAGGAATGTGAGATCGTCTTTATTCTGGGTGCGGCCCGCAATATCGATGAAACCCAGTATTTTATCCAGCGATTTAGTGGTTCAGCAGGCGCGAGGCAGGCATTAGAATCAGTGTGGGGCCATTGGAATCACACCCTGGGTGCAGTAAACGTGGACACACCAGACCCCGAAGTCAATGTGCTGGTCAATGGCTGGCTGCTCTATCAGACACTGTCCTGCCGAATCTGGGGACGCAGCGGCTACTACCAGTCCGGCGGAGCCTATGGTTTCCGCGACCAACTGCAAGACACCCTAGCACTGATCCATGCGACCCCCTGGCTGGTACGTGAACAGCTCATCCGCTGTGCCGAGCGCCAGTTCCTCCAGGGCGATGTGCAACACTGGTGGCATCCGCCCGATGGCCACGGGGTGCGCACCCACTTCTGTGATGATTATCTCTGGCTCCCGTATGCCACCAGTCGCTATGTATTGGCGACCGGCGATACCGGCGTGCTCGACCAGCAAGTCCATTTTCTCGAAGGCCGCGAACTGAACCCGGAAGAAGAATCGTACTACGATCAGCCACAACGTTCGACTGAAGCCGCCAGCCTCTATGAACATTGTGTGCGCGCCATCAAACGGGGCTTACGCTTTGGCGAACATGGACTCCCATTGATGGGATGCGGTGACTGGAACGACGGCATGAATCTCGTGGGTCGCGACGGCAAGGGCGAGAGCGTTTGGGCAGCGTGGTTTCTGTACGACAACTTGAAGCGCTTCGCCGATCTGGCCAGTCACCGGGGAGACAAATCATTTGCCGAACTATGCACCGGGCAGGCAGAGCAACTGCGCCACAATATTGAAACCTATGCCTGGGACGGCGGTTGGTACCGGCGTGCTTACTTTGATAACGGCCTCCCCCTGGGTTCGTCTACCAATGATGAATGCCAAATTGATTCGATCAGCCAAAGTTGGGCGGTGATTTCCGGCGGTGGTGATGCCATTCGTGCCCGCCAAGCCATGACAGCGGTGGACAAGTATCTGGTGAAGCGGGAGGCGCGGTTGATCCAATTGCTGGACCCGCCCTTTGACCGATCAGCACTTGAGCCGGGTTACATCAAAGGCTATGTCCCCGGCGTGCGTGAAAACGGTGGCCAATATACTCATGCTGCGATTTGGACCACTATGGCATTTGCCATGATGGGGGAAACGGAGCGGGCATGGGAATTGTTCACCCTGCTCAACCCCATTCATCATGGCAGTCAACCGGCGCAGATCGAACACTACAAGGTTGAGCCTTATGTCATGGCCGCTGATATCTACAGCGCGCCGCCCTATATCGGCCGGGGTGGCTGGACCTGGTACACCGGTGCGGCTGGCTGGATGTACCAACTGATCGTGGAAAAACTGCTGGGCCTGCATTTGGAGGTGGATCGGCTACGCATTGCACCGGGTATCCCGGCCCGTTGGAACTCGTACAAGATTCATTATCGCTACCGCGAGACGGTTTACCACATCAGGATACAGCGCGTCGGTGAAGCACTTGGGCCGGTGAGCCGCGTGACGATGGATGGGGCGGCGGTGGATCTCATCGGGCAGACGCAAGGGATGATCCACTTGGTGGATGACCGCCGAGAGCATCATGTCGAGGTGGAGTTTGGGAGGGGTAAGTAGTAACTGTTGGAGGCGTATGTTGACAACTTATTGTTTTATAATTTAAATTTATAATAATTTTTTAGTAACAGATAGTTAAAACTGTTCATGTGAAAGGAAGTTAATATGTCTGAGACCGTGAAGCCGCAACAAAACCATCTTCTGGCAGCGTTACCCAAGGCAGAGTGTGATCGCTTATTTCCTCATCTTGAAATCGTGCAGTTAGCACTTGGCCAAGTTCTATATGAGTCCGGTGATACTCTACGCCACGTCTATTTTCCGACTGACTCCATCGTATCTTTACTGTATGTGATGGAAGACGGTGCGTCGGCGGAGATCTCGGTGGTAGGCAACGAGGGCATGATTGGCGTAGCTTTGTTCATGGGGGGTGAAACGACCCCAAGCCGGGCGATCGTGCAGAGTGCTGGCAGTGCTTATCGGCTAAGAGGACCGGTGCTAAAGGATGAATTCCATCGCCATGAAGAACTGCACCATTTGCTGCTGCGTTACACCCAAGCCCTGCTCACGCAAATGGCCCAGACTGCTGTGTGCAACCGTCATCATTCGGTGGATCAACAACTCTGTCGTTGGTTATTACTTTCCCTGGATCGCTTGCCTTCCAATCAATTGAATATGACCCAGGAACTCATCGCCAACATGCTGGGTGTTCGCCGTGAAGGGGTGACTGAGGCTGCCGGTAAGCTACAGCGGCTGGGCGTGATCCAGTACCAGCGTGGCCATATAACCGTGTTAGATCGCCCCCACCTAGAAAAGTTGTGTTGCGAATGTTACGCTGTGGTTCAGAAGGAGTTTGAACGGTTGCTTCCATTTTGCACTTGAAATCGAAGTGTGGCCAAATGATAGCCACACCTTAGAAAGGTTGGTAAACTCATAGACTATGCGTAATCGTAATCGTGACGCAGAGTGTGGGAACGAGGGAAACCCCAGAACGCCGGCTACAATCATAACCAAAGCAAGAGCATACCGCCAATCGCTATCGCCCCCACACCAGCCCAAACTGGAACGTTGACCGTCTGCTTGTCCTTTACCGACAGTTCAACCGGTCCCACCGTGGTTCCGTGGGTACTCTTGGTGTAGCTGAAACTGCCATACACCAACCCCAGAATGCCAGCTACAACCAGCACAATTGCCGTAATCTCGATTATGTTCATTTTGTCTTCTCCTAATTAAAGAAACGCTTGTTAAAAAACTCTTGGATTCTCACCACGGACAGTGCGTGCGCCAGAGAGTGGTTATCAAAACCGGGGCCGCGAACAGCCAAACTGCTCTGCCTAGTACCCCGCTGCATAGAAATATTCCATTAATGATTATCCGGTCACACGATGTTACATCTACTTCTAGTTGACAAGAAAATTTGCTCATCATTTACTCGATGTTACTTTTTTCATATCAGGTTATTTAAAAAGGTGTTCTAGCTACAATTAGCTATTCCAAAAGGAAAACTTTTCCTCTCCCAGCAGGAGAGGGGTATCGCTTAACTTAATGGCATTGGGCCGTCAACCTTGAACAAGTTGTTAGGTGGCAAGTCAGCGGCTAGACTCTCTTGCTGCCAAAAAGCAGAAGCATGCCGCCAATCGCTATCGCCCCCACGCCAGCCCAAACTGGGACGTTGACTATCTGATTGTCCTTTATCGACAGTTCGACCGGTCCCACCGTGGTTCCATGGGTCTCCTTGGTGTAGCTGAAACTGCTATACACTAACCCCAGAACACCGGCGATGATTAGTACGATTGCCGCCATCTTGATTATATTCATTTCGTCTTCTCCTAATTAAAAAGAAATATTTATTAAAAAACTCTTGGATTCCCACCGCAGGGAGTGGTTATCAAAACCGGGGCCGCGAGCAACTGAACTCCAGTGCCCCACTGCATAGAACTATTCCATGGTCGTTACAGGCGTTGACCTTGAATGACACGAACCAAAATCACCACGACCGCGATGACCAAGAGGGCATGAATGAGTCCGCCCATGGTGTACGAGGTGGCAAAACCTAGAAGCCAGAGAACAACCAAGAGGACTACAAGGGTATTGAGATCGAGTATTTTTCATCTCCTTTTGCTATAGTGATAACCTGAGTTCGATATAAAATAGAATATAACTCATTATTTCTGGAGGTAAAATCAGCGATTGCGCCCCCCGCCATGACCCATGCCGCCACTACCAGAACCCATGCCTCTTCCCCCTCTAGCCGGTGGCGCTTTTGGCAGGATTACGCCACGCCGCGTCTTAGCTTGCTCTTTCAGGCGCTCGTGGTTTTCCTTGCGGATTTGCTCTTGCTCCTCTGCCGTTTTCGCGGCCTGCATTTTGGCGTGATATTCGGTGCGCTCTTCTTGCGTTATAAGCTGACTGCCATTGCTTTTGAATTCTTCGATGTTACTCATGCTGGTTCTCCTTTTTAAAATCGCGTCTAAGCCACGTAAGACTGTTTGGGATCTGCAGCCTTACGTTGTTCTAGCACTTAAGCGATTAAGGTGATAATTTTCTCAATTCATTTTTCAAGTTATTCACGACATTTAAAGAAGTTGCGCTAACCCGGTTAGCAAAAATATCAGCCACATTAACCACTTTGCCGTACAGGCTTAAGTTAGCTGACTCATCCACTTCTATTTTTTGTCCTTTTAAAGACACGCCCGCGAATAACCCTTTACTCCGTGAATAGGAATAAATTTCGGAATTAAATTGGGAATCGGCACCGGCTTCGGTCGCTACGCCAACGGGACCGGCGGCGATTCCTAAATCAGCACTCAAAGTCATACTTCCAGTGACTAAATTTTCAAGACCTTGACGATTTTTAAAGACCAGGATGATATCGGTTTCTTTTGCACCAATTTGTAATCCCAAACTGCCTCCCCCCATCGATATCATAACCGGACTACTCCAGGTACGGTCATCTTGACGTACCATCGCAATCCCTTGACCCAAATTAGCACCAATCCCAAAACCGATTTTGAACATATCGGGAATTACTATCAATGCCTCGGCGGCTCGTAGTAAAGAAGAGGGGATTGCCTTATCCGAGCTTTGAATCATTTCTTCTAAAACAATTGTCGATTTCTCAATACGTGTATTAACCGTTTCAATCGCTACCTTCTTGTCGGTTAAATTACTGGTGCTATCTGCTCCATTCCCGCTGAGAGTAGCGCAGCCACTGAATCCTAATACCATTAACCAAAGCGTTAAATAGTAAAAGTGAATTGGGCGTTCTTTTCCTAGCCAGAGTGACGAAATTAAGTTCATATTACCTTCCTCAATTAATTTACTGATGACGTTTGACGTTGTGTTTTTTTTTCAAACCGGATTGACCAAATCGTCGCTGTAATTCATAGAATATTGATTCTAGCTCCAAATTTTGGTGTATTAACAGCACTGGTGATAACCAGAAAAATGAGTTAGCTAGCATCGCCATTTTGGGCAGCGATAACTGTTTCAGTAGCTTCTTCGTCGATCTTTTTTAAAATCGCGTTTAAGCTCTTACTATAATAAATTGGTCATGTAAGACTGTTTGGGATCCTACGTTGTTCTAGCACTTGAGCGAACTGTTGTAGTAGCTCATCACTACTCACCTACCACCGTGGCCACATAACCGTATTAGATCGACCCCACCTGGAAGAATTGTGTTGCGAATGTTACACTGTGGTCCAAAAGGAGTTTGAACAGTTACTTCCCATTTTTTGCACTTGAAAAAGCGCAGTGTGGCCAAATAGTAGCCACACTCCAGCGCTAAGATTTTTAGACAAAGATCTTGATGATCTTCTATTGGAATAAACGATTCACTCTGCAAGCGCATCAATTGGCGTTGCGTTAGCGAACTCTCCTCTCCGTGACAGAAACCCGGTCAATTGACCGTTAAGCTTTTCAATTGACTGTTACTATTAAAGCATCTGCGTTGACTTTCTTGACACCACGGAGGTTCTGGGCCAATTCAATGGCCGAGTTGCGTTCGGACATACTGGTGAGATTCCCAGTCAAGGTCACGATACCTTCGCTAGTAGCCACCGAGATGTCGGAACTGTTAACATCGCTGGAATACATGAAGGTTGACTTCACTTTGGTGGTGATCCAAGTGTCGGAGATGGCTTCGCCGGCGTTGTGCATGGTGCCGTTGCTAGTGTCGCTGGCCGCTTTCGGCTTGATTTCCAAACGGTTATCCACCGATCTTACGCCATTGGTACTTCTCGCCAGTTGACCAGCGAAAGCCTTGGCTTCTGTATTTTCCGCTGTGCCGGTGAGGGTCACTTTGCCGCGGTTGGTATCGACGTCAGTGCTCAGGCCATCGGCGTGTTTGCTCCACAACAACTTAGACTTGACCACCGCAGTGATAGAGGCGTCATCAACTATCTCGCTATACTTGCGATCTGGCGATGTCAGCGCGGGTGGAACGTATTCAGGATCTACCACGATCTGATTGTCCACCGATTTGATACCGTTGGCGCCAAGCGCGATTCGCTCAGCCAACTCCTTGCCCGCGTTTTCATTAACCTTGCCAGATAATGTGGCCTTGTCTCCATGCACCGACACCTTGAGGTCGATTGCGCGTAGATAGGGACTGAGGTCATAGGTCGTCTGGATCTGAGCTTCCTGCCGCGCTTCAAGGTTGTTCTGAGCAACCGTATCTGCGGCACCAGCGCTACCCGCATTGCATGATATAGCCAATGCAGCCAGTAAACTGGTGGTGAGCGCTGATTTTTTGAATTCAGTATGCATATTATTTCTTTGATAGATCTATAAAAGTGAGTGTTTATCAGAAGTAGACTGCTGACTACTTCTGAAAACTGAGCTGCTGTTGTTAGCGACTACCAAGCCGATTCAAGGCAGTGATAGGCGCTAACGGGGTTATTTTAGGATTTTTGCTTGTTGAAAAAGTCTTTGATTTGCTCTTCAGCCACTTCACGGCTGATGGCGTAGCGTTCTTGAATTAGGCCAGCTAGCTTTTGCTCATGACCTTTGGTCTCCAGCAACTCATCATTAGTCAACTTACCCCAGGTGATCTTGGCGGCACCGACCTGTTGTTGCCATTTGCCTTTGTACCCTTCGATACTACTCATGCTTGGTTTCCTTTTTTTGGGTTACCTTGGGATGAGTCTTAGTTACCGTCTCCGGTACGGAAGGGTTATGTGAGGAAGGAGATTGATCCGAGTGGCTTGGATGATCTTTTTTATCTTCTTTCCGTGAGTGTTTATCAGACAGGTTTTGATGAATAGATTTGTTCATAAGTACTCCTCAGTTCAGTGCCAGCGAGAATGCCGAGCATCAATGTAGGTTTGAAGCATTCAAGATAGGCAGAAAATAGATCGGCGTCTGTACGCTATAGCACTTAAGAGATAAAAAAACAGATTTTTTTAAAATAACCGACGCTTAGCTCGCAGCACAGCGCAACCAGAGACGCCCTACAGCCCTCATTTTATGTTTTTCTATCAATGGTTAACTTAATTTAACATTCCACCTAATATTAAATATAAATATAATTGCACCGCGTATCGTGGCGACACTGGTTAACTGACTAACACCCACTCAATGGAAGAAGAAACTAAGATGAAAAAAATTCCAAGTGCAACGCTTTTGACTACCGCATTACTAGCTACCAATGCTTATGCTTCGTCAAGTGTTGTTTGGCCAGATTTGCTGGTGCATTTACATGCTATAGCAAAACTAGTATAAAATGATTAAATTTCATCGAGAGCAAAAATGTCAGAGATAGAACCCGGTTTTTGTTGTCGAATCGCTTTAGCTTGTGCCCATTTAGGTTCAATCGGGTTCAATTGAGGCGAATAAGGTGGTAAACAGAGTAGAACCTGACCGGCATGTATAGCCTTTTGAATATCTAATCGCTTATGAAAACTCGCATTATCCATAACAATAACACCTTCTTTGGGCAACTGAGGTAATAATTCTGGCGTTATCCAAGTAGAGACAGCCTCTGAATTCACGTTGCCCGTTAACCGAGTCACGGTCAGTAGTAAACCGGATAATAAGGCACCCATGACGTTAGTACGTCCTTTCGCTCCCCAATCTGGCTGACCAAAACACCTTTGACCAATGGGTGAATAACCGTGTCGACGGGGCCGGTCATGAGCAAAACCACTTTCATCAAGATAGACAATGGGTTGATTGGTTTTCTTTAACTCGGCTATTGGAGTTTGGAAGAGCGGTTGTGCTTCGGGGTTGGCTTTGGGGTGTTGGAAGGGGTTTTTTACGGGAGAGTTTTAATGGTTTCAAAGCCTAAGCAATCCCTTGCCGGCTCACACCAACCCGTGCGGCACGCTTATACTGATAGCTCTCGGGGTGTTCTTCTAGCGATATGAATAAGTGATTCAGCGTGGATTGATTCTGGGGAAATGAGTTTATTGGAATCAGCCGGGAAAATATCCACCAATTGTCCTTGCTCATCACGATAGGTTTTGAGCGTCAAATAAATACCGAGATGGATACGCAATCCTTGCCGATTTAAAGCCATTTGGAGCGAATCAACCAAAAAAGGCTGCTCTTTGACTAAAATACTGACAATCGTGTAAGAAGATTGCCAACCCACTGGTTCTAATTGCGGATTATAAACCTGTACCTTGGGTTGGTGAGGTGAGTATTGATGGATCCAATGCCAGTAAAAAATCGCTACGTGGTATAAATTAACGCTATCTCCCCAGGTAAGTATTTCTTCAGGAGTAACCGCGTGATAAAAATATTGGATGAAGCTTTTGATTTGCGCCGATTCGACTCCGAAAAAATGGTTATCAACCCTGGCAATGATTTTTTCGAGTAATTCCGCCGCTTGATCTTTGGAATTCAATGCCATTGCAACTCTCCAAAGTAAAAATATTAATCGGGTTTATAAAACATAAGTGTAGCACAAAGGAACTTTATAATAAGAAAAAAAGCATACACGATGTTTCCACGCCCGCCGGCGGATGGAAACGAGATTAAACCCCTCATATCACTACCCGTTTAGCACTATTTAAGAATGACTGATTTTTATAATTACTTGCTCACCTTATTTAACTATAATAAAATTCAAAAAATAGTCCATAATGGAAAAAAACTAATTTAAATAACTACCTGATTCTATCTATGTAATGAAGAAAATTCTATTTATTTTAATTTTATTTATTTTGCCCAGTTATCTCGTTTACGCAGTAGATAAAAATCCCCTTACCTTTACTAATCCTAATCAAGAAAGTCGCTACCAAAATCTGACGGCTGAACTGCGTTGTGTAGTTTGTCAAAATCAGTCGGTTGCTGATTCAAATGCCGAATTAGCTCAAGATATCCGCGATTTAGTTCGCAATATGATTATTCAAGGTCAATCGGATGAACAAATTACGAGTTTTTTAGTGGAACGTTATGGTGATTTTGTTTTATATAATCCGCCCATTAAAGCCAAAACTTACTTACTTTGGTTAGGACCGGTGATACTACTGTTAGTTGGCTTAATTGGATTAGGGTATTTTATCCGCCGTCATGCGCAAACGACGGCGATCCCTCCGGCATTGACCGCCACAGAACAACAAAAAATTAAACAATTATTAGGTGAATAAAAACATATGATGTTGGAATTTTGGCTCATAGCAACTGGGCTAATGGTACTGGCTTTGGCGTTTGTGATCCCGCCATTGTTGAGAAAAAACTTACCGCTAACTGAAATTGATCGGAATACCATCAATATTGCTATTTATAAAGAACGTCTGGCTGAATTAACCCAAGAAAATTTAACCCCAGAACAGTATACTCAAGCGCAACAGGAATTAGATAAAACCTTGTTACAAGAGTGCCAAGCTGATCGTCCGCTTATTCAGCAATCACGTGCGATTTGGACAGCTATTGTGATAGCGATAAGTATTCCGGCTTTAGCCGTGGGTAGCTATTGGAAATTAGGTGCGCCCCAACTTTTGGTAGCAGAGACGCCAGTAACCGATCCAACCCATTCAAAAGAGGGACATTTACCCGCTAACTTTGATGACATGGTGAATAAATTAGCGGCTCGCCTGCAACAACAACCCGATGATGCTAAAGGTTGGTATATGTTAGCGCGTTCTTATAGCACTCTAAAACGTTATCAAGAAGCCGCTCAAGCCTATAATCAAGTTCTAACCCGAGTAGGAGAAAAAGATCCCCAGTTACTCACTGATTTTGCCGAAGCTTTAGCGCTCGCTAATGAAGGCAAATTGACCGGGCAACCGACCATTTTATTAACCGCCGCTTTAGAGTTAGATCCGAATCATCAGCAAGCACTTTGGTTAGCGGGTTTTGCAGCGGCTCAAAAACAAGATTACTTAGCTGCTATTGATTATTGGCAACGTTTCTTAAAGCAATTACCTGCAGATGAAGTAGAAGCCCGACAAGCTTTAGAAAAACAAATTGCTGATGCCCGTCAATTAGCGCAAACTCAAGACGAAGAATCGAGTCCTTCCACTACAACTACGCCGGCAGCAACCCTATCTTCTAATTCTGCTACAGCGACGACAGCAACTCAGATTAAAGTTGAGGTTCGTTTGGATCCCACTTTACAAGCGCAAGTAAAACCAACTGATACGGTATTTATTTATGCGCGTGCCAGCCAAGGTCCACCAATGCCTTTAGCGATCGTCAAAAAATCCGCAAGTGAGTTACCCACACAGGTTACTTTAGATGATAGCATGGCTATGGTACCGGCGATGAAATTATCCAATTTTCAAGAAATTACTGTGTTAGCCCGCATTTCTTCTAGTGGTCTAGCTACCCCACAACCGGGTGATTTGCAAGGACAAGTGAGCCAGGTAAATGTAGCGAAACCAAATAAGGTCGAAATTGTAATCAATGAAATCGTTCCTGAAAACAATTAATTAATCAATAGCGGCTACTTAGGGTGCTGCTGCTAAACTAACTTTTTTAGAGATATTTTATGGTTGAAATTAGAAATAAAAACACGGGAGATATCTTATTCAGCATTGAAGCTGAGTCGCTTTATGGAGCAGATTTGCGGGATACCGAGTTGAGCGGAGCGGATTTAAGTCAGATGGATTTACGTCATGCCAATTTGTCGCAAGCGGATTTATCTTACGCTAATCTGGAAGGTGCTCAATTACAACACGCTAATTTGATTGGTGCCAATCTAGCTCACGCTCGACTTGATAAAGCCGATTTAACTGAAGCGAAATTAAGTGATGGCAAACCTTTTAGTGCTGCGATCCTTTATGCTGCTTGCTTACACCATGCGAAGTTGGTCGCTGCTGATTTGCGGTATGCTGATCTCCATCAAGCTGATTTATCCTATGCTGATCTGAGCAATGCTTTCTTTCAGAATGCGAATTTGCACCAGGCTGATCTCCGCTGTGCTCTGTTACGGGGTGCCATGTTTATCGACGCCGATCTATCAGCGGTGGATTTAAGACATACGCATTTATGTGGTGCTCACTTTAACAGTGCTAATTTAATGAATGCCAATCTCAGTGAAGCGGTGCTTGGTGGGGTTAAAAATTGTCAATCAGCTACTTTAGTCGGTGCTAATCTCACTCGCGCTGTTTTAGTCGGTGCTAAGTTAATGCGCGCTGTATTGCAAGAAGCCGATCTCTCTCATGCCGATTTACGCAATGCTGACTTATCACATGCGTTGTTAGGGGGTGCCCATTTGCGTCGTGCTAATGTGGCGGGTGCGGATTTTAGTGGGGTTGAACTGGGTGGGGTTATCATGGATTTCGCTAATTTTTCCCAAGCCAAAAATACCGATATTCCGCCTTACAAGAAAAATCTACGTTAACCAACGGGAAAATTTGATCGGTCTTGAAGACCGGTCAGGTTTAAAATAATCCGATTCATTAATCTGAAAATCCTAAAATCAGGCTCATTCTAATCGATTCTAACGAGGAGAAATGATCAGGTTTAGCACCCTAGCTGGGTTTCGTTCCTTAACCCAGCCTACTCGTACTTCATTTTTCTCTGTTTAATTTTAAAACCCGCGTCCAAAACCGGTTTTGAACACTCTCCCTATAGAGGAAGACCAATATGACCCAAATTACCCTTGATCCTGAACAGCTTGACCAATTGATTTTACAGCGGCTTCCCACACTTATCCAACAAAATTCGCAAATTCAAAGACTGGTCTTAGATTTAGCACGGCAGGACTTTGCGGATCGTAAAGAAACCGATGACCGATTCTACCAACTTCTAGGCGAATTAAGACGCGATAGGGAAGAGCAGAACTGTAAATGGGATGAACAAAATTGCAAATGGGAAGATGCCAAACGTGAATTTGATCGGATGCACGAGGCCATTATGGCCATCGCCAAGAAATATGACCGAAGTATTACTGCTATCGGTGCTCGCTGGGGAATTAAATCGGAAAGTTCCTTCCGCAATGCGTTGGTGGGGATTTTGGAAAAGAGTTTTGGGGTGCAGGTGCTCAATATCAATGACTATGATGATGAAGGCGTGGTGTTTGGCCGACCTGACCAAATTGAGTTAGATGTGATTATCAAAAATGGTCTGTTGATCATTTGCGAAATCAAATCTTCTATAGACAAAGCCGGGATGTATAGTTTTGAACGGAAGGTTCGTTTTTACGAGAAGAAGCATCAGCGGCAAGTCACGCGAATGTTGGTGATTTCGCCGATGGTTGATGCTAAAGCCGAGCAAGTCGCACAAAAGCTGGGGATTGAGGTCTACAGTGACTCGGTGGAGGTGAAGGACTTGTAATGGGTTCAATTTAATCTAACAGTCAGAATCAGAATTTCCAGAATGAAAGAATTAAACCGAATAAACTTCAAAATTTAGGCTAAAAATTCTAAGATTCTGCTCATGCTAATTCTGAGAAGGAGAACTAATCATGTTTAATTCACTAAAAATATACATCCTCTTGTTATGGCTGCTAAATTTTTCGCTCGCTTTAGCGGCTGACCTCAAATTTGACCCCACACCGATTGTAGAAATCAATAAAACCATCACCTTATCCGTCTCCGGAACGGTGGGAACAATTGAATGGATAGTCATGAAAGGTAAAATCCAAGGCGATGGGAATCAAATCACTTATCTTGCACCTGACCAAGCAGGTTGGGATGCAGTCACGGTATTAGATAGTGAAGGCAATACGGGATTGGTCAAAGTCGTCATCAACCCACCCAATGATTTCTCACCGGAAAATGCGCAGTGGGAAGTATTTACGAATCGCAGTTCTATTCAAGCGTTGTTACTGTCAGAAGATGGTAAGACGTTGTGGGTGGGAACAGATGGCGGTTTAGAAAAGCGGGATGCCCAGACTGGAGAAATTCAGCAAGTTTTGACCAATTTGGATGGCTTACCAGACAACAGGGTTAGTGCCTTATTAAGTGATAACCAACCAACCTTGGTATGGTCAAAGAAAACCGCACCGTTCCTTGACGTTATTCGATTTAACTTTACCCAAAGATTTATCCCCCGGTCAATATTGTTTGTACGGGATTCTCTCACCGGAATAAAACGATGTCTTTGAAACCCGAGATAAAGGCTTATGGGTTATGGAACAACAATGCTTTGAGGTATTTTAATCATGAATTTATCGGCTCATTTCATCCCGCCGCTAGAAAATGGCGACCGCTTAACACGCTCGGAATTTGAACGGCGTTATGAAGCTATGCCCCAGGTTAGAAAAGCTGAACTCGTTGAAGGAATTGTTTATATGGCTTCTCCCTTGCGTTTTGAAAGTCACGGTAAACCACATGGACTGATTATGGGTTGGTTAGCTACCTATTATGCGGCAACACCAAACATTCAATTTGGTGATAATGTGACAGTATACCTTGACGAAGACAACGAATGCCAACCCGATGCCGTGCTATTCTTACCATCAACCGTAGGAGGCAAAGCCACTGTTACTGAAGATGACTATCTTCAAGGAGCACCTGAATTAATTGTAGAAATTGCTGCCAGCACGGCTTCCTATGATTTTCACATTAAACGCTGTGTTTATGAACGTCACGGTATCCAAGAATACATCGTGTGGCGGGTTTACGATAAGCAGATAGATTGGTTTCGGTTACAAGAAGAACGCTATGTGAAGGTGCCACCGGATGAACAAGGTTTGATTTCTAGTCAAGTGTTTCCAGGCTTAATCCTATCGGTGTCAGCTTTGTTGGCAGGAGAATATGCTCAGGTATTAGCAAAATTGCAAAAAAGTCTACAATCTTCTGAACATCAAAATTTTGTGGAACGATTACAGGAAAAGGCTAAGTAGCGCACGCCTGGGGTGCCGCTAATTTTAGGCAGGTAACCAATATGAATAAAGTAATTGACTATGAACAAGATTTTTACTCATGGGCATTACATCATGCGCAATTACTACGCGAAGGTCGGTTTGCAGAACTGGATATTGAACACCTCGCTGAGGAATTGGAAGACATGGGGAAAAGTGATAGACGAGCTATAGAAAACCGTTGCATTATTTTAATTGCTCACTTATTGAAATGGGAATACCAACCCAGTCATCGTGGTAGCAGTTGGAAACGCTCAATTGATGAACAACGCTTACGAATTGATAGATTAATACGCAAGAATCCTAGTCTGAAACCTTACTTATCGGCAGCAGTAGCTGATGTTTACCTTGATGCGGTTAAATTAGCAGCCCAAGAAACTCAAATTCCTGCCAGTCAATTTCCTCAGGAATGTCTTTATTCCATAGAGCAAATGCAAGATGAAAATTTTTACCCGAATAATTAAAACTACTTTTGGCCAAACGGAGTAATTAACCATGTCCCGAAATGCGGATGTTGCTATCATTGGTGCAGGCACAGCCGGCTTAACTGCTTTTAGGCAAGTGAGGCAAATAACTACCAATGTCGTTTTAATCAATGATGGACCTTACGGTACAACTTGCGCCAGAGTGGGCTGTATGCCATCGAAAGTCCTCATTGAAGTGGCAAAAAAATTTGCTCGCCGCAAACATTTTGAGCAATTTGGTATTCAGGGTAGTGACTATCTCACGATTAATCGTCAACAAGTCATGCAGCATATCCGCAACTTACGTGATTGGTTTGTGGCACGCGTGATGGATTCTGTTGATAAAATTGGCGAGAAAAATATTTCCGGACGAGCCCGTTTTATCGAACCGCAAGTATTAGAAGTCAATGGAGAGAAAATTTATGCCCAAAAAGTGGTTATCGCGACTGGCTCCCGCCCCGTTGTGCCGCCCGATTGGTACTCATTCGGTGAGCAGGTTATTACCACTGATCAATTTTTTGAATTAGCAGACTTACCCGATTCCATCGCCATTATTGGGTTAGGTGCCATTGGTAGTGAAATCGGTCAATCTTTAGCTCGTTTAGGGGTCAAAGTTATTGGCATAGAACAACAAACCCAGGTGTGTGGTCTCACTGATCCAGCAGTCAATCAAATCGCCATTAACGAATTTTCTCAAGAATTTGAACTGTGGCTAGGTACTTCCGCGCAATTATCAAAAACCGATTCGGGTCAAATCAAAGTGACAACGACTGATGGGCGAAGTATAACAGTAGATAAAGTATTAGCGGCACTGGGACGGCGCCCTAACATCGATAATTTGGGATTAGAGGTATTCGGATTAGATTTATCCCAGGGACTTAACCAGTTGATTAATCCTAATACCATGCAATTAGGTGATTTGCCCCTATTCGTCGCCGGTGATGTGGCTTCATTACGACCGATTTTACACGAAGTAGCTGATGAGGGTGCGATAGCTGGTTACAATGCGGCTCGAGCAACCGTCACCGCTTTTAAACGTCGTGTCCCTTTCCGTATTGCTTTTACCGATCCTCAAATCATTATAGTCGGTGCCACTTTTGCGGAACTCGCCGGACAAAATATTGTCATTGGCGAACGCAGTTTTGTAGTACAAGGTCGTACCAAAGTGATGGCACGAACTCACGGACATTTGCGAATTTATGCCGATCGTCACTCGGGTCAACTACTCGGTTCAGAGATGATGATACCCGATGGCGAGTACGTTGGGCATTTCTTAGCGCTGGCGATGGAAAAAGCAATGACAGTCCGAGATATCATGCTGACCCCGTTCTATCATCCCACCGTGATGGAAGGATTAGAGAATGCGCTCTCGGCTATCGTGGCACAATTAGAGGGAGAAGCAAGCGGGTTAAGTTTGCGGAAGATGTAAAAAAGTAGTAGTCGATCTGCTAAAACCTCTCCTGATTTAAGAGCCCGTGTAGGTTGGGCTGAGTTTACAAAGCCCAACAATTGAGGAAAGACGTACCGATAAATCTGGTTGGGCTTCAGGTCGTCAGTCCTACGCAGGATTTCTAGAGCATCTCAGTCGACAAAACGAAAAAAATGTTTTCTGAAGCAATGCTTCGAGCTAGGCGTTCCCAAACTCAGAGTGTGTTAACGAAGCGTAACGTACTTTAGCTTTTTTTAAAATCGGGGTGTTATGGCTACTGACTAACGCACCCTACCGAAAACAGTCCGAAGTATTTAGGACTTACTCAGTTGAAATAGATAATTTAATTATTTCAATAGATTGATAGGTTGCAACATTAAATAATTATTTAATAAAATAAATTAGTTATAAATAAAATTGCGTAAGTCCTAGTGTTGCTAAATATTAGTTTTATTCAAATTCATGTTAATCTACTAAGTTATATTTATATATTTACTCAACGATAAGTAAGTATTACAACAACCCTAATACTCTATTATTAAGGTTTCGCCGCTCAAACTTAAAAAAGTTTAGATAACTTAAAAAAGTTTAGATAACTAAACAAAAAATAATTTATTAATGATTATTAATACAATATATGCCATATTGTCATACAATATATCTATTGTAAATCAGCTAGTTATTTATTTTTTTTTAGAATTACCATGCTACAATGTCATAAAATGAATTAATTAATTAATGCTATAAATCTATAGTTAAGCAAATAAATTATATTATAAATCATATACTAAATGATTTTAATTATGTATGGAATAATAATTGCTCATAGTTCCAGTGTACCTGTGTCATAGCCTTTTGTTTAGAAGGAAATAAAAATAATCCACGGAATGAATGACTGTTCCTTAACATTAAGGATAATGAAGGAAAAAAGGTACTTTAAATTAAGCCAGGGACTGCAAAATAACCATTTCTTAATTTGTTTTTTGTTAATTAACAATCCTTATAGGAGGATAATGAATGCAACTTATGCGTAACCTTACTAAAGCCATTGGTCTTGTTGCGGTTGTTGGTACTTTAGCTGCTGCACCACAAGCTAATGCCATGTATGGCATGGGCGGCATGGGTGGTATGTACGGCATGTATCCGATGTACGGCATGGGCATGGGCGGCATGGGTGGCATGAACGGCATGTACGGCATGGGCATGGGCGGCATGAATGGCATGTACGGCATGTATCCGATGTACGGCATGGGCATGGGCGGCATGGGCGGCATGAATGGCATGTACGGCATGGGCATGGGCGGCATGGGTGGCATGAACGGCATGTATGGCATGTATCCGATGTACGGCATGGGCATGGGCGGCATGAATGGCATGTACGGCATGGGCATGGGCGGCATGGGTGGCATGGGCGGCATGTACGGCATGTATCCGATGTACGGCATGGGCATGGGCGGCATGGGTGGCATGAACGGCATGTACGGCATGGGCATGGGCGGCATGGGCGGCATGTACGGCATGTATCCGATGTACGGCATGGGCATGGGCGGCATGAATGGCATGTACGGCATGGGCATGGGCGGCATGGGTGGCATGAACGGCATGTACGGCATGTATCCGATGTACGGCATGGGCATGGGCGGCATGAATGGCATGTACGGCATGGGCATGGGCGGCATGGGTGGCATGAACGGCATGTATGGCATGTATCCGATGTACGGCATGGGCATGGGCGGCATGGGTGGCATGGGCGGCATGAACGGCATGTACGGCATGTATCCGATGTACGGCATGGGCATGGGCGGCATGGGCATGGGCGGCATGGGCATGGGCGGCATGGGCATGTATGGCTGGTAAGCCGACAAGCTTTAGTTAAGCTTAACAAGACGACAACGGCATAAGAAGGACGATTATAAGTAGCCATTGTTTTTTAAGTAAGATTGGGTGCAAGGAAGCACCCTTTTTATTTCCTAGTATTTTTTTTGATCCTCCTTAAAAAAACTTCAATCTTTATTGCTTTCACGATTTTAAATCGCGAATTCTATCTTCTTAATCTTGAATAAAAAATTCAATTTATTTGTTGTGATGTACAATATCATAACTAACTAATTCCCATTAAAAAATTAGTTAGTTAGATTATAATTTAGATTATTATGTCAATGGTTCGGACCAATTTTTTAGTTAAAATTGCCGTGTTACGGCTATCGACTAACGCACCCTACCAAAAACAGTCTGAAATATGGTTATGTATAACTTTTTGGAAAATACAAGTGGAAAATACAAGTGGTGTGGCATAATTTTATTATAAATATTCAATATAATACCTCTTATTTTATTTAATAAAACATCATTAATACAATGATTTTTTTATATTTAAAATTATTGAATATAATAGTTAACAAAATTATAAAGTCTTTTAAACCTAATTTTTTGATATTATCTTTACTTAATTAAAAGACTTGTATTCAATTTAACGGTGAGTTAAACTGTTTTTCGTCTTAGTTCTTCTGTATTAAATCAACTTATTTAAACAGTTTTTAGTAAAGCTTCTTTATTATCGAAAATTAAAAATTGAGTGATTTAATAAAGAATATTCAAAATTATTTCTAAATGATACTTTTTTTAGAAAAATAATCTTAAGATTAACCTCTTAAAAAGGTTATTCAAAGAAACCAATATTAGGTATTGTAATGTATTTGGAAAACAGACTTATTTGTGGCATTTAAGGAGAAAATGTTAAAATGAAAACTGGTAACCAGTTTGCCAGGGTTGCTGCCATTTTCTTAGTCTGGGGTTCATGGACTATTTCAGTAGCCGCTGAAACAACTTCAGGAACCACAGATTTAGACTATCAGCGAGCACGTTGGCATCCTCTTCACTTTAAACCGGCAATTGAAACGGCGACTGATCAACAATGTTTAGAATGTCACCAGGAAGTACTAGAAAAAAGTGTTAAACAACAATCACCAGCCGGTGTAAAATCAGCTAATACCTTAGCTTGGTACCAAACTTTAGATACTTATGAAGGTGAACAAGAAACTTTTCACCGCCGTCATTTAGTAACACCTTTAGCTAAGCAATTGATGAACTTACAATGTAATACCTGTCATGACGGTAACGATCCCCGTGAAGAAGCACCGGTTCCTCCCACCAAAGAGGATGCCGGGTTTACTTTAAGAAAAATGGTTACTACGGAAAAAACCTGTTTGAAATGCCATGGTAAACATCCCTATGAAATTATGGGACTTACCGGACCATGGGAAGAAACTCGTGAAAGTATGGGTAACAGTTGTTTAACCTGTCATGTCGCTATTCGTACTAATCGCCATCAAGTGAATTACTTAAAGGCTGAAGAGATTGAAAAAGCGGCTGAAAAAAATTCTGATGTTTGTTTTGGTTGTCACGGTGGACGGCAATGGTACCGGATTTCTTACCCCTATCCACGTCATCCTTGGCCTGGACAAGCGGCAGAAGTTCCTGATTGGGCTAAAGATCGTCCCACTGAATCTGAGCCACGGTTTCAACTGAAGAAAACAGCTGATAATTCAACAGCTAACACCAGTACGACGAAGTAGGAGGAATAGCACATGAGTGAACCCAATCGGCTGAAATTTCTTGAAACCAGCCTCAATATGAGCCGGCGTAATTTCTTAAAAACCACGGCGGCAGGTACTGCAGCAGTCGGATTAATTAGTACTCAATCTCGAGAAGCGCAAGCATTTGCTTATGAACCTTATCCCCGTGATGACCAATTGACTACGGTGGTAACCAGTTGTGCCCACAATTGTGGTTCTCGTCATATGTTGGTGGCGCACAAAAAGGGCGATGTTATCGTTCGCCTTTCTACGGATGATGGTCGTTATCAACGAGATGGATCCTTTGGCAAAGATACTGAAGCAGAGCCGCAATTACGCGCCTGTTTGCGGGGTCGTTCTTATCGCCTCAGATTATATTCTCAAGAGCGGTTGCTTCACCCCATGATACGAGTTGGTGCTCGCGGTGAAGGTAAATTTAGACGTGCTTCTTGGGATGAAGCGTTGGGCTTAATTGCTGATCGCATGCAATATATTAAATATAACTATGGGCCAACGGCTATTTTGGACCAAAGTTATGCTGGTGCGTCTTGGAGTGCTTTCCACAAATCTGACCAAATTTCTGGGTTAGTAGCGCGTTTCCTGGGTATTTTTGGTTGTCGCACCACTTCTTGGTCAGTTCCTTCTTATCAAGGTACCGTGTTTAGTTCTACCATGACTTTTGGTACGACTGAAGATGGTAACGAGGATGATGCGTTTGCTTATTCCAAACTAATCATTATGTGGGGTTGGAATCCAGCCTATACCTTCCATGGTGGTAACACTTTTTACTACATGCGTCTCGCCAAGCAACGTGGCTGTAAGTTTGTAGTAATTGATCCCCAATATACAGATGCAGCCGCCGCTTATGATGCGTGGTGGATTCCAATTCGTCCTAATACGGATGCCGCGATGATGGCTGGGATGGCGTATCATATTTTTGTCAATAATTGGCAAGATCAACTGTTTATTAATCGCTTTACCCAAGGGGTAGATCAAGGCACTATGCCTATGTGGGCTAGAGGCGGAGAAAGTTTTAAAGACTACATTATGGGCTTCTCCGACGGTATTCCTAAGACCCCAGAATGGGCGTCGGAAATTTGTGGTGTGTCGGCGGAAGACATCAAGAAATTAGCGCAAATGTATGCTTTGACTAAACCGGCTGCGCTAAAAGCTTCTTGGGCACCAGGTCGTAATGCTTGGGGTGAACAATATAACCGCATGGCAGCCGCTTTACAATCCATAACTGGTAATATTGGTAAATTAGGCGGAAGTTCAGAAGGTATCGGTAAAGGGAAACATGTAGAAGGTTCTGCTTTACCGATGGATAAGTGGTCGATGGGTGAATATGCTGCAGCCATTAAGTCCGACCGCTGGGCACATTGTGTACTCAATTATCCTAATGTCCAACGAGAAGAAATTGGTCTATGGCCAAAGTTTGACGGTACCGATGGTCGAATTCCTAACATTCGTGCGATCTTCTGGCATGGTTCCAATTGGTTTAACCAATTAACCAACATTAATAAAGAGATCCAAGCTATCAAACGCTTAGATTTGGTGGTGTGCATGGATGCCACTATCACTCCCTCTGGATTGTTCGCGGATGTTTTGTTGCCTAGTGCGACTCATTTTGAACGTCATGATGTTGGGTTACCTTGGTATAAAGGCCATTATTACATTCATCGTCCTAAGGTCATTGAGCCAATGGGTGAAAGCAAAACCGACTGGCAAATTTTCACCGAACTGGCTTATCGGTTAGGTTATGGACCCATTTTCAATCCGAAAGCTAATCGTGATTACTTCTTCTACAATGATGCGGTTGATGAAGCCTATTTATCTGAATGGTGGAATACGAAAGTCATACCCACTCACCACATTGACATGAGTTGGGAAGAATTTAAAGCCAGAGGCGTTTACAAATTTATCTTACCTGAACCGCATGTTGCTTTTAAAGAAAATGTTGAACAAGGTAAGCCCTGGTCAACTCCTTCAGGGAAAATTGAAATTTTCGCTACTCAAATTGCTACGGTTCCTGACTTTAGAAGAACTCAATTTGGTTACTACATTCCACCTATTCCGAAGTGGGTTGAGCCGTTTGAGTGGTTAGGCAGTCCTAAAGCGCAAAAATATCCATTCCATATGATTACACCGCATCCACGGTGGCGGACTCATACGATTTTCAATAATATTTCCTGGTTACGTGAAACCTACGATCAAGAAATTACTATCAATGCCGCTGATGCCAAACAAAAAGGCATTAAAACCGGTGACACGATAGAAGTATGGAATGATCGGGGTAAGATTGTTCTACCGGCCTATGTGACTGAGCGTTGCAAGCCAGGAGTTGTGGTTGTACATGAAGGTGTATGGATGGATTTAGATGAAAATGGGATTGATCGATCCGGTAATCCGGATTTTCTAACCTTAGATGAACCAGCGCCATCCGGTGCGTTTGCTTATAACACCATCTTGGTAGACTTGAAGAAGTCTGATCTCGAACATCGGCCAGGATGGGATAAATTGGCTACTGCTCGTAGTCATGTATTCCGCCGCGAGATCTGATAATGAGGAGAACCCATCATGGCTGAAACACAAACTCAACAACCTGAAAAAGATTTAAAGAAAATTAAAGAAGCAGTTAAGCGTCGCAAGCGGGAAGTTTATAAACCGGTCGTACCCGATGTCCAATTAGGCTTTGTGCATAACAATGTTGATTGTATTGGCTGTCGTGCTTGTGAAATTGCTTGTAAGGACAAGAATGGGTTACCGCCGGGTCCGCGATTTCGGCGGGTCCAATATATTGAAGGGGGTACCTATCCCGATGTCTTTGCTTACAAAGTTAATATGTCGTGTAACCATTGTGCCGAACCGGCTTGTCTGCCAACTTGTCCGACGGGTGCAATTTGGAAACATAAAGAAAATGGGGTGGTCGATATTGACTCAACCCTATGTATTGGCTGTCGGCGTTGTGAAGCAGCTTGTCCTTTTGGTGCACCACAATTCGATCCTACCGATGGTTTGGTCAAGAAATGCAATATGTGCATAGACGAACTAGAAGCAGGACGGAAACCTTACTGTGTCATGGCTTGTATGATGCGGGTTTTAGATATTGGGCCGATTGATAAAATTCGTGCGGGTACTTATGAAACCAAAGCGATTGGTCCTAATGAAACCACGGTGAAGGCAATTAAAAATCTGGCCAATCCAGAGCTAACCAATCCCTCCATTGCTTTTGTGCCACATCCCAAAGGCAAAATCGACGGATGACAATAAGTCAGACGGCTAATGAAAGTGCGTTATTAGCGCACTTTCGACAGGGTGTTGCTGAAGATTTACAGGAATTGGCCTGGTTACAGGACCGAGAACTTTCTTACGCTCTCGTAGAAGAACTGAAACAGGTCAATTTTCCTGATAATCTGGGATTACGCTTACAAAGTAGCCCAAGCCAAGAAGCGCTCGATTTTATGCGCAAAGCGGTCGCTGATTTACCCGTACCGATTGAGAAAAAAGGATTAGATGAATTAGCAGTCGATTTTGCATCTATTTACTTAAATAATAATTTACACGCCTCACCGTATGAGTCAGTTTGGTTAACTGATGAGGGGTTAACCCGTCAGGAACCGATGTTTCAGGTGCGTCGCTGGTACGAAAAATATAATTTAGTGGCACAAAATTGGCGAGCGCGACCCGATGATCATTTGGTGTTGCAATTACAATTTATTTCCCACCTCATTTCTTTAGATGAAAAACTCGATAGTTTGAAGGAAGCGAGCTGTTTTTTAGACGAGCATTTACTCCGGTGGATAAAATTGTTTGCCAGTCGGGTAGCGAGTCGCTGCGAAACACCGTTTTATGCGGGACTGGTTTTACTGATGGCGCAATATCTAGATGAATTACGTGATTTACTTGCCCAAATAGTTGATGAACCCCGTCCCTCGGCGGAAGAAATTGAGCAAAGAATGAAACCGAAGGTTGATCCCACTTTACTTAATTTTTGTACACCTCGGTTTGATGAACCAGATGAACCGGTTAATTTATAGTTAACTGAAGGTAAGGTGCGCATAACGCACCCTGCCTAGCACTGTCATCAATTCACTGTTAACTGATAACTGTTAACGGCTTATGTTAAATAACCAAACCCCAAAAATTTTCTCTCCTCGATCTAAACAATTAGTTATATTGGCTTATGGTAACCCTAGTCGTGGTGATGATGCTTTAGGACCGCATTTATTGCACCAAATGGAAATCTTATGTCAATCTAAAAAACATATTGAATTTATTGAAGATTTTCAATTGCAAGTAGAACATGTGCTCGATTTAGAAAACAGTGATTTGCTTCTTTTTATCGATGCCAATGTTTCTTGTCCACCCCCTTTTGAATTTATTCAGTTACAGGCAAAACAAGATATCACTTATACCTCTCATGCACTTCACCCAGCGGCTGTTTTGTATGCCTATCAACAAGTTTATCATCAATTACCTCCACCCGCTTTTTTATTAACAGTGCGTGGTGAAGCTTTTGAACTCGGTGAACCGCTCAGTAAAATCGCTACTCTTCATCTGACCGCCACTTTTGAATTTGTGAAACGACTTTGTCAAAATATTGATGTTAATGCTTGGCAACAATGGGTGACATTAGCTTGGAGAAAAGTCGAGCAATAATAGGATGAAATGTGATGGGGGAAATTTTCTGGTTGGTAAGTGAACTTCTTAAAATTCTCCCTAACCCCCTCTGCCATTAGGGTGAAGTCATCAACCACCCCTCACTCCCCTCCTTGCCAAGGAGGGGAAGGGGGTGGTAAAAATATCCTTAACTTAATAGCAGTGAGGTATTACCTACCCTACTTAACCATAGTAATAATGATAACTCTTAAACTACCCCATTCTCTCATTAACCAACTGTTTTATCATGCTCAAACTTCACCGACGGAAGAAATCTGTGGTCTCATTGGAAAAAATAAAGCCAATCAGTTTTTCTGTTATGCCATTCCTAATATTGCAATCCAACCCACCTGTCGATTTGAAATGTCACCGCAACAACAAATTGCTGCTTTACGAACCATGCGGGAGCAACATCAAAATTTATTTGCTATTTACCACTCACATCCCAATTCTGAAGCTCTGCCATCTTGGCTGGATATTAAAATGGCTTATTATCCGGAAGCATTTTATTTGATTATTTCACTTTATAGTAAAGGAATCCTACAATTACGCGGTTTTCAGTTACAATCGGCTATTTTCAAAGAAATTAATTTAGTCATTGAGGTGTTACAACCTTTAACTCTTGTTATTTAAGCAATCGCTTAATTAACCCACTAATCAGTAAAATATTACCATTAATCTTATCTTAACGTACTTATTTTCTAGTTATAACAGATAATTAAACTCTATAAAGAAATAAAAATGGTGTTTTAGTTTTGTTTTTCCATTAATCGGTAAAATATTACCATTAATCTGCTCAAAAGTTGGAATTATTTTCAAACAAGACAGATAATCAAATCTTATGAAAACCCAAAATGCCTTTTCCCTGATTGAAGTTCTTGCTACTTTGGTGGTAGCCGGTATATTAGCGAGTGTTGCCTTACCTAATATGCGCAATTTCATTATGAATAACCGAATCACGGCTAAAACGAATGAATTAGTTAAAGCGATTAATTTTGCACGAATAGAATCGATTTCCCATCCTAATGTACATTTTTTGATTGTACCTTACCAAGGAACAGATTGGACAACCGGATGTAAAATAGGCAGAGACACAGATTCTAATCAGGTATTAACCGAACCAGAGGTAATTAAAGTTTTTAAATTTAAAGGAAAAGACGGGATTGCCCTCAACAGTAACTTAAATACAAGTCAGGTTGAATATGCCAGTCGGGGGCGGGTAAGAATGCCAACCGATGGTACCTTCGTCCAGTTTACCATTTGTAATAGTCAAGATCCTCAACTGTATCCCAACGGTCAATTCGTTCAGATAGCCCCCACCGGTCGAGTTTCATCCTGTAGAAATAATTGTGCCACAAACCCATTTCAATGTTTACCAACAGATTAATAGAGGGTTAGAAAAATGACGAATCAAACCAAAAAACTCTCTTCCGGGTTTACTTTACTAGAAATACTCATCGCTTTGCTGATTATCTCTATTGGTTTGTTAGGTGTCGCTAGCTTACAAATTAGAGGACAGCAATTTAATCAGGTGTCTTATTTTCGCACTCAAGCGACTCTTCTCGCTTACGATTTAATGGATAGAATTCGTACCAATTATTATCTAATGGGAAAAACCAGGGTTAATTTAGCTTATCAGGTACCTACCCCGGTTAATGTTGGTCCGAGTGGAGTAATTGAACAACCGGTTTCAACTTGTGATAACCAGCCGTGTTCACCACAAACATTGATGAATTATGATTTAGATAATTGGTTCTATTCTTTAAGAGATACTTTGCCTGAAGGACAAGCGCAAATTGTTCCAGATCCTCTCACTAGTGATGGTATATCTAACCACTACAGGATTATCATTTCTTGGAAAGATATAGTGGATGATAATAAAGACGATCCGGAATCATATACCTTGGAACTACAATTATGACAGCAAAATCTTCCCCCGGCTTTAGTTTAGTCGAACTTATGGTCGCCTTAGTTATTAGTTCTATTTTATTAGGCGGTATTATGACCCTTATGTCAAGTAGTAAGAAAACTTATACCTTACAGAGTGAATTCTCCAGTCTACAAGACAACGCTCGGTTTTTGATAGATGAATTGACTTATAAAATCCGCATGGCTGGATATAGCGGTTGT
This sequence comes from Thioploca ingrica, assembly GCA_000828835.1. Taxonomy (GTDB): domain Bacteria; phylum Pseudomonadota; class Gammaproteobacteria; order Beggiatoales; family Beggiatoaceae; genus Thioploca; species Thioploca ingrica. The sequence continues at coordinate 3,942,678 of AP014633.1, forward strand.
TCACAAGATCCTAATCAGAAAACTAATCCTTTTGCTTTTAGTCAAAATATTACATCGGGTAGTCCTCCTAGTGATCAATTAGTTATAGTGTCATTAGGTGAAATATTGCCGTTGGCACCAGCGCAAACAACATTTCTGGGTTCTACAACTATCAACCTAAGGCAGGGATTTATTTTACCTCCTTCCCTTTCAGTCGGTTCAACAATCCAGATAGTCGATTGTACTATTAAACCAACACCCTATACGGTAGAAGGTATCAACAATAATGTTTTAGCTTTAGATCAAAAGTTAGCTAATTTCAAGAGTAGAGTAGAAGTTTTTAATGGTTTTCAGGAAATCATTTATCGGGTGCAGGCGGATAGTTCCGGTTTAGTCGGACTCTATAAATGCCAAGATAATAATCCTAACGGAGTGTGTGATGATCAGAAACAATTTACGACACCTTTTGTAGATGGTGTGCAAAGTATGCAAGTGCGTTATGGTATTGAAACAAGCACTGGTCAAATCCAATTTAACCCTAACCCAACGACGAATCAGGGTGAGAACGTTGTCGCGGTACGGATTAGCTTATTAATGCGCACGCCGAAAAAACGGGGGATACCCAGCACGACGAATAAAATTTTTCATCTTGATCCCGAGGTAACCTACAATCCATACGAACATTTGAGCAATGAAGAAGGTTTTCGTCATCGTCTATTTACGACGACAATTACAGTCAGAAATTCGACTATTTAACTCGTTTCGGAGGCGATACCGGTAAATCATATTGAGTTGATTGGTATCGAAAAAATAATGAATGAAAATCGTGTTAATTTACCCATAAATTTTGTTCACCAAGAAGGTGCCGTGTTGGTAGTGGCTTTAGTCCTCTTGGTGGTGTTGACTATGTTAGGAATTAGCGGCATTGAGTCTACTAAGCTGGAAACAAGAATGGCTGATAATGTCAGGAAATATAACGTTGCTTTTCAGAGAGCGGAAGCGGGTATAGCAACAACATTTAATCAGTGTCGGGACAATGCAGTGGCAGGTAATATCGAGTGTTTTGGTGTTCTAAGTGCTGATGTTAAGTCTCAGGTCGATAACTTAGATACAACCTGTATGCCGGCTAATAGCGGCGGCGGTAGCCTAAATAAATTAGTTCGTCTAACGACCAGTACCGGTATTAGTGATCCTGGAGATCCCAATGCCATTCAAGTGACTTTGGTAGCCGGTATGTGGTTACCAGCGGCTTCGGATAACATGATGTTGAAAATGACGAACAAGGAAAAGTGTAATAAGCAAGATGAAAAGACCTGTTCTCTTTCAAGTGGGACAAAAAGTGCCTGCGGGTCTAATCCTGAGAGTAATGAGGAGTCGGCGGAAGCGTGTGTTCGGGCTATTGCAGAAGATCCAGCTACTACTAGTAGTGATCAAACCCAAAAATGTCTTAATGATCTAATTAATGAAGCTTGTCAAACTTCTCCAGCACCATCTGATTGTTCTAATAGTCTCAATAAGAAGTTAGAAGATCTTCAGAAGCTTCCTACAGACGGAAATAGTCCTACAGACGGAAGTAATCCTACAGACGGAAATAATCCTAATCCATGATTAAAAAGAATAGAGTACCCATTGGAGAACAATATATGAAGCGTATTTATGTGTTATTTACTTCTTTGTTTTTCAGCTTACTAGTTGGGTTTCCTACACTAGGAGTGGCTGAAGATACCGATATTTATTTGCACTCAGCTGAGGCTATTACTCAAGAAACACGTCCTAACATTCTGTTTATGTTAGATAATTCTGGTAGTATGAATGAACCTATCAGAGATAAAGATGGAAATCCGGTTCAACCTGTACAAACTCGTATGGAAATGTTGAAACAAGCGCTCGATCTCATGCTAGATAAAGTTCATAACGTCAATGTTGGAATAGCACGATTTGCGGTAACACCACCAACGACATCGAATAAAGCAGGATTACCGGTCAATGCACCCATTATGTTTCCAACGAGTTTTGTCGATGACCCAGCCTCTGTTATTAGTGGCGAAGTGGATGATAGTATTATCGATGTTTCTGTACCGGTGGCGAATAGTTCAGATGATGCTGAACAGAATCTCGGTACTGGCGAAACAAAATTGACTAATCCCCAACTGCAAATGACCCAAGCGGTGGTTGCAGAACCTTCCTCTGGGATTAAATCAGAAGTCAAAATTAGTGCCCAAAACAACACGGCTATGGAAAAGTCGGGTACCAATGAATTGGTTACTAACAAAGATAACCTCATTTTGGGAACTGATCCAAGTAACCAATTAGATATCTTAGTGGGGTTACGCTTTGAAGGTTTAGCGATTCCTAAAGGCGCTACGATAGCGTATGCCGATATTAAGTTTGCCAGTGATAATGATTACAAGGGTAAGGATTTAGAACTGACGATTGCGATTGCTGATAATGATGGTGTCAAATCTAGCACCGGCATTACTGGCGATGCTTCCGCATACCCATTTGGAACTAGCAGTTTTCAAAATAGTGGGAGTACCAATGGTTATCTGAGCGGTGAAACTTATCCAGTAGATAAGAAAAATTTCCCTTTACGGAAAGATTCAGCAGGAAATCCGATAGTCGCTGCTTGGAAGCCACCAGCAGATCTTGTAAAAGGACAAGTTATTACCACCCCTAATATCAGTAGCCTTATCCAAGGCATTGTCATAAGAGAAGGTTGGAAGGATAACAATGGTCTCGCTTTACTTTTGAAAAGAAATCCTAATTCTCCTACTAATAATATCGGTGTGTATGCTTTTAGTACTCCCCCTATATTACGGGTATATTGGAGTTTCCAAGAAACTAGCATCACCAATGTCGCGAGTGGGCAGGCCAAAGAATCGGGTGGTAGCTTTTTAGCCGATAGAGAAATTAGATTAGGTAATGAAAAACAAACACTTGGGCCAACATTAGTGGGCGTCAGATTTACCGGAGTTGCTGTTCCCCCAGGTGCTAAAATTAGTAAGGCCGCTATCACTTTTACTCGACAAAGTGAAATTTCTTCAAATGAAGGAGGTAACAATAACCCATTAAATTTAAAGATATATGCCGAAGATATTGGCAATGCGCTAGCCTTTGGAGCAACTGTAACTACTAGCCAGAAACCAGTTTCTCCTCGTTTCCAAACAAAAACGGATCCAATCGAATGGAATACGGTAGAACCGGTAGCGGCCGGTAAAGTGTTGAAAACACCGGACTTGAGTAAAATCTTACAAAAAATTATTGATCGGTCCGATTGGAAAAATAACAACAGTGCCGTATTTTTATTTGAAAAAAATGGCAACGTGAATGGTTTTAGAAGAGTCGTTGCTAAATTGGATCAACTTCAAAATGGCAATTTCTTAGCGGGTGCTACCATTGTACCTGATGAGAAAACCCTTCCTCGACTAGAAGTCACGTTTACAGCCGGCACTGAGCAAGGTGCAGAAACTGATCCTAAAAACCTTAAGCAAATCGTTGGGGTACGTTTTACTAGTTTGGAAATTCCTCAAGGTGCTGAAGTAACCAATGCTCAACTGACCTTTACCAGCGGCAGCAGTACTTCAGAACCAGCTAAATTGCTTATCCAAGCAGAAGATACTGATGACGCTCAACCTTTTACGGAAGAAAAAAATAACATCTCCAGTCGTAAAACGACTACAGAAAAAGTCACCTGGAATATGGAAGCCGGTTGGACGGATGGTCTAACTTATACTACTCCAAAAGAATTAAACTTAAAACAACTGGTGCAAGCCGTTGTTAACCGCCAAGGCTGGTGTGGTGGTCGTAATGGGATGGCTTTTATCATTTCTGCTAACAATGAAGAAAGTCCACTTCGGATAGCGAGATCTTTTGATGATAACTCTGACAAAGCACCGGTTTTAAAAGTAGAATTTGATGCTAAAAAAATTAAGGGAACCGGTTGTGTTGATCAAACTTATTCCGGACAAGTTTCAGCAGATACCGATGATGCCGAGGAAAAACTAGATACATCAGAAAGAGGCTTAGTCATCCTCAATAGTAATGTCCTGGAATTAGCCCAAGGTGGTACACAAACGAGTCCGGAATCACGATTAGTCGGATTCCGTTTCCAAAGTATTCCGATCAGTCAGAAAGCTGAAATTGTAGAAGCTCATTTAATTCTTAATTCGCGCGCAACCTTTAAAACTACACCAACGACCCTAAGTATTAAAGGTGAATTATCAACTAATGCGGAAACATTTTCATCTGCTGAGAGTAATTTAAGTGGACGGAAGAAAACGAGCAGTAAAATAGATTGGGTGCTCGATCCATGGGTACAAAATGAAAATTATACCAGTATTGATATTGCTAAAATTGTTCAAGAAATTGTCAATCAAGCTGGTTGGAAAACTTATAATGATCTGGCTCTGTTCATAGATGGAAGCGGACGTCGAGACGTAACCTCTTTTAAAGCTAATCCAGCCCTAGCACCCATTTTAAAAATTCGAGTTAAGGGACGCCTTGGCGAAGGTGGTCAAGGTGACTTCTTAACGGTACGTCGCCGCTTACAACGAATTGCCAAGAAAATGGAGGTTCCAAAGGGTAGCTTAACGGCGATTGTCGATGCTTTATATGAATCTACGCAATATTTTATGGGTAAAGAAGTTGACTTTGGTAAAAGTCGCCATGGTTCGTTTGAATATCTCGTCAGTCATCCAGGTACTTATGAGAAGGGTGATCTTAAGACACCAGAAGGTTGTAATGTTAATGTTGCTCCCCTGAACGAACAGTGTGCTGATGAAGAGATTCAAGGCGATGCCATCTATAAATCACCGATTGAATCGCCTTGTCAAAATAACCACATTGTGTTACTCACGGATGGTCTTGCGACTAAGGATACGGCAGCGGCAAAGATAAAGAGTTTAATAAAAAAGGATAAGTGTGAGATTGATTTTGAAGATCCGGAAGGAGCTAGTAACCCGCGAGTAAAGATTTCTCCTGATGAAGAATGTGGTGTTGATCTGGCTGAATATGTTTCAACTCATGATGTGCTCACTCAGGAAGAAATTCCCAAAGGAGGAACTGGAAATAAGCTCACTGTCCATACGATTGGCTTTCAGTTAGGCACCGGCTGGGAGGATAGTTATTATATCGAAAAAACCGGTGAAAAGCTTAAAGTTATTAAAATGGCAGACGGTGAATATCATTATACGACGAAAGGTAACCCCAAAATTGCGGATGACGACAAGGCGAACATTAAAAAGGGCCCAATAGAAAATAAAAAGGACACTGACGAGAATAAATTGGCAATGAAGTTTCTTAAACAAATGGCGAAGACGAGTGGTGGCTATTTTTATGAAGCAGTTAATGCGGTGGACTTGGTTAAAGCTTTCGAAGCCATCATCGAGCAAGCTATGACTAAAAGTACTTCGTTTGCAGCACCTGGTATTTCAGTCAGTCAGTTCAATAATTTATTGCATGATAATGAAGTTTACTATGCTTTGTTTGAACCCAGTCATAATCAACTATGGAGGGGTAATGTCAAAAAATTCTTAATTGGAGAAGATGATAAGTTAATGGCTCAAAATGGTCCGGCACTCTCCGGAAATTCATTTGATGACAATGCACAAAGTTTTTGGAGTACCGAAGTGGATGGGCCAGAAATTACTAAAGGTGGCGCGGGTGAACAATTACTTATATTGGGAAGCCGAAATCGGAAAATTTATACTTATCTAGAAGACACAGAACCAGGAAGTGATCATGCGGTTGATTTGACTCAGTATCAAATTCGGCTTGCTGATGACGAAGGTTTTGATAAAGATTTTGATGCCGCGCTAAAGAGCGCTTTGGCTATAGAAAATAAGGATGATTCAGAAAAGGCTGAAAAAGTCATTAAATGGATTGTCGGTGAGGAGGTTAATACTCAAGGAGAAAGTACGAGTAGTGAAAGTACTGATAGTGGAGGAGAGAATACCGGTGGTGAAGGGGAAAAGACGAAAGATCGGTGGATGTTTGCTGATCCCCTTCATGCCAGTCCCAAAGCAGTTACCTATGGGGGAACTAAAGATCATCCCATAACTAAATTATTCGCAGCAACTAACGATGGATTATTACATATGTTAGATGCGGGAACGGGTAAAGAAGATTGGGCCTTTTTACCCAGAGAATTATTATCTCGACAACCAGAGATGATGGAAAATCAACCCGGTGAGCGGCTTTATGGTTTGGATAGTACGCCGACCTTCTGGTACAAGGATGATGATAATAATAAAAACATAGATATTGGCAGCAAGGACTTTTTAAAAATTTATGTGGGCATGCGCCGTGGTGGTAGAAATCTGTATGCTCTTGATGTCACCGATCCAAGCAAGCCTATATTGATGTGGACCATTACGGGTGGAAAAGACGAGTTTGAGAAATTAGGGCAAACTTGGTCAGCACCACTGCCAGTAGAAGTGGATCCATCTTTTTGTGAAAGCAAAGAATCTCCTTGTGTGGTCTTGTTATTTGGTGGCGGTTATGATCCGAGTCAAGATAAAGGTTTTGATCCCGGTAATGTCGAAATGGGCAATGCTATCTTTATGGTGGATGCCAAAACTGGTAAACGGTTGTGGTGGGTTAGCAATGAAGGCGCGGATTTAAATCTTGATAAAATGAAGTACCCTATTCCTTCAGATCTGTTTCTGGTAGATGCGAATGGAGATGGTTGGAAGGATCGGATTTATGTTGGTGATACCGGCGGACAAGTGTGGCGAATTGACTTGATTAATAAAAATGATAGTAAAGGTGGACTTCGAGCCAATATATCTGATCCAGCAGATCAAGAAAATCATCGCCGCTTCTTTTATGCACCTATGTGGGTCAAAATTGGTAAATTTGAACTGTTGGCAGCGGTTACGGGTACCCGTCCCGATCCATTAGGAACGGATGTACATGATCAATTCTATGTGTTTAATGATTTACCCTGGGATAAAGATCAGCGGGATAAAGATCAGCTAAAAACGTGGACTCAAGACAACATGGTTGAAATCATTAACAATGTTGGGGATGAAAGTGATAAGAAAACTTTCTTCGTGGATGAAAATGTTAACCAACAAGGTGGGTGGTATTTTAACTTGGATTTATCTGGTGGCAAGAATGAAAGAGCCTGGAACGGTGAAAAAGGCTTAACCACACCGATAGTCATAAAGGAAACGGTATACTTCGCTACCTATGTACCTCCACAAACAACAAGCGATCTTTGCACAGCTTTTGATGAAGGACAAAGTTGGTTGTACGCCTTTAATCTTCTCTCTGGAGGTGCAACAGATAAACTTGCAAATCAGTCAGAGGAAGGCAAAGGTGAAGGCAAAGGTGGAACAGAGCAAAATCCGCTTGCTATTCCTGGTCCAACAGGAGCGCCTACTCTAAGTACCTTAGTTCGGAAAACTGGTATTTTTTTGATGATGCGAAATAAAAATCCTTTGCGGCAGGAACAGTTACAACCCAATCGAATCTTCTGGATGCAACAGGAATAGATTACTGTATCGTAATTGGGAGAGCGCATTTTTTCCCGATTACGACCAGTCAATTTAAACGGTTTTCTGTAGGGTGCGTTAGGCGATAGCCATAACGCACCGATGTTAATTATAACAATGGTCCAAACTATTGCAATTACAACAAGTCAATTTAAACAGCATGATTGGATATAAGGTAAATCCCCAATGATAGTAAACCTAAAAAAGTCCTCAGCCGGATTTTCATTGCTCGAACTCATGGTGGTAGTGATGATTATTGCCATTTTAGTGGCAGTAGCTTATCCCATGTACCAGAATCAGGTCATCAGAAGCCGTCGAGCAGATGCTAAATCGGCATTAGCTCAATTAGCTCAATTGCAAGAAACCTATTACATTGATCATCAAAGCCATTATGCTACTACTTTTACAAATCCGAACCTAACAGGTCTTACAGATCCGAACCGAAAAGGTCTTAATGAACTTAAACTAGAAAATGATAGGATATTGAGTGAAGGAGGTTATTACCAGATCACTCTTTCCGGTCCCAGTGATGGTAGTCAATTTACACTCACCGCCGTACCAACCGAAAAAGAATGGGGAGAACTTCATGATAGTAGTTGTACTCCATTGACTATCACTTCTGTTGGTGAAAAATCGCCGGATGAATGTTGGTAAAGCCATAATAATTTCTTCGTGCAATACTTAAATAAGTTCTGCTCATGTTTTGAATTAAAGAAAAAATCCCGGTTATCTAATCTATCTAACAACCACGGACGTGTGTGTGGTTGTTTCCTTATTCTTATCGGTCTTTACTTCTTAAATCTAGGGCATGTCATCAATTAAGCCAGCTGATGGAAGAAGCGAGATAAATGGCATTGAGGAAATGAAGAGCGCATTTGTCGTAGCGAGTAGCAATGGCGCGGAATGGTTTGAGTCTGGCGAAGAAATTTTCGATGAGATGACGGCTACGGTGTTTGTGATTGCCATGCGGGAAGATTTTGCTTTGGAATTAAATGCGTTTAAGCTCGAATTGTCGACTTTATTATTTGAAAATTTTTATCAGTTAGAGAAATTAACCATTGAAAATGCTAAACAAGCCATGGTGGCGTCGGTGGCACGCCTGGGTTTTACGTATGAAGCTGGTTTGTATGCCGTTGTGGGAAATGGAGAAAAATAATCCCCAGCACCTGCTCACCGGAGCGGCTTATGAAAGTAAGGGTTAGAGCCAGGGTGTTATTAAAAAATTATTTTCGTGAGCAGATAACCTAGTTTTCCACTGCTGAGAGAAAATTAGCTTCCGCCGCTTTTAATTATTTGGTCAATAAACATGGCACTAAGATGGCTTATCCGGGCGGGGATTTAGCCAAATTACTGCGGGTAGATGAAGCCACCTTAATCAAAACTTTAGATAAGTTGGAGCAAGCCCGAATCCGGCGGCGGCAAATCCGTCAGAGTACCACGGAGCAAGGAGAGCAAAGGGTTTTATGGTATGAGTTGTATCATGATATTTTTTCTAAAATATGATTGGAATGAAAAATATAAAAATCGTCAACGTCTTATCCGCTTAGCGTTAGGGGCTAGTTTAGTGGTTAGTGCTGGTGGGGCGGTGCTGTTGGGCTATGATGGTTGGATTAATTACACGTCTTATCATGTGCGCTTGAGTTTAAAAAGTGGGATTTCCGATACGATTGAGTTGTATCAAGGCAAAGTCGGGACGATGGATATTTTTGGGCAACAAGCTTATTTATATAAAACCGACTACACTCGAGCGGATATCGAAGCCGATAAGTTATACCAACTACCAATCGATTGAAACACTGGGACAGTTAAATAAAGAGTTGGTAGAAAAGTTTCGCTTAGCAAATCGGTTCCAAGCTTATTGGGACAATGGTGAAGTCGATAAAACCAATTGTTTGGCCAATATTTTGAAAAATGATAGCAATTTATTAACCGCTACCCTAACCCGCCTGACTCATTTTCGTTCAGTTAAAAGTTTTGCTCAACGGGGTAACCCGCAATTACAAGCCGCTATCCAATCCACTTTGTCCAATATTCAAGCGCCACCTGATATTTGGGTTTCTTTGCGTCAAGAACCATCACTTTATCTGGTTGCAACTTTCGCACTGGCTCAATTAGGAGATAAAGAAACAGTTAGCGACTTAGTCAAATTACTTAAAACTTCAGATTCAGCTATTCGCAACAGCGCCGTGCAGGCGTTAGGTCAATTATGAATTGACACCAAGAGAAAGATTCAGATGTTCGGCAAAGTATCGCTTTTGTTCTGCTCGACTGGGGCAACGAGGAAGCTATCAATGCCCTGATAGAATTGTTAAAATCTGCCGACGCTAAGGTAATGATTACGTCGAAATCATTACAAGCTAACCACTGGCCAACCTTTATCACTCGCCTGCAACAAGAAGATATAGCAACTCAAAACCAAGCACTTGAATTATTTGAAACCCTTCCCCCGAAACTGGCTTTTGCCGCTATCTCCCAACTGCCACCTTTACTTGTTGCCAACGAAACGCGACATAAAACATTGCAACTATTACGAACCATTGTTCCCTTGTGGTCGAAACCCGATACGTTTCCTGGCTTGGCGCAAATAGAAGCCATCCTCAGCGATCCACAAGAAGAATTGGCAAATCGTTTCATTGCTTTAAAAATCCTAGGAAAATTGGGACTGGAAACCACGGCAGCTAGCGTGATAGGATTAATTGAACCCACCGCAGAATACACAGAAAACTTATTTGCTTTAGATGTTTATGCCGCTTTGGGTAATATCCCGGGCAGCTTAAGCTTAGAATTCTTAACAGAGCGCCTAGCGAAACTCGATCAAGCAAAACAACAATGGCGCCACCAACGCGATCAAACAGAAGCAAGCGTAAAGTCAACCACCACCGATCCTTGCCAATCCTCAAACATTAGCGATGATAAGGGTAAATGGCTTTATCCCCAAGCTGAATTTGAACTAGGCTATGCCATCGCCCGCCGTGATCCACGCAAATCCGGCATAGAACTCCTCGAACACAACCTCGCGCGCGTTAGAAACGGTGCTTGGGTCGCTTTAGGTGAAATCAAAGACGTTGAATTGCTGAAAACTCTTATCCAACAACGCGCTGACAATCCGGACAAACCCCATTTTCGCCACGCCGCTTACCGTGCTATTGATAACATGTTGATTACGTTTGAATATAAAGGCAATAAAGCCGATTTAGCCGATTTAAGTAAGATTAAAGATCTTGTTAAAGATCCCGCCACTCAGGATCGTATGCAATGGACTATTTACCAATTAAAATATCGCTGTGAGTGGTTAAAATCGTGTGAGAAACCATAATTTTTTCTCGTTCCCGCGAAGGAATACGCCCACGCTGGAGCGTCAATACCATCTACGGGGTATTTTTCTCGTTCCCATGCTCTGCGTGGGAATGCCTGCCTTGACGCTCTAGCGTCTGCTAACTGTAACGCACCGCTGGAGCGGTGCCATACGCATTCCCACGCTGGAGCGTGGGAACGAGAGAACCAGAGAAACTTCTAAAACTGTGTAAGATACCGTAATTCAGGTTATTGAATTTTGCAACGGAGGAATTAACAAATCATGCCGTTAAATCTGACTGAAAGAAATCAACTGATTGATCTACTCATGGAGCATTTCAATATAACAGAACTTAAAGGCTTGTATACTCGCTTGGGAATTGACAGTGATCGGATAGACAGTAGCAGCAAGGAAACTTTGATCATGGATTTGCTGTCTTACTTAGAACGGCGCTTGCAAATTTCCACCTTGATTGATATTGGAAAAAAACAACGTCCAGAATTAACTTGGCTAACCCTGGCTACCTTATCAACAGCACCAGACGAGCAACAAAAATTAACCGCAGATAAAGTAGAAAAAAACGCGCCTTCACTAAAGCTACAACCCCAAAATAACATTTTTATTAGCTATAGCCACCAGGACGAAGTCTGGAAAGATCTCTTAGTAAAATACCTTAAAGTACTAGAAAATCAAGGATTAATTGTGCGCTGGGATGATCGGCATATTCAAGCCGGCGCTAATTGGGCACAACAAATTGAACAAGCGGCAGCGCAAGCGCGTATGGCTATTTTTTTGATTTCAGATGATTTTTTAGCCTCCAAATTTATTATTCAACAAGAAGTTCCTTATTTTTTGCAACGGCGTGAAAACGGTGAACTGATCGTCTTTCCGATTATCATTAAAGACTGTTTCTGGGATATTATCGATTGGTTGAAGGCGATACAAGTTCGTCCTAAAGATGGCAAACCATTAGCTGAGTTTGAGGAGGCACAACGCGATAAAGTGATAAAGGATATAGTGAGAGAGATTTATAGTCTACTTGCTACATCGAATTAGAATAAGGGTTACCAACCAATATTTATTTTTGGTTCGTTTTTAACGAGCTTTTTAAAAGTTAATTACCGTATATTAAGTTATTTAGCCGGGTAGGATCATTGCCATTAGGTTAAGAATTCCCCCCTTTGAAAAAGGGGGGGTAGGGGCAATGCCATTAAGTTAAGCATGGTTCTCCCCCGCCTTACTAAGGAGGGGGTTGGGGGGGTGGTTAATCATTTGAATAAGATAAACTTTTTCAACCACCCCCAGCCCCTCCTTAATAAGGCGGGGGGAAATTTTCCTTAACTTAATGGCATTGGGGGGTAGGGGGGATTTAAGGAGTTGATAGCGAAAAAATTCCCCTCAATCCCCCTTTTTCAAAGGGGGAAGTAAAGAGTTTTAACTGAATGGCAGTGATTATTAAGGTGGGTTTCGCTTCGCTCTACCCACCCGACGAAAAATCAATTGGGGTTATAAACCACTTTTCAAACTTGCTTCAATAAAGGTATCTAAATCACCATCTAATACCGCTTGGGTATTGCCAATTTCAATCCCAGTTCGTAAATCTTTGATCAGCGATTTATCTAATACATAAGATCGAATTTGGCTACCCCAACCAATGTCGGCTTTGTTGGCTTCAATGGTTTGTTGATCAGCACGACGACGTTGGATTTCAATTTCATACAACTTTGCCTTTAATTGCTTCATAGCAGTGGCTTTATTTTTATGCTGGGAACGATCGTTTTGACATTGCACCACGATGTTAGTGGGCAAGTGCGTGATCCGTACTGCGGATTCAGTGCGATTGACATGCTGTCCACCCGCACCACTGGCGCGGTAAACATCAATACGTAAATCGGCGGGATTAATTTCAATATCAATTTCGTCATCGATTTCTGGAGCGATAAATACCGCTGCGAATGAAGTATGACGGCGATTTCCCGAATCAAAAGGTGATTTGCGTACTAAACGGTGGACTCCGGTTTCAGTTCGTAACCAACCATAAGCATAATCACCGATTACTTGGATGGTGGCACTCTTAATTCCGGCCACATCACCTGGAGAAATTTCAATGACTTCTGTGGTAAAACCTCGGCGATCAGCCCAACGTAAATACATTCGTAACAACATTTCCGCCCAGTCTTGAGCTTCAGTGCCACCAGAACCAGATTGGATATCTAAAAACGCATTATGTGCATCCATTTCTCCGGAAAACATTCGAGCAAATTCGAGTTGTGATAAGCGTTGTTCTAGGCGGTCTAAATCTTGACATACCGAAGTGACTGTATTTAGATCTTCTTCTTGCTGAGCCAGTTCTAATAATTCTCGTTCTTCTGCTAACTGGCTATCCAGTTGCTCTATTGTTTGTACCACTTTGGTCAAAGCCACCCGCTCACGCCCAAGGGTTTGCGCTTTCTCTGGATTATTCCAGAGTTCCGGATCTTCCAATTCACGGGTAACTTCTATTAAACGTTCCTGTTTAATGGTATAGTCAAAGATACCCCCTGAGTGCTTCAACTCGGTTTTGCATAGCCGTCATGCGTTGAAAAATAATGTTGAGTTCCATGGTGAGTTTAGTCCTATGAAATTATTTTTAAAGTAAAAAGGTATTGCCCGTCATTAATTAGAAACCGGCTAAAAAAATTATTGATAGTGCTAAAATGAATAACAAGAGGTTGTCATCTCTGGTGGTGATATTGTTAAAACGGTAGTCATTGGTAACCCAGGTTGGTAATCCTTGGTTGCAACATAACTCATATTACTATCCATTTAGCACTACTCAATTATTCCCTGCCACAACCTCATTATTTAACGGTTGAAAAAAACACAATGAAAGTTATGATCATATCCGGTTGTTGATAACAACCGATTGTTCTAACCATTAAAGGTATCCGCAGCCATGCCTAGCATGTTCCACGATGGGTCTATCCCGGCTCTTGAATTAAAAGGAAGCCTGTTAACTTTAATGATTTTACGCTTGTTTGAAAATGACAGCGAAAAAATTGCCGAACAGTTGGCAGAAAAAGTAGCACAAGCACCAGGATTGTTTCAACAGGCACCGATCGTTATTGATCTACAAGCGTTACCGGATGATAACCAAACCATTGATCTGACTGAGATAGTCCGATTATTGCGTACTTATGGATTTATTCCAGTAGCTATCCGAGGGGGTAATCCACCACAACATCAACTGGCACTGAGCTTAAATTTAGGTATTATGGTTGATAATAGCCGAGTAGAACGCCCACATCGTTATCCCGAACCAGAACCGGTGGATCCTTCGCCACCTTGCCTCACTAAAATTGTGACCCATCCCATTCGTTCTGGGCAACAAGTCTTAGCACTCCGAGGTGATTTAATTGTGCTAGCCACCGTGAGCCATGGAGCCGAAATATTAGCTCAGCGGCATATTCATGTCTACGGGGCATTACGAGGGCGTGCCTTAGCTGGTGTTAATGGAGATTGTGAAGCAAGAATCTTTTGTCAACAATTAGATGCTGAATTGGTATCAGTGGCCGGACAATATCAAATTAATGAAGAATTAGAAAATCATCTTCGCGGTAAACCCGCACAAGTATATTTAGAAAATGATACCTTAAAAATTGAGCCACTGTGAAAAGTATGTTAGTAATATATATAACTATGGGTTAAAAAATATTTTTTGAATTTATCATTCTAAAGTTATAATCCGTTTAACAGTTTAAGGGCAGGAAAATAGATTGGCTAAGATTATTGTTGTTACCTCAGGTAAAGGTGGAGTCGGTAAAACGACCACCAGTGCTGCTTTTGCCACTGGCTTAGCTTTACGCGGTCATCAAACAGTGGTCATTGATTTTGATGTGGGGTTACGTAACCTCGATCTGGTGATGGGATGTGAACGTCGAGTGGTTTATGATTTTATCAACGTGATTAATGGTGAGGGGAACTTAAATCAAGCCTTAATCAAAGATAAACGGGTGGAGAGCTTATTCATTCTCCCGGCTTCCCAAACTCGAGATAAGGAAGCGTTAACGATGAAAGGCGTTGCTAAAGTAATGGAAGTTCTAAAAAAACGCTTTGAATATATCATTTGTGATTCACCAGCCGGGATTGAACATGGTGCGATTATGGCGATGTATTTTGCGGATGAAGCTTTAATCGTCACCAACCCGGAGGTTTCTTCGGTGCGAGATTCCGACCGGATTATTGGGATGTTATCCAGTAAAACTCGCCGGGCGGTGCAAAATTTACCGCCCGTTAAAGAACATTTATTATTGACTCGTTATTCAAGCAAGCGAGTCAACCATGGTGATATGCTCAGTGCTCAGGATGTACAAGAAATTTTGGCGATTCCACTATTAGGCGTTATACCCGAATCTAAATCGGTATTACAAGCTTCTAATGCCGGTGTTCCAGTCACTTTGGATAAAAATAGTGATGCGGGACAAGCTTATCTTGATGTGGTCGCCCGGTTCCTCGGTGAGGAGCGCCCCCAGCGCTTTATTGAGGACAAAAAGGGCTTTTTCTCCCGCTTATTTGGAAGTTAACCATGGGTTTTTTTAATTACTTTCGTGCCGCATATCCCCAAAAAACGGCCTCGGTTGCTAAAGAACGGTTACAAATTATTGTGGCACACGAACGTAAGCAACGCAGTGGTCAAAGTTCAACGCTCGATTATCTCCCTTTATTGCAAAAGGAATTGCTAGCAGTGGTGAGAAAATATGTGGTCATCGCTGATGAGCATATTAAAGTCAATTTAGAAAAAGAAGGCGATTACGAAATTTTAGAACTTAATATTACCTTACCGGATCCCGACAATCGCCCCACTAAGGACTAATAAAACTTACTCTTTTTTACTTTCAATCATAAAATTACCAAACGGTGTTTTCACCAACTGATGACCCGCGGGAATTTCTTCTGGCTCAATAGGTGGCGGAGTGTTAGCAACGGCGGCTGCAGCCGGCTCAGGGGTTGAAGACGCTGGAGTATTTGAGTTCTTATCTTTGCCGACAACCTCTGGAGACGTGATTGACGGTGTTACTTTATCGGTACTAGTCACTTCTTGAGCAACTAGCGGTTTTTCTGGATTAGCTGTGGGTGACTCATTCGGCGTTGATAAAGGCAAGCGGTGATCCAGCCGCAATTCTGCTGAAGAGCCGGCTTGCGTTCTAAATAACACGGAATCTTGTTTGATTAGAACGACTTGCCAGGTTCCTTTGGCTTTGCCTTCATTGATAGTAATTTCCTCCCCTTCAGTCACCGAAATTTTGCCGCCGGGGAGGGAAATGTAAGCAATTCTTTTTTCACCTAAGATACTAATTCCTTCCAAATAACTACTTTCTTCACCCCAGCTTGGAAGGGAAAACCATATCATTATCAAACTGATCATCATTTTTAGCATAATTTACCCCCGCTGATTAGTGTGAAAAGTTACCTATCTTCACTTGTGGGAAACGATGAGTTTGTAGGGCTTGATCAACGACGAGGACGGTAAATTGGTTAGGCTGCTCGCCAAACAAATTACTTAAAGTACCTTTTTCAAATTGATCATTAGGATAAGTATAATTGACAACATACAATTTGTCGCCGTTGGGTAATATTTCTTGTAGGTGCATCGGTAACTGCCAATCACCTTGGTTCGTTTGAAAAGTCACACTTTGTAGCGGAAAAAGTCCTTCTCGAACAATCGCTTTAACCGCAACTTGAGTATCACTGGCCGTACTCAAATTAGGCAAGGTATCATTCAGATACAGTAAACTGGGATCAAAACCAGCCGCTAATACCTGTGGCTGCCGTCGCCGAACACCCACTTGATGTAACGGTTCAATGTTAAGCGATTGTGGTACGGTCGCTAATGGCGGATTATTACCGAATTCTAAATTAGGAAAGGTATGAAATTGTCCTGCTTGATCAATGGCTTGAATTCGATATTGTCCAACTTGATCACCCAATAAATTACCCAAAGTGAGTACCGGAAAAGATCCCGGTTGAAAAGTGAATACCGTTTCATAATGTTGATCACCATTGGCATAAGTCGCGATTTGCTGCATGATCAGTTGAAAATCACTGCCATTTTGTATAAAACGTACTGTTTGTAATGGGGTGCTACCGGGTCTAACAATCGCAAATATTTTCACTTCGGTATCCAGTACATCCACTAACATCGGATCAAAACCAGCCAATAAGACTTGTGGACGTTCCCGAACGATACCGGTAATCGGAATATCAATGCTGTGGCGATCAATGACCGTAATAGGTACGCTATAAGCGGCTTGTTGTTGGTCAGAAAAAGCTTGTAAAATTACATGATAAGTACCACCTTGTTGAAAAGTGTGCGCTGGATTGGTATCGGTAGCCACTTCGCCATCACCAAAGTCCCACAAATAACGTAGTGGCTCTTTAGCAAGCAACTGATTAAAAGTAGATTCGTTATTAAAAAAGACTCGGAGTGGTTTTTCTCCAAATAACGGCGTTACTCGAAACCAAGCTTGAGGAGCAACCGACTGCCTATTAATCATGAAGGTCTTAATGCCTTGTACGGATTGATTGTTGGCATTAACGGCAGTGACCGTAACGGTCATATTACCTTCGCTAGAATAGGTGTGAGAAACGATAGCTTGATCGGTGCTGACGACTGGACTATCGTCACCAAATTGCCAACGAAACAAGGTAGCTTGAAAACTTTCGGGTAATCGAGCAATAAACAGATTTTGCAATGGATTATCCAACGCCGGTGAAGATTCAATCAGCAGTTGCGGCAGGGTAGTTGGTGAGGCTAATTCTAAAGTGAGATCGTATTTCCCTAACGTATTATCTTTAAAAGCAGTGGCTTCCAGCAATAAATCACCATCGTCAGTTGGGGTATAACGAAGTTGGACTTGTTGATTACCACTCCGATTATCATTTCGATGTAACCGTTGATAGAATTCATCATACAGATATAGAGAACCCTCAAATTGATCTGAAGACATCGTGATGATTAATTCTTGCCCAGCCGTCACTGAAGTGATGCGATACTGATCCGCAAAGGCACTAGAACGCGTTCGCGAATGGGGATCAGACGAAGCTAATTCACCACTAATCGTATTGCCTACGGGTAAGACGACCCCGGGACCAGGTGGTGTCCAACTAATCGCGACCGGTTCATTGTGGTAAGCGTAAGCACCTTCATTATCACGGATGGTTAAACCCACGCTGTACCGCCCAGCTTGATCATAGGTATGGGTTACGCTAGTTTCGGTATCACAAAATAAAGGTGAACCATCGCCAAATTGCCAACACCGTTCTTCAATATCACCATCGGGATCGTGACTAAAATCAGTAAACGTCACTGTTGCGGGAGCCGTTAATTGCGACTGTTCAAATTCCAAGGCATAAGCCTGTGGGGGTTGATTAATCGCACCTTTCAGAATGGCTAAGCTATAATCACCATATTCTCGTTGATTATGCGCCGTTGCTTCCAGATAATAAGTGGCTTTGTGGTCGGCAGTAAAGACGATTTCCGCATTGGTGGTATTAACCGCACTGTCATCATTTGCCGCTAGTAATTCTTCTCCGGCTTTATCTTGAAATAAATATAAATAAGCATTGAAATTAGCCGCCATACGGATCGTTACTGTGTCACCGTCCTCTAAATTTAAGGCATAAGTATCGGCTGCAATCGCTGAACGTTGACGAGACCAGGGATCCGTTTCGGTCAGTGTCCCCGCGCGTAACTCATCCAAATTCAAAAAAGGCATGGGAATACTTTCACCCTCATCGCGAGGAATGGGCTTTGGTGGTTTGAAATTCAGTAATTGCTCACGCGCAGCGGCATCAATATCCTCATAGAGCGCGGTCGGATTGCCATAAATAAAAGTAGCAACCCGCTGGGCTGCCGCTACATCCTGAGTTTGTGCCACAAAATAAATTAGCCGCACTTGCGCTTGTGCCGGCACAGTGACCGGATAAACCCAACTGAGTTGATTGCCTATCAACGTATGAGTTGCCGCTACCGGGTTATTTACTTGGGAGTGATAATGCAATAAAACCGGTTTACTTCCAGAAATATCGTTAATAACGTCATCAGTCATTAAAAAATGACCCTGATCCGCCACAGCGACCGTATGATTTCCGGAACCTAATTTACCAAAAATTTCGACGGTCGTGTTTAATGGACTATCACTGGGATTGCGTAAAATCTCCGTAAACCGCGCAAAATTTTGAGTTTTAGACACATAAACCCGACGCTCGATTTCTAAACCACTCCCCGGTTCCGTAAAAGTTCCATAATAAACCTCGCGTCCATCAGCAGATAATCCCGTCACCTGACCGACATAATTAGTCCCATTGACCCGTAATTGATACATACCGGCATAAGCATCTAAACTCCCTTTTAACAAGACACCATTTTGACCTATATCATATAAAAAATTTTCTCCATCAATAAGTTGCAAAGCAAAACTGACTGGCGATAGGAGCCATCCTAGCAAGATAATGACTTTCAGCCAACAGGGTTTGTTCATAAAAAATCTCCAGGCATGGAATAGAAAATAAGTCACATTTTATAGCTAATGTCAAAGCGGCAAAAGGGTGAGGTGAATTATTATATTGACCATTAGAAATTAGGAGCCACTCATTCCAGAGTGCATAAAGTGAGGCATTAACTAGCCATTAAAAATTAATTACCGTTTAAAAGTTATTTGGTACCTTTTGTCTATTTATGGCTAAATAATATTTAATATTTATATATACTAAAATTTGTGTATATTTATATTAGTATGCAAAAAGCCACTTAACCAAGACCAAATGGTTGAGTGTTATTAAAAGAAAAGGTAGGGATTTGCTAAAAAGCAAAGATATTCTTACTTCTTCTTTTTTCTTAACTATGACTTGATTGACCATTAAGCTTTTCATAGTAAAAGGATAAAGTGATGAAGAAAACTAGTTTATTGCTGGCGATAGGTGCGTTGTTGTATGGTGCATCAGGTAGTTATGCCCTTGCTAATATCAATTCTGGGATGACAAATGCTCAGATCTTGGCTGTCCTCCAAGCAAATGGTTGTATTCCGGCTGCCAATGCCGTTGATCTCACTGCAGAGGAAGTACCCCCAGAAGATGCTGTGGTTGATGTAACCGCTGCTGCAAATCAAAATCCCCCACCGGCTAATATTTGGGTAGATGATAACGACCCAGTACATATGGGTAAGTTCTGTGGTTTCAGGCCAACGGGCGGTACAATGGCTGATTTCCCGGTAAGTGTGAATGGTGGAGCCAGTTCGGCTACTTTCCGAAATTTTAGTCTGTCGCCAAACTCAGGTGTAGCTGTAGGAGGTGGTACACCTGAAAATGGAGGGGGGTGGTTATTATTTGAAAAAGGCGACACCTGGAATAACAGGTGGTGTCTGGTTACAGAAATGCCTATAACCGATATAACGCTTGATCCGCTATCAAGGACAGGTCCGGGACCGGAAAAGTATGCCTTTGATATAATTTATGAGCCAACTCATAGTGATGAGTTCGATGGAGGTTCTCAAAGAGGCTGGGCAGTTACTGGAAACGCCCGTTTCACAGCAACTTATAGTCGGCCAGTATTAGTTGATAGTCACCCCAATGATCTACATGCACCTTATCCTGATAATCTAAAAACCAGATATATGGCTAATCCTAATACCACACATGATATGTATGGTACTCTGAAAATTAAGTTTGAAGCCCCCGCTTTAGGACAGGTAGATCTACCTGCCTTATTTACTTACAGAGCCGATACCGATTGCTTACCGGTTAAGGAAGGTCAAGTGGTCTCTTATAATCCGGAGACAAGCACCTTGGTTATGAATATCTTGGCAGAGAATGGTGGGCTGGCTGCTATTGTCCAAAGATGCGACGATGACATTAGTGTTGCTGATACTTTTGATTTAACTGGTAATGATACCATTACTACCTCACTTCAATTTGAAAGTGGTTGTTGCTATAGTTTGGTGAACGCCGATACTTTAGAGACAGTCAAACTACTGGGAGTGAATACCAACGCCAATAATGAAGTCTGCCCCTAGTAATTTAAAACAACCCAATAATTACTAACTAAACCTAAGAGCAACGGTGATCAAATTGAGAAACCGTTGCTCTTTTTTAGTTTCTGCTCATTAACAAGTTTTTTTGAATGTAATTCAATAAGGGGGAAGTAACCAGTTTTAACTTAATGGCAATGCCTGTTACCCTACCTTTCTACCACTAGCAAACACCTTGACTAAAAAAAGAACACCGTGAATAGGCTTGACTAATCCCATTTCTGCATTATATTTCTCCGCTGTTATTTTAATAAAGGACGTTGTATCCATGATTATCATCATGCATCCTCAAGTGACCGAAGAGGAAATTCAAGGAGTTGAAAAAAGACTCAAATCACTGGGCTTAGGAGCGAATATCTCTCGTGGCGTTGAACGAACCATTATTGGTGCCATTGGTGATGAACGGCAAATTCATAAAGAAACTTTACAATTACTTCCAGGCGTTGAAGACGTTATCCGAATTGTTAAGCCTTATAAAATTGTCGCTCGTGAATGGCATCAAGCGGATACCGTTATCAATGTCGGCGGGATTCCGATAGGAGGTAAAACCATACAAGTGATTGGTGGACCCTGTTCGGTCGAAACTCAAGCGCAAATGGATTTGGCAGCACAAGGGGTAGCGGCAGCGGGCTGTCGGTTAATGCGGGGTGGTGCTTTTAAACCACGCACCAGTCCCTACACTTTTCAAGGTAAAGGAATTGAAGGGTTAGAAATATTTCGTCAAGCTGCGGCTAAATATCGTTTGCCAATTGTGACCGAATTAATGGATGTGCGCTACCTGGACATTTTCTTAGAACAGCAAGTCGATGTCATCCAAATTGGTGCCCGTAATATGCAAAATTTTGATTTACTTAAAGAAGTCGGCAGAATTCACACGCCGGTGGTACTGAAACGGGGATTATGCGCCACTATTTCGGAATGGTTAATGTCAGCGGAGTATATTGCTGCTGGGGGTAATCACAATATTATTTTGTGTGAACGTGGTGTGCGCAGTTTTGAAAAAGCTTATCGCAATATGTTAGATGTCACCGCGATTCCAATTCTAAAAAAAGAAACTCATTTACCCGTTATTGTTGACCCTAGTCATGCTGGTGGTAAAGCGAGTTTAGTACCAGCATTATCGAAAGCCGCTATCGCCGCTGGCGCTGATGGTTTGCTGATAGAAATGCATCCCAATCCCTGTGATGCTTGGTGCGATGCTGATCAGGCATTAACACCACCAGAATTAAATCAATTAATGGAAGAATTACGATTACTTGCCCAAGCCGTCGGACGTGATTTCTAAAAATCAACCTTGGAGTGCTTGGCAACTCTTGTCATTCCAGCCTTGCACTCCGAATTAAGATCATTTGCTCAGGTAAATTTTAGTGGGTTTACGCCGAAATCGATACAGTGCAATCTCCCCAAATAAATTGGGCCTTAACCGCATAGCGGTACTGGTGCGATGTTTGGTGTCAACGACCGTTCTTTGGAGCACCTGAATATCCAACAAGTCACATAGCTTTTCAAAATCACGTAAAGTACATAGATGAATATTTTCGGTGTTATACCATTCATTAGGCAAAGCGCGTGACATCGGCATGACTCCACTAAAAAACAACGAAAAGCGCGCGCGCCAGTGTCCAAAATTCGGAAAAGTCACAATCCCTTCTCGCCCAAGTCGTAACATTTCCATCAGTAATTTGTCCGGACGGCGAATGGTTTGGATAGCTTGAGTCATCACCACGTAATCAAAGCTATTATCCATAAAATCGGATAACCCTTGGTTCAAATCCGTATGGATAACATTTACCCCGGCTTTGATACTCAATTCAATATTATTATCATCGATTTCTAAACCATATCCCGTGACTTGGTGCATCTCACGTAGATGTGCCAATAAAGTCCCATCACCACAACCTAAATCGAGAACATGTGAGCCTTTAGCAATCCATTCACCAATCAAGGCTAAATCATTACGTAATACCATTATTTTTCACCCGGTATGTTGATTTGCTGCATATAAGCTTGAAACACACGTATATAATGTGGAATAGGCATTAAAAAGGCATCGTGACCTTCATGAGCTTTAATCTCGGCATAACTAACCTCCTTTTTGTTATCCAATAAAGCTTTGACAATTTCACGCGAACGCGCTGGGGAAAAGCGCCAATCACTGGTGAAAGAAACAATCAAAAATTTGGCCAGGACTTTAGTTAAAGCCGCAGCAAGATTATCACCACACTCATGAGCCGGGTCAAAATAATCTAGCGCTTTGGTCATTAACAAATAAGTATTGGCATCAAAACGATCAACGAATGAACGACCTTGATAACGCAAGTAACTTTCTACTTGAAATTCGACATCAAACCCGAAGTGAATTTTACCTTCACGTAATTCGCGACCAAATTTTTGGCGCATGGCAACGTCAGATAAATAGGTAATATGTCCTAACATTCGTGCTAACATTAAACCCTGGCGGGGAATAACATTATACTGATAATAATGCCCGGCGTGAAAATCCGGGTCATTCATAATCGCTTGTCGAGCCACTTCATTAAAAGCAATGTTTTGGGCAGTTAATTTGGGAGCAGCGGCAATCGCAATACAATGACGTAAATGTTTGGGATAATCTATCGCCCATTGTAGCGCTTGCATACCGCCTAAACTACCGCCAAGCACGGCTGCCCATTGGGAAATACCGAGTACATCCCCTAAGCGTGCTTGACTCTTGACCCAATCACGTGCAGTAATGATTGGAAAATCAGGACCATATGGTTTATTGGTTTCTGGATTAATACTGTTGGGTCCGGTTGAACCCTTACACCCACCTAAGTTATTCAAAGAAACCACAAAAAAACGGTTAGTGTCAATGGGTTTACCCGGACCAATACAAGTATCCCACCAACCCGGTTTTTTATCCTGCATGCTATAATACCCAGCAGCATGGTGGTCGCCACTCAACGCATGACAAATCAATATGGCATTAGAATGATTTTCATTCAATTTGCCATAGGTTTCATAGACAATATCATATTCTGCTAAAGTCCGCCCACAATCTAACGCCAAGGGTGTTGAAAAATGGTGGGTCTGGGGCGTCACTAATCCCACACAGTCGGGAGATAATATATCCGGCATGAAGGTATCCTAAATAGAGAAATAGAACACGCATTAGATAAAAAATAAGGTAAGATAATACAACGTCACTTCCGGCAAAACAATTCCTATTGTAAAGTTAAATCGAGCTTATTTTTTCAAAGCGATTTGATCGTTATCAATCGACTCACTTGATTATGTTTTATTGTGTACTTTATCAACCGGAAATTCCACCCAATACCGGTAATATTATTCGCTTATGTGCTAACGTGGGAATATCACTTCATCTGATTCATCCCTTGGGATTTGAATTAAATGATAAGCAGTTAAAACGAGCCGGTCTTGATTATCACGAATGGGTACGTGTTCAAGAACATGATTCTTTGGCGGCTTGTTTGCAAACCATTCAACCTAAGCGTTTGTTCGCCTGTTCTACCAAAGGCAAAACTTGTTATACCAAGCCCGGTTATCAATACGGAGATAGTTTTTTATTTGGCCCAGAAACGCGTGGATTGCCACCCAGTGTGTTAGAGAAATTGCCCACTGACCAAGTGATTACTATTCCGATGCAACCTGGTAATCGCAGCCTTAATCTCGCTAATGCGGTGGCAGTCATTATTTATGAAGCGTGGCGGCAATTGGGTTTTGAATTAAAATAAACTTAGGAGTTACGCAGTTGGATTCATAACTAATTGATTTTATTCAACAGCTATTTTGCACTGCAAAATATTAACTTATTGAAATAATTAAATTATCTATTTCAACTGCGTAACTCCTAAAACTATTTAATTATAAATTTGCTTGGTAATATTTACCAACGGGAGATCTAGGTAGGGTGCGCATGTGAACTAAATTCACCCTCGAAACAATGACACCCTTTTTGTCCTAAAAAGAGCGTGACAATTAATTTGACCGATGTTACCATTTTTGCTTAATCGGTTAAGCCCATTAAAATCAAGTTAACCGAGTGACCCCATCGTGAGTCTCCCACCAGAGGAGAGGTACTCATGAATGCCCCCGTATTTACCCAAGACAACTTACTGATCACCGTTCACAGCCCCCTCGGCGAAAACCAACTGTTGTTCAAAAATCTCCAAGGCGAAGAACAACTTTCAGGCTTATTCTACTTCCAACTCGAATTACTTTCCGAAAGCCGCCGCCTCGACTTCAATGATATTTTAGGCCAACCCCTCACCGTCCGAATCCAATTCGCCCCCGAACACACCCGCTATCTCCACGGCATCGTTACCCGCTTTGCCCAAGCCGACACCGATAGCCGATTCACCACCTACTACGCCGATATCCGCCCCTGGCTCTGGCAACTGACTCTCACCCAAAATTGCCACATTTTTCAAAACCTTTCCGTTCCCGACATCATCAAAAAAGTCTTCACTGACCTGGGCTTTAACGACTATCGTTTCGGGTTGATTTACCCCTACGAACCACGAATTTACTGCGTGCAATACCAAGAAACCGCTTTCAACTTTGTCTCTCGCTTGATGGAAGATGTCGGACTATTCTACTTCTTTGAACATCACGAAGATCGCTTGGTGATCATTGACGACATGGTTAGTTACCGGCCTTGTCCTGAAATCGATACCGCTCGGTTTTGGCGCAACCGCAACGAAACCCATCCCGAAGACGTGATCACCCAATGCCAATGGCAACAACAACTGACGACGGGGGAATATGCTATCGACGACTTTAACTTTGAAAAGCTCCAAACCGATTTAAAAGTCGCCATAGAGGCACTCCCCGAACAAAAAAGCACCGACCTGAGAGTCTACGAATATGATGCTGGTTTCAGCAAACTCGATCAGGGTCAAGCCAAAGTCACTCGTCGCATTGAATCCCAAGTCACTGAATACAAACTACTCGAAGGTCAAGGGCATTGTTTTAGCTTTGTTAGCGGCTACCAATTCACTCTCACCGAACATCCGCGTGAAGATTTCAATATCAACTACGTGTTACGCTGGATTTCCCATTCACTTTCTCTCACGTATTACCAAAACAGTTTTATTGCCTTCCCAGCCGATCTCCGCTTTCGCACCCCGCGAACCACGCCTCGACCCCAAATTGTTAGCACTCAAACCGCGATAGTGACTGGTCCCGCTGGCGACGAGATTTACACCGACAAATATGGTCGCATCAAAGTCCAATTTCACTGGGATCAAGAAGGCAAATATGATGAAAATAGCTCGTGTTGGATTCGAGTCAATCAAGGTTGGGCGGGCAAAGGCTGGGGACATATCGCTATTCCACGCATCGGTCAAGAAGTGATCGTCAATTTTTTAAATGGTAATCCCGACACGCCGCTGGTCACTGGTGCGGTTTACAATGCGTGGCAAACGGTGCCGTATCCGTTGCCGGCGGAGCAGACGAAAAGTACGCTGAAAAGTAATTCGAGTAAAGGTGGTGGTGGCTTTAATGAGATTCGGTTTGAGGATAAAGCCGGTCAAGAGGAGATTTATACCCATGCCCAGAAAGATCAGAATGAAGTGGTGGAAAATAATATGACGACTTTGGTCAAAGCGAATCAAACCGTGACCATACAGAAAAATAAAGCCGAAACGGTGGGGATGAATAAAGCGGAAACCATTGGGATTGCCAAAGCGTTGACCACCGGAGCGGCTTATCAAGTAACGGTCGGAGCGGTGATGAATACGACTGTGGCACTGAGTCAGTTTGAAGAAGTAGGAGTGGTGAAGAAGGTAATTGTAGGGGATAAGTTTGAGTTGATCTGTGGTAAAGGTAAAATCACCGTCGAGAAAAGCGGTAAAGTGACGATTGAGGGGACCGAGTTTTTATTTACGGCTTCTGGGGATGTCAAAATCAACGGCAAAGTCATTGACTTAAATTAAAATTATGTTATTTCGCAACTTTACTCCTTTTCCGCCGCTACAATTTGAAAGCCGCGATGAGCAACGGCGTGATTTTGGCGTGGTGGTGTTACGCGGCACCTTTGAGATTCGCAACTACCAGCCTCTGTTTCTGGTACAAGAACAAGAACCTTTAATCATGGCGGATGTTTACCATGGTGAACCGGGGAAATCCAGTTTATGGAAAGAAGGCAATTTAGCGCCTTATAAACCCAAAACCGATATTCATATCAACGCCATCGCTCATGCACCCGAGGGTAAACCTTTACCTCAATGGAACGTCGCGGTTAAAGTGGGCAAAATTCAAAAACATTTGTTAGTGATGGGACCGCGCTATTGGTATCAAGAACGTGGGTGGCGATTGACTGAACCCCAACCTTGTTTACAAGTGCCCATTCGTTACGAGCAAGCGTATGGTGGAATTTACCAACAAGCGGTTTATCAAGAAAATCCAGTCGGTTTAGGTTATGTTCCGTCAAAAACGGCTGAGATGACGACCTCAACACCGCTTCCCGCACCCCAAATTATGTCCCCGGATGATCCGATTACGGAATGGGGAAAAATTTATAAACCCGAAGGATTGGGACCGCTGGCACCGGCTTGGCAGCCGCGCGTGGCTTATGCTGGGACGTTTAATGCGGTGTGGGAAAAAACACGATGGCCGGATTTACCGGAAGATTTTCAATTTGATTTTTATAACAGTGCGCATCCCGATTTGATTTATCCTGGATTGGTGGAAGGCAATGAGACGATTGAGTTGAGGAATCTCAGTGCGACGGAACGTTTGCAATTTAAGTTGCCCGGGTTCACGTTGGGATTGTTGGTGCGCTGGGAAGATGGAGAGATAGCGCCGATGCCGGTGCGGTTAGATACGATTCATGTGGAGGTGCCGGAGATGAAAGTGTATTTAACTTGGCGGGGAATTTTTCCGGTGGGGGAGGCGATTCGGGTGTTGGAGGTGCGGATGAGGGGGGGGGAAAGATGGGGGGTAAACAGGATGGAACAGGTGGTCAAGTACCCATTTCTTCAAAGTCAACAACACCACAAAAAACAGGAATAACCGTGACAAGCCTAAAAGAAAGACTTTGTTGTAGTAATAAACCTACACCATTTAATGCTGGAGAACTTTGTAAGGATGGATGCTCTTATTATCAAAAACGTCATGATGATTATGTTCTCCGTCACAGTTGTTGTAAATCTAAGTCTTCTCCACCAGATTACTATCTAGATTATGGGCTAAAGTATTGTGAAAAATTCACTTTGGAAACTTATCCAAAATTATCTCCCGAAGGACAACAATGGTTAAAAAAAGCTCGTTGCAATTTACAAATTATGATGGAAAAAGGTCTCCAGAATAAACCAGAATTAGAGTTAAATTCTGAAAAATTTAGAAAATTTGCTTTTAATACCCATCCAAAAGCTTATTTAGATGCGGGTTTAGCAAACTTAAAAAACCCTAAAGACTGGTTCTACATTTCAACTACGCCTGAATTAAAGGAATGGTTAAAAGCAGAAACTTGGGAACAAGCAAATAAAGTAGTATCTGTGATTGCTGATAAGAAAATAAAAGACGCATTTGAATATATGGAAGAACAAGCAAAAAATTTCAAAAACTGGACAGAAGAACAAGTAAAGAATCTCCAAAACTGGTTAAAGAATTTCTTTGATCAAAAAAAGTGAAGATGGCTATAAGTGGTTACAAAATATTATTGATAATAATCATCGGTTTGGGTGTCTTGATAGGAATCGTAAAATATATGGGCAATATTTCATATAAATGGGAAATACTGGGTACATTTGACAATGAAATTTTGAGTCTTGAATTTATTTCGCCTTCTAAAGGGTGGATGTCGGAACTTTTGATTGATAAAACCGGTGAACCGGAAATGTGGCAAGAATACAAGAAGGGTACCAATCGTATTCAAGTGACTGGAGATGGCGGAAAAACATGGAAAATCATTTATGAATCCCCAGGTAGTTTCATAGAACAATTTCAATACATGGATACAACGAGATGGTTACTTGGTGTTAAAAGTACCTATCAGGAAGGGGAAGGTCGCCCAGATTTTATGTTATACAAAAGTATAGATGAGGGACATCACTGGGAAGCATTTTGTCAACTTCCAGTACCTCATTCCATAGAAGGTTTCTACTTTTTTGATGACTATAAAGGTTATGTATGGACCCTAGCAAAACTCTTTGCAACCTCAGACCGAGGTAAAACATGGAATCTAATTACCTCCACTGACATGCCTTATAAAACAGGAAAAATATATCGTATCGGGCTAGCAAATTTCTTTTATTTTATTGACAATAATGAAGTAAAGAAAGTTAATCCTTGGGAAAATACCAACATTTATCTAACCTTACCCATAGATTTCAAAGCGAAAGACATTTTTGCAAATCCTTTACAATCAAAAGTATACATACTAGGTCAAACCCCCTCAAGATGGCATCTTTTAGAATACGAAAATGATCAATTAGTTTCTACTGAAGTGGTACCTATTAAGGAGAAGCAATTTGAGTTAGAAGCTTTTGTTTATGGAAAAAATACTTTTCAAGTAATTGGTTCAACGCTTTCGTTTTTCAAGCCTTATCATTTTTACGTTAAAGATCCAACTGCTTGGCATAAAGAATCTCTTTCAGGAAAGAAAAATTTTGAATACTTTGCTTTTTGGGAAAATCATACTTGGGCAGTTAGAATCGCTTTGTTTCAAGGGAATAGAGAATTATTACACCGTGAAATCACACAATAGGAGCACGAGCAAGCGTAGGTTGGTAATCCGTTGCCGACATAACATTGCTCATTCCATGAGGTTTGTGAAGCAAGAGTCGGAAAGGGGTTGGAAACATTTCACCGTGAATGGCGGGAAAGGATTCCCGCCCTACATGCTATGATGTGAATAAATGAAAAGATGCCAAATTATCGCCGTTATTATTTACCTCATCGACCGGTCTTTGTCACTTTGGTCACTCATGCACGTCAACCGTGGCTGACGACCAATGAGAATATTGCTTGGTTACGCATTTGTTGGCAACGAGTAAAGACACAACATCCTTTTCGCCATATTGCTCATGTCATTTTGCCGGATCATATACATTGGTTATTTGAACCTACCGGGGAAAGTAATTTTTCGGCTATCGTTGCCGCATTTAAACGGGATGTGACTTGGTCGTTGAAACGAGCTAATGTCGGCAAAGGATTGCCAACCAACCGATTATGGCAAGCACGATTTTATGAACACTTGATTCGAGACCAAGAAGATTTGAATCGGCATTTGGATTATATTCATTACAATCCGGTTAAACCTGGTTTAGTTATGCGACCAACTGATTATCCTTATTCTTCATTGGTGAGTTGGCAACAACGGGGTTTCTATGATGAACAGTGGGGGGAGCGAGAACCTTTAACAATCCAAACCATGAATTTAGAATAATACGTCGGTTAGCAATCCTTTGCCAAAATCCCAAAATCTATAGGAGGAAATCATCTATCATGGCTATTAATGAAGGTGCTCGCAAAGATGGAAAGTTTATGGTGGTCTGCATCGCCCCCGATGTTTGTTTAACGCCACCCGTTCCGGTGCCGGTGCCTTATCAAATTGTTGCTTTTTTAGACAATTCGATGAATGTCAGTCCTAATGTCAGATTTACTTGTAAACCGGCCTTGATGATGAAAAGTCGAGGCATTCAAGTCATTGGTGACGAAGCTGGGTCAGCCGGTGGTGTAAAATCAGGTGTGAATGTCAACCATTGTCGCCCAGTTGAAGGAACGCATAGTACCACGGTGCGAGTTAATGGCGAATATGTGCTTTATCATGACGGTTACATGTATATGAACTGTGCCGGACCGGAAGGAGCGTATAACACGCTTGGCAAAATTGTTTACTTGGGACCGTCCAGTTCTGCTTCAGTCAGTCCTGATGGTGAGACACCCTCGGCCGATCCGCCAGTTACCCCAGAAACACCACAAGAGAAGGAATTTTTGAACAATTTAGGTCAAAGCTTAACCAGCCCGCAAGGATTTATTGGTTTATTACAACAAGGACAGCAATTAGCTCAAATGGATTGGAAAAATCCGGGGGCGGTATTGGGAACATTCGGTGGCATGGCGGGGTTAGTCGGGCTAGATCCTTTGGCCAAAGCCGCTAGTTTGGGTGCACAAGGCTATCAGTTAACCAAAATGGAAGCGATAATGGGCGCAGCGGCTGGTTTGGCTGGTCAGTTTTTAGGAGGTGGGATGGTACAAATGGCCGGAACTGTTTCGGGAATGAGTTCAACGTTATTACAAACTGGGCAAAATGATTCTCAGTTAACAGCTTTATCTAAAAATATTTGGAAACCCAGTATAGCAGTCATAGATACTGAAATGATTCCCATGATGCGTGAAACTGACCCCAAAATAATGCCAGAAACTGAAGCAGAAAAATGGACCAGCCTTTCAAAAACGATTTGTAGAATTGGAAATCTCAACTTTGATCCGGATTTACCAAAGTTTTTACCGATTGATGAAAAAGGTCAGATTGTAGGTCAAATCGGTTTTGAGTTTTCTCCGGAGACTTTAATAGAAAAGCAATTGGCAAAATAGCGAGCGTAGGTTGGCAATCCTTTGCCGACATTCGTTATTTGCGAATTTTCCATAGTTGGTTGGTGGGGAACATTTCTACTCACTGAATTTTAATAGGTTAACCATATATTATTATTTAATAATGACAAATGATAATATCAAAATTATAATTTATAATCTAAGAACTACAACTTATTATTTAATAATAACAACTAATAATTTAAAAATTATAATTTTTAATTTAAGTAAATGCAAATAAATTATTTAAATAAATATGAGGGGTGTCTCATCAACTCCCATGAGGGAACAGAATCGTGAGATGGGAAAGGTCTCAAACCACTCCACCACGGCTTGTGCCAGTTCGGTAAGGCTTGGATAGAACTGGTTTTTAGTCAGTTGTCCTCGCATCACTCGCCAGAGTCGCTCAATGAGATTGAGATGGGGACTATAGGTGGGTAGTGATACCACCGACAGGCGGTCACGGTTTTGCTCCCAAAATTTATCTAACTTCGGGGTAGTATGAGCGGAAGCATTGTCCATAACCACCAACCAAAATACGTTAGGGTCGCTGTCAAGCAACCGTTCTAGATGAGCTCTAACTTCTTGATGGCGTTTACGTTCATGGAGAGTATACCATCCACTACCCTCAGGATAGACCAAACTGCCAAACAGAGCATACCAAGGATTGGCGTTACCTGGACTCTCGACCTTGGGTTGATGACCCTTTGAAACGTAGCTGAACCCGACCTCTGGGCACCAGTGGAGATCGGTACTATCAAAGAAACACCAATTTAGCCCGTTTCGGCGGTGCTTCAAGGTCGGGGTTTGAGGAATCATGGCTATTCAAGGTAACCTTCGCGGGCTTTTTTTTAAGGTGTCAAGGCGGTCTCTTTTGACCGTGTACAACGGGTCGGGAGAGGTGACTTTGAGTCGGCCACGATTCCAGCGTATCCCATGACGCTTCAGATGGGCCGCGACGGCCTGCCGAGTTACCATGATACCATGGTAGCGATGTAAGTAGGTTACTAGGAGTTCTTGGTTCCAGTTCCGAACGGCCGTTTCTAACCGCACCAATTGAGAGGGACTTTGACCCAATAACTCTTCCCATTGAGTACGGGTCAAGGGAATTTGAGGTGGTGCCCCAGAACTCGACTGGCGTTGAAGTCCCTCTATACCATTGTGGTTGTAACGTTTAATATAATCTCGAATGGTAGCGGCACATCGCCCAAATAGGTCGCTCAATTCGGTAACTGATTTGCCTTTTGAGGACAATTGAATTATATGTAAGCGTTGATACCAACGAACATTTTGGCTCTGCTTGAGAGCTTTTACTATTCGTTCACTCTCTTTGGGACTACTGACATGAGCATATAACATTGTTCCTTTACTCTTCGTGGAGATATTGTCATTTTCCAGAGAACAGATATATATGAATATGGTTAAAAAGTCAAAAAAATTTATTTGCAGTTACTTAAAAATGACAACTAATAATTATTAATTATTAACTGATCATAATTAAATTATGTTTTATCATTATTAAATGACAAGTGATGATTATAAATGACAACTACTAACTTATAATATGGCAAAAAAGTCATATTATAATAATTTTTTAAACCCCTCTTAACTTCTTCTTGACATTAAAGTTCTTTTAAAATTAATTTATCTAAAATATTATAAAAAAGTTAGCGAGCGTAGTCCGCGTAGGATGTATAAGCGTGCTACTACGAACGGGGTTAGGTAATAATCAAACGGTTGGTGGGCAATACCTTTGAATCTCTTCTTCGTTTCAACTTTATAAATAACATTGATCAACTTACTTGAGGATAATATTATGCAAATGGCTTGAGGATAATATTATGCAAATGGTTTCATTTGACGAGGCTAAACAAAATCTGGCCACGATTTGTGAACAAACTTGTCAAGATCATGAACCTTACCTAGTGAAAGGGGAAAATAATAATCAAAGTGTCGTCATTTTATCTCTGGAAGATTATAACGCTTGGATCGAAACGCATTATCTCTTGTCTAATCCAGCTAATGCGAAGTGGTTGTTAACCGGTGATCGCTTAACTGAACGGCAGTGAACTAAACCTGACTAACTTCATTGTTTGTCAGTCATTCTTATGCAATAATTAATTTATTCTTTGCCAAAAATGGAAAATAAACGAGGATAAGATAATGAAATATCTATGGTCAGTGATAACAACAGTTGGACTGTTCGTGGTAACTTCAAACACAATAATGGCTGAAGAGAAAGCCACTGATTTTTCTCAAGTACAACAAGTTGATTTGTCTAAGGCTTACGTTATTTCTAATGTACCTTGTTTAACGGACGCCGGTCAACTGATTGAAAACAGTGCACCTTGTAAAACGCAACTCCGTTTGGGAAGTGTCATTTCCTATAGCAGTGATCTGTCGTTAGTGAATTGGATACAGTTGAACTTTGTTCCCACCCCGCTAGCACATTTTGAGGTGATAACGAATAGTGGTGGCTTACAAACGTCGGAACAAGAGCTATTTGGACAACGAATGCGTGATACTCATTGGACTGGAACTTATATCAGTGGTAAAGAGAATGTTTATTTAACCGAATTACAATTGGAGATTATTCAGGATGATTTTGTCGGCGGCGAGATAATTCATAAATTGGCTGATGAAACTGCTTTTTTACGTGCGAAAGTCACGGGTTATTTAGTTACTCAATATTGTGTGCTTGATAATAAAGGTAACTGTGCTTTAGGTTGGATTAATCTAGAAGAAGGCAAAAGCTTGCCTAATAATGTCATCTCCCGTCAATCGATTCAACTGAAACGCACTCGTGCCATTGAACAGAAAAATTTGCTAACCAAATGGGGTAGCCACACCGAATATCGACTCGCCTTAGAAAAAAATGTGCTTACGGGTAAGGAAGAGTTAATCGGTAATGTGGGTACGACTTCCGAGAGCTATGGCAATAATAATAATACTACTAATTTTAGTGTCAATGGCGTGTTGCGTTTGGAAGAAAATCCGGTGTTACCTTCACCACCGGTTTCGGTTGGTTTGGAATAACTATTGGTATTGGGTGCGTTAAACGACGCACCTTAACCAGGATGCAGACGTCCATCTACTCCCAGTTTGACTTCAAGCCACCGTCCCAATAACCAAAGTAAATCGGATAAGCGATTGAGATAAGGCAGAATATTGGGGTCAATCACTTCACCCGTTTCCCGTAACCGAACGACCTGCCGCTCAGCACGCCGACACACGGTACGTGCCATATCAAAAGCAGCGACTATCGAATTTTCCCCAGGCAATGCCCAAGCAAATGATATTTTTTCGGTCTGTTCAAGGTGATGAACCTGTTGGGTGAGAGTTTCAACCATCGTAGTGGTGATTTGAGGGGGTTGCCGAGCACTTTCTGGGGGTGTTGCCAATGATGAGCCCATGATAAATAATTCGCGTTGAATATTTTTAACGATCTGATTGATTTCTACTTCCGAACAAAGAGAACGGGCAAATCCCATCACGGTATTCAATTCATCGACAGTGCCATAAGCTTCAACCCGCAGATGGCTTTTAGAAATTCGGCTACCACCAACTAATTGAGTTTGTCCATCATCACCTTGTTGAGTTGCAATACTTTTCATGGGATTAAGCAATTAATTTATTGAGTTCAAAAATAGGCAGCAGTATCGCTAAAACGATAATTAATACCATACCGCCCATGACCAAAATCAGTAAAGGTTCAAATAGACTTAATAAGGTACTGAGTAACGTTTCTAATTCGCGCTCTTGCCAAATAGCGGCACGTTCCAACATTTCATCAAGACGACCACTGGTTTCACCGCTAGCAATGAGATAAATAATCATGGGTGGAAATAAGCCCGTTTGTTTTAATGCTTCTTGAAGACTAGTCCCTTCTCGAACTTTATCAGTCGTGCTTTTTACCGCTTTGCGTAACAATCGATTGGAAATCACGTGTTCCGTAATCCGCAACGATTCTAACATCGGTACGCCACTTTTGCTGAGAATGTTTAAGGTGCGCGTAAAGCGTGCCACATTCGCACCGCGTTCTAACCGCGAGATAATGGGCAGTTGCAATAACAGACTATGGAATAAAATTAAGGGTTGCTCAAACCGCAATGAATATCTGAGTAAAGCCACTATCCCGATAAGCAGGAGCAATGCTGCGCTTCCCCAATCACGTAACCAGTCACTCAAAGCAATTAAGCTACGAGTTAGCAAAGGTAACTGTTGCTGAACATGATTAAATACCTGTACGACTTGTGGCACCACATAAGTTAACAGACCCAGTACAACCAAGATAGCGACGGTGCTGAGTAATCCTGGATAAAGTAAAGCTAATAAAGTTTTCTGTTGGAGAGAGTATCGATTTTCGGTATATTCAGCCAAACGTTCTAATACCACTTCTAAATAGCCCGCTTGTTCACCCGCGTCGATAGTCGCACAATATAATTCAGAAAATACTTTGGGAAATTCTCTTAAACCATTGGCTAAATTATGTCCTTCTAAAACCCGCGAACGCACCGCGAGCAACAAACTTTTTATCCGTGCTATCTCGCTTTGTTCGGCAACGGCTCGTAACGCTCCTTCTACAGTTAAACCGGATCGGACTAAGGTAGCCAGTTGCCGAGTCAATAAAGCTAACTCCGTCGCACTGATAGCGATGCGGCGGGATTGACGTTGTTTGGCTGGACGAACGATTTCTTCTATGGCGAGCGGAATGAGTCCTTGTTCTCGCAGTTGCTGACGAATTTGCCTAGCAGTGTCACCCTCCAAAACGCCTTTACGAGTACGACCGGCTTTATCTAATGCCGCATATTCAAAAGCACTCATGTCAATTAGGGTTGTAAAGTATGGGCATAAGCCTTTCCATTAGCAAAATGGTCATCGATCTATGTTAGTTTCACAGCATTAATTGAATCATTTGCTACTTTGCTGGTTACATTTAACCATACTAGCCAAATGACAAAGATAGACACAATAAGTACCGGATAGGTCACCATAAATAAGGCTGAGGGATCAAAGAGATGTTTAAGTAATACTCTTGGAATATACAGACTTGACATCAGTATTATTGCTATACTAATCTTGGTCCATTCAGATTGATGCAGATGAATCCAAAATATCGCTATTAAAGGGATTATCATCACAGAATGGTGTAGCTCTACAGCAAGACTAAATAGACAAGTTATGCCTACTAGTACTCCAAATATATCGTTAATCGAAGCAAATTTTGCACGGTACCACCAAAGTACCGCAGTCAAAACGATTCCTATCGGCAAAAAACTCGGTATTCCCTTTACGCCCAGCAGATAAAATACATTTTGGAAACCGACGACTCCCGTAGAACCTAAATGATCAATACCTGGCCGTTCTATATATCTTATTGCACTAAGAAGCCACTGTAAGAATGCGTCAATTGGGCCAACGACTACCATGGGTACAATGCTACCAACTAAAACGGTAATCCCGGCTACGGTTAAGAGCCGCCACTGCTTATCGAGGAATAACCAAAATACCACTAATATAGTTAACTGTGGTTTAATACTAGCAATGGCAATTAGAATCCCACCCAGTACCCAACGACCACGGTAGGCAAAATACCAGCCACTGATTAAGGCTGCACCGATTATCAACGATGCTTGTCCCACAAAAATCGTGCTACTTACAAACGGGTTAGCCATGACAAGGGCCGGAATAAACCACCGGGCTGCATCTAGTTCTACCTTAGCTTGTTTGAGTAAAAGTAGACTGAAAAACGCAATAACTCCCACACAAAAAATATTCAGGATTGTCATTATAGTCATGGCTACATTGATTGGAAATGAAGCGAGAAACATAAAAAGTAAGGAGGCATGTGGTGGATAGGCTGTTGATTTATTTGTCCTATATTCTAAATGCTTATTCGATAAATGAAATTCTGGATCGTAAACATTCAACCCATGAAGCCATGCGTGACCCCATTTATAGTAAATTTGTGCATCAATACGTTCAAATTGTATTACCTTATCCTGATTGTAAATTTTAGTTACCCCCAACAGCAGCATTGCTAAAAAACTACAGGCTAAAAACGTGACTCGAAATAGAGTGCTATTTATCAAAGTATTAATCCAGTTCATGGCTTCTCCTTAATTTATTAAGATGGGAAATGAAAAATGTTCTGGAAATAGTCGAGATAACATTGATAATCTCTGGTTTATTAAGTGACTACACATTTCCTTGCTCATTTTGCCATCGTTCACAGCAAAGGGTTACCCAGGGTGAACTGAGTTGGGCAATGGTATGTAAGTGAGACCATTTCAAGGTCATTATAATAACTGCGGTAAGTTAAGTTGCATTTTGTAACCTAAGCTACCCAGTTAGAAATCTATTCACCACTAAGTTATTCTTCGCAGTATCTCCAAACCACGCACCTGATGCAGAATGACTCCTAGAATATGTAATAAAAATAACCCTAGAAAAACATAAGTCAGATAGTGGTGAAGAAAGCTCGTTATGATTTCCCAATCAGGACGAGTGGGAAAAAGTTGGGGTAATGATAAGCCGTAAAATTCAACTTGATGTCCATGTACATTTGACAACGCATAACCAGTAATGGGTACAATAATCATCAACAAATACAGGAGATACACAACACTTTGAGCGAAATGATGATTCGAAGCTGGAATTTGAGGAAGAGGTGCGGGAATGGGCGTTTGCCAACGTAAGAACACTCGGAGTAAGAGGAATAAAAAAACTAATACGCCAGTTGATTTATGAATATCATACATAGTCCAAGGGCTACAACATTCTTTGAACTCAATCATGACTGCACCGAGAACAAAATTAATGGCGAATAGTACAAACATCAGCCAGTGAATAATACGAATAGTCGGGTGATATTTTTCCATATTCATTGGTTAATCCTTTATTAAGGTAGCAACTAAAATAACGGGTTAATCATATCAAAAAGCCGTCGGCAACGATATTCTATTTGATGATAAAATGTCATTGTTAATGAAATCAGTAGGTAATGAGATTATTTCAACAGTTAACTTGTATTTTAAATAAGATAACATAT
The DNA here is from genome assembly GCA_000828835.1 of Thioploca ingrica. Taxonomy (GTDB): domain Bacteria; phylum Pseudomonadota; class Gammaproteobacteria; order Beggiatoales; family Beggiatoaceae; genus Thioploca; species Thioploca ingrica. The sequence continues at coordinate 3,981,102 of AP014633.1, forward strand.
ATAAAAGCAGGGATGCCAACAACAACTTAACAGATGAATATCCCAAGCATCGACACAATCTACTTTAACTTTACAAAGAGGAAATAAGAATGGGTGTATTAGTAGGACGTTCAGCCCCTGATTTTTGTGCTCCAGCCGTTTTAGGAAACGGTGAAATTGTTGAGAATTTTCGTTTACAGGAAGCCATTAAAGGTAAATATGCGGTCGTGTTTTTTTATCCACTTGATTTTACCTTTGTTTGTCCAACTGAACTCATTGCTTTTGACAAGCGTTTAAAATCTTTCAATGAACGTAATGTTGAAGTCATTGGGGTTTCCATTGACTCGCATTACACTCATAATGCTTGGCGTAACACGCCGGTGGACAAAGGTGGGATTGGTCCAGTACGCTATACCCTGGTAGCTGATCTGACCCATAATATTGCTAAAGCTTACGATGTAGAAACACCCAATGGTGCGGTCGCTTTCCGTGGCTCATTCCTCATTGACAAGGAAGGGGTTGTCCGCCATCAAGTCGTTAATGATCTCCCCTTGGGACGTAATATTGACGAAATGTTACGGATGGTTGATGCTTTACAATTTAATGAACTACATGGTGAAGTCTGTCCGGCGGGTTGGCAGAAAGGCAATACGGCTATGAAAGGAACCCCCGAAGGTGTTGCTTCTTATTTAGCTGGACATACTGAAGAACTGTAAAATCGTACTGATCTTACTTTACCATTTTTGATGAGATCAAACGGTTGTGAAAGTAACGAGATGAAAAACCAACTACTTTCACAGCCGATTTCTAGTTAGGTTGGCGGGTGAAGGTGTCGTTCTTGTCGTAAACCATCATTCACACCTCGCTCATCCCACTTGGCTGAAAATATTCAATTCAGCATGATTATGTTTTTGACTAGGAAGAAATAAGGTCATAAAATCTTTGGTAAGCCTTTCGGCTCAGTTGAATTTGCAATTGGGCTTTGTGGAGAAGTGGTTCTCGGTTTTTTGGGGCATTCTGTAAGCTATTCTCCAACGTTATTGCCAGTTTTTCTGTGAATTGACTATCATCTAATTGCAGCACTTCACAACCACCACCAAATTGTGCCGCTAACCCCCCAAATTTATTTTGGTAATAAGCCGAATTAATTAAACCAATGACTGAAATACCTTGAGATAAGGCGAAAACAGCCGCATGGTAACTCCCGGTGATAACCACCCGACAACGTTTCACTGCTGCAATGACTTCTGCTGGTCCGGCTAATTTATTCTGAATGGGTTCTTGTAATAGATTACTAATCGCTTGGTAGTCTGAATTGTCAATGGGTATTGGGATTAACGAAAGATCCCGTTGGCTAGCTACTTTACGCAAAATAGTTCGTATATTTTGCTTAACTGGCGATTCACCTGACGATACCTCAGAGTAAGAAGCTTCGCGAAGGTTGATTCCGATATGTTCCCCTAGCTGATCTGCCCGTGCTGAGTAAGCCATTTCAATCGCATCGTCTCCGGTAACCATTATCTTATTGAGATCTACTTCGTAATCAATCAGCAAAGGTAGACTATTCAGATCTTCTCGTAACCCAATTAAATCGACTTTGGGGAGAACCGCTTTCATTCGCTTTTCTAAGTAAGGTTGTTTAATCGGACCAATTCCTTGTCCAAATAGCGCGGTTGGTTTACCCAATTGAATAGCGGCTTCTATTATGTCAAGAAATTTAAGGCTATGCCCCATGAACGCATCGTTCATCACGCCGGCACCGCAAAAAACTAAAGCATCTGCTTTCTTGAGAGTGGGTAAGATTATTTTAGTTTTTTTAGCTTGATAGGCAGTGTCGCTTTTGAATTTATCCTCGATTGCTACAATGAACTTACGGATCTTAGTGTTTACCTTGTTACGCAACAGATTTCTCAATCCAAACCATTGAGATGGACTCACGTTTACATCAATCGGTTGAGCTTCTTGCTTGAGGTAGGTTGTAGCTAAACCTTGAGGAAAATCTCCCATGACTTCAAGTGAAGCATTGGGCCACAATTCACGTAACCGTGTTATTGCCGCTAATAACATAGCGAGATCCCCCACGTTGGCATAACCACCGGCTGTCTGTATTAAAATCTGCATGGGATGATAATTCCTAATTCATAGTGAAAGCGGGAGTTGATTTAATCGACACTGGTAAATAATGTAGTACTTATACCATTCTTTACCTTGGCAAGAATAGATAATAAATTCAAAACCGGTTGCGGTTAACAATGGCTCCCAAATGGCTTGAGGCAAGATACAATTTTTACCTCCAAAATAGTAGCGGCGAATAAAGGCGTGTTCCGCTGCGGTTATTTTTCCAGCCTGATAAGCCTCCTGACATTGTCTAAAGATTTTCGCATTATCAAGTAAATAGGTATTGCTGTCGTAACCAGATTCATAATGCCCCACCAATCTCATTCCAAAACCAAACTCAGCTTCATCAATTTCTCCACGACGATAACGTTGCAGCAAAATCTCAGCACGGTGAGCCGCTGGATCAAAATCACTAGGAATAAGAGCATGGCGCGTAATGAAATAACCATTTGGCTTGAGTAGTGAAGCAATGACTTGTAACAGTTGGCGGTGGGCTACAACATCGGGAAGGTTGCCAAACACACCATCTGCCATAATAACATCAACAGGTATTTTGACGGCTTTTTTCATCTCGAACCAATCACAACGAATAATTTGTTCACAGGCACGTTCCGTTTCCTCTAGCCAATCACGGTATAACTCAATGGCTTGAGAATTCATGTCTACTGAGATAATGGAACTGTAATGTTGAACGGCTAAGCGGCGAAGTTCTGGTGTCATTCCTAGGATAAGAGCGGTTTGCTTCTCTTCCTTTGGTGGTAAAGCTTGAGCATAAGTGGCTATTTCTACTTCATTGGGACTACCACCACTAAAACGCTGCCGCTGTTGAATATTACTGATGCGAGCCAAGAGTGTTTCTTGATTCCATTGTTCTATCATGATTTCAAGTCCTTGAGATAAGACGGGGTTAAAAAATTCTTTGAATGGTTGTTAACATAAATCGGTAAACGGATGCTGGCCATGACAACCAGTAGCTTCGCCAAACTAATTTTTTAACCGACCAAGCTAAATCAGGTGGTAGTCCGACTCGCAAGAGATTGGTATAAGCCGGTAAGAGATGACGACTCACTAACAACTTTGAATCAAGCCGTTTTCTTAAAGGTAAGGACTGATCAAAAACGGGGTAAGCAGCTAATTTACCCAAATGAGCTAACACTAACATATTTCTAATACACTTTTCACATTGACTACAATTACCGGTAGGGCTGCGGTTTTCCCAACACACGCGGAGATGTTGCTGAACCAGTGGTTCATCGGCTATTTTAGCCAGTTTATCAACTCGCCATTTGTCATCGCCAAAATGGATAAATTGGAGGCGTTCCGATGACCAAAGCGGATCCAGTTCGTGATGAGTTCCCCAAGGCATAGTCACTGTCTGAGGATAAGATGACGATATCACCATTTTTCCTAGCTGATGACTAAGTAAATAACCGATGGCAACTAATGCACCGCCATGGCTTTGTTCCCAAGAAACCAGCCGAAAAGCGGGATGAGTTCGCAAATTGGTACGAACCACGATTTTTTTTATCCCCAGGGTGGCAACAATTTGCTCAAGCGATTGCTCAATCGCTGCCATTCTCACTTTATCGTTGATAGTGACATCATATCCTTGAACAAAAACTAAATAATGAATAGGAAAGTTAAAGTAAAATAAACTATAAAATGAATCTACTCCACCGGTGAAATATAAGCCGGTGCTATTAACGGGTGACCCAGCCGCTTCGGAATGAGTGGTTTCCAAAGGAGGTACTTGATTGGAGTAGTTCCACCACTGATGAGTGAGGGTGAGGATTTGACTTGCATTGGCAAGCCAAGTTGAACTGACTGGCTGATCGAGAGTCAATTGCGCTTGAGAATGAGCCGCCGGAAGTAAGAAGGCACTCGTAAAAGCTTCTGGCACGGGATGCAATAAGGTATCCCCAGATTCAAACCACAACAAGGTACCATTGACATTCGCTGTTATCCTAGAGAGACCGGCTTCAAATGTGGTGGTTATCTGACTAATAGAAATGGTTGGGTTTAATGACATCGGCTCTAGCCTGAATGGAGGTGAAAATGAGTGATTTTCTTTACTAAGCAGGGGGTTGACTATTTCCTAAAACCCGCTTTCTGGCTTCACTTGGGGTGATGATTTTGCGTCCGAGTATAGTCGCTAATTCTCGTAACCGGCGTACATATTTTTCGTTAGTTCCCGGCGAATGTTGCTCGCAATCAAACCATAAATTATCTTCTAAGCCCGTTCTCACCTGTCCCCCCATAACGATAGCTAAAGTATTGACCGGCAGTTGACACGAACCAATCCCGCCAGCAGCCCAAGTTGAACCTGCCGGTAACTGATCGACTAAGTAAGCCAGATCTCTCGCATTCGCTTGGGTAAAATAGATAGAACCCAGAATAATATTAAAATAAAGTGGTGGTTTGATATATTCCTTGTTCAATAAATATTGAGCGGCATTGATCATTCCAGGATCAAATACTTCCAACTCGGGTTGAATTTGTTTCTCCAACATTTTTTCGGCTAATTGCATTATCATTCCGGGAGAATTGATACTAGGGCTTTGATAAAAATTGAGAGAGGAAAGTGTAAGCGAAGCCATATCTGGTTTAGCTTTACCATCCAGATCCAGTACCGCTGCTCGTTGCTCAAAACGGTGCCAATTTCTACCCGAGGTCGTTACACAGAGGATAACTTCGGGACATTCAGCGCGTATCCCTTCTATAATCCTGGCATAGACTTGGGGATCGGGAGTTGGGTTGCCTTCTGAATCACGCGCGTGGATATGGAAAATACTTGCACCCGCATTTGCACAGCGGATAGCGTCTTGAATAATTTCTGCTTCGGTTATCGGGACATGCGGATTATCCTGTTTGGTAGGAATCATCCCGGTCAGCGCAACATTGATGATGAGATCACCGGTGGCTAGCATGCTTCCAATCCTCCAGGTTCACCTCCAAAGTAGTCCATTCAGAGATATTGGGATTTCCAAACTCATGTTGCTTTTTTAGTTTTCCCACCGGTCGGTAACCAAAATGCTTCTGATACCAGGAGATAGTCTCCGGCAGATCCGCATTGGTAGTGAGTATTTTAATTCCTCGTTGGTACATTTCCTCCATGCGTCGAGTTTGCAGTATGTTTCCAATGCCTTTACCCTTATATTCAGGAAGTACAGCCATTAATGTGGTTTTAGCCGTGGTAGGTGAAAGGATTCGGTATCCAGCGGCTCCAACGATTGTGCCACTCACTTCAGCTACAAAAAAGCAGGAAATATCGAGTTCTAGCATTTCTGGCGATGGAATATAGTGCATATTAGCCGATTCCATTACTTTCATAATACTTATCCTATCATCTTCTCGTGCTGCTCTTAAAATGGTTTCAGACATAGTCAATATTTCCATCAGTTTAGGGTTTCAATCCGCTTGATACTGTAACAAACTCGCATATTTTTTAGCATCAGCAAATTTTGCATAAAGGGTTACTGTGCCTGGATTAATGACGGCTTCTCCTTCAAAAACATCGCCTTGTTTTTTCAGCAGCGACCATTTATCTCCACTCACAACAGCCACTTTATCGGTTGCGGGAACCGTTAATTTAAAACGTTGCGTGTTACCCGTAGCGAGATGAGCTTGCTTGGGATAATAAAGATAAGCATTTCTTTCTTTAAAAGGCGCATCTATTTTAGGAAACCCAACTTTACCTGACATCGCTTCCTTCGCTTCGACGGTATAATCCACTGCGGCGCGGTAATCAGCTTCATTTTGGTACTTAGTAAATAACCGTAACTTATATTCACCCGTTTGTGGAAAGACCGCATCAATTTCATATTTATCCGCATTTCTTTGGACAAAAGTAAGCGATTTATCTAACCGGTTACCGTTTTGGTATAAAATGGCACTCACTAAAGTAGTGGCCGGCGCCAATAAAGTCACTTGTAGTTGTTGGTTCGCCGTAATCAATTGGTAAGGATGGCTATCAATTTGTAATCCCGTTTCAGTAAACGCCGGTTCCAGATAAACTGGTTGCTCGCTGACCGACATACTTTCCTTGACCATAATTTTATAATCTAATGCCCACTGATAACCGGTTAAGTCACTGGCACGTTTAACAAATAACCTTAACACATAGCTACCAGAACGAGGAAAAGTAACCTGAATTTCGTATTGACCGGCTTGAGGTTGAATCGTGATATGCGAGGAATCAACAATATAATTGCTTTGTCGCAATTGCGCTTGGAGGGCTGCTTCTTGGCCAAGTAAAGTGATATTAATTTTTTTATCGGCATGAATAAGCGTGTAAGGATGGCTGGCAATCGCTAAACCGGTTTCAAAAAAGACCGCGCGTGGATAAACGCGTTGCTCATATTCTGCTTTGGAAATCGGTGGCTGCAGGAGTTGCCATTGGGAATCATTAGGAAAGTGATCCGCAATGAATTGGGCGGGAGGGGTTAGAAAATAATGCGGTTGAAATAAGCGGACAAACTGCTTCTTTTCTTCATCCCAATAACCAGCACCCCACGTGACATCAACTAATTGCCATTGTCCTTCCAACTTTACCGCATTCCAAACATGATTAAGCGAATGGGGTTGCTCAACAGAATAACTGTAGCTTTTGGAATAACCGGTGATCATTGTAACTTCTAGTCCCGCTAATTCTCCCAAGCGTTGAAATAGCCGAGCATAACCTTCACTCACGGTGTGGCGATTTTGTAATACTTTCTCTGGACTGGTATCATCGCCATTGCCAGTCGCTAAACTTTGATTATCATAATCAATTTTGTGGGTAATCCACCGATAAATCGATCGCGCTTTATCCTGATCACGGTTAGCCGGTTGAGTTAAATAACCGGCTAAACTGGGTAACGATTGTTCAGCCCAGTTTGGCGAATTAAGCGCATGTTTATCAATGGTTTCATAGATCGAAGTAGTCACCGTTACCGGATTTGCTCCTGACTGAGAAAGAGGAGAAACCACAGTAGTTCCTTGAACTGGCAAGCAACTGGATAACAACAAAGAAATCATCAGGTAATTTGACCATTTCACTAGCAATTGATTCATTTTGCCTTCCTCAATTTATAAGTATAATTAATTCCGCTAAATAACCATCATCTTGGGTATCTCATCAGTATCAATTTATTTCTTGTAGCGGATGAATTTTTTGGATTATTTCTTTGGCACTAGATAACATAAAATCTAAAAAGGTACGAGCGACTAAAGATAATTTTTTCTCGCTAAGATGAGCAACATACCAATAACGTATCAAAGGAAATTCCTCTACATCCAATAATTTAATTTTGCCAGTCGCTAATTCTAAAATTAAAGTGTGTTGAGATAAAACCGAAACTCCTAATCCAGCCATCACCCCTTGTTTAATCGCTTCACTACTGCCTAACTCCATCTCAGTCGGTAATTCTAAGTCATAAGCAGCAAAACAACGTTCCATTGCTAACCGGGTACCAGAACCCACTTCGCGGACAAGAATCGGCTCTTGTGCTAGCCTGACCAGTGGAATATGTGCTTGATTTACTAATGAATGTTGTGGTGGTGCTAAAACTACGAGCGGACTTTCTAAAAATTGGTAAGATTCAACATGCATTTGTTCCGGTACTTGCCCCATAATGACCAAATCATCTTCATTATTAACGAGTCGCTCTAACACATTGGTTCGGTTAGTCACATTCAAGCGAAGATGGACATCCGGATAGAGGCGTAAAAAAGCTTTAAATAGATGTGGAGTAAAATAACTGGCGTTGGTTACCACCGATAATTTTAACAGACCTTTAATACTTCCTTGTAACTCATTCAAAGAAGTTTCAAGCGCCTCAATTCGAGCAAAGATATCTCCACAAGCCGCGTACAATTCACGCCCCGCCTCGGTCAGAAAAATCCGTTTGCCGATTTGTTCAAATAAAGGCATACCGATATGTCCTTCGAGCTGTTTTATTTGGATAGAAACAGCCGGTTGGGTTAAACATAATTCGGCAGCAGCACGGGTAAAACTCAAATGTTGAGCCACGGCTTTAAATAAAGTTAATTGGCGTAAAGTCATGTACATAGAACGATTGGCTCACTCAAAAGTTAAATGATAAATTATGATCAATATAATTAAATTTGCTTTTCTTTTCAGCAGGAAAAGGTTTACAGTAACAGTTGTCTCCAAAGATTATTGTATCACCCCTGACTCAATGTGGGTGTGAATGTCAATTAAATCATTTATCCATTGCCATTTTGTTGAAAAGAACCCTAGGAGGTATCCGTGGCTAAAAAAACTTATCAAGCCGGTGTCAAAGAATACCGTGAAACTTATTGGGATCCTAATTATACGCCAAAAGATACTGATCTTTTGGCTTGCTTTAAAGTTACTCCTCAAGAAGGAGTACCCCGTGAAGAAGCTGCAGCAGCCGTTTGTGCAGAATCTTCTACTGGAACTTGGACAACGGTATGGACCGATTTACTTACCGATATGGATCATTATAAAGGACGGGCGTATCGTATCGAAGATGTACCAGGAGATGATACCTGTTTTTATGCCTTCGTTGCTTATCCCATTGACCTATTTGAAGAAGGTTCAGTGGTTAACGTATTTACCTCTTTAGTCGGTAATGTATTTGGTTTCAAAGCGATACGGGCATTACGTCTAGAAGATGTTCGTTTCCCTATCGCTTACGTCATGACCTGTGGTGGTCCACCCAATGGTATTCAAGTTGAACGCGACCGGATGAATAAATATGGTCGTTCACTTCTCGGCTGTACCATTAAACCTAAATTGGGTCTGTCTGCCAAGAATTACGGTCGTGCTGTTTATGAATGCCTACGTGGCGGTTTAGACTTCACTAAAGACGATGAGAATGTTAATTCTCAACCGTTCATGCGTTGGCGTAATCGTTTTGAATTCGTCATGGAAGCTATCCACAAAGCGCAGGCTGAAACCGGTGAGCGTAAGGGTCACTATCTGAACGTCACCGCACCCACTCCAGAGGACATGTACGAACGGGCTGAATTCGCTAAGGAATTAGGTGCACCGATTATCATGCACGACTACCTGACTGGTGGTTTTTGTGCCAATACTGGTCTAGCCAATTGGTGTCGTAAAAACGGGATGTTATTACACATTCACCGGGCGATGCATGCTGTCCTTGACCGCAATCCCCATCATGGAATTCATTTCCGGGTATTAACTAAAGCATTACGTCTCTCCGGTGGTGATCATTTACATTCGGGTACTGTCGTAGGTAAGTTAGAAGGTGATCGTCATGCCACTTTAGGTTGGATTGATATGATGCGTGACAAATATATCAAGGAAGATCGCTCCAGAGGCATTATCTTTGATCAAGATTGGGGTTCAATGCCGGGTGTATTCCCAGTCGCTTCCGGTGGTATCCATGTGTGGCATATGCCCGCTTTAGTCAGCATCTTTGGTGATGATGCGGTCTTACAATTTGGTGGTGGTACCTTGGGTCATCCTTGGGGTAATGCCGCTGGTGCAGCAGCTAACCGGGTTGCCTTAGAAGCCTGCGTTGAAGCCCGTAACCAAGGTGCCCAACTCGAAAAAGAAGGTAAAGAAATCTTAACCAACGCGGCTAAACATAGTCCGGAACTCAAGATGGCCATGGAAACTTGGAAAGAAATCAAATTTGAATTTGATACCGTTGACAAGTTAGACGTTGCCCATAAATGATGAATAAGATCCCCTTTTGAACGGGGTAGAAATTATTTCTACCTGAATAAAAGGGGAAATCCAGATTAACTGTCTAACAACAATTATAAGTTGATTAGATTAAGTGTGTGTATTTTATAATTAATTTTTTCAGGAGAACCAAACACCATGAGTGAAATGCAAGATTATCGGTCGAGTTTAAGTGATCCCAAGAGCCGTAAGTTTGAAACCTTTTCTTACTTGCCCGAAATGACTCAAGACAATATTTACAAGCAAGTTAAATACATTGTCAGTAGAGGCTGGAATCCGGCGATTGAACACACTGAGCCAGAACAGGCTTTTAACCATTATTGGTACATGTGGAAATTACCGATGTTTGGTGAAGCGGATGTCGATAAAATTTTGGCGGAAGCCGATGCTTGTCATAAAGCACATCCCAACCATCATATTCGCTTAGTCGCTTATGACAATTACAAACAATCGCAAGGAGCTGCGATGGTTATCTATCGTGGACCGATTAAGGTTTAACTGGTTTTAGATAACTCACGTTACGTACCAAGCGATTTCTCTCCCGTTCCCCCCTTTGACCCAGGTGGAACGGAGAGTCACCGCCGGCAGATTTCTCGAAATTCCCCCCTCTTCCCTTCATCAAAGGGAGTAACACAGCTATAAATCAATATCGTTGCCTTCATTTTGGTTGAATATTCTAGCGCCTAGCATTTGCGCAATACCTTGATCTAATCTGGCTTTCACCTTATTTTTCTTTATTGCCCCAGTCATTTAATTCAATTTTGTAAGCTAAATCTTGCAAACTATCATCCGTAAGCACTTCTTATGCTATTCTTAATATTGGATTTATTTAGTCAGTTGGAGAAAAAATTTAAAATTATGTTTAAAAAAATTAGATTACTTTATTTTGATTGGATTGATGTTTGCTTTACCAATCAGGATAGCTACAGCAGCAACAGATTTATTTCAGAATATGCGGAAGGAAGTAGTAACAACAACGCGTAAAAAAACGTGATAACAGGAGAGTAATCAATGACTGACTTCGAGTGGGCACAATGGCTACTTTTTATGCTATTTTCCGCAGTATTACCAGTAAAATCGGTTATCCGGTATTTATTGATGGGGATTGGTGAAAATAGAAAACCAGATACTTTGCCTTGCCTAGATGAAGAGGCTTTTCATGAAAGGCATTATTCTCAACTTTATCGCCCTGGAGATAGAAAGTACAATAAAATTGTCAAATTAGCTAATAAGGCGAAATCTATCAATTGAATTAATAGATTAGAATTTAAAGTAAAATAAGTGGAGTAAAACAGCGGTTCAAATAAAAAAACCCAAGTTTGCCATGCAGTTAAAATTGAGTTTATTAGGGTATAACTAACTGAAGATAATCCTTAATTTTCAATTTCCTCTTCTTGAAGTTTATTATTATGGCTACGCCAAAATTGATCTGCAAAAGCGACAATGGGGTGAACCGGAGTTTTAGGCTTATTCCGTAAAGTCATACCCGCTTGTTGTGGGGTCCGATCACCTTTACGATTATTACATTTTTCACAAGCAGTTACGACATTATCCCAAGTATGTTGCCCCCCTTTAGAAGTCGGAATAACATGATCTAAAGTTAAGTATTTAGTACTACCACAATATTGACAAGCATGTTTATCACGTCGCAAAACTTCTCGCCGATTGACCGCCGGTATTTTCCACGTTATTTCTTTATGATTAACGGTCAAACGGATTTGTTGTGGCACAAAAAATACCATCGTTGGTGAACGGACTGTAATCGTTTTACATTCCCCAAAATCCAGCGGCTCAGCTTTGCCAGTTACCAGCAGAATAATCGCCCGTTTAATATTAATTTGATTGATAGGCAGATAATTTCTAGAAAATACCGCCACTGATTGCTGAAATACGTCAGTTACACTGGTCACGATTATTTTCCTTATTTTTTCATCAATAGAGTTTCACTTCAGGGTAGAAATTATTATACTAAGACCTTGGAAAGAATTTTTATAAATTATAAATAATTAAAATATTTACGCAACGGTTTTAAGAAGAGTAGCAATTGATAGATTACCATTCACTTTTTCCCATTACTTAAACAGGAGAAAGAATTCATGACCCAACGTGTTGTTGTTGATCCCATTACCCGCATCGAAGGTCATCTCCGCATCGAAGCTCAAATGGATGCCGCTAATAAAACCATTGAATCGGCTTATTCATCGGGTACGATGGTACGGGGCATTGAAATTATTTTACGGGGTCGTGATCCGCGTGATGCTTGGGTGTTTGCGCAACGAATTTGCGGTGTTTGTACTTTAGTGCATGGCATGGCTTCTATCCGCGCAGTAGAAAATGCCCTCAATTACACGATTCCCCCTAATGCCCAATTAATCCGCAATCTGATGATTGCAACGCAGTATGTTCATGATCACGTCATGCACTTTTATCATTTACATGCGTTAGATTGGGTTGATGTCGTGTCGGCACTGAATGCGGATCCCAAAGCGACTTCGGAATTGGCGCAATCAATAAGCCATTATTCTAAGTCTTCACCGGGCTATTTTGCCGATATGCAGAAGAAACTCAAAAATTTCGTGGAATCGGGGCAACTCGGTATTTTTTCTCAAGGTTATTGGGGACACCCGGCTTATAAATTACCTCCCGAAGCGAACTTAATGGCGGTGGCGCATTACTTGGAAGCACTCGCTTGGCAAAGGGAAGTGGCTAAAATACACGCTATTTTTGGTGGTAAAAATCCTCATCCGAATTTTTTAGTCGGCGGGGTACCGTGTGCCATTGACCTCAATTCTGATTCCGCTCTCAATGCGAGAAAACTGGCTCAAGTACAAGAAATCATTAACTTAATGCGTGATTTTGTCGATCAAGTTTATCTCCCGGATACGCTGGCGATAGCTAGTTTTTATCCAGACTGGAGTAATCAAGGCGAAGGGTTAGGCAATTTCTTAACTTATGGTGATTTTCCAGCCGAAGGTTTGAATGATCCCTCGCGCTTTTTAGTCCCAGCCGGGGTCATTTTAAATCGGGATTTATCGACGATTCATGAAATTGATCTCGAAGCGGCTGATCAAATTCAAGAATTTGTATCCCATTCTTGGTATGACTACAGCGTTGGTAAAGAACAAGGTCTGCATCCTTATGATGGTGAAACCACGCTCAATTACACTGGACCAACCCCACCTTATCAACAATTAGGAGTTGAACAAGCTTATTCCTGGCTGAAATCACCCCGTTGGCAAGGTCACGCGGTTGAAGTAGGTCCCTTAGCACGAGTATTAATGATGTATGCCAGTGGTCATGCTCAAACTAAAGAATTGGTGGAGATGACTTTAACCCAGTTGAAACTTCCCGTAACGGCTTTATTTTCTACTTTGGGGCGTACAGCGGCGCGTACTTTGGAAACCAAGATTATGGCTGACATCATGCAAACTTGGTATAACAATTTAATCGCCAATATCAAAGGGGGTGATACTAAAACTTTTAATGAACAACTCTGGGAACCCGCAACCTGGCCAAAACACGCCAAAGGGGTTGGTTACATGGAAGCACCGCGTGGCGGCTTAGCCCATTGGATTGTCATTGAAGCCGGGAAAATTGCCAATTATCAAGCCGTCGTGCCCAGTACTTGGAATGCCGGACCACGTGATGCCAAAGGGCAAGCGGGTGCTTATGAAGCAGCACTAAAAGGTCACACCTTGCATGATACGAAACAACCGCTAGAAATTTTACGCACCATTCACAGTTTTGATCCCTGTATTGCCTGTGCAGTGCATTTGACTGATATGAATGGTGAAGAAATGTTGAACATTAAAGTATGTTAACTGTTCAAATCAATCCATTGGCTACACCAGTTTCACCAACTGAGATAACTGTTGGTTATCACGTGAAGATTGACCACAGAATCTAAATCGATCACTTGGCAACAGGGGGTTGCAACCCCTTGTTAGTCACTATAAATCTAACTCATGCTAAAAAACCTGCAATTCTTCTTCTGAAAATGGCTGTGTTAACACCGGAATATCTCGATAAATATCAACTTAGCCAATCGTTTGATCGGGTTGCGTCGACCTATGAACAATATGCCCAACTTCAACAGCAAATTGGCAACAACTTACTAGAACGTTTGGAATACATCAAAATTGCCCCCCGAACGATTGTCGATGTCGGTGCGGGAAGTGGTCGCTTAAGTCGTGCTTTAAGTCAACGTTATCCGCAAGCACAAGTTTATGGCATTGATCTCTCCTTAAAAATGGCAACCGCAGCGCGTCGTCAAGCCCCCCGGTGGTTTTCTCGACAGCATTTCGTTTGTGCCGATGCGATCCAATTACCAATCGCTGATAATTGTATTGATTTACTGTTATCCAATCTGATGTTGCAATGGTGTAACGATATTCACCGGATTTTTGCTGAATTTGCTCGCGTGTTAACCCCAACGGGTGCTTTATTATTTTCTACTTTTGGTCCCGATACCTTAAAAGAATTACGCCATAGCTGGGCAGTTGCTGATAACGCCAGTCATGTTAATCGCTTTGTGGATATACACGAATTAGGCGATGCTTTGTTGCAAGCGCAATTAACCCAACCTGTCTTGGATACCGATTGGCTACAATTGACTTACCCTGATGTCAAACAACTCATGAAAGCGTTAAAAAATATCGGTGCCCACAATATTACCGCTGGTCGTCCCCGGGGATTAATGGGTAGAGCCAAATTTCAAGCCATGTTATCCACTTATGAGCAATATCGTGGCTCAGATGGAAATGTACCGGTGACTTACGAAATTATCTATGGACATGCTTGGGGAACAGTTAAAACCTCACCTCAACTCGTGAACATTCCACTGACGCAGTTGGGTGGAAGAAAAAATAACCGTTAGAAATACAACCCCAGTCTGGTAGCCAGGTAGGATGCACGCCGTCGGTGTGCACGTGAAAAAACGAGTAAGTATCTGAAGAAGTCAATATGAATAAAGTTTTTGATTATGAAATAGATTTCTACAATTGGGCATTGCACAATGCTCAACTCTTAAGAGAAAGGAGATTATCTGAAATTGATGTTGAGCACATCGCTGAGGAATTAGAAAGCATGGGAAAGAGAGATAAAAGGGAATTAATCAGTCGCTTGAAAATTTTGTTGGCTCAGTTGCTAAAGTGGCAATATCAACCCGGTGGTCGTTCTACCAGTTGGCGTGGTTCAATGGTAGAGCAACGTGTACAACTTAATGACTTAATTATGGAAAACCCCAATCTAAGACCTCAATTGTTGGAAGCTATAAACATAGCCTATCCGGTTGCTGTGGAGTTAGCTGTCAAAGAAACTAATATACCGACCTCTCATTTTCCTCAAATAGGTCCGTTTTCCGTAGATGAGATTTTGAATGAAGATTTTTACCCTGGGAGTTAGCAAAAACTTACATTCTCCAGCCTTTCTAAAGCTTCGGTTTACGCACCTTGAAACGGTTTGGTCACCTCATTCAACTGCTTTGACTTTAAACGCACTCAGAAAAATCACCAGAGTATCGGCAGAAGGCTGACATATATTTTAAGTTTTACATGATTCTATAGTCCTGACTAATCTTATCATAAATATTGCTTATAATATGTCTTAAAACTAACAGGGGCGACAGTTTCTCGCTGGACCATTCAAGATGCTGGAGATATTGAGCCTGTTTAGTTCATGACTTTATTGTGACAACGTCTCAAAAGCGGATACTGGAATGATTCATCGTTAGAAAACAGCTCAAACTCCCGACACGAACACCTAATGCCAAAGTGAATCGGCTTTGAACAGCGATAAGTGGCATAATACATAATACTCAATTTCAAAATTGGAACTTATATTGCATATGATTGGTAGCCATGATTAAACTACTCCTACCTGGTTTGAATTATGGTGAAGTGCATTGAGTGCTGGTCACACTCAAATGCACTACAACTTATCTTCACTATAATTAAATTTTTCCTCTCATAATCGATTTACTGCTCATTCTCTTCTTAGATAGTTAACTTTCAGTAAGCAAATTTACTTATATTATCGAATTAAATAATTAACTCATGATTAAAAACAATCAAAGTCAAAAATATCATCTAAAATTCATGACGTTGTCATAATAAAGTCATAAACTAAAATTAAAATTTCTATCCTCCATTACGAGAATAAAATATCACCTTGAGAAAACAAACTATGAATTTTATCACTATTCGCGAAAATATTACTCAACAACAAGCTCATTCTATTTTAAATAAATTAGATGAAATGGCACAAGTTCATGAAATTGCGGCTTTCTGCGGCAGTAGAATCCTTTATATTGATTACATTGCTGGACAAATTAAATATCGTTTTGTTAGTCGTATTCCCAACCCGCAAAGAAATGTAGCAGAAATCTCGCGTACTGAAGTTTTGCAATTAATATTAAATCGTAACGACTTACCTCTAACCAGAAATATAAGTTATCAGGTAAACTGATTAAATGACAACCCTTCCCTTGGCATAGGGGGAGTAGGGAGTTACGTGTTTATTTTGTTTAAGAGGGTATCTATTCTGTAGATTGGGGCAACGCAATTGATACGGTTTTTTTGTCACCGCATCATCCGGCGAGGCTAAGGTGATCGATGCGGTTCCTTATCAGCATTACGGCTTTAACGGGTGTGCAGTGCCTGTTCTTCCACCGTTTCCAAACTGGTATGACGGATATCCTTCCCCTTGACTAAATAGATTAGATATTCACAAATATTACGTGAATGTGCAGCGACACGTTCTAAAGCACGTGCTGACCACAGAATGTTTAATATCACCGGAATGGTGCGTTGGTCTTCCATCATATAAGTCAGTAATTGACGGCTGATGCTTTCATATTCGCCATCGACTTTGATACTTTCATGAATGACTTGCAATGCTGATTCCGTATCGAGACGAGCAAAAGCATCGAGGGCATCATGTAACATACTGCGGACGTAATCTCCAAGATGGTTGACAGCAATAAAGTATTTGTCTGAAGCTTCACCTTCCGTTTGCAAAGCCATTTGAGCAATATGTTCAGCTTCATCGCCAATTCGTTCTAGATCGGTAATGGTTTTGATAACCGCCATCACCAAACGGAGGTCAATTGCCGTCGGTTGCCGACGTGCGATAATAATTCGGCTTTCCTCATCAATCATTACTTCTAACGCATTGACTTTGTAATCACTCGTCGCAACCCGCTTAGCGAGATGGTAATCACGTGTCACGAGTGCGGTGATAGCATTGGCTAATTGTTCTTCTACTAAACCACCCATACTGAGAAATTGATTGCGCAATTCACTGAGTTCAATGTTGAATTGTCGCGAAATATGATGCTGTGTAAACCCTTCTTCTTTCATGGTGATCGCCCTTTTAGCCATAACGCCCGGTAATGTAATCTTCGGTTTGTTTTTGGGCGGGATTAGTAAATAGCGTGGTGGTATTCCCAAATTCAATTAATTCGCCCAAGTACATAAACGCGGTGTAGTCAGAAACTCGCGCCGCTTGTTGCATGTTATGCGTCACGATAATGATCGTATAATCCGACTTTAGCTCGTTAATCAATTCTTCAATTTTTAAAGTTGAAATCGGATCAAGTGCGGAAGCCGGTTCATCTAATAATAGCACTTCCGGTTCAATCGCAATCGCTCTGGCAATGACGAGACGCTGTTGTTGTCCCCCGGATAAGCCCAAGGCATTTTCATGGAGACGATCCTTAACTTCATCCCATAATGCTGCGCCCTTAAGCGATTTTTCTACAACGTCATCTAAAAGCCGCCGCGCATTAATTCCCTGTAAACGGAGCCCGTAAGCCACATTTTCATAAATTGTTTTAGGAAATGGATTCGGTTTTTGGAATACCATGCCGATGCGACGCCGTAAATCAGCCACATTAACCGCCTGATGATAAATATTTTCACCATCTAATAGAATTTCGCCGGTAATTTTCACATCGTCGACCAAATCATTCATCCGATTAAAGCAACGCAGTAAGGTCGATTTACCACAGCCACTGGGACCAATGTAAGCGGTTACTCGCCGCTTGGGAATAAACATATTAATATTATGCAGCGCTTGTTTGTTGTTATCATAATATAGATTTAAATTCTTGACTTCAAGGCTGATGGTTTCATGCTGCAGATCGAAGGTTGGTTCACTCCGACCGAGTGCAGCAAAGTTGAGACTGTGTGTTCGAGCGGTATTCAGTTGAGTCATGATATTGATTTATTTTCGAGTGATTGGAGCAATAATGAACTATAAAGTTTCTAAGGCTTTATATTTCTCTCGTAGTCCGTTGCGTATCCAAATAGCCGTTGTATTTAAAATAATAATTACGGCCACTAAGAGTAAAGCGGTGGCGTACACGAGCGGTCGAGCTGCTTCCACATTGGGACTCTGGAAACCCACATCATAAATATGAAAGCCTAAGTGCATAAATTTGCGTTCTAAGTGTAAAAAGGGAAAATTAACATCGACGACTAATGAGGGTGCTAGCTTAACGACGCCGACTAGCATTAGCGGTGCTACTTCACCCGCTGCCCGTGCAATGGCCAAAATTAAACCAGTCATGATAGCGGGACTCGCCATCGGTATGACCACACGCCATAACGTTTCAGCTTTAGTGGCGCCAAGCGCGAGACTGCCTTCCCGAATGGCGCGAGGAATTCGTGCTAATCCTTCTTCGGTAGAAACAATAACGACCGGTACGGTGAGAATCGCTAACGTCAACGATGCCCATAATAATCCCGGGGTGCCAAAAGTGGGCGCTGGTAAAGCTTCGGGAAAAAACCATTTATCGATATGGGCACCGATGAAGTAGACAAAGAAACCTAACCCAAATACGCCATAAACAATGGAAGGAACCCCAGCTAAATTATTAACAGCGATACGAATAGTGCGCGTTAACCACCCTTGCTTAGCGTATTCGCGCAAGTATACCGCTGCAATGACGCCAAAGGGGGTAACGATAAAAGACATGATAAAAACCATCATAATGGTGCCAAAGATAGCTGGGAAAATGCCACCTTCGGTGTTGGCTTCTCGTGGTTCATCCAATAAAAATTCTTTTACTTTTACCGCATAAAAACGCAGCTTCTCTGGAAGTGATAGGTTATTGGGATAATAAAATCGCACCACATTAGCTAGCGGAATCTCAACTAAGCGACCATCCATAATTTCGAGAGTCAGGCTATCACGATTAATTTCTTGCTTTAAATGAGTGAGCTGTTGTCCAAGTAACTGATATTCAGCTTCCAAAGCGGTTTTTTGGCGATTTATTTCCGCTGGTTGGATAGAATCAAACGTGTTATTTAATTCTAAACGGCGCTGATATAAGCGTAATTGTTCTAAACTATAATTAATTTTCCCAATTTTATGTTTTTCAATTTGGCGAATTTGGTCACGGATTACTGAAGCACGTTGTAATCGTTGTTGTAATTCATTGACTGCTGCAATAGTGTCGTCGCTGACAACTTGACCGGTTTGTTTAATCGCTTTGAGGTAGCCATAAGAGTTGCCCCATTCGCGTTGCTCAACTACCAGAATATCCTTAGGATATTGTTGGTGGTGTAATTGAGGTTCCAGCACCCAACGAAAGTCCATTCCTAATAATTTACGGTTACCCGTTTTGATTAAATAGCGGGTGACTTTTTCAGTGGTAATTTCATAGCCGGGATTATGCAGCCGTGTAGTTGGAATCGTTTCTTGATCACGGATTTCACCAATTAAACGACTGTTTTGACCACCGGGTTCTGTGTAAACGGCTTCCATGACGGCTGTTGGCCAAAAATGGCCTAATCCACGTACTGCAATTAAAATTAATAAGCCACAGACGACCAGAACATTTACACTCACTGCCGATGCAGTCAGCCATATCCAAGGATCACCGCTTTTCCACCAATTTTTCATCCGTTTTCAATTCCCGTAAAGACAACTTGCTTGGGTTATAATAAAATTACTAAAAGTTATCAGTAATCCATAAACAGTATTTAATACTCAATCGAGAGTAGTCGATACTCAGTAAGTAGTATTTAAAACCGGACAGATCTTTAAGACCAATCAGGTTTGTTATTAGATAACCGGTAAATGGTATTGAATACCCAATCGAGAGTAATCGATACTCAATGAATAGTATTGAATACTTATCAGACGGTATTGAATACTCAATTGACGGTAATCGATGCTCAAGATTCTTTCACAAAGAACTATACTGCCGTCTTAGCCGGTGACGAACGACTTCTGCAATTGTGTTGAAGAAGAAGGTAAACAGGAACAGAATTAAACCGGCTAAAAATAGAATTCGATAATGGGTACTATTCACTTCCGATTCTGGCATCTCTACCGCAATATTCGCTGCGAGGGTGCGTAATCCTTGGAAGATACTAAAGTCCATTATCGGGGTGTTTCCCGTTGCCATTAGGACAATCATGGTTTCGCCTACCGCCCGCCCCATTCCGATCATCACGGCGGAAAAAATGCCGGGACTGGCTGTCAAGATGACTACTCGAGTCATGGTTTGCCACGGCGTGGCACCTAATGCTAATGATCCCATCGTTAAATGTTTAGGTACGCTAAATATCGCATCTTCCGCAATAGAAAAAATGTTGGGAATGACTGCTAATCCCATGGCTATCCCCACGACGATGGCATTGCGTTGGTCAAAGGCAATTCCCAGTTGGGTCGTCAACCAGTTGGGCATGTCGCCATTGAAGAATGCTTTTTCCACTGAATGTGATAATTCAAAAGCTATCCAGGTTATTAATAATAGCACCGGAATAAGTAAAGTGGATTGCCACCCTTCTGGGATCCCATAACGAATCGCACGTGGCAGATAACTCCATCCGTAAGCAAAGAGTAAAGCGCCGCTGGGTATTAATAAAAATAGTAAAAACACGCCGAGTAAATTCGCTTCTATCACTGGCGCTAACCATAAACCGGCTAGAAAACCAAGAATAACGGTGGGTAACGCAGCCATGATTTCAATAGTGGGTTTAACAATTTTACGCATCCCTGCTGCCATGAAGTAGGCGGTATAAATAGCGCCGAAAATCGCTAGTGGTGTGGCAATGAGCATCGCGTAGAAAGCGGCTTTTAAGGTACCAAATGCCAGCGGTGTTAAGCTAAATTTGGGTTCAAAATCGTTGCTCGCTGAGGAAGATTGCCAAATGTATTCTGGTTGATCATAACTTTCATACCATACTTTGCTCCACAAGGCTGACCAGGATATTTCTGGATGTTCATTGTGAATTTTCCACAGTTGAATTTGTCCTTGTTCATCTTCTGCAAGTAACCGGTCGGCACGTGGTGTCAGGGCAATATGTTTAAGGGGTACACCGGCAGTGATTGATTTTACTATCAAGGTGCGATGTGCGGTTGAATGGTAAATCCCGACTTGACCCTGGTTGTCAGCAGTGACAAAACCTTTCCGCCGTTCTTCAATGGCGATATCGATAATCGGTGCAGTTTGGCTATGAAATTCCCGGATTGGCCGAAGTATTTTATTTTTATTTTCGTCTCGTGCTGGAAACCATTGGGTAATTTTACCACTGGAATCGCCTACTAATAGGGAAATATCACCCGTTAGGAATTTTAGCGCGGTAATGGTTTGATTGGCTTTTACCACCCGAATCCGTTCTAACATATGCGGGGATTTTTTATTGCTAATATCGATGCGTGAGATATAACCTTCGCTATCGGCAACATAGACAATTTTTTGCTGTTTATCCAAAAGTAGGTGTGTCACTTGCGTCGATGGCGGTAAAAGTAAAGATAAGACACTATCGGTGCGATCGAAAGTGACTGATTCATCCAAGAACGAAATTTCTTTAACGACACTGGCTAGCACTAAGCGATTATCAGCCGTAACCGCCGCTAAGGTGTTAGTGGTTTCACCGAGTTGCACGGCTAAATGCCGCAATGATTTAGTGCCAGAAACTTTATCAACTACAATCGGTTCTTCCCCCAGTGGATACTTAATGCGGGGAGAAATGACCTTGACTCCATTCGGGTAAGAGATGTCGTAGATTTGTTTGACCACTAAAGCACGACCGTCACTTAAACCTAAAGCGATTACACCGGTTGAGGAATCGGCTACGGCTAATTGCGTCATAGTGATTTCTGCCGGCAGAGGTAAGACTTGCTCGGCTATAACCGTTCCATCGGTTAATTTGAAAAAGACGACTCTGGCTTGGTCGGTAAAGCGAACCCCGACTTCATTTTGTTCTTCTGCCGCTAAATAGCGGGTCTTCCCGGCGGTCGGCGCTGGAATACTGAATTGTTGCATTTTTTCCATAGTGGCTGGCAATAACAGGGGAAACACGACATACAGCAGATAAAAAAAGATTAAGACGATGGCTATGATGACGCTGATACCGCCGATCGTCATGCTGTGTTGAGCGATTTTATCTTTGAGCATCCGCCACTTGCGACGGCGAATCGTAGTGTGATCGTAAATTGCAGATAAAACCGGGGTTGGATTTGGAGAGGTCGTATTCATGTTACCATTTTAAAAAGCAATTATGACCGGAATGTGACAAAAGGAATTATCCCATTAGGAAATTAATTGTCGCCAATATAAATGCAACCGCTCGTACAAGTTTCTTGAAGGGTAATTTTCCATAAATTAGGCAATCTGGGTTTTAAATGCTGCCAAATCCAGCGAGCGATATTTTCACTCGTTGGGTTTTCTAACCCGGCTATTTCATTCAGATAATGATGATCTAATTGTTCATAGAGTGGTGCAAAGGCGGTCTTAATGTCTGCAAAATCGGTGATCCATCCCATTTGCTCGTTGACTGTTCCAGCAACATGAATGGTTACTTGGAATGAGTGTCCGTGTAGGCGCGCACATTTATGTCCGGTAGGGACATTAGGTAAATGGTGTGCTGCTTCAATATTAAATTGTTTGTAAATTTCCATAAGTGGTCAAAAATTTTAGCGGCCGATTTTTTTATTCATTTCCTCAGTCTTTTGCCTGACAATTTCCTGAGCTTCGCCCGCTAACCAACGTGGTTCAATTTCCCAATAGTCGGGCGTTTTTTTATGGTTTAATACCGAATTAGCCGCTAACGTCAGCAGAATAGCTTGCGCTTTTTGAGTTTGGAGCAATTTTTTGGGGAACGCTGCCCAATCAATCACGGTATCGAGCAGTTTACCGTGACTATCGGTCCGAAAAGGTTCATAAAATAAGCGATCAGTTGTTAAAAATGAGCGGATACGTTGAGGGGAATGCTTATCAACGACTTCAATCGTGGTGAATGGACGGTAAACCACGCTTAATAAAACATTTTCACCCGGCGAATCTTCAATGCTAGTTAATAAGTAATACTGACTGTCATAAACACCGTATTGTTGCAGTATTTTTTGGAAAAACTGAGTGGCTTGTTGCATTCGGGTAAACACGACGCCGGTATCGCCACTGGGGGGAACTTCAGCCAGCGATTTGCCATAAGCAGATTGGTAAGTATCTTCTAAGTTAATATGAGCTTGTGCTTGAATTAAGCCTTGATTAAGGGTGTTTAAATTAGTAGCCAGATAATAGGGTACTGAGGCAATTCCTTCTAATAAACCCGCTGCAATTTGTAAAGGCGAAAGCAGTAAATGTCCTAAACCACTTAATGCCGATGAAAAGCCATGTTCTACACTGGGTCCAGTGGCTGGCGAAGTGGCACAAGCTAAGAGTAATCCACCTAACCAAGCAATAAATAAGTTTTTCTTTATCATAACTGTTTACCAAATCAGTGGATTAGCCGCTCGCGTTATCGCGACGGTAACCAGGTAAAAAAATATCCCCAAGGCACTTATCCACGCAGTAAGACGAATAGTTTTCGTTTTACCCCGTTTAAGTGCAATACTACCTAAAATAATATACAGCAGCAAAGCGAGTAATTTAGCAGTTAACCAGTGATTAACGAATGGATATTGGTGAATGGTGAAAACTAAACTGATACCGCTCAGCAATAAAGCCGAATCAATCAGGTGAGGGACTATTTTAACCCAACGTCGTTGTAAGCGGGGATGGTTTTGTATCATCCAGATTCCCCGAATGAAGAATGACAGAAAGGTCAGTGATACACAGAAAATATGAACACTTTTGAGCGTAAGATACATCGTACTTTATTGATCTAATTTTTAATTAGCACTGATTAATTTGACCCAGTTAATTTTCAGCAGTCAATTATATTAAATGTAAGCAAGAAATAAGTCCGGGTATTTTTTACTTAGCCTGGTTCAAATGGGTGTAAATTGGTGTAAAAAAGTTTCGGTTAGTTCTTTGGCTTCTTCCAGACTAATAACGCTGGTTTTAAATAAAGCGCGAAGGATTAACCAAAAATACAATACTTGAAACTCTTCATCACTCAAGCTGCCTTGTAAGGTTTTCGGATGTGGTAGGGGTTGGATTAAATAGCTATTACCCACTAAATCAAATAATTTTTGTTCTACGAGGGTTCCAATTGCAAATATAACCCGTGGTTTAAGAATGTTAATTTCATAAGCGAGAAATTCTCGGAAGCAGTTTCTAATACAATCTTCTTGATAAGAATTAATAGCTTTTACTTGCTGCTCTGGATTACTCATCCCACATTTGACTAAATGAGTCACATAAGCATTAGCTAACCGAAAAGTTAAAATCGTGCTTAACATAAAGTGACTTTCTGCTGTGGCTTGAAATTGATTAAGAGAATTCGCTTCACCTTCAATCCAGCACCATTTTTTAGCCGGTCGTTTAGAATAATTTAAATAATTAACTTCGGTGTAAATCTCATTATCAGTAGGAATGTCATAGATAAACATCACCGATTCATCGTGCCAATCATTGAGTGATTCTAAGGGAGATTTTAAAGATTCAATAAAGTCAGCACTATGAGCACCATGAGAGAGGTAACTGAGTTGAAAACTCCGGTCATTTACGGCTCTATGCCAGTTCTTTTTTTCACAAGAAATACAATAGGATTTGATTGGATAATGTTCATAGTGGTTGCGCCGATAATCAGAGAAGGTATATGACTCAATCTGAGGAAAATCTAAATTAATTAATTTGCTGAAGTTTAATTCTCTCAATTCTTCTATCATTGGCTTTACTCTTTAGGTTAGTGACTTGATTAGGATTCACGTAACAGTCGGTAACTATTTTAATTTACCCAAAAAAATTGATGCACTTTATCATGATACTTTACTGACAAAAAGTTAAAAATTGATTGATGCCAATTCTATTTTAATCAAGTGAGAGTATAGGGGATTAGCTTCAATGCCATTAAATTAAGCGAGTTGAAGTTCTCCCTCTCCCGCTGGGAGAGGGTTGGGGTGAGGGAAAAAATCGTTGATTTTTCAAACCCCTTTGACCCTCACCCCAACCCCTTTCCCAAAAGGAGAGGGAAACTTTTCCTTAACTTAATGGCAGTGGGGATTAGCTTGAATATTAACCGATTAAATCCTCCCTAACTCCCCTTTTTCAAAAGAAGAACTTCTTAAGTTGATGGCAGTAACCCTACTCCAATTGGCGAAGCGATTATTTCTTACCTTTAAATATTACCCGTTTAAGAATCCCCATTGTTCGCAAAGAAAATGGGGAAATATCAGTTTAAGCTAAGTTTGATGATAATGACGTAAGTAAAATGCCCGCCAGGCTCTGTTAAAACGTTGTTCTAAAACTAAAGTTTGCTCAGCGGGTGCTGCACCACTTAAATACCAAGCCCGTTCTACTTCTTCGGCTTCTATTGGCTTATCCACGATTTTTCTTTCACCACCACTCATGGCTTCTGACAAACGCGCCACTTGATAAGCCATACGAGCTTGTGCTGCTCCAGAAGGTGATTCTATACCGGCGGCAATTTCCATCCGAATACATAAAGTTTCTTTATGACTTAAAACCGTTGCCTTCACCGCTGATTCGCCAGTTAAAGCCGTACAGGCTTGTTGAAAACGTTGTTCTAGGGTTGCTTCCCAATGCGGATCTTCGAGTTTAGGAAGTTGTGCCCAAGCTGATTGAATCATGGCTAACGCTTGTGGTTCTAGTTGAGCTTCTAGCCGTACCCACGTATCTGCTTGCTCTAGTTCCACACAAAAAGCTGCTTTGAATCTTAACGTATCCAGTTGTTCGCGGCGTTCATTCGCTAACTGAGCGTGATATCGTTTATCTACTTGCTGACACGCTTTATCAAACCGTTCTTCTATGACCTCAATGGCTTTAATCTTTTTCCGCCATAAGGTAGAGCTATTATTAGCTTTATCCCAATCTAATCGCAGATTTCTCCAACTTTCTCTCAGCTTTTTCAGTTGCACCAAGGCTGATTTGATGGCTTCTCCAGTTAACTGAGATAAAGCTTCAACTTGTTCACATAATTGAATTTTAGAATCTAAATAAGTTTGTAATTCTTGTTTAAGCGTTTCTTGTTGTTGTTTCCGATAGTCAAATACGGTATCACAGCTATCCCGAAATACTTTCCAGAATTCGCGTTCCACCCGACGGTTTCCTGGCACAGTGACATACCATTGTTCTTGAATTTTTTTAACCTGTTCAATGGCTTCATTGATTTTAGCCTCACTGATCTTTCTAATTTCCGTATCACTCACATCGACTCGGCTTGCTTGGATGTTGATAGCTTCTTGAAGTTGACGAATGATTTGATCGATTTGACCCATTAAACGTAAGCGATAACGACAATTCCGTTGTTGTTCTGCGTCTAAGTGCAGTTGGACGATTTGCATAGCAGATTGGAATCGTCTTTGGATGGTTTTTTTTACTTTCCGATCCGTCGTACCAATGTTTCGCCAAGCGTGTTCTATTTCACGAACGAGATGGTAAATTTTCTTCCAATCCGTCGGTTGCTCCCATTGGGTTTCTTGAACGAAAGTTTCTAACTGTTCACATAACGCCTGTTTTTTATGAAAATTTTGTTCGCGTTCTTGTGCTTGGTTATTAAAATGAACTTGGCAGGGCGTATAAGCCATTTGACTGGCTTGATTAAAGCGTTCCCATAGTTCTTGTGAGTGTCCCTGAGAACCGAGTTGTTTCCACTTAATTTGAGCTTCTCGAATCAAGCGAGCAATTTCTTCCGGATGGCGATCTTCTTGGTGGGCTAAATTTTCCATTTGTAGGCATAATTGTTCTCGATAACGCTGATATAAAGCATGACAAGCCTGATAAAATCGTTCCCGCAATGGTTGCGAATAACCCGCCGGTCCAAGTCGCTTCCAGGCGGTTTGCTTTTCTTCCGTTAATAACAGCAATTCAGCGGCGGTATCAAATTCAGTCGTCAACAAATCTTCGACTTCTTGACATAGGTTTTCCCGTTCGAGTTTATTTCCCCAACGTTGCCAACCGCGTAACTGGTTGATTTTGGCAGTACAACTTTGTAGCCGTTTCTCTAGGGATTTATGGCGGGTTACGGAGAGACTGTCAAACGTTTGAAATAATTGGCGTGCTTCTTGTTCTAGTGGAATAGCGGTTTTTAACTCACCATTTTCTAGCGCTAATTCCAAATCTTTCAATAACGGTTTAAGTTCATGAACCGTTTGTTCTCGTTGTTGTTTTTGCTCTTGTAAGCGGGTTGCTAGCGCGCCCAGTGTATTGGTAAATCGATTTTGTAAAGTAACCAATAATTCATTGGCTTGATCGGCAACAAAAATGGACTGCCAACGTTCTTGTAAATCAGTTACCGATTCTGGTTTAAGTGCGACGTTATTATGGAGTAAGGTTTCTGCTTCAGTACAAATATTTTCTAGAGTCGTCGCTAAATGATGATATTCTTGCAGTTTTTGGATGCGTTTTTGGCCAGTTAAAACTGCTCGATCGAAACGCAGTTGCCAATAACGATCTTCAGCCGGTTCATCGAGTTTATCGGTATTTTCCCATTGGGTTTGGAGTGCTTGGCTACGTTGCTCGATAGCGGTTTTCTCTTCATCAACTAAACGGGGTTGGTTATTCAATTCTGTCAATAAAGATTCGATTTGCTCACACAAATTTTGTTTAGTTGCCCGTAGTGGTCCGAGGGCTTGTTCCCGTTGTTGAGCAGCTTGTTGTGCTTGTTGATACCGTTCAAACCGCACCACGATATTTTGTTGGGTTTGAGAGCAACGGGTCTGAAATTCATGTTCGGCTTCACTCGCGACACTTTGCCACCTTTCTTGTAGGCGTTTAAATTCCGCCTGCTCCTGCTTCCAAACTTTAGATTCTTCTATAACTGTTATGTTTTCTTGGAGCAACGGCGAATTTTCTGCCGCTAATCGACGTTCTAATGACTCAAGTCGTCCACAGATGGCTTCACATTCAGCACGTATCCGTTTAGGACGTTCTAAGGATTCAATCAACTCATCTAATTTTTCTCGAGCTTTGCGACTCACTCTTTTATCACGATTACGAGCGGCTTTAAACACGCGCTCTAAAGTTGATTTTTGAGTTAATTTTTCGACTGCCGCTAAACGGACTTCACTGACAGAGTCATTAATCGCAATATCACCTAATAAGCCTTCCCGATCAAGTTGTTCGATAGCAGTCAAGCGCAGTTCGGGTTCTTGACCTTGGACAGCAACCTGTGCAATCACCTCCACATTTAGGTTTTGTCTAAGCCAAGCAAGACGTTTTTCTAAGCTAGGACTCTTGTCTTTTTGACCACAAAGTAATTGTTTGAGTCGTTGAGTAGCCAGTTCTCGTACTTCGCCTTCGGGGTCCTGTTGCGCAATAGCAGTCATTATTTCGAGATCATTTATTTTTACTAATGCGGCTTTTCTGACTTCAGCAACGTTATCATGTTGTGCGATCTCATGAATGATGACGGGATCGCTCACAGTTTCTAATGCTGATTTGCGAATCTCCGGATCGCGATGTTGCCATTTTGGTTTGATAAGGTTATCAAAAATCATTGTATCCCATTAATCTTGGTTGAAAAAAACCAGTGAATTTGAATCGAATAGCAAGTGAGCTTAGGACAGCTTGGTAGCGCTAAATCTATAGCAATATTAGCCCAGTCGCTAAAATCACTTTCGCTTTAGCACTATCGATAGCTTAATCTCCTTATTATAAATAGCTTGAGTATAAAGTATCTCAATTTATACCCATTTTAAATTCAAAAAAAATTTTATGAGAAACTTGGGTGGTTAAAGTAGTAATGGGTATAGTTAACTTGTTTATCAACAACTTTTTGTGGATATAAAGCTAATTATTGGCATTATACAACAATAAGCAGAAAATACACGATCGGTAACTCATCACTGGAATGAATTAAGCGTGGATTCGGTACTAAAAGACTTCAAGGGCATAGCAGTGCATGACTGTTGGTCGCCCTATTTCAAATTCAGCGAAGCGCGTCATGCCCTAGGTGGCGCACACCTGCTGCACGAACTCAAGTGAACCTAAAAATTTCACATTTTCTTCAAACTTTCTCTACAATTTTAGTTTATCCTCATTTCATGGTAGTGGTTACTTTTTTCCAAGAAATTAGGCTACTTAATTAGTTATAGTAACTGAGTTGGGAAAAATTGTTATAACCAACCCAATCTTTTTGTGAAACTAATCCAATGAGGTAATAACTATGTTTGTTAAGGTAAGGTACTGCTTTCTTGTACATTCGTTTCTATCAACACTCAGTGTATTAAGTCTCTTAATTTTCCCCGCTATGACCTCAGCTCATCCGAGTTTTGGTAGTCAATGTTCTACCTGTCATACGAGTGCAGATGAGGATACCGCCGCATTCATAACAGAAGAGAACCCTATTGAATCTATAACAGAAGAGAATACTACCGAAGCCACGATAGCAGAAGATACGACAACACCCACGACCGAAGTCAACATAACTGAACCTACCCCGACGATAGAAGAACAGACAACAACAACACCGACGACAACAGAAGATGTAGTAGAAGCAACGACAGAAGCAAATACAGCAGAACCCACGACTGTGCCAAGTGATGACAATGTAGCTCAAGTTACAACCCAATTTGACCTCAACGGCGATGGGAAAATCACACAAGATGAAGTGCAGGCATTACAAAGCGAATTTTTTGACAGCGCTGATACCAACACAGATGGTTTCCTGACCAATGAGGAATTGCAAGTTGCTAAAAAAACGCAAAAAACACAACTAGTTGGATATAACAAATTGGGTTGTGGAGCAGATTTCAATCGGTTAGACAATAATAAAGATGGTTTAATTTCCAAAGAAGAGTTTGTTAACAATGTGCCCCTGTTTGACAAATTTGATCTTGATAATAATGGTATTATCGTGGCAAAAGAATTAACCATGAAGAAACCCCGTCATCCTTGGATGAGTCACCAAAAACTCTATAATAACTGGATAAATGAAAAGAGTTATAACGGAACTGGACATAAAAAGAAAGGTAACTCGAGCAGACATTAATTGAGTCAAGTTAGATACGCACTACAACTGATTGTGGTGCGCACGCGAACCAACCCATTCACGTAGTTAAGTAAGGTGCGTTAGCAGAGCGTAACGCACCAACTCTGGTTTAGGGTGTATTACGGCTGACGCTTAACACACTCTACTTAGTTTAATAGCAGTGATGCTGACATTTGACACAACCGATAACCTCATTTAGGATACTTAATTCTAGTTAGCTAACTTCATTCTACGAAGCCATTCTTTGAAAAAAGGAGGATGTTATGCGAATGCTCATGCAAATTAAAATTCCCCACGAACCCTTTAATACCGCCGTGCGAAAAGGCACTGCGGGAGAAACATTGAGGCGTATTCTTGATGAGATAAAGCCAGAGGCGGTCTACTTTTCCGAATATGAGGGTCAACGCGGGGCAATGTTGATCGTCGACGTAGCTGAGCCATCGAAAGTACCAGCGCTCGCGGAACCGTGGTTCCTATCGTTCAATGCTAATGTGGAATTTCATCTGGTCATGAGTCTAGATGACCTTGGAAAGGCAGGAATCGATGCTATCGGAAAAAAATGGGGATAGCTTCCTCGTTGGTTTTGGTTGGGGTTCATTTTGGATTGGATTTCCTTTAGAGAGGTTGTCTCAAAAAATAACTCCAACGTTTCTTGCAGATTTACCTTAACCCCGCTAACAGTCTCTCCTTGGCTGTGGCTACGTCTACTTCAGTGCCTATTACAACGTAACTATCATTTTTTTTCTATTTTTCTGCTACCAAGAAAATATTTTACCTCCTACCACTTTAAGCCTAATTGTCCTAAAAACACTACTTCGACTGAGATAGAAAAAGTCCGCTAACACCGAGAATAAAACAGTTGGTCTATGTTAAAATAAAACTTTATTTTTTGCTGGGACTCATTAATGGTAAAAAATATCCAGATACACACCCCTCATCAAGGCTTATTTGATTTTACTCGTCAAGTCGCTGAGGTGGTACGAGAAGCCAAATTACCAGATGGACTCTGTACGCTTTTTATCCAACATACTTCTGCTAGTTTAATCGTTCAAGAAAATGCTGATCCTTCTGCTAAACGCGATTTAGAACGTTGGTTAAATCGGTTAGTTCCGGAAGGCGATTCTTTATATACGCATACTTTAGAAGGCAACGACGATATGCCAGCTCATATCAAATCCGCTTTGACCGCTACCAGTTTAGCTATTCCTATTATAAATGGACAATTGACATTGGGAACTTGGCAAGGAATTTATTTATGGGAACATCGTCGTCATGGTGGATATCGTTCGGTGATGATTCATATCGGGCACTAAAATAACAATGATTCATTTAATAGTCAGTTAATAATTCAATGTGGTTTAAAAATCTACATCTCTTTCGGTTATTAGAACCCTTTTCCTGGTCAGCAGCAGCGCTGCATGAAAAATTAGCCAGCAAGGCTTTTCGTCCCTGTGGACGAATGGAAATGGAAAGTATTGGTTGGATTCCGCCGCTAGGTCATGATAGTGAGGCTTTTGTTCATGCTGCTAATAACTGTCTAATTTTTACTCAACGCAAAGAGGAAAAAATTTTACCGGCATCGGTAATCCGTGAAGTGGTTAATGACAAAGTGGCGGAAATTGAAAGCCAGCAACTGCGCAAAGTCCGTAAACGTGAAAAGGATCAACTGCGGGAAGAAGTCCTGCAAGAATTGTTACCCCGCGCTTTTACTCGTTCCACTTATCTCTCGGCTTATGTTGATGTTACCCACGATTGGTTGTTAATTGACACCGCTAGCCACAAGAAGGCTGAAGAATTAACGGGTTTCCTTCGCCATACTTTAGGCAGTTTACCGGTCGTGTCTCCTAAACTGCAAAATTCACCACTCGCTGTCATGACTCGCTGGTTATTAAAAGATAATGAATTACCGCCTGATTTTGAATTAGCGGATGCTTGTATTTTGATGGATAACGCTCAAACCGGTGCCGTGGTTAATTGCAAGCGTCAAGATTTACAAGCTAAAGAAATTTATGGTCACTTAACTGCCGGCAAATTAGTGACTCGCTTAGCGGTAGAATGGCAACAACGTTTAGCTTTGATTATCGATGATGAATTAGTCATTCGACGCTTACAATTTTTGGATATCGTTCAAACCACCGGCGATGATGCGCATAACGAAAGCCCAGCACAACGGTTTGATACGGATTTTGTGTTAATGACTGCAGAGTTAGCTACTTTTATTCAGCGGTTATTTCAAGTATTTGGTGGCGAAGATGAAGCCGCTTATGCTCAACTACGCTGAGATTTCCGCCGTGCCTATATTGGCGAGCACAAAAAAACGGCACACCGTTGAAGTGTGGCAATCATTGGTGCTAAACTACTTTTATGCATGAACAGGATCACAGTTATAAACTCTTGTTTTCGCACGCCAGTATGGTAGCAGATTTATTACGTGGATTTGTACACGAAGCTTGGGTAACCGAATTAGACTGGGCTACCCTAGAAAAAGTGAACCACAGTTTTATCAGCGATGATCTACGGGAGCGCGAAGACGATGTTATCTGGCGAGTTCGTTGGGCTAACGAATGGATATATATTTATATCCTGCTCGAATTTCAATCCACGGTCGATCCGTTTATGGCGGTGCGGATCCTGACCTACGTGGGGTTGCTTTATCAAGATTTGATCAAACAACAGCAACTGACTGCCCAAGATAAATTACCCCCCGTATTTCCCTTAGTTCTGTACAACGGTCGTTCGCGTTGGTCAGCGGCTAGGAATATTAGTGAATTGATTCAAGCCTCGCCCGGTGGATTGGAAAAATATCGGCCCCAACTAGAATACCTGTTAGTAGACGAGGGTGGTTTTAGCGAACTCGAATTAGTCCCTTTGCACAACTTAGTGGCGGCTTTATTTCGATTAGAAAATAGTCGGACCGCAGTAGATATTCAACGCGTCTTGACTCACTTGCTGGAATGGTTACAGACGCCGGAACAAAATGAGCTACGCCGCGATTTTACGACCTGGTTACGACGTGTCATCTTACCCAGGCGACTTCCTCACGTCTACTTACCCGAACTGAATGAATTGCAGGAGATGCGAAATATGTTAGCGGAAACCGTACAACAGTGGTATGCCGAAGCCGAAGCTCAAGGGCTTCAACAGGGAATTCAAAAGGGAATCCAACAAGGAATGCAACAGGGAATCCAACAAGGTCTTCAGCAGGGAATGCAAACCGGTCAGTTAAAAGGCGAACAAAGCCTGTTTCAATATCAATTACAGGCCAAATTTGGTCAACTGGCTCCCGAAGTAGAAGAAAGAATTCAGGCACTCAACCCCGAAGCTTTACTTCGCTGTGCCAAACGGTTATTGACCGCGGTTACTCTCGATGAAGTTTTTCAAGAAGAGGATTAGTACAGTCACAAAAAAAACGGCACACCGTTAAAGTGTGCCGCTCATTCAACTTATCAGTAGATGAGTTTATGGATTAATCGCAGCATGAATCGGTGTTTGACTGTAAACAACTTTCACTTTATCACCTTCATCAAC
This sequence comes from Thioploca ingrica, assembly GCA_000828835.1. Classification (GTDB taxonomy): domain Bacteria; phylum Pseudomonadota; class Gammaproteobacteria; order Beggiatoales; family Beggiatoaceae; genus Thioploca; species Thioploca ingrica. Next base: position 4,014,759 of record AP014633.1, read on the forward strand.
ACGATAGCCAAAGTAGATGTCTAGCTCACCGGGATAGGGTAGCAGACCTTCGTATAAGTTAACTGTGTAATAAGCTGGTAACTTATCTACTGTATCGAATGGTAACAGATTTTCTCTCGTTAACAGAGGAATAGTCGTGGTTTCATCGTAAGCCAAAATATCCACGCGCCATCCCGTTGGGCAAGCGCTGCAAGTTACCAACGTATACCATTCAAATCCTTTTGGAAAAATACTAGACTTGTAAAGTCCAGCAGCCAGGATACCTGCCGATTTTCCAATATCACTACTGTCTACTTTGAGAACACCAGCCGTAATAACCGGCATAGCCATAGAAATGGTAGGATCGGTCATCTTGAATGGAGTAAATTGACCCCCTTCAGATTTAGAAATACCGCCTTTCATTTTAGTGTTCGTTGGCGTACCCGTATTAGTGCCTGCCGTTAATTCAGGAATGAGAACGCACTTCTTACCATTCCACATACTGCCTTGTTCAAAGCATTCTTTTTCCTGGGCATTGATTTGAGTGACTGCACCACTGATCGGGAAATCAAACGGATTTTCATTACTATCGTTATTGCCAAAAGACACCACGCCTACGAATTGCCCTTCAGTTGCAGCGGTCAAAGTGACTTTAAAAGTCATCGTTCCATCTGGTGCTAATGTTGTCGGGACTGGGTTAAAGGATTCCACAGTAAACCCATTACCGCTAGCGAGTTTGGCTGCACTAGTTAAATTCAGGCTGGCTTTACCGGCATTTTTCACTGTGAAGGTTTTAGTTACCGGGCTACCTACACCAGTTACACCAAAATCAGTTGAGGTAGTTGCACCATCAAGAATGTCAGTGGTTCCATCTAGAACTTGAATTTCAGGCACCATTGCAGTACCACCGTCCGTTGTCACCTCACCACTGATCATGAAATCAAATGGATTTTTCGGATCAGCGCTGTTAAATAGCTTCACTGGACCTTCAAATTTACCGGCAACTGAGGTATTTAGTTGAATTTCAAAGGTAAAATCAACCTTACCCGCGACACCTGCAGGATAGGTACCTATACTAAATCCTTCGGGGATGGTGTAGCCAAATAGGTCAATGATATCTGTCGAAGCATTTTTCACTGTGAGAGTTTTAGTAAGCGGTTGACCTACTTTAGTTGTTCCAAAATTAATTGGCGTAGTTGAACCATCCATAATTTCTGTGGTTCCATCAAATACTTGAAGTTTGGAACCCGTTGGCGTGGGGTTAGTGGCAAAAGTTGCCGTGCAAGCAGCCGGTGTATTAGCAACGATGTTTACGGTAGCGGTATTGGTGGTTGTACCGGCTGTGCAACCATTACTCCAAGTGACTGGTTCACCCGCCGCTGGTGTGGCTGTTAGGATAACCGTACCCGCCGGGAAATTTGCTGTGCAGTTAACACCACCCGCTAACGTGCAGTTGGTAATTCCAGTGGGCGCATTTACCGTGCCTGGACCGACAACAGTTACTGTTAAAGCAGCACTTGATGTCCCAGTAACAAAGTTTACTGAGCATTCAGCAGAAGTCGTGTTAGAACCGATGCTTACAGTACCAGTATTCGCTTCGGTACCGGCAGCACAACCAGGTCCCCAGGTAACGGTTTCACCTGCGGCTGGTGTGGCAGTGAGAATGACTGAGGTTGTACCCGTTGGGATATTGCCTGTACAAATACCACCGCTAGCGGCACAATTCGCAATACCAATTCCGGCTGGGGTAGTACTATTAACGTTACCATTTCCGGTCACTTTTACAGTCAAGGGTATATTAGCAACCGCGCCAGTGAAATCGGCTGTGCAAGCTACGGTGGTCGCAGTGGTTGGCACAGTGACAATCGCTGTTTCTGGTGTAGTACCTACTTTGCAATCTGCACCACTCCAAGCTACTGCACCACCTTTAGCCGTCAAAGTGACTGAGGTCGTACCCGCTGGTAGTTCTTTGGTGCAAGCTGGACCAGCTGCTACAGTACAATTAGTAATGCCAATTCCCACTGGATCAGTACTGTCAACACTACCATTACCTTTAACAGTTACGGTTAAAGTAGTTTTACTGGCAGGTGGTGTAACACTACCAACCATTCCGGTCAGTGGAAAGTCAAATGGTGTCTTACTGCTATCGTTATTAAACAGTTGGAAAGTACCCCCTTTCTTACCGGCAACAGTGGCATCTAATTCAACCTCGAAAGTCACTTCACCACCAGCAGGCACATTGAAAGGTAGAGTTCCTACTACCTTAATGCCATCCAATTGGCTTGCCCCAAATAGGTTGAGATCTTTACTACCAATATTTCGCACAGTGAAAGTCTTGATGATCTTGGCACCCACTGGCGTAGAACCATTGGGAAGAGTACTAGTTAGATCGATAGCTGTTCCCGGTGTGGTGGTGGTACCATCGGTAATCGGTGTGGCTTTATTAGCGGTGATATCAGCCGGTGTCCCATACCAAACTTCAATCGCTTGATTGGCGGGTGGTGTATTATCAACAATCGCCGTGATGGGGAATTTAAAGGTTGTTTCATCATCGTCATTATTCGTGAAAGAAACTTCGCCGATAAAAGTACCCGGGGTACTGGCGTCGAGGATGACAGTAAAGTTAGTCGTGGCATTAGGTGCAAGTGTCCCTGGGTTAAAAGAAAGACCGCTAAAACCGGTTCCCGTCACTGTCACTGGACTGGTTAAATTGAGTTCTTTATCACCAATATTTTTTACCGTGAAGATTTTAGGTACATTAGTACCGCGGGGTTTAGTACCAAAATTAATCTTGGTCGGTATACTGATGTCAATATCAGTGCTGGCATCATCTAACACTTGAATTTCTGGCGCTGGCGCTTTTACAGTGGCTTTAACGCGGAAGTTAAAGGGATTCTCAATTAAAGCTTGACTATCACTGGCTTTATCATCGTTAAAGATATACAAGGTGCCACCATATTGACCGGCGGTTGCTGCATTAAGTTTAATATCAAAACTGGCAGTGCCACCTGGTGCCACTACACTGGGAAAAATGCTGGCTAAGCTAAATCCAGTTGGCAAAGGAGTAGAAAGATAGAAAAGTGGCAGCGGCGCTCCCCCAATATTTTTCACGGTAAAAGTCTTAGTCACATCGGTGCCCATTGGCGTGCTGAAGTCAACCTCGGTACCGACGGTTGCGCCTATTCCACTGGTGATAGGTTTGGCTGTGCCTGCCGCAACTTCAGCCGGGGTACCATAATAAACTTCTATTTCTTGAAGGGGACTTTCTACAATTGCACCCTTGACTTTAAAGTTATATGGATTTTCATCACCATCATCATTACCAAAAGACACGAGTGCTTCAAAGGTGCCGGATTGAGAGGTATCTAGCTTAATTTGGAAATTAGTAGAATCAATCGTTGTAGGTGGTGTAGGTGGCGCTGGAGTGGCAGCCGCTAATTGTGTCTTAATAAAATCGGACCCTAAAGAAAATCCGCTTCCGCTCGTATTAGTGACTTCAATAGGACTTTTTAGATTAAGAGCTAAACCACCTAAATTTCTCACGGTGAAAATTTTGATGTTTTTAGTCGCCTCACCCTTAAGTAGCATGCCGAGATCAACTTCACCCGTATTATCAGTAACGTTAATCGCCCCATCTAAAACTTCAATTTCTGGTAAGGGAGTAACCGTTCCTATGACTCCAAAGGTAAGTGCAGCATAAGTATCGCCGGCAACATAAGGTGGAACTGGTGGAGAACCATCAGTAGTAGGAAAGATCATACTAGCAGCAGTACTTGCAGCACTGAGTACACCAGTAGCAGTTGCTTCTGCCACTTTAATACTGGCTCCCCAAGGGGTTGCCGGGGTAGCGGGAGAACCGGTCTTAGCTTGAAGCGTAACTTTAAAAGTTGTTGATTGACCGGGTTGAAGGACAGTACCCGCTGTAAAATCAGACGTTACAGTAAATTCACCGACTGGAGTTGTTCCCGCCATAGTGGGTGCAGCAATGATTGTTAAAGCTGCTGTTGGAGCCTTACCCACATTTTTTAACGTAAAAGTTTTAGTAAGGGGATTACCTAAATTCGTTTTACCCAGATCAACTGTTCGGTAACGGGGGGGGGCGCCTACTGTAGCAGAATCTTGAATTTCCGTTGTACCATCTAAAATCCGAAGATCAGCGCTTGCAGTAGCCGTAATTCCCGCCAGCGGAAAACTAAACAGAGAAGATGTTGTTGTGCTATCGCTAAGGAAAATTTGTACGGTAGCATCACTGATAATAGGAGGAGTTATTGGAGTTGCTGTAGGGAGACCCTTTAAAGGGACTGTAACCGCCACTTCCCCGGTTGGTGGTGTGGTGGGAGTAAAAGTAACTACGAAGGTGGTTGAAGCACCCGGTTGGATAACTGTGGTTCCCACCGCCGGATTAGAAAATACAGCACCAGATTGTACAGTAGTTAGTCCGGTAATATTTACCGCTTCTCCACCGACGTTTTTCACCGTAAAGGTTTTAGTCACGGGTGGATAGCTAGGAGCACCAAAAATACTCAAGAAATCAGTAGAAGTTGTTTGAGCATTTTTGATTTCAGTTGTTCCCTCAAAAACTTGAATATTGGGAGCTGCCCATGCCACTGATCCCACCAGTAAAATACACGCTGCTAGTGGTTTAAATAACAGCGAGATAGTTCGCTGTCCTCGTTGTTTTGCTAAGGCAATTGCCTTAAGTCGTGAAAGCAAAAAGTTTTTTTCCATAGTCATTAAAAAACCTCATGATTAACTTTTGAAGTAATGTAGATTAGATTCATAATCCAAAACCTACATTATATTGGACATTTAATAAACTGACTTCATGATAAAATATAATTGTATCGTTTTTACTGTTCCTCATCAGGAAAGTGATTTTTATTAAAAATAGAGAAAATGATTAGCTTATTCCTATTTTTATCACTTATCGTTTTGGCAATACCATTATTACCATAAAGAAAGATTGCGTTAGAAGCAGCAATATTTATTCCATTGAGTTCAAAGAAAATAAATACTTACCCGATCGCTTGCCAGCGCCAAGTCAATTAAAATTATCAACGGATTCATTGTCATATTTACAACAGGCGGCTGTCATTCTATAAACATTAGCAGTTTATTTAATTAAGCGCAAAAAAAATGGCATATTGCCTAAACAATATACCAGTTCTTATTAAAAAATAGAGAATTAATCCGTCTAAATTATGACACTATTAGGGTGTTCATGGATAAATCATGATACTAATCGGTGTCATGTTAAAGACAACCTTACCTTTATCATCACCGGCTTCAATACGATAGCCCCAAAAAATATTCAAAAATCCAGGCATAGGTAAATTACCGGCATACAAATTAACGGTGTAATATTCGGGTAAGCTATCAACCGTTTTCAGTGGTAATAACGCCGGTTGGGTTAACAGTGGCAGCGCTGTGGTTTCGTTATAGGGTAATTCAGTGACCATCCATCCTTGAGGACAATTTGGGCAATCACTTAACAGATACCACATGAAACCTCTTAGATAACTCGATGAAATATAAATGCCGGTGGCAATGATACTGGCTTGTTTACCGATATCCTGGCTATCGACTTTGATGACACCCGCAGTCATAATGGAATCCGCTACCGTAACCGCATCGGATCGCTGGAAGTCAACCGGCATTCCATTGACATATTTAGAAATACCCGCTTTTATTTTAGCATCAGTCGGTATACCCGTACTGGTTATCGTGGTGGCAGCATCGACGGGAATACATTGCTCCTGATTCAAAAGACCATTTTGTTGTTCAAAGCAGATTTTTTGTTGTTCAATCAAGGGTGATTTGGCATAAACCATACCGCTGACAGAAAAGGTGAATGGATTGCCCCCATGTTCATCGGTACCTAATGACACCATCCCGGCGAAAAGACCTGGATTGGTTGCATTCAAGGTGATCTGAAAAGTGGTCGATTCTCCCGCTCGGAGAAAAGTGGGGGCAGGAAAGGAAGTCACGTCAAATCCTCCCGTCTCACTATTCATAGCAACTTCTTTGACTAAAGCCAAGGTACTCTCACCAACATTTTTTACCGTGAAAGTTTTAGTAATCGGTTTACCTACCCCGGTAATGCCAAAGTCAATGGGGGTATTCGTGTCATCGACAATCTCAGTTTCTCCGTCGAGAATTTGGATTTTGGTGGAGATTGGGAAGATACTTCCTCCTGGAATTTCTAGTAATGCGGTGGTTTGAGCAGTCATGCCGAAATTAAAACTATTTTCATTGCAACCGTTGTAAGCCAACTGAAAAGTACCGGTAACCGTACCTGGGTTAGCCGGCGCCTTAAATTGAACAGTAATCTCTGCCGTACCGCCCGCCGGAATAACCTTAGGTAAATCGCCTACTAAGCTAAAATCAGCGGATAATGCCGGTGAGTTAAGACGTAGGGTCAGATCGCCCGTATTTTTTACCGTGAAAGTTTTAGAAACCGGCGTATTTGCAGGAGTAGAACCGATATCAACCGTTGCTCCACGGGTGATTTGAGTAGTGCCATCCCAAATTTCCAGTTGCGGTGAATTAATCGGAGCAAAAGTATCTCGATAGCTCCAGTTGATAATATCTTGATTATTAAAACCTTCTGGACTGGTCGTAGCGGTAAAACCGATGAAAGCCTCGTTTATTCTTTCTATCCATTGTTCACCGACATTTTTTCCGCCTAGAATGGCGGGTAGGTCTACCGCTTGGCTAAGCGTGGGTGCGGAAGGACGTTGACAAGTTTGGCTAGTGCGGACTTCTAAAGTTGTGCCGTTGTAATCTACCCAAGTGTACCAAAGGTTGCCATCATTAAAATTCGGGGTTATTGCGGTTACTGCAAAATTAGGGATATCAGTGTGTGTAGTCGTGCGTTCCCCGATGATAGCCATGTGGTTAGAATTAGGATCAGCATTCCACACATCACCCCAGGTATCAAATTCGACGCCTAGACTATAAGGAAGATAATTATAACCCAGACCACTCGGTTCGTATTGTTGCCAATCATTATTCCAATGGTCTTTCAAATCCAACCAATCTGATTTATAGGATTGTATAACAAAGACCAAACCTTGTCCTCCCGTACTGCCATCATAGGTTTTTTCTTCATTACCCAGGTTGCCATTGGTACCACCTGATTCAGTCAACCTGAAGGTAAAAAAAGTACTAAACTGGGAGGCATTAATGGGCAGTTGAGTAAACACACTACCCACTTGTTTTTCTTGAATAGCGGGGGTAAGACGCAGTACCATTCCATCAGCAGTCGCCGCTGTAGTCGTTGAACCATTCAACTGCAAAGATGAAATATTAGAGAAATCATCAAAATTGAGGGCAGCGTGAGCCAAACTCAATGGACTTACGGATAAGTAAGTTAAAGCCAGTAGAGAGATGCTTCGCATTAACATAAGTTGTTTCTCCTAACTTAACTTGTTAATATCAATTAACCACATAAAGACAATTTAAATTATATATCAAAATGGCTTTGAGTGTGGTTAAATAAAGTAGATTAGCCGTGCGTAACCTGAGTAATTAAAAGAGTTTCTTTAATGACAAAAGAGTTCCTTCTGGTAAGAAGCAGTTATCATGGTGAGTTTCTTCAGCGGTTTGGCAAGTGATAATCTCTAAAGTTGCTTGGTTAATCGGTGGTAGCGGAGTTATATTCGGTTTGAATTCCGCTATCATGGTGTAGGGTAAAGAAGACAAACTACTTACGGTGGTATTAAAATAGCCAGTTAGCCCCAGTAACGCTTGCCAACGTTGCTCAGCGGTATCTAAAAAGGCTAAAGCAAAAGTATCCGTGGTATTTCTTACTATCACGAATTGATTGGGTAATTGCGGCGAGATCCAAATCCCATCATAGGCACCGACGGTCGGAAGAGGAACCTGTTTTTCTATAAAATCTAAATGTTCAAATACTCGAGTTGTAATACCATAAGCATTTGTTCCACCACACCGTGGACCGTTTTTTTTACCACCATAACTGATAATCCCCACTTGTTGCCATTGACCCTCTTCAAACAGGATTAAGGGGCCACCACTATCCCCAACACAAGAATCTTTTTTTCCATCAGCAAAACCAACACAGAGCATAGTTGCACTAATTTCACGTTCGCCTAAATAAGCACTTTGACAAGTCGTATTAGAGATAACCGGAAGTTCAACAGTTTGAAGCACGTCTGCTACTGAATTATCATCAGCGGCGTCGGTTAAACCCCAACCTAAAGCAATAACCGATTGCTCCGGGATAAGCCGATGAGGTACGTTGAGCGGGATCCTAACTGGAACTTGCTTTGACGGCTCAGCTAATTGGAGTAAAGCGATATCAAAAGGCCAACTTAGATGTAATCGGTTCCAGTAGGGATGTTGGATAATTCGAGTGATTTGTCGTTGTTCCCCCTCTTGTTCAAAATGACTTTGTTGGTGTAAGCCAATGACGACAAATATTTCTTCAGCTTTTAAAGGGGGATCAGTTAATTGCAAACCGTCTACGCAATGTGCAGCAGTTAACACCCAATAAGGATGAATGAGAGAACCGCCACAAAAACTGCTCTTATCAGAGGCTAGATGTATCGATACCATCCAAGGCCATTTACCCGCCGGTGCATCTTGACCACCAATAATTCTAGGCATACGGTGAATGGGTGAAGACATTTTTTCATCACTCGCCCATAAGGAGGTTGTCAAGAAGAGTAACAAAGTTATGAATATTTTTATAGCATTAAACATATTGTTATTAACTTATTGTTGTTAATAAAGTTTAAATCACATAGGCACTCAATCTGACTGAGGACGTGAATACTTTAGCAAAAAGAAATCGGTACTTCCATTTAAGTCTGACCAGGTTTATATGTATGGGTATTCCACCAAAGTACGCCATCTAAATTGATTAAATATTCACTTCTTACACCTGACTAAAAACTGAATTGCGCTAACTTCCCACTTTATCAATCAGGGCCAAAAGATTTGAACTGATGTGCTTCACTCATTCCCGATTGAAATCCCCCCTCACCCCCCTTTGGAAAAGGGGGGAACCCATTCATTTTCGTTATTTCGCCAAATAGCCCGATGAAATTGGGATGGAATCCAGATGTTAGATCTGAGAGTGGTAATAAAAGAAAAAAAGTGAAGTGATAAATAAACGGTGAAGAACTTAGGGTAAAGCGTGCATAAAGCTACTTAAATCAATTCCCGACATACTGGCTCCAACCACTAAAATGGCAATTACCGCAGCTAGGATAATAGCCGCCGGGATAATCGCAAATACCCATTTGATCATAAACATGACCATAGAGAAAAACGGCATTTTAATGTCGGTGATAATAACATTTTGACTATCGTTTTCCATTGTTTGATACCTTTTGTATTTGTTAAAAAATTATTTTGTTACCACAATCCAACTACTTTTATTACTTCGGTGACCAGATAAATTAGCGCAGCTAAAATAATCATGGCTGGAATAGAAGCCAATATCCACTTAATTGAAAATTTGGTCAATGACCACCACGACATTTTAATGTTAATTACACGAAGCGTTTCTTGGGAAAGCACAAAGCTCTTTGGCTTTAATTGGGAGAGGTTTTGAGGTTCTTTTGTCGGCGAAATTTTGTCGTTGTCAAGCTTAGTGATTGAGGAAAGTTCGGCTTCTTCTTCAGCCTGAAAAGAGGATATTTCATCGGTGCTCGGATGTATGCTTTCTTCAAGGGTGAAATCCCTTGTTAAGGGAGGATGTATTTCGCATAACACCCCGATTTTTTCTAAACCATTTTTATATTTAACAGCCACCGCTGGTGTTAGATTTTTCCTAATAACAATCGGTTTTTTTAATAGTTTGGGTATTTTTTTTAGGTCTATGTCAAAAATAATAGCCAGTTTTTCATGGGCTATTTCGACATCATACCCTTCCGCGATTTTACCGAGAAGAACGACTTTATAAATTTTATCGGTCATTAGATTCTCTTTCCTTAACTGTTTTATACTCCTTCGTGTGGTTGAAGTGTTTTTAGCACCACAACCGCACGAAGGACATCACGGATGGTTATGTTAGGTCTTTACATTCTATTAATTGACCCGGGGTGCCAATTCCCCTTTTGTATAACGTTTGAACATGACTTCTAAAGGTAGCGCTTTGATCTTCGATGCCATTCCCGCGCAACCAAAGGCTTCGTAACGTGCCTTACAAATAGACGTCATGCCTTTAGTCGCTTCCTTGAGAAATTTGCGCGGATCGAAAACAGCCGGATTTTCATGCAAGAATTTACGGATAGAGCCGGTTGAAGCCATCCGTAAATCGGTGTCAATGTTGATTTTACGAACACCGTGTTTAATGCCTTCAACAATTTCTTCGACTGGGACACCATAGGTTTGTCCCATATCACCACCGTAGCTATTGATAATTTTCAACCAGTCTTGTGGCACTGAGGAAGAACCATGCATGACTAAATGCGTATCCGGAATACGAGCATGAATTTCTTTGACTCGATTGATCGCTAGAATATCGCCCGTCGGTGGACGAGTAAATTTATACGCACCATGACTAGTACCAATCGCAATCGCTAACGCATCTACACTGGTTTTTTTCACAAAATCAGCGGCTTGTTCTGGATCAGTCAGTAATTGATCATGAGAGAGTTTACCTTCGGCACCCGAGCCATCTTCTTCACCCGCCATCCCGCTTTCTAATGAGCCTAAACAGCCCAGTTCACCTTCGACTGAAACACCTCCGGCATGTGCCATAGCGACGACTTGCTTAGTGACTTCGACGTTATATTCATAAGTAGAGGGGGTTTTCATATCTGGCATCAATGAGCCATCCATCATCACCGAACTAAAACCACTTTGGATAGAACGTAGACAAACTGAGGGTTCCGAACCGTGATCTTGGTGCATAACAATAGGCAGATGTGGATACATTTCTAAAGCAGCCAGAATTAAATGCCGTAGAAAGGCTTCACCCGCATACGAACGTGCCCCAGCTGAACCTTGCATAATAACAGGACTATCCGTTGCATCAGCCGCTTGCATGATCGCTTGAATTTGTTCCATGTTATTGACATTAAATGCCGGTAGCCCATAACCGTGCTCTGCCGCATGATCGAGCAGTTGACGCATAGAAATAAGCATGTAAAACCTCCTGGTTAATAACAAAGTTGTCTATCAAATGGATTGATCCCTTTCAGGATAATAAATAATCAAATGCGGTGAAACGGGTGTTAATTAAAAGTTTGACTCCCCACCGTGACAATTTTCATGACATTGGTTCCACCGGAAATTCCTTTAAAATCGCCTTTGGTGATAATCACTAAATCACCTTCACTGATAGCACCCCGTCGCTGTAATTCTGCCATCACCAGTTGGTTCGCTTGTGGACTATCCATTGGAGAAAGTTCCTCAAATTCAATTGGATAGACTCCTCGATACAGCATAATTTTGCTGCGGGTACTGGCATGACGCGATAAAGCAAAAATCGGTATAGCTGAATTAATCCGTGATAACCACAAAGGCGTTGATCCCGATTCAGTTAAGCTCGCAATGGCAGTAATATTCAAGTGGTTAGCAATATACATCGTTGCCATGGCAATGGCTTCATCAATGCGACCAAATTGATTGGCGATTCGATGGTCTGAAAGTCGGGTCACCGGTTGTTTTTCGGCTTCACAGCAAACTCTATCCATCGCAATAACGGCTCGATCCGGATATTTACCGGCGGCGGTTTCTGCGGATAACATCACGGCATCAGTACCATCAAATACCGCATTAGCTACATCAGAAACTTCAGCACGAGTTGGAATCGGATTATTGATCATGGATTCCATCATTTGAGTCGCTGTAATCACCACTTTATTTAAATCGCGCGCTTTTTTTATCAATAATTTTTGCGTTGGTGGCAGATGGGCGTCACCGATTTCTACACCTAAATCACCACGAGCGACCATAATGGCATCGGCAGCCTGAATAATTTCTTCATGATTTCGGACGGCTTCCGCACGTTCAATCTTAGCGATAATTCCCCCACTGCCACCCGCCGATTGAAGTAGGCGTCTGGCTTCATGAACATCTTCTGCACTCCGCAAAAAAGAAACGGCGACATAGTCTACCGGCATCGCCGCTGCAATAGCAATATCTGCTCGATCTTTATAAGTTAAGGCGCCGGCGGAGAGACCACCACCTTGGCGATTAATGCCTTTATTATTCGTCAACGTACCACCGATAATGACTTTACAGTGAACTTGCGTATCCAGCACGGCTTTGACACTGAGACTGATACGCCCATCGTCCAATAATAAAGTATCACCCCGGCGGACATCCTTAGGTAATTGTTTGTAAGTAATCCCAACCCGTTCTTGATTTCCAGCTTGGCTAGGACAAGTCGCATCTAAGATGAATTTATCACCTTCATTCAGCGTGATTTGACCCTGACTAAAACCTTCAATCCGAATTTTAGGCCCTTGCAGATCCACCATCACTCCAATAGTTCGCCCATAGGCGTTGGCACAATTACGCACTTGATCAAGCCGACGTTGATGAATTTCCGGGGTTTCATGAGAGAAATTCAAGCGGACTACATCAACGCCGGCTTGGATAATTTTATCTAATATTTTAGGATCATCAGTTGATGGTCCCAAAGTGGCAATAATTTTAGTTCGTCGCAACATATTCACTCTTACCTTAACCTCTTAATGGCTTGACTTACCTGCGGTTAGGGTAAGAGAATAATTTAAAAATTGATATAAAATAATTATTGGCCTCGCTCCTCAAGCATAACCACGGCTGGAAGTTTTTTACCTTCGAGGAATTCTAAAAAGGCACCACCACCCGTAGAAATATAAGAAATTTTATCAGCAACCCCATATTTATCTACCGCCGCTAAGGTATCACCGCCACCGGCAATAGAGAAAGCACTGCTGTTGGCAATCGCTTCAGCTAAAGCTTTAGTGCCAGCGCCAAATTGATCAAACTCAAATACGCCAACCGGGCCATTCCAAACAATAGTGCCCGCCTTCTTCAGTATCTCTGCAAATTTTACCGAGGTTTGGGGACCAACATCATAAATCATTTCGTTATCAGCAACGGTATTGACTGCTTTGAGGGTAGCGGGTGCATCGGCTTGTTCAAACGGATTAGCTGAACTGACGACTACATCGGTGGGAACTGGGATCTCACCACCGCGTGACTGAGCTGCGGCAGTGAGTCTTTTCGCTTCGGCGACTAAATCGGCTTCATACAGAGATTTGCCCACATTATGACCCGCAGCAGCAATAAAAGTATTCGCAATACCACCACCGACAATCAACTGATCAACTATTTTGGAGAGTGATTCTAGCACCGTCAATTTCGTCGATACTTTGGAACCACCGACAATAGCGACCATTGGACGTTTTGGATTGTCTAAGGCTTTGGCTAAAGCGTCTAGTTCTGCGGCTAATAAAGGCCCAGCACAGGCAATGGGAGCATAGCGAGCGACACCATGCGTAGAAGCTTGAGCGCGGTGTGCGGTACCAAAGGCATCCATGACATAAACGTCGCACAATGCTGCCATTTTCTTAGATAATCCTTCGTCGTCTTTCTTTTCACCTTTATTGAAGCGCACATTTTCACAGAGTACGACTTCACCGGCAGCGATATCTATCCCATTGATCCAATCTTTAACCACTTTCACCGGTCTACCGAGCAATTTGCCAAGATGCTCAGCAACGGGTGCCATTGAAGCCGCTGGATCGAATTCACCTTCTTTGGGACGCCCCAAATGAGACATTAACATGACTTTAGCACCGGCTTCGAGTGCAAATTTAATGGTCGGTAACGAAGCTTGAATGCGAATATCGCTAGCCACTTTGCCATCTTTCAAGGGCACATTGAGATCTTCCCGAATTAAAACCCGTTTACCGGCCAAGTTTAAATCGGTCATTTTGATGATGGGCATATTAACACTCCTTTGTCTCTGGGATTATGGTTGTCAATTATTTGATTTTACCTTCTTTATATTCCACATGCTTACGAGCAACGGGATCATATTTTTTCAAGGTTAATTTGTCTGGGGTGGTACGCTTATTTTTAGTTGTAGTATAAAAGTGACCGGTACCCGCTGATGAAACCAGCTTAATTTTATCACGCATGATAAAACTCCTTGTAATAAGATTGTTAAATGAATTAATAAGTTATAGTACGATCTGACTGTATTTTTGCTTAGGTGAAAAATTTCCAAGCCCAACTTTGATATTTTTCGGTGTTGGGGTCATTGGTTTATTCTTCAGTTGAGTAAGAGGATAACAAATCAGTATACACTTTTAAAGAATTAGGTGACTGATTTTTTCTCTGGGATGGCTATTAATAAAAAGGGACGCTATTTAAAAGGCGTCCCAAACCACCAAAGGAAGGAGGAGAGGAATGGAAAAGTGAATTGCATTCACTCGAAAACTTTGCTCAACTGGATTATTGTGGTATTGGAATAACCACGATGTGATATTTTTTTATGCTAGTGAAATGAAAGATTGTTGTCAAGTGTTTCTTTGTTGCTTTTATAAGGCGTAACTCAGCGAGTAGCCCGCGTAGGATGCGGTGAGCTTGCGAACCGCATCAATCGAGAGATAACTTACTGTCATATTTCAACATGGCGAGTATCCATCGCGAAATGATGCGGTTCCTTCGTCACCGCATCCTACGATGCTACTATCTTTAAATCCTAATACTCCTAATAGAAGAGCAGAGACAGCAGCAGCAACATTACCACCGGTAGGAGATGGTGAAGCACCAGCCATGAAGCCAACAACCATCCCACCTAAAATAGCTGATAATACTATCCAAGACATTTTCTTACCCCTTTTCAAAATCATCATCAAAAGTTAAGTAGGGTGTGTTACGCTTTGCTAACACACCAATTCTTGTTTACACCTCATAATTTAATATCGGTGCTAACCATTTTTCTGCCTCTGCTACCGTCATCCCTTTGCGGCTGGCATAATCTTCGACTTGATCCTTTTCAATTTTGCCGGTACCAAAATAGTGTGCCTGGGGATGAGAAAAATACCAACCCGATACCGCTGCTGCCGGTAACATCGCATAATTTTCAGTTAAAGTGATGCCGGCTTGTTTGTCGGGTTCAAGCAAAGCCCATAAAGTTGCTTTTTCGGTATGATCGGGACATGCCGGATAACCCGGTGCGGGACGAATACCCTGATAGGCTTCTTGAATCAGTTCTGCATTGGTGAAGTTTTCATCGGTGGCGTATCCCCAAAATTCTTGGCGCACCCGTTCGTGCAGCCGTTCAGCAAAGGCTTCGGCTAACCGATCAGCAAGTGCTTTCACGAGGATACTGTTGTAGTCATCTTGGGCTTGTTCAAACCGCGCGACGTGTTCCTCCAATTTAATGCCAGTGGTAACCGCAAAGGCACCGATATAATCAGCGAGACCACTCGTTTTGGGCGCAATATTGTCGGCGAGACACAGATTGGGATTCGCTGGCGTTTTAACCAGTTGTTGACGGAGATGATGTAAGACAGTTCTCACGGTAGAGCGACTGTCATCATTATAGATTTCAATATCATCCTCATTGATAGTATTCGCCGGGAAGAAACCGATGACGGCGTTGGCTCTTAACCAGTGTTCATTGATAAGGGTATCCAGCATTTGTTGCGCATCATTGTAAAGTTTACGTGCTTCTTCACCCACTTTATCATCTTCAAGCAATTGGGGAAAGCGTCCCGGTAAGGACCACACTTTGAAAAACGGGTTCCAATCAATTCGTTGGCGTAATTCAACCAGCGGGTAATCCGTCAAAACTTTCACGCCTAAGAAAGTGGGTTTGGGTGGAGTATAATTACGCCAATCAATCGCTAATTTATTCGCTCTGGCTGCTGCTAAAGTCGATTTGCGTTGGATTTTTTGACTCGCACGTTGTTCGCGTAATTGCGCATATTCGGTAGCGATTTGTTGCGTATAATTGGCTTTTAATTCCGCAGACAGTAAACTTTGCGCGACACCCACTGCCCGTGAAGCATCGAGAACATAAACCACCGGTTGGCTA
Organism: Thioploca ingrica; assembly: GCA_000828835.1. GTDB lineage: Bacteria > Pseudomonadota > Gammaproteobacteria > Beggiatoales > Beggiatoaceae > Thioploca > Thioploca ingrica. The sequence goes on from AP014633.1 coordinate 4,030,759, forward strand.
TAATTCGGCGCAATTTTAACCGCCGTATGCACTTTAGACGTCGTGGCACCACCAATCATGAGTGGAATTTTAAAACCTTGGCGTTCCATTTCACTGGCAACCTGAACCATTTCATCTAACGAAGGCGTGATTAGTCCTGATAAACCAATGATTTGACAGTGTTGCTCGCGGGCAGTTTTTAAAATAGTTTCCGCCGGAACCATAACCCCTAAATCAATGATTTCAAAGTTATTGCATTGTAAAACCACCCCCACAATATTTTTACCAATATCATGGACATCGCCTTTAACAGTGGCGAGTAAAATTTTACCATTACTGCTGCTCGCACCACTTTCTCCCTTTTCGGCTTCAATGTAGGGCATTAAATGGGCTACTGCTTTTTTCATGACGCGGGCGGATTTTACCACTTGGGGTAAAAACATTTTCCCGGCACCAAATAAATCACCCACCACATTCATTCCCGCCATCAGTGGACCTTCGATCACTTGTAGCGGTCGAGGAAATTGTTGCCGAGCGGCTTCGGTATCAGCTTCAATATAATCGGTAATTCCCTTAACCAGCGCATATTCAAGGCGTTTTTCTACGGGGGCATCACGCCAGGCCAAATTTTGTTGAGTTTCTTGACTACCCCCTTCGCCTTTGTATTTATCTGCAATTTCTAGCAATCTATCGGTGGCGTCAGCACGACGGTTAAGAATCACCTCGATCACTCTTTCGCGCAATTCTGTGGGTAAATCTTCATAAATCGCCAATTGTCCCGCGTTGACAATGCCCATATCCAGACCCGCTTGGATAGCATGATAAAGAAATACGGAATGAATCGCTTCTCGAACCGGATTATTACCGCGAAATGAGAACGATACGTTAGAAACCCCGCCAGAAATTAAGGCATGTGGCAAGTTTTGTTTGATTTCGCGAATCGCCTCAATAAAATCAACGGCATAATTATTATGCTCTTCAATGCCGGTGGCGACCGCAAAAATATTCGGATCAAAAATAATATCTTCCGGCGGGAAACCGACTTGTTCAGTCAAAATGCGATAACAACGGCTACAAATAGACACTTTACGTGCTTTCGTATCCGCTTGCCCTTGTTCATCAAACGCCATCACAATCACGGCGGCACCATAACGGCGAACTAATTTAGCCTGTTCAATAAATTTGGCTTCCCCTTCTTTAAGGCTGATAGAATTAACGATGGGTTTACCTTGAATACATTTGAGTCCTGCCGCTAATACTTCCCATTTAGACGAGTCAATCATAATGGGCACCCGCGCAATATCCGGTTCTGCGGCTAACAAATTTAAAAATCGAACCATAGCGGCTTTGGAATCCAGCAGCCCTTCATCCATATTGATATCAATAATTTGGGCGCCACTTTCGACTTGTTGACGGGCGACGTCTAACGCGGCTTCATAATTTTCTTCTTTAATTAATTTTTTGAAACGTGCTGAACCGGTTACATTGGTGCGTTCACCGACGTTAACAAATAAAGAATCGGTTGCAATCGTACAGGGTTCTAAACCAGCGAGACGACAAGCCGGGGGAATCTGCGGTCGTTGCCGAGGGGGGTAAATCTCAACCGCCGTTTTAATAGCCGCAATATGTTCCGGTGTCGTGCCACAACAACCCCCAATCACGTTGAGTAAACCACTTTTCGCCCATTCACCAATTTCTTTCGCCATCGCTTCTGGCGTTTCGTCATAACCACCGAATTCATTAGGCAAACCGGCATTGGGATAAGCGGAAACATACGTGTCCGAAATTCTTGATAATTCTGCAATATATTGCCGTAATTCACGCGCACCGAGCGCACAATTTAAACCAATCGTTAAGGGTTGCGCATGGCGTAATGAACACCAAAACGCTGCCGTCGTTTGCCCGGACAAAGTGCGACCGGAAGCATCGGTAATCGTCCCCGATAGCATAATCGGCAACCGCAACTGATGATCCTCAAAATATTGCTGAGCAGCAAACACCGCCGCTTTCGCATTTAAGGTATCAAAAATCGTTTCAATCAGCAGTAAATCAGCACCACCATCCACTAATCCACGAATGGCTTCATAATAAGCGTCTACTAATTGCTCAAAAGTCGTATTCCGATAACCGGGATCGTTGACATTAGGTGAAATGGAAGCAGTTCGATTGGTTGGACCGAGCGAACCCGCCACCAAGCGCGGTTTATCTGGCGTTTGCGCTGACATGGCATCAGCCACTTGACGAGCAAGCTGAGTCGCAGCCCAATTCATTTCATAAACCAAATCCTCCAGGTGATAATCGGCCATGCCGATTCGCGTGCTGCTAAAAGTATTTGTTTCGATGATGTCAGCACCAGCGGCTAAATATTGGGTATGAATTTCTTTAATAATCTGGGGTTGAGTAATTGACAACAGATCATTATTACCTTTTAAATCACTTTCCCAATGTTTAAAGCGTTCGCCACGATAATCGGCTTCGGTTAAGCGATATTTTTGAATCATGGTGCCCATGGCACCGTCAAGAATAAGAATCCGTTGTTCTAACAGGGATTGCAACAGGGCAAAGCGGTCAATATTGGACATAGCACTTCCTATTTGCTTTTAGATTGACTTACAGTACAGTATGGTTGTGTACCATGAAAGATAAGTAGGAGAATGGGTGATATATTATCAAAAAAAGCGTTGGGTAGGTTGATTTGAGCTAAAATGAAATTTTGAGTTATTTATCGTTAGGAAATTAAATTATGCTAAAGAAAATCGTCATCCTATTTATTACCATTCTATTTACGAGTTGTGTTACCTCGCCCCTTGGACGTAAGCAATTGATACTGATGCCCGCTGATCAAGTTGATACCATGGGGGTTGAAGCATTTAAGACTGTCAAAGAAAAAACGCCTTTAGAAACGAATTCTCAAGTCAATCATTATGTCACTTGTGTCGCCAATGCGATTATCCAAGTGAGCAATAGCACCGTGAAAAGTTGGGAAATCGCTGTATTTCGAGATGAATCTGCCAATGCTTTTGCTTTACCGGGCGGTAAAATTGGAGTCAATACCGGTTTATTGAAGGTAGCCGAAGATCAAAATCAATTAGGTACGGTCATTGGACATGAAGTTGCGCATGTCTTGGCTAATCATAGTAATGAACGAGTTTCGCAAGAATACGCGGTCCAACAAGGACTAGAATTGATTCAAGCGGTAACGAATGTCCAAACGCAAATGGGTCAAACGGTGATGGGTTTATTAGGAGTCGGTGCCCAATTTGGGATTTTATTACCTTATAGTCGGGTACATGAAAGTGAAGCGGATATATTAGGCTTAAATTTAATGGCAACGGCTGGTTTTGATCCACGAGCAAGTATTACGCTGTGGCAAAATATGGAACGTGCTGGTGGCTCTGAACCCCCTGAATTTCTTTCGACTCATCCTTCTCACAACACTCGCATAAATGATCTAGAAAATGCGATGAATAACGCCTTATCTTTATTCCAACAAGCTCAATCGGCCGGTAGAAGGCCAAATTGCCAATAAAATTAAGTTAAGTCGGGCGGGAATCTCCTCCTACCATTTTTCGCGTTGGATTGTTAACGATATTGGCAAGTAAAACGTAGGGTACGTCAGCGAAGCGTAACGCACCATTTGAGAGTATAAAAAAGCGGTGCGTTACGACGCAAAAAGACACGCCTAACCCGCTCTACGACTCAATGCCCTTAAGTTAAGCGATTTTAGCTCCTTCTCCCGCTGGGCTTATCCTTCCCCTTCATTTCCCCGGCAGTTTCAGTTTGAGCCAGGTTCTTCACTCTCACTCTCTTTGTTTTACACTAGGATATTTGGAGGGGTTTTTCAGGGGAAAAGAAAAGTGACCCAGGCCGGAAAATTTTCTCTTAACTTAAGGGCATTGGGCTACCCGACTGGATTGTCTTCCATAACTAGACTGAGACACGGACTGGCTAAATCCGAAAGGTTAGCTATCACAGCAACTGGGTTAGACCGGTAACTAAGCGGTAATTCGACGCAAAAAGTGGCACCCTGTCCCAGTGTGCTTTCGCACCAGACTTTGCCATTCATGGCTCCAATTAGCTTGTTAACAATGAATAACCCCAAGCCATTGGAATGCTCACCACCGGTAGGCTGAGCACTCAAGCGATTAAATTTGCCAAATAGTTTTTGCTGATCAGCAACGCTTAATCCAGGCCCTTGGTCTTGTACGTCGCAGCGCACGGTATACTCAGAGGTGGTGTAAAGTTTAACCGTAATCGCTTTGCCGAGGGGAGAGTATTTTACGGCGTTAGATACCAAATTCTCGAGAATCTGATGAAGCGTGTTTTTGTCTACCCATACTTTGAAGTGGTTAGAGGCGGTATCGATAAAACAGCTTAGGGTAAGATTTTTAGCGGCCGCTGCTGCCTGATAATGTCGTACGACTTCTTGCAAGATCGGCTCGAAATTAATCTCCTCAAAGTTCAAGTTAAATTTACCGGATTCAATGGCATTAACATCCAACAGATTGATAATTAATACAAACATTCTATCGGCAATACGTCGGATTTGTTCCGCCATGCTACTGATTTCTGCACTGGTGTCGGATTCTGGCAAGTCCTCGACCAATTCCTGAATATATTCAGCCAATCCTTTGATCCCAGACAGTGGATTTTTTAAATCGTGGGCCACAATGCCAAGAAATTCGTTTTTCTCCCGATTAAGGCGGTTGAGTTCCTGATTTTTGCCTTCAATTTCTTTACTGTAGCGAACTGCTGCCTGCTTAGCTTCCTCTTCTTGAACAAGACGTATCTGTTTAATCAGTACTTCCTGTTGCACGGTTTCCAGTCGTGACAGTGAATCTGATAATTTACCAATCATGCCGTTGAAGGATTCTTGCAATACGTTCAATTCACTGCGAGCAGTTTGCTGTTCCTCTATCGCGAGTAAGGGCATAAGATTGACCAGATCAACCTGCTGCACCGCTCGGGTCAGGCGATACAGCGGCTGGCGTAGTAGGCGGTAGCCGAACCAGAGAAAGAATGCCCACAACAGCATCGTTTTAAGGATTGCGCTAACGATGACCAGCACATATTCTAGCCATAACTCCTTGAAAACTAGCTCAGTGGTAGAATAGAGCGTCACTTTACCAACGGGTTCTGGATTATTCCCATCGTGATAAAACAGTTTGAAGGTATGCCAGATAAAATGGTGCGCTTCGTGTTGACTGCGAGGCTGAGTTTGTGGCGAGGTAGAATTAAGCGTCTGGTTAGCTTCATCATTTTCCAGCGTCTTGCCAACACTAGCCAAAACTTTGTCAGTATCGTCCCGCACGGTAATCCCGGCCACATGCCTAATTTTGACCAACCCACTAAGAATGGTTTCTAAACTTTTTTGATCAAACTCCCACAGTGAACCGGCTAGACTATCGCCAAAACTTTCTTGGTAGAACTGTAGTTCCGACAGAATGCCATTTTTGGTATCGTAGTATAGAAATACCATTTGTACCAGGGTAATCACGACAGCAGCCAGTAAGTAGAAAAAAAACACTATTTTTAACAGCCGAGTAACAATTGAATGCTGTAAGGGAATATCCATAAGTAATGACGATTCAGTAGGGTGCATGAAGTATCAGTTCCAATGGTTGGGTTAGTTGTGTGGTATAAACCAGTTTTTGAAACCAGTCAGGTTTTTTTATTTCCAATCGGCAACACCATATTTCTTCAAGATTTCAGCTAACTTTCCGGTGCTCCTTAGTTCGGTTATACTTTCAGTGAGTAGCTGCGCATACTCGGCAGATTGCGGTTGTGCTGGAGAAAAAGCGACATACACATTTTCTCGGTAAGCCACACCGGCAGGGATAAATTCATTGGGGGTGCTAGTACTAAACAAGTGATACTCGAATACCGCTTTACTTTCGATTAAGGCGTCGATGCGACCTTTTTGGAGTTTTTTGATATTTTGCGCCAGCGCCGTATCGCCGGACAGGATTTGCACTTTTTGCCGATCGTGCTGGTGCGGCAGGATATAGTTTTGTTGGAGATTGCCATAAGAATAATCTTGAATCACACCAAGCCGAATTTGTGCTAGGGAAGCCAAATCTTGATATCGCCAAGCGTTAGTTTTCAACACAAAAAAGGTATGTGCTGCTTGACCCTGCTCTTGCGCGGGAAACACAAAATCCGGCGTTTCTTCCTTACCTGCGCCGATGATGCCATGATATTTGCCTTGCCGCACTTCGTTGATAGCGCGTGTCCAGGGCACGATTTTGTAATTAACCGTATGGCCGGCTTTAGCTAACCCATATTGGGCGATTTCTACCATGAAGCCGGGGTTAGCGTTACCTGGTGCGCAGTTATAGGGACACCACTCATCTGCCACCAAGCTAATTTCGTTGGCACCGACGTTACCAAAGGTAATGCTCAAGATATTAACTAACATCAGGATAAAATGATTTTTGCCCATAAATCTTCGTCCGGTTGCGCTCATTATCCAGCACCGATTTTACTTTAGTCCTCGTTTTAAACCGAGCTGTCAGCTAAAATAGGTTATTGTTTGTAGTCAGTGATAATCTGTCGTGCTTGCTAAACTGAGTGACTTGCCCAGTTAACCGGCACTTAGCCGGAGCGCCTTAATTGCTGCAATTGCTATGCCCAACAACATCAGCTTTAGAGGGAAGAGATGGCAATTCTTAACTAGACAACGTAAACTCGTGAAGTTACTGCTTTAGAAGGGAGGATGGGTAGCCCGTAGCCTGGATAAAACGAAGTGAAATCCAGGGGAATTGGATCTCTACTTACCTATTCACAAAATATCCCTGGATTCCGCTAAGCTTCATCCAGGCTACGGGCTGTACAGTTTGCTTCAGTAAAATCAATTCGTGCCACGTAGGGCGCATAAGCGAAGCACCCTGCGCTACTCTTGGTTATTGTCTCTCACCTAAACCAAAAAAATTCTCAATCCGGTTGAGGAAACGCTTATAAACCGCTTCGGTTTCAATTTCAATATCATGTTGCTCATGGATTTGAGATATCGTCGATAACTGTCGTTGTGTTAAGACCTTACTAATCATTTCAGATACTTCCGGTTGTTCTTCTAACAGCGGCTTAATATCGGTTTTCGTTAACTCAAACAAGTAAGTATCAACTAATGCCACCACCGTGGCTGTTCTATCTTCACCGGTCAACAGTGCCATTTCGCCAAAGAAGTTTCCAGCACCTAAGCGTGCTACTTCTTTGTTTTTTCCTTCTTCGGTCAGTACTTGGACACTGACCACCCCTTCCACAATAATAAACAAGGAATTTCCTCTATCTCCTTGTTTAACAATGGTTTCATGTGCTTGAAATCGTTGGCGACCGATTCTTTCACTCAAGTAAAATTTCGCCTTTTCCGAAAAAGGTTTAAAAATATCGATTTCTTGCAATAAAGTAATCGGTTTAGTGGCTTCTTCACCACCCCGTTCTTTAATGCCTTTAAACCAATGAATTTCTTGACGTTGAACTGCTGGGGTAATACCGGCACGATTAAGATGAAACCAAACCCGGGTCCAGACATCCTCTAAAATAGTGAACTTACTGGCATAATCATCTGCACAAAAGGCAATCCAATAACTGGCTGCCCATTCATTGATCCCAGTAAAAATAACGACCGGTTCGGGATCCTTAAGTACTTTCTCAGCGGAGAGAAGGGCATCGAGCAAAATTTTCTTCACCCTGGCTGGGGGATGCATCGGATGAACGTAAACCGTTGGCCATAACCAATAAGTATCATCGGGATAACAAAAATTAAGAATAGCTGATTCCGAAGCGATACTGTTGGGGATACTTAAGATACAATCAGCCCGGTTTCTTATCCGGGTGGTTCGCCAAGTAATATCGACGATTTCTCCTTCTTCATAGGAACCAATTTTTACCCAATCACCAATTCTAAAAGGTCTTTCTATATTAATGGCAATTCCGGAAAAGATATTAGAAATATTAATTTGAATAGCCAAACCAATAATCATCGCAATCACTCCGGAAGTGGCTAAGATACTGGTCAATTGTTGTTCATAGACAAAAGCAATGATGCCAACTACGGCTAGAAAGTAAATTATAAAGGCGAGAAATAACCGCACAATATTTGGAATGAGACGACCGGTTTTTTCTTCTATCGGGGTCCAAATAAAGCTTTCTGAGGCTAAATTGAGCAGAAAAGCGGGAATAAGCCACCACAAGATATCAAAAATTCGAATAATGGATTTTATTTCATAAATATCGAGTTGGTCAGCGAGTCCTTTTATTAAGAGAACCTCACCGGATAACAATAAAATAAAAGCTAAAATCGCTTGTAAAAACCAGACTAATTTAGATAAGTGCCTAAATTTTTTGGAAAAAATATTTAAGACTAAAATCACGATAATACTTGAGATCAGGAGGTTATAAGCATATCGTTCTGGAATAGTTCCGCGCAAAGTAAATTCGTTTTTCTTAATTTCAATCCCAGCGTTAAAGCGGGAATATTCAATCGTTCCACCTTGAACATTTAAATAATTCGGATCACCTAAAGAAAATTTCTTAGCCACATCTTGAAAGAACCGCACTTGGTCAAGCAACCAGCCACTGGCTGGACTGAGAACTTGAGTTTCCTTCATAGTCTTTAATGGATCGCTTCCCATTCCCAATAAATCAGTCACATAAATCAAGTTATTGCGGGTAAAATAACGGTGATGAAATTGAACTCCTAAAATATGTTGTTTATAAGCATATTGACTGGTTAGAAAATCCGCCCGAAACCGACTTCTGACTTTATAAATATGATATTGAATTCTATCTTTCTCTTTGCTATCAATCAGTTTCATGATACCTTGGTTGGCTTTATCCAGGTTGGTTTTACCCTTAGCCGAATCTCGTTGCATTTCCGGTTTATTATCAACAAATTCCATTTCACCGATACCATTAGAAAATTCAATTTGTTGTGGCTTAAATTCGGTTTCACTTTTACTATTAGCGTTCCCGGTTGCTGATAGAGTCGCTTCGGTTTTTCTGTCACCTTGAAACCGAAACCATAAATCAAAATCTAAATTAAAGGTTAGCGTTTTAAGGTCAAAGTCACTAATTTCATTTATTTTAATCCCCGTATAGACCACGTTAGTTTTATACATGTACTTGTTATCAATAAGTAGCACTCTTTCATCTTGTACAGCTTGATCAAGATCACTTATTTCATTGGGATTCCTCACGACCTGAAATTGGGTTAAAGCGGAAATCAATTGTTTATTTTTATAGACACCAATCGCGACCGGTTTTTGAGCATTGCGATTCTCATCAAAATAATTGAAGCCGGTGGTTCCTTCTAACGCATCATGGCTATTGGTATAACTGGCTAACTTGTCACGAATTTTCTGGCGATCAGTGGCTAACGTGGTGGGTTCGCCTTTAATGCCAGCTTCACTGATCGCTTTGACTAAAATCATAGCGGTATCATACGCATAGGCGGCTGACCAATCGGGGTCATTATGATATTTTTTTTGGTAGGCATCTTTAAAGAGTTGAGCTTTTTCATTAGCCGTATCAAACAGCAAGGGAGTAGCAACATAAATATCATTGGTATAATGACCCGGATTCGCCTTTTCTTCCGCAAAGTCATTAAACCCATTAACAAAGGTTTGCTCGGAAAAACTGGATTCACCCAGAATCGGATTAGTAATCCCAGCCGATTTAATCAATTTGACTAATTCAACTCCCTCACTGGCTTGAACGGATAAGAAAATGGCACCCGCTTGATCTTTATTGTTCTTTAGTTGCTCAACGAATTTACTAAACTCTTCTTTTTGTTGAGGATTATTAGGTTCAAATGCCCATTCGTTTTGAACTTGCATTTGTAATTGGTTCGCGGTTTCTTTAAATACTTTTGCCAAATAAGCACCATAAGATGCGGTTTCATGAATAATGGTGACTTGATTCAATTTCAGGATTTTATTGACATAATAGGCAAGAAATTGACCCGAATCCTTGGTTGTATAAATATTTCTAAAATACCATTCATTCCCTTTAGTAACACCGGGATCCACCGAACCAGGGGTAATGGCTGGAATACCATATTTTTTATAGGTTTCACCCCCTTTAGTGGAACAACTACTATACCAATGTCCTATCACGGCTAGCACTTGGTTCTCAGCGACGATTCGCTCAGCTTCATCTTTAGCCGTTGTGGCGCACTCATTTTTGTCATCAAAGCGAATTAATTCAATTTTTTTACCCTTGAGTTTATCTCTTTTTTTATTGATTTCTTCAAAATAAAGTTCCACTGCTCGCGCCATAATTTGACCCGCTGTCGGTTCGGTTTCACTTTTACCTTGTTCTGACATGGGACCAATAAAAGCAACGTAGATCGTTTCTTCTTTAGGTTTGAAATAGCTTTGGTAAAGTGCCCCAATTAAAACGACTAAAATCAGCAGACCTAACATGATAACGTTGAGTTTCATAATTTTTTACCCACCTTTGGTGCGTGCGTAATTTTCATAATTCCATCATTAAAAATTTTAACGGCAGAGCGTTGAGGTGACTATCTATTTGAGCTATCACTTTTAAGTTGGGTGATAGGAATAAATAATAAACCATCACAGTCAGTTTTAAAAAAGATTGGGTATAATTCATGGTTATTGTTAGTTATCAAATGGCTACCCTTGGTTAACCAGGGAATGAGTAGATAAAAATGGAGCCGCTCGAAATATCTCTTCAGGTTGTTCAAAGGGAGGTGTTTTGCCACTCGGAGCCGGATCACTGTTTTTTTCCCCTTTAAAAATATAAATTTCTTGTCGCATGACAGCGGGGGCAATATCAGCACGATTTAAATGGAACCAAACACGAGTCCAAACACTTTCTAAAATAGAGTATTTATCCGCATAATTATCCGCACAAAATGCGATCCAATAAGTAGCGGCCCATTCATTGATCCCGGTAAAGATAATCACTGGCTCCGGATCGTGAAGAATTTTGTCTGCTGAAAGTAAAGCATCTTGCAAAATTTTTTTAACCCGAAAAGGCGGATGTTTCGGATGGATATAAACCGTTGGCCATAACCAATATACTTTTTCTGGATAATAAAAGTTAACGATGGCGGCTTCAGCGGCTTGGGAATTAGGAATACTGAGCATACAACCATCTCTTCTTTTCAGCCGAGTGGCTCGCCAATTGATATCGATGACTTCTCCTTCATCAAATTCACCAATTTTAATCCAATCACCAATTCTAAAAGGACGATCCATATTAATAACAATCCCAGAAAAAACATTGGAAATATTAATTTGAATAGCTAAACCAACGATCATGGCTAAAACACTCGAGGTTGCTAACAAGCTAGTAAACTGTTGTTCATAGACAAATACGGTGATTCCAACGATAGCTAATAGATAAATAAACAGGGCAAAAAAATGCCGGATAATGTTAGGTATCGCCCCAACAGTTTCTTGAATGGGTGTCCAAATAAATCGTTCTAAAGCTTCAGTAATTAAAAAAGCCGGAATTAACCACCATAATATATCAAAAGTCCGGATAATATGTTTCATTTGGTAAGGATTGGTTTTTTGAGCCAACCAATCGGCAAAGATTATCTCCCCAGATAATAGCCATAAGAAAGCAAAAATAACTTGAAAAAACCAAATGTATTTAGAAAGTTTTTTCTTACTACTCGCCGCGACCGCTAAAAATAAAAATAAGGCGCCACTCAATATCATTATATCGTGAGCATATTTATAAGGAATACTTCCGCGGAGAGTCAATTGATCCTGTTTGAGTTGAATAGCCGCATTAAATCGGGAATATTCAACAATCCCTTCCGAAGCATTAAGATGTTGTGGATCACCGGCAGAATACTCTTTAGCAATATCGGGAAAAAACCAAACTCGATCAATTAACCAACCTTCCGCCGGACCAAGCACATGGGTTTTACTCAGATATTGGGCTAATGATTTTTCTTGATTGAGTCCCATTCCTAACATATCGGTGACATAAATAAGATTATTGCGCGTTAAAGTACGATGGCGAAACCCAATCCCAACAACATGTTTTTTATAACTATAATAATTAGCCAGAAAATCTGCACGAAAATCGCCTTTAATTCGATAGACACAGTAAACAATTTGATCTGGCGTTTCTTTACAGTCTTCTATTGGCTTGGCTAATTGTGATCTCAATTTTTGTGGATCAACGGCGTTGGTAAACTGAATGTCGGTCGGATGAAAGTCACGTCCTTTAAGAAAGCGAAACCATAACTTGAAATCTAAATTATAAACCAGTTGTTTCATATCAATGTGACTAATCTCATTCACTTTTATCCCCACATAAACGACATGAGTTTTATACATATACTGATTATCCATAACCAATACTTGCTCATCTTGAAGAGCTTGTTGAATATCAACAATTTCATTGGGATTACTCAAAACGTGGAATTGAGTTAAAGCCGAAACTAAGTTTTTCTGTTTATAAATTCCTAACGAAACCAGTTTTTGCGCATCCCGATAATTATCAAAATAGTTAAACCCGGTGACGCCTTTAACCGCATCATGAATATTAGTAAAACTGGCCAAAGTATCTCGCAGCTTTTGTCTGTCTATCGAGAGGCGGTTAGGTACTCCTTCAATATTGGCTTTCTTCAGTGCTTCAACGAGCACCATCGCCGTATCATAAGCATACGCTGCTGACCAATCCGGTTCCTCATTATATTGCTCTTTATACGCTTCCAAAAACAACTGGGCTTTTTCATTAGCCGTATCAAATAATAACGGTGTGGCAACGTAAATATCATTACTATAATAACCTGGATTTTCTCGTTCTATCGGGTCATCATCAAAACCATTCCGAAAAGTTTCTTCGGAAAAAGATGACGGACCAATCAAAGGCGTTTTGATCCCGGCTTCTTTAATTAACTTAACCAGTTTGACACCTTCGCTGGCTTGCATCGCCAGTAGAATAACACCGGCTTTATCTTTAGCTACCTTTAATTGTTCAACAAAGTGTTGAAAAACGGCATCTAAATTTTTATCCTGATTATAATATTGCCACTTATTTTTAATGGTTATAGCCAGTGATTGCGCTTCTTTAGCAAAGGTTTCTGCAATATAAGAACCATAATCTGCTGTTTCATGGATAATGGTAACCTGATCCTGTTTAAACACTTTCTTAATATAGTGCGCTAAAAAATGGCTAGTGGCTTTATCATTATAAATATTCCTAAAGTACCACGGATTACCTTGAGTCACTTTAATGTTACTTGAACCGGGCGTAATGGCAGGTATTTGATGCGCTTGATAAATTTTACCACCACTAATAGAAGCAGAACTATACCAGTGACCAATAACCGCGATAAATTGATCTTTATTAACAATAGCTAATGCTTGTTGCCTCGCTTGTTCAGGATCATTTTGATCATCAAATGCTTGAAGAATAATCTGTTTACCATTAATACCGCCTCTTTGATTAATATAATCAAAATAAAGTTGAATCGCTTGCGTCATTAATTTTCCCGCTGCCGCACCTTTACCTGATAAAGGGCCAACAAAAGCAATAGCTACAGCGTTTCGGTATTTAAAATAGTTATTATAAGCTATCCAACCCAAGGTGACTAAAACAACGATACTTAACAAAAAAAGTTTTATTTTCATCTCAATATTGCCCACCTAGTATCAATAACACTTCAAGAGGAGGGATTTTTTGGGGTTTATCAGTCAATAAGTTACCTTCAACGTTATCATTTTAAATAATGAGGGGCAATGTTATTTGCTACGGGTATTTGTCGACCTCAGTCAATAATAATTTAATAATTTTGCTGTTGTTAGTACGAAATCTGTTTGCTCAGATGAGTTATTAAGAAATAATTTCAGTTTTATTTTTTTATAAGACAAGTTGGGCAACCTACTGATTATCTTATTTAGTTTATTAGGTGCTGGCTGAGCAGTATATCATAATATTATTGTTCTTTATAAATAACATAGCGGTGTGAGATAGGTAATTTATTGGGTTGGTTAGTCGATCCGGTTGTAATGTGTTATTATTTTTTTTTAATAATAATTTTCTATCATCTCATTCTTAAGAGGAAATAATAATGCAACTCAAGTTTTTGTTATTAACGATGGTTGTCTTTGTCGCTTCGCTTAATACCGCTTTAGCCACGGGAATACAACAAGAAATCAAATTTGAGCCAGGTAAATCATCAGCGACTCTCGAAGGCACGGTATTATCTGGTGATCGTGACGAATACACCCTAGCCGTAAAAGCAGGTCAAGTCATGAGTGTGTTAATTACCTCCGGGGAAAACAATGCTGTTTTTCAAATTTATCGCCAAGTGGCTGGTAGTTGGAAACCTCTTAAAGGGGCTGATGAAGAAGATGAAGCAACCAAGTGGAAAAATAAATTACCGGGTAAGGGTAATGAACACCTCAAAATCGTCGTAGGAGGAAAACGTGGCAATGCAACTTACACTTTAGAAGTAGCCATTATATAACTTCACTGTTAGAAACAGGTAACCCATTATAGTTAATAATATGGAGATACTTTGGTAGTCAGCGTAGTTTAGTAAGCTTTTGCCGAGCTTCAGAAAAATCCAACCCGAGGAATAATGACGCACTACCATTGCGGCACGCACCCTACCTGACTACCTCATTTTATAAATAGGTTAAGCGATTGATAAATAAATTATGATTTACTTTACTCGGAGTAATCGATGAATTTATCCATACCTCCAACAATGGCAACCACTTCATTATTTGTTTTATCCCGCTATGATGCCTTACAACAATTTCGTACTGTTCGTCAAGACAGTGAGAATTTGTGTAAACCACTTAAAATTGAAGATTATGTGATTCAAACCAACCCGCAAGCCAGTCCGGCTAAATGGCATCTGGCTCATGTCACTTGGTTTTATGAAACCTTTATTTTGACTGTTTTTTCTCAAAATTACCGCGAATTTCATCCCCGTTTTCGGTATTTGTTCAATTCCTATTATGAACAGATCGGTGAATTTTTTCCTCGTCCACAACGAGGCTGGTTATCGCGCCCTACGGTAGAGGAAATCTATCGCTATCGAGCCTATGTGGATGAACAGATGGTACAATTGATTGAATCGGCTAATGAGAAAGATTGGGTCAATATCAATGCCCGCCTAGTCATTGGACTCCATCACGAACAGCAACATCAAGAATTGTTATTGACTGATATTAAGTACAATTTGGCTGTTAATCCGTTACGCCCGGCTTATCGTGAAGATTTGCCTACGACGCCATGCCGAACCGCACCAAAACTTAATTGGCTTGAATACTCCGGTGGCTTAGAATCTATCGGTTATGACGGTGAAGATTTTGCCTATGATAATGAATCTCCCCGACATCAGGTCTATGTGCCACCTTTTCGATTAGCTTCACGGTTGGTGACTAATGGCGAGTATTTAGAATTTATAGCAGCAGGTGGCTATGAACATCCAGCATTATGGTTATCAGATGGTTGGAGTACCCTTCAACAAGGCAGTTGGCAAACCCCGTTGTATTGGGAAAAAATTGACGGACAATGGTGGCAAATGACACTGGGCGGTATGCGTCCGCTGATTGTTGATGAACCGGTGTGTCATGTCAGTTATTATGAAGCCGATGCCTTTAGCACTTGGAAAAATAAACGGTTGCCCACTGAGACCGAGTGGGAAATTGCTGCCCGCGATTTGCCTCGGCGTGGTAATTTGCGTGACAGTGGTTTCTTACAACCCATAGTAGCAGAGGAAAATCACGAGTTATTGCAAATGTATGGCGATGTTTGGGAGTGGACCCAATCGCCTTATATACCCTATCCCGGTTATCGTCCCCAACCCGGTGCTTTAGGAGAGTATAATGGTAAATTTATGTGTAACCAATTGGTGTTACGAGGTGGTTCTTGTGTGACACCCGCTAATCACATTCGCCCCACGTATCGCAACTTTTTTTATCCTCATGAACGTTGGCAATTTAAAGGATTTCGTCTTGCGGAGGATTTATGAGCGAACCCACTATACACTTTTATGATCTTCACCCCCCCTTGACAGATCTAAAAGCAGAAGTTCTAACCGGCTTATCCGGCCAACCTAAAACCATTCCACCTAAATTCTTTTATGATGAATACGGTTCGCAACTTTTTGCTCAAATTACAGAACTACCAGAATATTACCTCACTCGTACCGAAATAGCTATTCTCCAAGAACACGGAGAAGAAATGGTTTCGCTATTAGGAAATGAATGTTTGTTGGTGGAATTGGGTAGTGGTAGTAGCCAAAAAATCCGTCTGTTACTTGACGCGCTACAACCCGCAGTTTATATGCCGATAGATATTTCTAAAAAACATTTATGGCAATCAGTGCAAATGCTGGCTATCGATTATCCGGATTTAGAAATACATGCGGTTTGTACAGATTATTCGGGTCAGTTTCATTTGCCATATCACCCTGATAATAAACCCAAAGCGGCTTTTTTTCCCGGTTCGAGTATTGGCAATTTTGATCCACCTCATGCACAAGAATTGTTACAGCAAGTGGCGCAATTATTGGGATCGGACAGTACTTTATTAATTGGCGTGGATCTCAAAAAAGACCCCCAACGTCTCAACGCGGCCTATAATGATGCTACTGGGGTTACGGCGGCTTTTAATCTCAATTTGCTGACACGCATCAACCGCGAATTAAATGCTAACTTTGAATTATCACGTTTTGAACATCAAGCCTTTTATAATGAGAAACCGGGGCGGATGGAGATGCACTTAGTCAGCAATACGCCACATGAAGTCAAGGTTGGTGGGCAAACTTTTGAATTCGTCACCGGTGAAAATATCCACACTGAAAACTCTTACAAATATACGGTGGCACAATTTCAGAATCTTGCCAATGCAGCGGGTTTGCAACCGGAGCAAGTGTGGATAGATCCCGCTGAATTATTTAGTGTTCATTGTTTGCGAGTGAGGTAACCAATCAACCCAATGCAGTGGGGCTACGCCGGCTGAACTCCAAAATTAATAGCTGAAAAAAATATGAATCAATATCATTACTATACAGCCACTTTGCTGCTACTCTTAGTGAGTGCTTGTCATGCAGTCATTTGGAAAGCGGTACCGCCCCAGGTAAGCCAAACGGCAATAGCCAATGACGGTTCAGATGTTGCCGTAGTTATGCAGAATTATGAAATTAATCAAGCCGCAGAAACAAATCCTGGCGATATTTTGGCAGCTTCGAGGAACTTTGAACATCAAATTTTTGTTCAAAATCATGACGGTTCTCAGCGACGCGCTATCACTAAAAAAAGACCTTATAAAGATGAGTTAGGTACCTTTCATTATCTCAAAACGGCTGGTTATATTTTATTAGGTTCTATGCTGAGTGACAAAAAATCCACTGTCCAGTATGAAAAAATTGATTTAACTACCGGTCAAGCGAATCTTATTCGTAATCATAGTGATATTTCTCAACCGCTTCTTTGTAAAGGAATGTCACCACAGTCTTTTGTCGTTGAAAATGTGTTACCTTCTCCCGATGGTACCCTCATCGCTTATTTTTACAGTCCAACTTGTTTTAAAGTGGTCGTGGAATTTTTAGAGGCTAAAACCCTCACGTTGCTAGATACACAGCACGTTGATGTAAAGGGAATCAATGAAGCAATATGGCCATCTAATGAAAATTTAATCGTTTATTCCACTACTGAAACAACCGGCAACAATGCTTGGAAACTTTCGCCTAAAACGACTCCATCACCCACCAGCTTTATTAAATAACCGTTTATCATAATGACAAATAAGAGAGGTCATGATGGATTTAGAACGCGAATATAACCAAGATTTTCATCAATGGATTGAACACCATATTACTTTGCTACGTGAAGGTAGGCTGAGCGAAATTGATACTGGCCACCTCATTGAGGAACTAGAAGATATGGCCAGACGTGATCGGGACGAATTGGTTAGCCGTTTGGTGATATTAATGGCGCACTTATTAAAATGGCAATTTCAGTTAAGTCAGTTGAGCGAACAGTGGAAAGAGTTTGATGGGAGAAGCTGGCGCCGCTCCATCATTGAGCAACGCAATGAGATTTTAAGACAGCTAAGAAACAAGCCCAGTTTAAAATCTTACCTACCAGACGCGGTTGTAGAGGCCTATCCGGATGCGGTAAAAATTGCTGCGCAAGAAACAAGGCTCGCTCCATCAACCTTCCCCAGTGAAAATCCATACGCCATTGAACAGTTGCTTGATGAGGATTTTTATCCTTTAAGTTAAACTACTTAGCGGGTAACAAAGCAACTCTTTTTTCGTTCCCACGCTGATGAGGCTGTAAAAATATTCGGTTTTTGACCATTACGATAAAGCGGATATTTGTTGAGTTCTTTTACAGTCTCTAGTGTGTGGGAACGAGGAAAAGTAAGCAAATTCACATCATTGAGTTATTTCACATTTCTGACCAAAAATTCTTTCTTCCCACAGCTTTTCTCTGCTTTCTTGAGAACCTCTTGACTACAAGAATTGGCTTTACCATCGAGCGAATAACAAAAGAGAATTTCTTTAAGAAACCGTCCACTTTTCCCGGAACAGGAAACCGCTAAAAAATCTTTTGACCAACCCGAATGAGTAGCTAGAAACGCCTTTTTGAGTTCATCTACGGTAGTACGAAAAGGTTTTGGAGGTAATTTATACTGAGCCGGAATAACAATCGATTCTTTGAGTTTCTTGGAAAGTGCCAAGTAATCCGCTTGTTTCAAGCCGGAGCAAGTGCCATGTTTCTCCCATTCATGGACATAAAGAGAATCACTCGGATATAAATTAGGAAATTTCTCTTTTGAAGAATTAGAGAATTTTTCTGTGGTACAACTACTTGGATAACCCTTTTGATACTGAGGCCAAAGTCCATGAAGTACTAACCCCAGCTTTTTGCCTATGGCACATTGTTGGGTATCATTATCACCTTGACCGGCACAATAATCAGGACTCCATGACATAGCCAGGACATAAAAATCAAATTTCCCAGGGTGTCCAGCAGCGTAAGAAAAATGAGTGAAACCAAATAAAAATATTGTCAACAATAGTAAATAGCGCATCGTTTTTTTCTCATAGAACTTGAACCAGTTAACCATCTTTTAAACAACATTCTTATTTAAATAAATTAAGTGAGTATTGTCAATAGCCCAAAAGAAAGTGTAGAGCGTACCATCAATGCCATTAAGTTAAGGTTCAAGTCGATAACCACCCCCCGCTCCCCTCCTTGGCAAGGAAGGGAAGGGGGTGGTTAAAATTAGCTCAACTTAATGGCATTGATCCTACGCGGACTTATTCACCCTAAACGGGCTATTCCGCAAACATTTCTAATAAA
This sequence comes from Thioploca ingrica, assembly GCA_000828835.1. Lineage (GTDB taxonomy): Bacteria > Pseudomonadota > Gammaproteobacteria > Beggiatoales > Beggiatoaceae > Thioploca > Thioploca ingrica. Next base: position 4,050,060 of record AP014633.1, read on the forward strand.
ATCTTCGTCATTTCCTTAGCTATTGATTCATCTACTTTACCAAGATATTCTACTAATCGAGATTTATCGACGGTTCTTATTTGGTCTAAAACGATTTCTCCTTCTTTACTATCAAAGGTGATAGGAATACGGGTTATATAGGCACAACGTTTGGTGGTCATGGGTGCTATAATCACCGTCTTGATGTGTTTATTCATCTCATCTGGTGAAATAACAACACATGGGCGCGTTTTTTTGATTTCATGCCCGGTGGTTGGATCTAAAGACACCAGATAGACCTCGAAACGACGTATTTCCATTATTTTTTACCATTCCCATTCAGAAAGCTCCCAATCTGTTGTAGGAACCTCGTCCATTAAAGTGTCATCACCGCAAGTGGCCATCTGGGCAAATTGTTTTTCCCACCCCTGACGTTTTTGCCTGACCGGACGAATCTTGAGGCAGTTATCTTCGACTTCGAGTTCAACTTCCTTTTCAAATTGGCATTGCTCCAATATTGATTTGGGAATACGTAAACCTTTAGAATTGCCAATAGAGATAATAGAGGCTTTCATAATAGTCACTCAACTTGTATTTACAAAGTAATTATATTTTTGAATATATAAAATCTTTACGAGTAAATGTCAAGTTTCATCAATGAAAATGGATCGAGCCAGTAGCCCGGATAAAACGAAGTGTAATCCGGGATTGATTGCCCCAGATTTTGCTACGCTCCATCTGGACTACATTCGCTTAAAACAAGTTCTCGTATTCAACCTATCCAAAGAAGGCGATTTTTTATATTTTTGGTGGGTACCGGTGCCTACCACTTGGCTTTTTCCAATTTAGATATGAATAATAATTGCTGTGGTGTTTAACTCGATAAAACTATGTTTTTCAAATAAGATTACCAATTTTTCCAAATGTGCAACTAAAAGTGTTTCTAGTGCCGCGTTAGTAATATTGCCGGTCGTAATCAATAGCAATTTATAAGGTTTTCCTTGAATAAGAAAGGAATCTACAAAATCCCGATCTTTACTGACAACAATCCATTGCTCACGGGTAGAGAATGTGTTGATTTCGTCATCTTGTGTTCGATTACCATGAGGTAAATCCAGCGTATGCATGGCTTTGAATCCGATATCTCGCCAATGATAGACTAAACGTCGTGGTAACTGAGCATCTACTAGGAATTTCATGGAGCAACTATTTGGATCTTCTTGATCTGAGTGAGTTGAGTCGCATAGGCAAATACTGCTAGGATATCTTCTTTTTCAAGATCTTCATAATCAGCTACTATTTCATCTACGCTCATGCCCGCGCTCAGTAATTCTAGGATATTTTCAACCGGATAACGCAAATGACGGATGCAAGGTTTACCATGACAAATGTGCGGATCAATAGTAATACGTTCGATTAATTTCATAATAATTCCTCAAATTTAGTTGTTTAATAGCCCATATTACAACGCAACTTTATCAAGGTCACCGTCGCTGAAATGGCTAAGTTTCTGATGGCTTCAATACTAATGCCATGAGAAACTGTTGGGTTACTGAGTTGCGTAACACTTTTCTTACGGAAGTGGTCGAAGCTTACCTGGTAACACATTCGCTAGATGTCCTTGGTAATAAGTACCCTCCCACAAATTTTTGTGTATAATGTTTTTCAAGAGATAGGTTTTATTCCAGTAAAATTGATTAACCATTCTGAACCGACATTTTTTAACACTTTTTCAACTGCTGCCACCAGCGTTTTAAAAGAGAGATAAGCGGAAAAGGGCAGCCATTTATATTTGATAAAACGCCACAGTATTTCTATCAAATTGAGTTCCGGAGAATAAGGAGGTAAATATTTAATAATGAGATTCCTGGATTCCCACTTCGGCAGGTTTTCTATAAATTCATTGCTGGTGTGAATTGAGGCATTATCGATGATAACAACGGTCTTTTTAGTTATTTGGCGACAAAATTCATTAAAGCTGGCTACAACGATGCTAGAATCAATATTTACTTCAAAACAGAAAGATTCCAATCGATTGTCAAGCCATGTAGGGTAGGCAAAGCGAAGCATTGCCCAGCAAAGGGTTTCGCTTCGCTCTACCCATCCTACAATTGCTAAGCATTCAAACCAGCTAACATCCGGCTACCTATCTCCGTCGGCGAATGGGCAAGTGTCACGCCAGCCGCTGCTAGTGCTGCCCATTTTTCAGCCGCTGTGCCTTTGCCACCGGCGATGATGGCACCAGCATGTCCCATGCGCTTTCCGGGGGGTGCGGTTGTCCCGGCAATGTAAGCCACGACCGGTTTGGTTACCCGGGATTTGATGTATTGAGCGGCTTCTTCTTCGGCAGTACCGCCAATTTCTCCGACCATGACGATACCTTCGGTTTGGGAATCTTGTTGAAATAGTTCTAAACAATCGACAAAGCTCATGCCTTGGATGGGATCGCCACCAATTCCAATACAGGTGCTTTGTCCTAAATTATTGAGAGTCGTTTGATGGACTGCTTCATAAGTCAAGGTTCCCGAACGAGAGACAATCCCAATTCGACCCGGTTGATGGATGAAGCCAGGCATAATACCGATTTTACAACCACCGGGGGTAATAATGCCGGGACAGTTGGGACCAATTAAGCGAACTTCTGGATAATAGGCGGTTAGGCTAGCTTTTACTTTCAGCATATCCAATACCGGAATGCCTTCGGTAATACAAACAATTATTTTAATTCCACCGGCGGCGGCTTCTAAAATGGCATCGGCAGCAAAAGCAGCGGGCACATAAATCATCGTCGCGACGGCATCTGTTGCCATCACGGCTTCACTGACGGTATCAAATACCGGGAGTTCAAGGTGTTTTTGTCCACCGCGCCCCGGCGTAACACCTCCAACTAATTGTGTTCCATAAGCGAGACTTTGTTCTGAATGAAAAGTACCTTGTTTACCGGTGAATCCTTGGCAAATCACTTTGGTATTGGCATCGACTAAAATACTCATGGCATCATTCCTTTAGCTGCATTAACTACTTTCTGCGCTGCATCATCCAAATCATTAGCCGTAATCACCGCTAAACCACTGGCTTGTAAAAGCGCTTTGCCTCTGTCAACATGGGTTCCTTCTAAACGAACTACCACGGGTAGTTGAGTATGAGTTTGTTTAATGGCATGAATGACGCCTTCGGCAATGAGGTCGCAGCGAACGATACCACCAAATATATTGACGAGAATAGCTTTAACTTTGGAATCCGATAAAATAATTTTGAAAGCTTCAGTGACTCGCTCAGCGGTAGTGCCGCCACCAACATCGAGGAAATTCGCTGGTTCTCCTCCTTGCCGTTTAATCACGTCCATGGTAGCCATCGCTAAACCAGCACCATTGACCATACAGGCAATATCACCATCTAGAGCCACATAGTTGAGGTCGAATTGCCGCGCTTTATGTTCTTTTTCATCTTCTTGGCTGGGATCATATAAGGCAGCGAGTTCGGTATGTCGATAGAGTGCGTTATCATCAATGTTGATTTTCGCATCTAAGGCAAGTAATTGATCTTGATCGGTGATAATTAACGGATTAATCTCCACCAAGCTGAGATCTTTATCCAAGAATAACCGATATAAATTAAACAAGATTTGAGTCAATTGTTGACGTTGTTCAGCGGTTAAACCTAAGGCAAAAGCAAGGTCTCGGCATTGATAAGCTTGAATTCCAACAATGGGATCTATTGTTCGACTGATGATTTTTTCTGGCGTGGTCGCGGCGACTGCTTCGATATCCATGCCACCCGCAGCCGAGGCAATCATCGCAATCCTTTGTTTAGCTCGATCCACCACTAAGCTTAAGTAAAGTTCGCTTTTAATCGCGGTTGGATTTTCAACCAGGACACGCTGTATCGGTTTACCACGTCCACCGGTTTGATGAGTCACCAGTGAAGATCCAATGAAATTATTGGTTATTTCCATGACTTCATTTAGATTTTGAGCTTTTTTTATGCCACCGGCTTTTCCTCGTCCACCCGCGTGGATTTGGGCTTTAATCATCCAAGCTTCACCGCCTAATCGTTGCGCTTGTTGTTGCGCTTCTTGGGCATTAGCAGCAGGATATCCTAATGGTATTGGAATATTATATTGAGTTAATATTTGTTTAGCTTGATATTCGTGTATGTTCATATCCGTTGTCAGTGAGCAGTTATCGGTTATTGATTCATCCTTAAAATAGCTAAAATCGAACGTGTTTATTTGTAATTAATTGCCCATTGTAACAAAGGTAAGAAAAATTGAGGATAGTAAACTATCATTATTGGAATCAAAGCCACCTATTTAAAAAAATGGAAAATTATCTTGAAGTTATCGGATTCTGATCAACACTGGATGTCTCAGGCTTTACGTCTGGCTGAACAAGCTGCCCATCAAGGCGAAATTCCGGTGGGTGCTATTATCGTCTATGGCGATCAATGTATTGCCGAAGGTTGGAACCAGCCTATCACCAGCCATGATCCAACCGCACATGCCGAAATCATAGCTTTACGCCAAGCCGCTCAGTATTTAAAAAACTATCGTCTCCTGAATACCACTTTATATGTCACGCTAGAACCTTGTATTATGTGTAGTGGTGCGATTATTCAGGCACGAGTAAAGCGGGTGGTATTTGGTGCTTATGATCCCAAAGGCGGTGCCGCTGGTAGCCGTTTTGATATTCTTAGAGATTTTCGCCACAATCATCAGGTAGACTGTGTCGGTGGAATATTGGCAGCCGAATGTGGAGCCCGTTTAACCCGTTTTTTTAGTAACTGTCGTCAATCAGATTAAGCCAAGGAGTTATTTTGTCCAAAAAGATTCAAGCCGTTCGGGGAATGAATGATATCCTTCCCTCACAAACACCGCTATGGCAACATCTCGAAGCAACTATCCGTCACCTGTTAGCCACTTATGGTTATCAAGAAATTCGGTTACCTTTGCTGGAAGCGACGGAGTTATTTGCGCGTTCCATTGGTGAAGTAACGGATATTGTTGAAAAAGAAATGTTTACTTTTACTGATCGTAACGGTGACAGTCTCACTTTACGTCCAGAAGGAACCGCCGGCTGTGTCAGAGCCGGGATTGAACAAGGATTATTTTATAATCAAACTCAACGGTTATGGTACCTCGGGCCCATGTTTCGCCATGAACGCCCGCAAAAAGGTCGCTACCGGCAGTTTCATCAAATGGGTGCCGAAGTTTATGGACTCTCTGGTCCGGATATTGATGCTGAAATGATTATCATGACCGCGCGATTTTGGCGGCAATTAGGATTATCCGACTTAGAATTACAAATTAACTCGCTGGGTTCAGCCAACGCCCGAGCCGCTTATAAAGAACAACTCAGCCATTATTTTACGGCGCATTACCCCCAACTTGATGCTGACAGTCAGCGACGGTTATCAACGAATCCATTACGCATTCTGGATAGTAAAAATCCCGAGATGCAAGCGTTAATTGAATCAGCACCCCAATTATTAGAACACCTGGATGAGGAATCACAAGCCGATTTTGCCGCCTTGCAACAACTACTGGACCAAACTGGTATTCGCTATCGAGTTAACCCCCGTTTAGTTCGCGGTTTAGATTATTATAATAAGACGGTATTTGAATGGGTTACCCAACAATTGGGTGCGCAAGGAACTATTTGTGCCGGGGGGCGTTATGATACACTGGTAGAACAGTTGGGTGGACAACCGACACCGGCTATCGGCTTTGCGCTGGGGCTGGAACGACTCGTCTTATTACTGGCTCAAAGCAATTTACCGTTACCAAACCCAGCACCGCATGTTTATTTGATGACGATGGGTGACCAAGCGATGCAACAAGGTTTCCGTTTAGCAGAATCTTTGCGCGACGACTTACCCCAATTACGAATAGTAGTCCATTGTGGTGGTGGTAGTTTCAAAAGTCAGTTCAAACGGGCTGACAAAAGTGGTGCTCAAATCGCATTGGTGTTGGGCGAGAATGAACTTGAACAACAACAAATCACCCTTAAATATTTACGCACCGAGCAACCACAAATTTCAGTGGCGCTAACCAAATTAGCTGATTATCTCCAACCATTAGTTTAAAATAATAACATAATGTTCCAACATTCATCTGCTCTCCCTGTGAGAACTGATATAATAATACCTCTTCACCTCGTTTAAAAAGGGACTAGTGTGGCTGCTTACGAATCTGAACAAGAACAAATTGAAACGTTAGTAAAATGGTGGAAAGAAAATGGCACCGCCGTGGTCGCCGGTTTCTTGATCGGATTAGGATTGTTAATCGCTTGGCGTTGGTGGCAAATCTATACCACTCAACAAGCACAATTAGCTTCTGTCACTTACGATCAAGTGCTGTATGCCCTAGAAAAAGGCGAACCGGAAAAAGCGCGCCAAGCCGTACAAATGCTATTGTCTAAACACAGTAATAGTCCTTATGCTGTTCTGGCTGTGTTGAATCTGGCACGTCAAGATTTAAAGCAAGGCGATATCGAAGCGAGTCATGCCCGTTTAGAATGGGTCATAGAACAGAATCATAGTGTACCCGAATTGACTCATGTTGCCCGGTTGCGGAAAGCGAAATTATTTTTGGCGCAACACAAAATAGCTGAAGCCAAAAAATTACTGGCGAATGTAACCACGCAACCCGATTTTGCGGCGGCTTATGCTGAATTAAAGGGAGATATTGCGGTAGCAGAAAAGCAAATTGAAGTGGCTCGTCAGGCTTATACCCAAGCATTAGCCAGTGAAGATTTAGCGCCTAAATACCGTGATTGGTTACAACTGAAACTGGATGACTTAGGCTCGGGTAAAGCGGATAAAATTGAAAGTCAAACGCCATTGTCAGCTTTGGCGACACCGAGTACGGCACAAACCGAGACCCAGTTAACGGTTCCCGCTGAGACCATCGCTAATCCTGATACCACTCACGTGAATGAATTAACCATTCCAGTTTCTCCTTCGCAATCGAGTTCACTTCCGAGCGAGGAAGCCAGTACTGAAGGAGTGTCCACCGAATCTGCTCCAACTCAATAATCTTATTTATGTTCAAATATCTCTTGCTGTCTTTCCTTGGGATTGGGTTAAGTGGCTGTAGTATTTTTAGCGGCAAAGATAACACTGAACCGCCAGCACCATTAGTTAATTTCTCGCCTACACTCACCTTAAAAACAGTGTGGACAGCGCGAACCGGGAGTAATGTCAGCCAAGATTATCTCCGGATTGGCCCCACTTTTCATGATGAACAATTATTGATTACTTCTCCCCAAGGACAAGTACAAGCACTCAATTTTAAAGAGGGTAACCGCATCTGGACGCAACAGCTAGAGGTACCGATTTCAAGTAGTGCAGGGGTTGGTGAAAACTTAATCTTAGTAGGCAGCCACAAAGGCGATGTAGTCGCTTTATCAGCAACGGATGGTAAAGAAATATGGCGTACCCAAGTTTCCAGTGAAGTACTCGTGCCACCTCAAATTAGCCAAGGTGTCGTCGTCGTACGCACGGCAGACGGTAAACTGTTTGGATTGACCAGTCAAAATGGCAAGCAGCTATGGGTCTATGAACGCAGCACGGTACCTTTGCTCACGTTACGTGGCACCAGTACTCCCCTCGTAGTCAATGATTTAATTATTGCCGGCTTTGATAATGGCAAGCTAGCCGCATTAGAATTGCATACCGGTAAAGTGTTATGGGAAGCGCCAATCGCGGTACCCAGCGGACGCACTGAATTAGAACGCATGGTTGATATCGATGCCGATCCGTTGTTAGCAAATAAAGTCATTTATGTGAGTAGCTATCAAGGACGCACGGTGGCTATTGATTTACTCCAAGGTAAATTATTATGGGAGCGAGATATCTTTTCTTACGTGGGGTTAGGTATTGATGATCATGCACTTTATGTTACTGATACTAAAAGTCATATTTGGGCACTCGACCGTAATACTGGGGCTTCGTTATGGAAGCAAACTCAATTGCAAGCGCGCGGTCTAACTGCGCCGGTCAGCATAGGTGATTATGTCGTCGTCGGAGATAAAGAAGGTTATTTACATTGGTTGCAACGTGACAATGGACAATTTGCCGCACGTTATCGCCTGAGTCACTATCGCATTTTAGTCCCCCCGTTGGTAGTCGGTGATACTTTAGTCGCTTATGATAGTCGAGGTCAATTAGTCGTACTACAACCGAATTGATAGAGATAGCTTGGACTACGCTGTGCGGAATCCAGAAAAGTAATAATTTCCATCCTGGATTTTACTGCGCTTCATCCAGGCTATTTACTGAGGAAACAATTTATTATGATTACGCTTGACAATATCAATACATCTAACAATTGGTTTGAAGATGATGATGATGATGATAATAGTGATGATTTCCAAATTGATGAATACGACCTAACATCAACACCCAACGATTTTAATGTCAAAACAATTTTCGATTATCTAGAAGCTGGAGTAATTAAAATTCCTTTATTCCAGAGAAATTATGTTTGGGATCTCATTCAAGCTTCCAAGTTAATTGAATCATTAATACTGGGCTTACCAATTCCGCAGATTTTTCTTTATGAGAAAGGTCGTAACCAGCTCTTAGTTATTGATGGACAACAACGCCTGCTTTCAATTTATTATTTCATAAAACAACGGTTTCCTAAAAAAGATAAGCGCGTTGAATTAAGACAAATTTTTGATCAACATGGACATCTACCGGAGGAAACCTTAAAAAATGATGATTACTTCACTGAATTTAAATTGAAGTTGCCAGAGAATTTACCTGACCGACGGAATAAATTTAATGGGCTTACTTATACTACGCTGGGTGACTATCAATTTCAATTTGAACTGAGACCGATTCGCAATATTTTCGTCAAACAAAATAGTCCCAAAGATGATAACTCTTCGATTTATGAAATCTTTAATCGGCTTAACTCCGGAGGTACTAACTTAAACCAACCGGAAATTAGAGTGACGCTTTATCATTCTGAATTTTATAAGATGTTATATAGAATTAATAGTTTACCAGAATGGAGACGATTATTGGGTCAACCAGAACCCACCCTTCATATGGAGGATGTAGAAATATTACTTCGTAGTTTTGCTTTTTTGATTGAAAGTGATAAATATACCCCACCTTTGAAAAAATTCCTGAATCAATTTGCCAAAAAATGTCAGTCACATACAACCGAACAAAACCAGTATCTCGAAATGTTGTTTAAAACTTTTTTAGCGGCTTGTGAAGAATTACCAGATGATATTTTCTTTAGAAGAAAAATCAGTATAGCGTTATTTGAAGCCATTTTTACTGTAACCTGTCAATCGGCTTTTCACAAGCAGCAACTCCCCAATATCAAATTATCTCAAGATAAAATTAAACAACTTAAAAATGATAATCCGTTTATTAACACATTACGAAGAGGAGGTACACTGAGTAAAACGAATGTAACAGAACGGTTACAACGTGCTACTGAAATTATGCAAGTGCCTTGAAATAATAGGCAGTACCATGAACAAAACTATCGTAGATCAATTGTACCATGAGTTTAAGGAGTTAGTTTCATATCTTGACCAGGAAAGCCAAATTTCATTTCATGATGTTGCCAATAAAAATTTTACCAAGGTATTACTGTTAGCGGCTGCCAGTTATTTTGAAGATCGTCTCGTTAAAGAACTGACTCAATTCATTAAGACCACCACTAGAGAAAATGAATTATTAGTTGAATTTTGCAAAAATAAAGCTATCAGTAGGCAATATCATACTTATTTTGATTGGGATAAAAAGAATGCTAATCGATTTTTTGGTCTCTTCGGGGATTCCTTTAAAAAATGGATGGAAAAGGCCATCAAAGACGATGATAAGTTAGCAACAAGTATTCAAGCATTTATTGAAATTGGTGGGGAAAGAAATCGGTTGGTACATCAAGATTTTGGAACGTTTACTTTGGAAAAAACCACTGAAGAAATTTACCAATTATATGAAAAAGCACTTTATTTTGTGGAGGTGTTACCGGAGAAATTAGGACAATTTCCTACAGCCTTTAAATAAGAATTCTTATTTATATTATGTTCCCAAGTGAAACTTGGGAACGATAAAAAAAGAGAGTAACTTATGGTTACTTACTTCTTGTCTTCTTCAGACTTAGCAGACGCTTACTTTCCACCCTCAGCCGCTTTTTGGTGATGTTCAGCCGCTTTCATATGATGTTCAGCCGCTTTCGTATGGTTATCAGCCGCTTTCTTGTGATGTTCAGCCGCTTTCTCATGGGTCATTCCGGTGGAATTAGCGGCCTTAGCATGATGTTCAGCCGCCTTAGCATGATGTTCAGCCGCCTTATTATGATGCTCAGCCGCTTTCTTGTGGTCAGCCGCTGATTCCTCTGCTGCCTTGGCTTCCTCTTGGGCAGATTTTTCGTGTTCAGTTGCTTGTTTCTCATGTTCAGCCGCTGTTTCTTCGGCAACCATGGTATCCCCTGCTAAAGATTCGGATGTTTCACTAGCATAAACGGGCGCTAAGCCAAAGTTTAGTAAACCAGCCGCTAGTAAAACAGTCGCCAACTTTGATTGATATTGTTTCATCAAGTTGTTTCCTCAAATTGATTAATGTTATGTTTTAAAATAGAGCCATCCCAAAATGTTAGAACAACTCTCATCGTAATATGATGCCGATTCTTTATAAAGACAATATTAAAGAGGGAAAAAAAATGAACTTTTTTTACATTGTCAGTCAGGTAGGGTGGGCAATGTTTCGCTTTTTCACACCAAATACAAGGGATTATGGCCCATCCTACCTGGTTGATTACTCTATTTTTGACGGCAAGTGAGTATGAGGGGTGGTCAAGCCGCAGAGTGGGACGCCTGGATTAAAGTTTTGCCTTTCTTAATTCTTCCTGAAGGGCGCGCAAGGTTGGATATTTAGCACGCAAGTCGCCGAACAGTGCCTTCCATGCGGTTTCTTCCCCCAGTTTTTCGTATAACGATTTCACTTTTTTTAAAAGGGTAATCGCCTCGATATAGGCCGGTCGGTTTTTGCGGCTGATGGCGGATTCAACCATCTGAAGATACAAACGAATCGCCTCGTGCGGGAGCGTTTTTTCGGCAGCCTGCGCCAGCGTAAGTTGTAGACTTTCTCCAACAAAATGATTTGATTTTGAGCGCTCCCATGCCGATATGGCCGATTCGATGTTTTCTTCCTTCAGGTATATCTTTGAAAGCAGAATATATTCCTTCTTCTCTTCCAGTTTCGATAAAATGCCGGTTCGAGTCTCATCCCACTTCAATATCTTTTGGCTGTGTTTAGAAACTTCCTCAAAGGATTGGAGACTGGGATGTTGCCAAAATAGCTGTTCAGCGAGGGAAAGTGCAGCATTGTAATCCTTTTTCTTTTCAGCGTGAGCCATTAACCATTCGAGCAGGCGTTTATCCTGGCCCATCTTTGCTCTCGCGCTGATCAATTCTTCTGCGTGCGAGTCGTATTTATGTTGGATGAAAAACTCTGCCAGTTTGAGCAGGTCATAGTCGCTGGTGGCATGTGATTCCATCACCGCTTCATCCACACGATTTAGTTTGAGCAGGTGGTCCACAAGGTTATGAATCTGCTCCGTTTTACGGCAGAGGGCGAGGTACCCTTCATCGTCCAGGTTGGCTTTTTTCAATTCAAGCAGAATCTGGCCAAGACAATCCCGCTTGAATTTGCTGCTCCATTCGCTTCCTTTTAGCATGACCGCCTCGATCCATTTCGCGATTTCTTCCTTCTCAGCGGGTGAGGTTTGATGGATGAGGAGTTCGGGTACTTCGTCCGCGAGGCCAATTCCGCCTAAATCCAGTATGTCCAGTTTATAAATAGAGAAAAGTTGGTCGAAAATTTTCCGGCGGATGTTCGGATCGCTGAGAGCGGAAAGACATTTACCCAGGCTGTCAACGCCGGCTGAAACGATTCCGCCCAAATCACCCTCCTCGTCGAAATTCAACAGTTCTTCATCTTCGATGATTTCTTCGCACACGATCATGTAAATGGAGGCCGCATTCGCGGGATCGTTTCGCGCCACGTAATCATCCGCCAGAGCGATGAGGGGCTGAAAGGCTTTGACCACCTCCTGCAAGTCAGCCCCTTCGTCGTCCCAACCACCACGGCTGACATGTTTCATTGCATGACTCGCCTGCCGCCGAATCGCTTTCAAGTCAAGCGGCGCGTTTTTATCCTTACTCACAACTGGCAAATTGATTAAATCTTCCAGATCAGGATTTGCGTCAATTAATCGACGGATGAGGGCGATCAATTCCTCCCGGCTTCTTTTTTCGAGCGTGGCCTCAAGGTTCTCAATTTCTTGAAAAGACTCTGAATCTTCCACCCACGTTAGCAGTAATGCGACCACGTGTTTGCAACGGCCTCCTGCACCAACGGGGCAAGAGCATTTGGCTGACTGAATGCCCTTCTCGTTGAATGTCACTTCTTGGCGATAAAACGGGGCTTGTGTCCCTGAACATTTGGATTTGATCGTCATCCCTAAACGACGCTGCTCATAAATTGCATCGCCTTGAAAATAGGAATGGCCGCGCTGGAAATATTTTTCATCCGTCCATTTTTGAATGTCTTTGGATGTCAGTTTGGGAATCATGGGTATGCTAATTCTCCTCAGCGTGCAAGCCTATAGGAAATTTTTAAATTGGGTAAGTGCTGGATAATAAGCCCGATAAGAGCAGTGTGTAATTAAGTTTGTAGGGTGGGGAACGCGGTTTATCGTTGCCCACCGATTAAGCTGCTTGGATAGAAATAGATGACATTAAAGTTACACAGCAAGCATAGGATGGGTAGAGCGCGTCAGCGCGAAACCCATCCAGAATTGGCTCGTTACCAAGCTCGGCTTGGTAATGCTTACGTGCCAAGCTCTGCTTGGCGAGGTAGACGAAGCAGAGCTTTTTAAGAAAAAAACGTTGGGTTACGCTTCGCTAACCCAACCTACATTTTGGCTTATGGTTTGACACTATTAGATGTACCTGAGGGTACAGAATCGACGGACGGGTGAGGATAACCAATAGACGGGGCAGTATACGCCTGAGTGTAACCGACCACGTTATTTGCTATCACTCTATAGTAATACGTTGTTTTCTTCACAACGGTTGTATCCGTATAGGTCACCCCTCCTCCTATTGTTGAACCCGTTGTTGACGACAGGGTTACTACCGTGGTCCACGGACCGGTAGCACTGGTTGCTCTCTGCACAGTCCAATTGGTTTCGTTTACGGAATTGTCTGTCCAGGTCAAGATCACGGCGGCCTGACCCTTGGGCACGGTGGCCGACAGATTAGAGGGTGCCTTGGGCGCAACACCAACACTGATTGGGCGCATCATGATATTTTCTTCATGGCCCAGGAGATGACAATGCCAAACGTACTCCCAACCAAAGTTAACCAGTTGATTAGTGACCGGTGCCGGTTCATTATCTGGACCAACATTGTGGAATCCCATCGTCGAACCCAGGGGCATCGTCACATCCAAAGGATGGATGCTGTTGGGAAGATCAAAGGGAACGTTGGGGATAATCGGTCTCATCGCTACAATGATATCTTCCAGTGGATTCATCCGTACCGTTTCTTTCCAACCTAATTCGTTAGGATCTGGGGGTTTGATCATGCCATCCCATCCCACCCGGTTAATAATTTGTACATTAAACATGTGCCAGTGGATGGCGTGAGTGTCAACCCCGTTGTGGGTAATCTTCCAAAGTTGGGTTCCATCGGCTAAGGAGCCAATAGGAGTTGTAGCATCTGAATTCTTGAAAATCTCAGTAGCCGGGTCAATATCGAAAAAAGGAATCGTGGTTTGTACCTGAGGACCGGTGAGGGGTATTTCAACGCCCAACATGGCATTCATTCGTCCATAGATGGGGTCAAAGTCTTCCACGATGGCCTTTGGTTCCAAGCTCATGGTGAGACTGAGGGCTGTCGCTGCTGCTCCTGAACCACCTCCTCCAGAGAAGTTGACTGTCGGTGCAGAAGTATAGTTGTTTCCTCCATTATTGAGCGTGAGGGTAGCAATGGAAGTCGGTGTAACCGTTGCTGTGGCAGCAGCTCCAGAACCGCCTCCGCTAGAGAAACCCACGGTAGGAACAGCGGTATAACCACTTCCTCCATTCGTTAGGGTGAGACTAGCAACAGCACCGGCCAATGTTACTGTGGCACTAGCCCCTGAACCGCCCCCTCCAGAAAAAACTACCGTGGGTGCAGCGGTATAGTTAGAGCCTTTATTTGTGACAGTGATAGCAGTTACTTTGCCACTTTTAATCGTGGCATTGGCTGTAGCGCCAGTGCCTCCTCCGCCAGAGAAACTGATGGTAGGCGCAGAATTATAGCTTTTACCTCCATTGGTGACATTCACGTTAGCAACTGATTTCCCAGTGGCTAGGGTTGCCGTAGCAGTGGCTCCGGTTCCTCCTCCTCCTGAGATCGTTACGGTAGGCGCAGAGGTATAACCACTTCCGCCATTCGTTAGGGTGAGATTAGCAATGGACGTTGCCGTTAAGGTTGCTGCTACAGTCGCTCCTGTACCGCCACCACCCGTAATATTGACAGTGGGAATGGTGGTGTAACCAGAACCGCCTTTAGTCAGCGTGAGGCCCGTCAATGGGCCATTGAAGAAGGACAGAGTATTGGAGAAAATCCTCGCATAGACATCGACCGGATAGTTCGCATTGAAGGCAGTATTGTAAGCAGCCTGTGGTACGATAGGTTTGTCTTGGAACTGAGCGTAAGCGGTTGGTAAGGCCGTTTGCAACGCGGCTAAGTTGAATGATGGTGCAGAGCCTAAAGCAGCCGATACTTGAATTTGCATAATCGTTCGGGTGTTGGGTCCATAGCCAGGAAGTGTTGAGGGAGCTCCGCCGGTGTCGGTTTGGTCTGGATCGCCGGTGTAATAGTCATAGCGTGTATCAAACGCTGGGACGGGTGCTGGGGCGTCGTTGTAAAGAATCAGTTTGGAACCATCTGGAACTCCAGAAAAGTCAATAATAATGTCTGCCCGTTCCGCCGGTCCCAAGAGAAGGGTGGTATTAGTAATGTTCAAAACCGTCACACTTCTGCGATCGTAATCATAGCCGGCGGGTGTATTAGGAAGCACCACGGGGGCAGGCAAGAAGCCACCTTCAGTGCCAATCTCAATAAATGAGGGACCGCTCGCCAATGGATCAGGTACACCGCCCTCTCTGCCATCAGTAGGCCAAGATGGAGGCAACCCAGCATTGGGAATGGCAGGAACCATATTGACTTCACCCGCATTGGGGTTGAGTAGCGCACCAGTCGTTGAATCCCACATGGGGTCATTGGAGTTGGCGAAGTAAAGCTGTAAATTGAGAAACCGGTCGTTGTTGGCATTGAGGATACGGAATCGATAAGCTTTTTGACCCACTTGTAGGTAAGGATAGGCTGTACCATTCACTAGAGGAGTATCCATGAAAGCTTCTGGTGCGATAGAAGGATTAGGAGTCCCCGGTATATAGAGAGGTTCCCAAGGTGCATTATTAGGGTCGTAGTAGGGATTAGCAACGGGTCCATTAACTAAGCCTATAAAGGGGGGCCAGAACCAGGGACCATAGTCCCATCTACCCATCGCATTGGCTCCAGTTATATCATAGGGGTTTTGGTTAGGCATATAAACATGAGGTAACCACAGTTGGCCAAGTCCCCCTTTGTTCCAAGTGGGATCTTCGGCAGCCAGTTGGTTGGGGCCAGGGACAAAAGTTTTGTCCTGAATAATCAACGGAATTTGTTCAGCGGGGATAATTCCAGAATTGACTAGACCTTGTTCTGCAGAATCAGTCAACAGGTAACCCGCAGCTTCACCCGCATAGACGTTGAGGCGAGTAATTCCATAGGAATGGTCATGATAGAACATGAGCCTAGCACTTTGTTGGTTAGTGTAGTAGAAGGTCAATGCCCCTGGCCCAGGATCTGGCATATCTGGAACATTATATACGCTTACCCCTTTAGGGTAGGAAGTCGTTTCTCCGGCGGGCGTAATCCACTGATGTTGCGTTCCATCGCTAATCCACGGGGTGTTGCCGCCATGAAGATGAAGGGTAGCACGATTTTGTGAATAATTCATCGGCGAGGCACTCATCCCTAGCGGTCCCATCCCGGCTCCCATAATACTGGTATCCACCGGCAGAAAAAGATTACCTCCAGTCCCCGTGGGAAGGTTATTAGTGAACTTGACGCGTACTGGACGATCCTTATTTGCAAGAATTATCGGTCCCAAATAGCTAAACTGGCTTACCGAAGAATTGGTCGTGTTGGTTTGTCTGTAGCCTCGCAGTTTGGTGGGAGGTAAATCTGAATGCAACTGCTCGGTGTATTCCCCTAATTCGATTTCGTAATAATCCGATCCAGGGTAGGTCGTGGTATCGGGAAGAGCGATAGGAAGGTATTGCCCAAGATTGTTTGCACTGGCAACGCCCAAACCTGGCAATGAATCAACGAATTTCCGAATCCCACCATAACCATTTCCACCATTGGTCACGGTAACTTGATTAACAGCACCATTGACATCAATGGTTGCGGTTGCACCGGCCCCGGAACCATCCATACTGGTCATGACAACTTCTGGAGCAGCGGTGTAACCACTACCTCCGCTTATAAGCGTAATGGCAGTGATCACTCCTCCTTGAACGGTGGCTATCGCACTAGCCCCGGTTCCACCTCCGCCGGTAAAAGTAACTACCGGTGGCAATGGACTGTTGGCATAGTTTGGGGTAAAACCGAAATAATCAGGAATTCCACCAGGCATGGGCATTTGGGCAATGGCTGCTGTAAGGTCCGCTGCTCCGGCCACTGACCCGTTGGTTGGTACTACCGACTGACGAAGTGCTGCACGATGAGTTGCTGCAGCTTTCCGCTGAGCTTGGGTCATTTGATGATGACCATGGGATACATGAGTTGAGTTGGTGTTATTCCCATTGGGTGGAACGGCATACACTGGATAAATTTTCCAGGCAAGCGCGGTGATTAATAAAGTCGAAGTTATTAAGCGATTTATTTTACGCTTAAACATGGTCCCTCCTTATAAATTATCTTTGAAAGATAACATTTTGATGAGTTGTTCATTCATTGACATTCCAAACTAAAGTTGATTTCATCACCTCCTTCTGGTTACTCGATGATCTAGTCTATAGATGAGATATCTCAAAACTCAGAGACAATCTCCACCTTTTTCTGAAAAAAAACATTTTGTAATCTATAAGTTAGGATTCCTACCAGAGGGTAGTGTTACCAACACCGTATAAACACATGAATGATTGGAATTAATCTCCTGATTGAACAACTTGAAGCTATCAACATAAGCGGTATATCTATTCAGAAGATCTTCCCATATCCCCTATTGCCGAGAACGGAATATCGATTCTTTGATCGAAATCAGAATAATTGATAACAATGAAAATATTTAAAACTAAATTATTATATTTTATCTAAATTTACCGTAAATTACAATATCTTTTTCATATGAAGAAATGCTAATATTCTCTCTGAAGAGAGCAATTTGGGAGAAAGATATGGAAACGAAGGCAAGAGGGGAATTAGTTGGTTTTGAAGGCATCGAAGACCCAAGCAAATGAGGTGACCCTGATAAATCCTTAGAATTTAGTATGAAAAAAAGGTATAACCATGCTATACTATAAAAAAGTACTTACTTATTTTACCATAAAATCATAATGGATGAAACAACAATGTCATGAGGTTATGGGGAAAATTCTCAGCACATCATTGTGAGCCTAGTTTAACCTACCGATTACTGGTTTATATTTTATTTAGTAGTATCATCCTTACCTGAGTAGCGACGTTGTTGCAACTCCACTTGGATTATCGTCAGGATGTTTTACTTATCAAACAACAGATGATCCAAATAGAAATGGGTTATTTAGCAAGTTTAGCTAATAGCCTCTGGTTAATTGCTCTTGAATCCGTCGACTTACCAATGCAAGGTATTTTGAGATTACCTATACTTCTATCATTGGTGTTAACTCACCTAAACCCAACCAGGCCTGATAAACTTGATCAAGTTGGTTATGCTTTCCATGAGATGCGATCATCTTTAATCCCAAACTTAGAAAAATGCCAATCAGCCAATGAAATTGTTAAAAAATTACCCGTGCAAAATGAACACCTGAGTGATAAATTAAATATAATTAAGCGGTTACAACAAATACTTCTACCTAAAGAATCAGAACTTAACCAAATAGTCGATTTAGATATTAGCGGATTGATGCTACCAGCAGATGAAGTCAGTGGCGATTATTATGAAGTGTTTGAGCATAATGGGCGAATTATAGTGGGTATTGGTGATGTTACCGGACATGGATTGGAAAGTGGCTTATTGGCATTGATGGTTCAAATCACAGTACGTACCTTGCTCATCAATAATATTTCTGAGCCTAAAATTGTTTTAAACTTCCTCAATGAAGCGCTTTATGACAACATCAAACGGATGAACCTACGGAGAAGTTTAACGCTTTCTCTATTGGAATATCATGAGGGGGTGTTAACCATAAGTGGCCAACATGAGGAAATTATTATCATCAGATTAAATGGTTATTTAGAACGTATTGATACGATTGACTTAGGATTGATGATTGGACTTAAAAAAGACATTAGTCAATGCTTGAATCAAATCCAAGTGACTTTACAACCTGGGGAGGGATTGGTTCTTTACACCGATGGCATCACTGAAGCGAAAAATGCCAATAAAGTAGAATATGGATTAGATCGGCTGTGTGAAGTGATTAAAAATCATGGGTATCGTTCTGCTACCGCAATTCAGCAAGCCATTCTCAATGATGTTCGACAACATATGGATAACCAAAAAATTTTTGATGATCTCACTTTGTTAGTATTAAAACGAAATAAGGTTGAGAAGGAATTAGAAATATGACTCAGATATTCGGCGACTTTGTCGAAGCTTCTGCCAAAAGTAAAGAATACTTGGTATTAGGATTTTCACCGAGTTCTATTCCGCTTAAACAACGTTGGCGAAATAACGGGTTATCAGCTGATTTTATAGGTAATTATCTGACCACTTTTTTCCCGGCGACTCATGATAATGAAATGTGTTATAAACCAACAGAAATTAAAAGTGTCGTGAGTTATATTGCGAATGAATTACTAGAAAATGCCATGAAATATAATGACGAAACTCAAGATTACTCAATTAATATTCGGTTGGAGTTACTTAATAACAATTTGCGATTTTATGTGACAAATAGTATTTCCTCAGAGACCATGGAACAACTTAAGAAGGTTATTCAAGAATTAGTGAGCGAAGATCCACAAAAATTGTATTTTTGCCGCTTAGAGCAAAATGCGATAAACACTAAGACGAGTAACATCATTCACTCTGGCTTGGGTCTATTAACCATGCTGAATGATTATATGGCAAAATTGGGCTGGAAATTTGAAATTATTCAACAAGATCCGCAAGTGATTACGGTAACAACGATGGTAGAGTTAACCATATAATCCCTTCTTTCTACAGGTTAAGTTCAAAAATGGAAATAAAAACCGAAGAATATCGCGTGGTTTCTATTATCGATTATCATACCACCCAAGTTACTTTTGAAGGAGAACTTAGGTTACCCAGCATAGACGAGTATGAATCCATTGCCGAATTACTCAATCAGGTTGTTATTGCTGCACCTTCGCAACTCATTCTGGATTTACGACAGTTAAGCTCGCTTAATAGTTCTGGTATTATCGTATTGGCTACCTTTGTGATAGATATCGGTGAACAAAAGACGATTCATATGATTGTACAAGGCTCGCAGGAAATTACGTGGCAAGTTAAAGCATTAAAAAATTTCCGCCGCTTAATGCCCAATTTACAATTGGAATGGAAATAATTGCTCACCATTTTCCTGCCTCACTTTCCCTACGATCTTCTTTTTCTAAACCCAGTTTGAAGCTAACAATAACCCACTTACGCACCAGACTGTTTTTTCCCATTTCAATTTTAAAAAATGTGTGAATAAGTGAAAAGCGAGGCGTTGACAGCGAACCGGTCGTTTAATGACTCATTTTTCCCAACCTAAGTCTTTCACATCTTTAATAAATGGAATGGCGCCAAATCGACCCTTTAAGTAGCCATCAACGATATTGAAGTGATCAACTTTAGCGTTAGCTAACGAATAGAGTAAAGATTCACCCGCCGGGGTTTTCTCCACGAACCAAATTTCGTCTTTTCTAAATAATTTTTTGACATCTAACAGGTTAACTTCATGAGTGGAGGCAATTAATTGACTCTGCGCCAAGCGAAATAATTCGTGGTTGAGGATTAAATCAAAAAATTTTCTAATAAGTAGGGTATGTAAACTTCTTTCTATTTCATCAATCACAAATACTTTATCTCGAGCTAACCCGATTAACATGGGAATAAAATCTAATAAGCGTTGCGTCCCTTCGGATTCTTCAGCCATTTCAAAACTGACTTCTTTACCGGCTTGATCTTTTCTAATGGTAATCAATTTTGAAGCGTGTAATTCACCGTTATTATCTTCTTCAATCAAATAGTTACGTGATGAAACTGAAACAAATTGCATACTTCCTTGTCCGTAAGGAAATTCCGCTTTAATTTCTTCTTTGATTTCTAGCGGAATTTCTTGGCTATTGGCAAAATCAATTTCTGCAATGTGAATTCGACTAATTCCAAACTCAAAAAATTGGATAATTTGGTTAAAAAACGTGATGTTCAATTTAGCTAAAGAAGTTAAAGCTTGATGTTTAGAAGTGGTAAATACAATGACGAGGGTTTCATTAAACCATTGATAAATCGATTTAAACCAGCCAATATTCCGTTCCTGACAATTGGTTAAAAACAGTAAATTAGGCCTCGTTCCTCGGGCTTCATAGCGAAGTTCCCGTTTTTCTTTCATCGGCAATTGCGCAAAAATCGGGTGTTTAAAATTAAATTCAAAATCGCTGCCCACTCTTTCAAAAACCGGAATATCTAATTGGTGACCCATTTCAACTAACCATTCTTCAACAACTTGATGGTTATTAAGGGAAAATCCGTAAGCATACTGCTTGCCTTGACAACGCAATTCAAATTCAAACCGCGCCGGTTTATGATGACATTGACTATCGAGTTTGAATGGTTTTATTGGAATGGTTCTATTTTTAGCCACGCCGCTGACAATAAAATTTCTAGCAAAATCCATCGCTTTAATGAGATTGGACTTCCCGGAAGCATTGGCGCCATAGATAATAGAAGTTTTCAATAAATCAATGTGTTCTTTAGCTGAACCACGAATCACATGATGATTTTGTTGCGCTTCCGCGGAAGCAATCAAATTAAAATCAACTAAGGTATTAAAAGACAAGAAATTTTCTACTGTAAAGCGAATCAACATGGTATTTAACTCTAATTTATTGTCATTCGGTGTAAAAGTAAGCTGGTTATTATGATGGATAATCAGTGAATGACAAGTTATCTATGCAACTTCTTGCTTTTTATATTAAAACAACTGTGTTGGGGTGACTGCTTGTGAGGCTGGTTTTGCGGCTGAGGTCAATTTTGCCGAATCTGGACAAGCCATAGCAACAACGACCGCCGGGAAAGTTAAGGTTGAGTTTGCTGTTGAAGGCGTTGGTGAAGTCGCGGCTGAATTATGAGTAGTTGTTGCTAACAGTCGATTCGATTTCCAGTCATCGGGTGAAGGCGGAGTGCCGGTTAATGCTTTCACCACAAAGTGACTTTGTTTGCCGGTCGCTTGGCTTTCACAAAAACTTTTGAGTAAAACACTGACATCGAGAAATGTAGCCGGTAAGATAACCAGTGTTCCCCCAATATTGGTATTGAGTGCAGTAATCCGAATTTCACCGGGTGTACCTAATTGTGAGGAAGCAGTTACACTGCTGTCAACTGAACGCAAGTATTGATCCGCTTTAATCGTAATATTGCCGCCGTTACCACCGTGGGCATCTGCTTTAATTTTCGCCTGATTTAAGATAACAAACGTTGGATTGGTAATCGTAATATCGCCACCACCGCCGGTTCCGCCTTGTACGCTGGTCGTAATCGTTCCCCCGGCTTGTAAAGCCAGTAACTGAGGGACAGTAATGGTAATATGACCTCCCGCTGCTTGGGCTGCTGCAGTTGAGATTTTAGCGTGGTTCACCTTAATTTGCTCACCCGCGCTAATGCGAATCTGACCGGCTTCCCCCGCACCGGCGCTTTCCGAAGTAATAGCGGCTTGATTATCTAATTTTAATTGCCCAACTTGTAGTTCGATTTTGCCAGCATGGGCTGTTTGAGCAGAGGTCGTGATTTTACCACTATCGGCGAGAATGAGTAGCGGAGTATTAATAACCACCTGTCCGGCTTGGTTAGCGCCCGCTTCACTAGCCGATTCGACTTGGCTCGATCGAGTATATTCGGTTCCCGATAAGGTCACTTTCGCAGAACCAATAATATTCATAGATTCTGAAGCGGTAAGCGTAATTTTATCACCTTGACCGGCTCCATAGGTGCTGCTGCCAATAGCACCCCCTTCTTTGATATGTAATTGCTTAGCGACTAATTCAATTGCACCGGCATTACCATTGCCAAAAGCAGAAACATTGATACCACTGGGATAAATCGGAAATTGTTCATCTCCTGGAGCATAACCGTCAATTGACACGGTATCATTGGCATTGATAGCAATTGAACCACCTTGCCCGTTACCAAAGGTAGTACTGCCAACTTGTGCACCTTGAGTTAAGGTGAGATCTCGAGTAGTTATTATAATTTTACCGGCATCACCGGCTTGCTCACCCGTTCCTTGGGAATTAACCGAGATAAAAGCGCTACCAGATAAAGCAATGATATCACCGACTTGAATATCAATTTCCCCCCCCTTACCCGGTCCAAAAGTACCACTACCAATTTGTGCACCTTCAGTGAGGTAGAGTTCTTTAGCTTTGATGACAACTTGACCGGCATCTCCAGCCGGCGGTTGTTCACTACGAGCACTAGAAAAAACGCCGGTGATCCCGGATAACTTAATTGCATTAGCAACCGCTAAAGTCAATTTGCCACCCGGACCTGGTCCGTCGGTAGAAGTTGAAATATCGCTATCTTTCACTACCAAATCGTTGGCTTGAATTTGAATCATACCACCGGCTTTATCACCTTGTGGTTTACTTAATAGTTTGCTGTTATTAAGCTGAGCTTGTCCGGCACGGATAAAAATAGAACCCGAACCTTGCCCACTCACATCTAATTGACTATCATTTATAGTTAAATGACCAGTTTTAACGGTATCATCTGATGTTAAACCACTCGAAGTCAGGGTTAACCAACCGGGGGAAGCGATACTGGTGAGATTAATTTGTCCTTCTTCTGCTTGTAGTTGACTTTGGGTGAGTTCAAGATCGCCTCCACTGAACGACAAGGTATTGCCTTGGGTTACCGATAATTGACTCCCTTGAATGGTAATGGAATGAGGAGAATCACTCAAAAAACCAAAAGCAGTTGGTGCTGCAGTAGTCAGGAGGCTGGTTTGAGGATGGGTTGTCGCAAATTGTCCTGCTTCTCCCAGTTGTAAAACATCTGCTGTACTAAAATGGATTGCACCAGGGACATCGATTTTTGCCGATTCACCGAAAATAATGCCAGCCGGGTTAAGAAAATACATATTTGCCTGGGGGATGGTAGAGCGAATGGTCCCGTCTAGCGTAGAAGGGGTTCCGCCAGTAACTCGACTAATAACATTTTCCAAGTCGTTTGGTCCAGAAAAAGTGGCTATCTCGCCAGCGTTAAGATTAAAGCGCTCAAAGCTATGGAATAAATTATGGCCAACTTGGTTGCCTAATTCAGCGCGAATGTCAAATTGCGGACCCGTTAGAGAGTCGTGAGATCCCCAACTACCATCGAGGATAACTTCGGCTGGACTATTGACAATAATAAATAAGGTGACAATGAAGCCGATGAGGTGCCAATAATAAGACTGCATTTTCTACTTCCTCATACTTAAAGTTAAAGGGCTTAAGATAATATTGAATTCCAAATAATAACGGGTATTTTTTAGTTATATTGTCTAGTTTTATAATAGACGGTAATTTAATGATAGTGAAGGAAAAATTTTTATGAATCAACGATTTCAACGATTTTTGAATATACTTGGTATTGTCATCCTAGGGGTCTTATTGAGTTTGAGTAATACCCTGGTAGCTCAAACTTGTCAACCACAGTATGTTTTAGGTAGCGATCAATTACATTTACCTTGCATTGATTGGTTATCTGATCCAGCAACCCGTACTGTTTATCAAGCTGATTTAGTGTTAACTGATCCAGAAGCACTCTTATTTAAATGGGTTACTACCACCCCTTTAGCTGAGCCAAGTCCTGAAGTGGGCGCTATTTTTGAACCGAATAGTAAAAACTTGTATATTCCTTTCATTGAAGTACAAACGGCGCCAACGGTGATGACACCTTATCAAGTGACTTTACAAGAGGGTTCTAGCGGCGTGTTGAGTATCATTCAGGCGATTCCACTCCCGGATCCAAACAATCATCCTCCCACTGTCACACCCGTATCAATCCAAATTAATCCTAGTTTATCTTACCAGAAAGTCAAATTAACAGGCAGTGATCCGGATGGAGATACCATCGCCTTTGAATTAGTCGCACCTTCTCAAGGTGAGGGTTATACCGTTGCTTATATCACTTCAAGTAACATTTTGTATATTATGACAAAACCCGATTTTCGCGGTGAAATTAAATTGCCTTATCGGGCAACCGACGGAAGAATATTTAGTCAAGCAGCGGATGTCACTATCACTGTCACCGATTCTAAAATGGATGAGAAATTTTTCTTCGGGAGTAAAGAAGTCAGTGCCCGTGAATTTGCTGGTATGCCTTCGTTACGCCTGAGATCCGGGTTAAATATGTCTAGTAGTGGTGAAACTCAAGGGCAATCGACTTTACCCAGTAAGGTAGACCTCAGTGCCCAATTTCCAACGCCAGGCTACCAAGGTAAACAAAATAGTTGTGTCGCCTGGAGTATCGCTTATGCCGTGAAAAGTTATCAAGAGGTGCTAGAAAAAAGTTGGTCCCTGGATACTAAGGATCATTTATTTAGTCCCGCTTTTATTTATAACTCAATGAATAATGGTATGGATAATGGGTTAAAAGTTAACGAGGCATTAAATTGGGTAGTAGACCATGGGGTAGCCACTTTAGCCACCATGCCTTATCAAGAAAGTGATTTCTCCACCCAACCCACTATTGCTGCCCTCCAAGAAGCCCAATCTTACAAACCCAAAGAATGGGGTACCATGAAATCGAATAAAGATATTAAAACCTCATTGGCTAACAACCAGCCGGTTATTATAACGATGGCGGCTTTTAATTCTTTTAAAAACTTAAAGGGAACTGACTCGGTATATAATACCGCTGATACTTGGATAGGTGAACATGCCGTTACCGTGGTGGGCTATGACGATGGACATGCTGGCGGTGGTGCCTTTAAAGTGATGAATTCATGGGGTACCGATTGGGGCGATCAAGGATTTTTTTGGCTACCTTACGACTTTACCTATACTCAAGTGCAAATCAATGGTGAAGATACGGGAAGTTTGATCTCTGGCGCTTACGTGGTGGTAGACCAAGGAAATACTACTACTAATACGGTTGCTGTCCAACCACCACCCACAACCAACGGTCCACCAATCGTGCCCAGCGGTCCACTACCCAATTTAGCGATTAAAGATTTACAAATCCAAGCCAGTTATGAACAGTTGCAATCTGGAGTCGGTGGTAAATTACAGTACACTATAGAAAACCGAGGTGTTACTACGGTACCCTCACAATCAGCCTGGGTAGATTTGATTTTATCAACGAATCCCCATTTGTCTCAACCAGATTATCGACATGATCCGAGTCCATATTACTTCCTCAACAATCAAATGATATCCTCCGAATTAGCAGCGGGGCAATCAGTGACACAAACCATTGAATCTTTTATGATCCCGCCAGCAATCTCATCCGGCGAATATTATCTTTATCTAATAGTGGATGGTTTTGATAAAGTTAATAACAAACCCCTGGATGAAACGGATAAAAGTGATAATCTTAAAAAGGTTATGGAAAATTCATTACTCTTTTTTAGTAAAGAAGGCAATACTACCACAACTAAAGACTTACCGAATTTAGCTATAAAAACTTGGCAAGCAGACTATGACACTTTTCAACCCGGTGCCCAAGGAAAATTGCAATATACCGTAGCTAATACGGGTTTAGGTACGGTACCCGCAAATAGTGTTTGGGTGGGTTTAATTTTATCGAAAAATTCGAAACTGAGTTTCAACGACTACTACTACGATGAGTTTTACTTGCTGGCTGGCGAGATCATTGATTCGGAATTAGCCACTGGGGATGGCAAAACCAGAGATGAAAACAATGTGTTATCCTTTTCTTTCCCGAGTGAACTTCCACCGGCTCGATATTATCTCTATTTGGTGGTAGATGTGCATGATAAAGTCAACAATCAACCCATTATTGAGAGCGATTATCAAGATAATATCTCGATTGCCGACGCCACCAAAACTTTAATCGTAGAAGGTACTACGCCTTTACCTGATTTGGTAGCGGATTTCTGGTTTGTTGAATGGAATCATCAAACTGGAGAAGGTAAATTAGACTATGCTATAAAGAATACGGGGGTAAGTGCTGCCCAAGCCGGTTGGAACATCAGCTTAATATTATCTTCTCTAGAACATTTTGATAATCAAGGTAATCCTAATCAAATTATCCTTTGGCAAAAACTGATCGATCAAACTTTAGAAGCTGGGTTTGACCCGACTGCTAATCCACCTTCGGTTTTTTATGTAACCCAAGATAACCCAGTACCGGTTCATGTTTACCAAGATCTCAATGGCAAACCCGTTCCGCCAGGTTCTTACGACCTCATCTTCCAGTTGGATAGTAATAAGGCGGTCAAGGAATACGATGAAGGTAATGATTTCTATAGTGGAATTATTGTAGAGATGCCGCGGCTTCCGCCACCACCGCCAAATATAGCACCGAGAAGAAAAGGTGAAGTGACTCAACAAGCTTATAATGGCAAACGGTTACTGAAAGCACGTCTTAATCATTCCGATCGACAACGGTCAAAAGCGGTAACTGATTTATCTGAACACATTTTCTCTAAAACAATTCGTTCTAGTGACCAACTTATTTTCCCTATCCAGCGGCTAACACCGATGCCACCGGTTAATATCAACCAGAAAAAGTAAACTGGTTTCTTTTTTCCCTCACCCCAACCCTCTCCCAAAGGGAGAGGGAGCAAAAATGACTTAAGTTAATGGCATTGAGTGTTTACCCCGATGAGTCACAATATTATAAATTCAGCACCCGCGAATTATTTTTAGGAATAAATTATGTTGAGCAAAAAACTTTACTTTTTTAATGGTAAGGGGAAATTCTTTGTATTTCTTATACTTCTCCTAAATCCGATACTGACTCCCGCTTTAGCTGATACCCCGGCTATTATTTTTCAATGGGGTACGTTGGGAGATCAAGCCGAGCAACTGAATGAACCTTACGGGGTAGCGGTGGATAGCGAAGGTTATATTTATATCACTGATAAATTTAACCATCGGATTCAAAAATTGAATTCCACTGGTATTTGGATAACCAACTGGGGTAGTTTTGGTACCCAAGCCGGTCAATTTCATAATCCCACCGGTATCGCTGTTAATAGCAAAAATCAGATCTATGTTGCGGATACTTTTAATCATCGCATTCAAAAATTTACTCGTGATGGTGAATTTATCCGGCAATGGGGTAGCTTTGGTACTCAGCCGGGACAATTTCAATTCCCCGCCGGAATAGCTGTAGATAAATTAGATAATGTCTATGTCACCAGTGTGTTAGGACATGAGGTGCAAAAGTTTACCCAGAATGGGATTTTTTTACTCGCTCAGTGGGGTGGTAGTGGTACTGCAGCAGGAAAATTCAATCAACCGCATGGCATTGCAGTGGATAACGATAACCAAGTTTATGTGGTCGATAAAGTCAATCATCGCATCCAAAAATTTGATAACCAAGGTAATTTCATCAGCCAATGGGGAAGCCAGGGTGCTGCAGAAGGTCAATTCATCTATCCAACCGCTATAGCCATTGATAGTCAAAATAATAGCTATGTTACTGATACGGGCAACCGGCGAGTGCAAAAGTTCAACAGTAGTGGCACTTTTTTATCTCAATGGAATGGTGCTGAAACTAACGCCGAGGCTCAATTTCAATCTCCGCAAGGAATAGCCGTTGATCAATTGGGCAATATTTATGTCATTGACAAAGAGAAGCACCGTCTCCAAAAATTCGCTTCCCCAGCGACACCAGTGCTAGAAGTTTTCCAGGCGTCTTCCTGCCCAACAGACCGTGCCTCCATTTATCAATTTTGTACTGCTAATAATCAAGCCTTGGCTTGTCAGACCGTTATTGAAGCCACCAGTAGCGTTTCTAAAGCCGTTTTTGCTTGTGATGCGATTAATAAAGGCTTGATTTCTAACTCTACGGTCAAAGCAGCAGCCACTTTACGTGGCGGTATTTTAACGGGCTACATTATCAATCAAGGTACCATTGCTGACTTTGAATTTCGTGGTGCTTCTCTTCAAGGTGGCACGTTAGCCGGGACGATTATTAACAGCAGTTCCATCGGGGGTTGGTTTCAAGATGTGCATTTAGCCGCTAATACGCACCTTAGTGGTGGTAAACTCAAAGGTAATATTAGTGGAGAAGTGAATGCCCCAGCACTGTTAGAAAATTTAGAAGTTTTGCCAGGTAGCCAATTATCCGGAGTTAAGATCGGTGCTAATGTAAAACTCGCTAAAAATGTAGAGTTAAATGAAAATGTTATCCGGAATTAGCCCGCGTAGGATGCGGTGAGGAACGAACCGCATCATTTCGCGAATGTACAACAATCCTCTTTCGCAAAAATACCTTGCTTGGCGTAACAGCTTTAGAATAAAATAAATTTTCAAAATTAGCTACGTTTTACTCCATTCACCTGGCGATATTTTCCCTATGGGGGGGAGGGTTCACTATGTTATTTTTGAAACAAAAAAAACGTCCGTCAACCGTCAACCGTCAACCGTCAACCGTCAACCGTCAACCGTCAACCGTCAACCGTCAACCGTCAACCAAAAATAGCGTCAATACCTTGACGCCGCTGTCAAGTGTTATTGCCAGAATTATCCTCGTCATTAACGATGTCCCCCTTCATTTTACTTTAGTAGTCAATACTTTCAGTGAGTTTGGTTTGGAGGTCATCGTTGCACACGGCAGTCAAGAAAAACTGGCCAAAGCACCACCCGTGTTATCGAATATTACCCGACTAGATGTCAATCAGCTTATTCATGAACAGCAGGAGGTATTAATACAAATAATCACACCTCCCGAAATAGATCAACTGTTTCGACAAATTGCAGAACATTTAGCGGTTTATGAGCCAACCTCCTCAAACTCTCAAACCATTGATGACGATTTAGTGATTGCCCATCTAACGTTCGTCTATCAAGCCCGAGATTTATTATTAGCGCATTGGCAAGAACCCCCTTCTTTAAAACAATTAGCCCACCAGGTTGGGACGAATCCCAATAAGCTCTCAAAAGCCTTCCAACAACACTTCGGCATGACGGTGTTTGATTATTTACGTGAACATCGCTTAGCCAAGGCGCAAGATCTGTTATGCCACAGTACCCTCCCGATCCAACAGATAGCTGACACCGTGGGTTATCAGAATCACAGCGATTTTACCGCGACCTTCAAACAGCGTTTTGGCTTAACCCCGCGCCAGTATCGTCAGCATTTTGGCTCATAATCTGGGGATAGGTTCATTTTTTCCCTAATCAGGTCAAAAAATAGTGACGCAAACCACATTTTTTTACACGTAAACCACATTTTTTTGGAAACAGGGTTGTTAGAATATCGTTCGTTAAAGGATTTAATCGGTTAGCTCGCTACCAAGCTCTGCTTGGTAGTGTTTTCCGGCGAAGCTCTGCTTCGCGTACGGTCTCGCTTCGCCAAGCTGAGCTTGGCAAACAAGCATTACCAAGTAGAACTTGGTAGCGAGCAATCTATTATTGTGGCCACTAAACCCATATTAGCCCGCGTAGGGTGTATAAGCGAAGCGTCATACACCACTTTCCTGATTCGATGAAGGTGGATGGCGGCTGGCGCCTTATCCACCCTACGCCTGCTGCTATGCACTGAATAAAGAGAGTCAGGTAGGGTGGGCAAAAGCGAAGCGTTGCCCACCTCTCTTCCATTGACAGTGGGCAAAATGCCGTGTGAGTTTCGTTATCACGCTACCGACATTGGATGGCATTTCGCCCACCCTACCGGGCTATAACAGTATGAATCAAACTAAATTAATAACCGGTTATTAACGGATATAATGGACGGTTATTGGTAAGTTTAGAAGAGTCCAAATTTTATCTGTGGTGTAAACCGGTGCATTTAAATCAATTGCTAAACTCAGACAAGCTCTATCTCCTAAAGATAATCCGTGTTCTTTTGTTTTCAGCCATAATTCTGCGGCTAATTCAGCTTGTGTTACAGTAAAAGGTTGAATGACTAACCCCAACATTTCTAATTCATCCCGCATTCCTCGTGTATCCACCTGTTTAGCAATTGCTTTTTGTACAACTTCAGACCAATTGACACTGCTCATGACGGATGGGAATAAAATCGCATCAATTAATTCACTGCCCTTTTCCTCCTGTAAGTAAGCTAATAACGCTGAGGCATCTAATACCGATTGCATCAACGATTTTCCTGAATAGCTTCGTGACGGCGAGTTTGAATGAGTTCATCAGCAAGGCTTAGTGAATCAAGATGCTTAAAACGACTTTTGAGTTTTTGTTTAACAACCGTGTTTTTTTCAAGGATTAATCGGTCATTTTCTAAATGAGCCAGTAAAATATCCCCCGCTTTAATCCCGAGTGCTTGTTGCACTGCTAAAGGTAAAATAAGTTGTCCTTGTGCATCTAATTGTAAAGAAATTGAAGAAGTCATTGGAGGTGTCCTTATCTGATAGGCTGGTTGTTATTAGCAAGTAGCCTGGCTGAAACTAAAGTGAAATTCAGGGAAACGAATATTTATTAGAATATTCTATATTCTATACTCACTCCAAAGTCAACTACGTTAACACGCGTAAGGTCACTTATAAACTATGTATTTGATGATAAGGCGGTAAGAGTTGATTGAGAAAATCGGTCAGTAAATCTTTATTACCTTCTTCACCAAAGAGTTTTTTAAAACCAAAATCGGTATAGGAGTTAAGATAACGTGATATGGAATTTGGAGCAAGGTAGGGTGCGTTAGGCGTTAGCCGTAACGCACCCTTTAAAAATATCATTTAAGCCAGCACAGCCCAGATGAAACATAGTGGAATCTGGGAATGGGATTCTTCGACAGTTCCCACATTCTACTTGGTTTCATGCGAGCTACTCGCTAAAAGCCAGGTAGGGTGGGTAAACGTCCTTTTGTTTGCCCACCGTTAGCTCTTCCTTGTAAAACTTGGTAACGAGCAATAAGTACCAATTCCCCCTCCTTTTTAGTTCCCTAAACTTGATTTTTAGTTGCTATTAACATATTATTAAAAATGTACAGTTGAATTCATAATTTATTGATTTTAATTAATAGTTATATTGCGTTGAAGCATATTAACCAGTTGAAATAGTTTAATTCTAGGTGGATTTTCTTAGTAATAAGAAAGTGATATATGAGACATGACGGCAATATCTTGGTGCTATGTCGTCAGTTGGTAGGTAAACAGCGCAACTTTATGGGTGAGAATTGTTGGGTATGAGATGACCACGCGACTACTATTGGTTGAGATAAACCGGTAGTCAGGAGCGATATTCATCAACCCAATATTCAAGAGAGCCTATGACCAAATGAAAATGATCGGCTTTCCTGATAATGCCTCGTTGAGAGGAATATTGGAATAAGCCGCTCATTTTTGGTCATTCAACTATCCCTTTCAACTGCATAAAGTTGTAGGAAATTATCTTCTTCTTTATAAGAGAGAAACTTGCTGTGATGACCAACCAATCCTTAACAACAAGATCATTTTTTGATCGTTTTTTATTGCTTTTGTGTTTGATCCTTTTCTTCAATTTATTTTGGTTGCCCAGTGTATTAGCGGCAACTGATTGCACCCGTACAAATTCTCAAAATTCTCGAGCTGAATGTCAAGCGCTGGTTAATTTTTACAACAGTACTGATGGTGAACATTGGTCGGATAGTCCTAGTAATAACTGGAATGTGACGAATACACCTTGTACTTGGGCGGGAATAACGTGTAATAATGGACGCGTTATTAAGATTGATAGAAAAGACAAAAATCTGAAAGGTTCTATTCCCGATTTAAGTACTTTGACTGAGTTGCAATATCTTGATCTCAGTAAGAACCACTTAAACGGTTCTATTGAAATACCTAATAGTCTGACCCAATTAAGAAATCTCCAACTCGATCACAATCAACTCACTGGTGCTATTCCTGATTTAAGTCATTTAGAATTTTTAGAAGTTCTCTATCTAGGCGACAACTTACTAGAAGAGGGTACCATTCCTGAATGGATAAAGAATTTGACTCGATTGAGAACACTCGGTTTAAGCAATAGCCAACGAATTGGTACTATTCCAGAATGGATAAATAGTTTAGCTACCTTAAAATATCTTCAACTTGATCACAACCAACTAACGGGTTCTATTCCCAATTTAAGTTATTTAATTCAGTTAAAATGGCTTTTTTTGAATAATAACCGTCTAACGGGTTCTATTCCTGATTTAAGTAAATCGACTACTTTAGAAATTCTCTCTCTAGAAAGTAATAACCTCTCTGGTTCGATTCCAACTTCATTAAGCAACCTAACTAATCTAACTCACTTAAATTTAGGCTATAATCGGTTAATCGCTCAAGATGAAACACTGTTAAATTTTTTGAATGGAAAAAATCCGACTTGGAAACAAACTCAAACGGTACCGCCTACCGACATCAAAACCAAAACCCTATCAAAAAACAGTGTTGAAGTCAGTTGGACACCGATTTTGTATACCGGTGATGGTGGTTATTATCAAGTCAAATATGCCACTATTCCCAATGGCTCCTACACCCCAACAACCAGTACAACGGCTGATAAAAATGCAACTAACTATATAGTCAATGAGTTATTACCGGACACCACTTATTATTTTGTGATAGAAACCTACACCCCGCCACATCAGTTAAATCAAAACGAATTAGTAAGTGAGTTGAGTCCCCCAATATCCGCAAACACAACCGTTACTCCACTGCCAACACCACTATCATCAAACCCATTAAATCCAGACGAATCAACGAATAAATCAAGTCCCCCAGTGTCAGCAACCACAACACTTACTCCACCGCCAATACCACTATCATCAAACCCATTAAATCCAGACGAATCAACGAGTAAATCGAGTTCCCCAGTGCCAGCAACCACAACCGTTACTCTACCACCAACACCACTATCATCAAACCCATTAAATCCAGACGAATCAACGAATAAATCAAGTTCCCCAATGCCAGCAACCACAGCCGTTACCCCAACGCTAGTACCACTATCACCAACTATGAATCTAACTATTGCTTTTGGAGGAGATGGTCACGGTCAGGTAACGACTAATCCCAGTGGCTTAGATTGTGACAGTCATGAGCAAAAATGTTCTTATTCTTACGAGACAGCGAGTTGGGTTGAGCTGATCGCTACACCGGCGGCTTATTCTGAGTTTACCGGTTGGGTTGGTTACCAAAGTGATTGTGATGACGGTAAGTTATTTATGAGTGATTATCGCTATTGTATGGCGTATTTTGAGCGATTACGTTTTCCCTTGACAGTAACTATAGTCGGTCAAGGTAAAGTCAACAGTATGCCTACCGGAATTGAATGTGGTACTCAATGCCGATATCGGTTTGAACTCAATACCCAAGTCACCCTAATGACAACACCAGATACCCATTGGCAATTCAAACAATGGCAAGGCGATTGTGATGCCAAGGGTTTAGTGATAATGAATAAAGAAAAACAGTGCGAGGCTATTTTTGTAACCGTCAGTTCTGACACTAGCGGAGTACCTCTAACACCACACAGCGACACGAATTTCTCCATTGATCCAGCTATTTACTCCAATATTCCTAATGAGGGAGTGCCACCACTGGTAGTGAATCCTGGGTTTTATAATTTTGATAACCTCACGGTAGGAAATCTTTCCCCAGCCCAAGTGATTACGGTGACTAATGCGGGTAATACGGATTTGCAGTTGGGGCAACTCACCGTATCGAGTAACGAATTTATCTTAGCCGAAGCTTGTTCTAATCAAATACTGAGTGCGGGTAATCATTGCGCCGCTACGGTCAGCTTTCAACCACAATTAGCGGGAGTGAAGACGGCTTATCTGGCTATTCCTATTGATAATCCCAAGCAAACTACGGTAACGGTCGTCACCTTAACCGGTAAGGGTGATATCATGACAGACCCAACCCGCCTGACCGGAAACACCAGCTATCTCGTTGGAGATGACACCATTAGTTCACCGCTGTTAGTTACCTTTATGTCACCATTGGCGGCGGCGGTAACACCCGCCGGAGTTGAACTCAATTGGGAAATCGCCGCAACCAATCGCAATCAAATCGCCGAAATTCATCTCTGGAAAGCCCAAGCGGTGAAGGGCAATTGTCCTGAAGATATTCATCAATATGACCCGAAGACCGCCGTAGAACTAGCCAATCAACCTCATCTGGATTATCAAGGAACGAATACGACTTGTTATGGATTACAAGTGATTGAGTATAATGGTGACGTCACTTGGTATATTACTCAAGCTAGGTAATTTAATACCGAATCTGGTTTGCTTTTCAATAAGCGTTTTTATATTCTAAAAAAAAGAAAGTGGGCAACTATTTTTCCGGGTTGTCCACCCCACTTAGCTTGGCTACCACTTGCTCCCTTCTAATCCCAAAAGAAAAAATAATATGCAACGTCGTCACTTACTTAATTTATTGGGTATATTAGGATTAAGCAGCCTATCTGCCTGTTCTTACAAATCATTGTCCAAATATTGGCCAGATAATCATCAATTTCTCAATCCTTGTTTAGACAGTCAACTGCCACTGCAATTAGCTCAGCATGAGGTAGTTTTATCTGCACTGGCAGGAATTGATACCACGCAAGTATGGGACAGCCATGTTCATTTATTAGGATTAGGAGATACACCCAGTGGTATTTGGATTAATCCGCACTCACGTCAATGGTTTAGATTGAAACCATATACGCAATTCCGTTTTTTTTTAAATGCTTCCTGCCCGGTATCTAATCGATCGGTAGATGAAGGCTATGTTGCCCGGTTGAAACAACTTTGTTGGGGACCAGGTTCACGTTTACTGCTGCTCGCCTTTGACTATAGCTATGATGAGCAAGGTAATCGTTTAGAAGACCAAACCGCTTTTTATGTACCCAATCGCTATGCGGCTCAAATTCATCAGCAAGCGCCAGAGACTTTTGAATGGCTTGCTTCGGTTCACCCGTATCGACCTGATTGTGTTGAGGCATTAGAAGAAGCTTTTTTAGCGGGTGCTCGCGGTGTGAAATGGTTACCACCCGCGATGGGGATGAATCCAGCCTCGCCCCGTTGTGATCGTTTTTACACCACTTTAGTCGCTTGGAATAAACCGTTATTATGTCATTGTGGTGATGAGCAGGCGGTGAGTGGCACACATACTCAGCATTACGGTAATCCCTTGACATTGAGACGCGCTTTAGATCAGGGAGTAAAAGTCGTTATGGCACACTGTAGCTCACTCGGAAGCAATCCGGATATCGATAAGGGACCTCATGGATCGCCGGAGAGCAATTTTACTTTATTTGCGCGGTTAATGGATGAAACCCGTTATGAAAACTTACTCTTCGCGGATATTTCGGCACTCACTCAGATCAATCGAGTAGGAAAAATTCTTGACACTGTCATAACTCGTCGCGATTGGCATCCACGCTTGCTTTATGGTTCTGATTATCCGCTACCTGGGGTTATGCCAGTGACTTCTTTAAAATTACTTCAAGAGAAACAGTATATTACTAGTGAACAAGCCAGCGTGTTAGCACGAGTGCGTCAACATAATTCCCTGCTGTTTGATTTTATTCTCCAGCGTCATCTACAAGTGCAAGGTCAACGTTTTAGTGTAGAAATTTTTCACCCACGCTCATTTTGGACTCATTCAAAAGCCGCTAATCGTTAACTTAATCGGCTAAAATGATATGATTTGATAAAAATTTATCTTATTGACCTTGATCTAACTTATAATCATTTTAAAAAATGATGAGTGAGGAAAATTAAAGTCTAGTATGAGCCAATTTTTGTGGATTGAGAGTACCACCTCTAACACCCTCAAAACCGATACGGTAAATATTTTTGGCAACTTCATTAACCGCTCGGTTATTCCTGATAATCAGTTGCAACTACAACATATTCTTCGAGAATACGGTGTTTTTGTGGCGTTTACTTTTTTAGAAAGTTTAGAATTTATTTACGATCCACACCAATTTTTTCAAATCGATTATGTCA
This sequence comes from Thioploca ingrica, assembly GCA_000828835.1. Lineage (GTDB taxonomy): Bacteria > Pseudomonadota > Gammaproteobacteria > Beggiatoales > Beggiatoaceae > Thioploca > Thioploca ingrica. The sequence continues at coordinate 4,086,639 of AP014633.1, forward strand.
TTTTAGATCTAGAAATCCCGCTGCATTTGGGTTCAGAAAAAAATCCGATCTTAGTGAAAATATTAAAAAATTATTATGACTATAAGCCGCAACCGAACAATCAAATCATCGATAACAATAACTTTGTAGCGGCTCAAGAAAGATTGATTCCCGTGACCGGTTATCAATTGTATATCGAATTAGTTCGTGAACTGGGGTTTCCGAAGGAACATATTTTATTTTGCACTCATGATATTACTCAACAAGTCTCGATCCGAAGCATTTTCAAACACGCCAAAATTGAATTACCTTTACTATTAGCTAAAACAAATAAAGCACAACTTCAGCTTTGGATCCAGAAAAAAAAGGAAAATAGTTATTCGATACTAAGACGGGCTATTATTATGGGTTGTCAACACCTTCAAACGATACTCAAAGCTGAACCTCAAAATGCCATTCATAAGCTATTTAGAATTGATTATGATTCATCTTTACCACCATTGACTCTTCAAGAGCTGAATAATTATTTAGCCACTTTACCAACCCTTTTGCCGTTACGTTGTCCAGCTAATCCGCCAGTTTTTTATAAATTATTTATTAAGCATCTGGCTTTAAAATGGGAGGATACTTACAAACTGGATAAAAAGTTACGCTTAACAACTCAGAATGAATATAATTTTAATTGGATTAGAAAATGTGCCAAGAACTGGCTTAGTCATACAACTACCTTTAAGCAGTTTTCCGAACAAGATTTAGGTTTTTTCTTTTTGATCACGATGCGGGTGATGTTTAAGTTGACAGAAACGACACCGGCTTATGAACAGATGTTATTAAAGCTGTTTCAAAAACAACCCAACTATCCACAATACCAACTCCCTCAACCCCACTCCAAGTTGCATTCCACCCAGCCGATCTCTTCTGTAGATAATTAACTTTGACCTTGCTTACATTTCTCTTCTCTCGTTCTCACGCAGAGCGTGGGAATGCCTGTCTTGACGCTCCAGCGTCTGCTAACTGCACCGCACCGCTGGAGCGGTGCAATACGCATTCCCACGCTCCAGCGTGGGAATGCATATTGGCGCATACCTTAGCATTTTTCTTAATAAAATCTTTAGCAATTAACCTTTCTAGTAGTTTTGTTGGATATCTGATTTTATTTAATTATTTGATTTTGAATTATTTTTATGGGGTTGAATCAATTTTAAGTTAATATTTTCTTTAACGCCGCAATCAATTTTTGGTTTTCAGTTTCCGTTCCAATCGATATTCTCAAGTGTTGTGGCATGCCATAATTACCCACGGGGCGAACAATAACCCCTTCACGCAGCAATTTTTCATAGATTTCACTGACGGGTCTACCGACATCAACACTGACAAAATTACAAGCCGAATCAATATAAGGTAATTTCATTTCATCAAAGGCTTGAATCAGCTTTTGCATGCCCGCGAAATTAAAAGCGACACTTTTCTCAATATATTGATTATCACTTAAAGCCGCTGTGGCCGCACTCAGTGCCAAACTATTCACATTAAAAGGTTGTCTCACTCGATTAAGCAAATGAGCTACTTCGGGATGTGAAATCGAATAACCGACTCTTAAGCCAGCTAAACCATAGGCTTTAGAAAAAGTACGCGTGATAATTAAATTAGGATAAAAAGCTAACCATTCTAAGGTGTTAGGATACACCGGGTTTTCAACGGCATATTCAAAATAGGCTTCATCTACGGTTACTAATACCGTTGCTGGAACCGTTTCTAAAAAATTTTTTAAACTACTTTGATTAATCCAAGTTCCGGTAGGATTATTCGGATTAGCAATGAATACTAAACGGGTATCTTCACGAATAGCTGCCTGCATGGCTACTAAATCATGTCCCCAATTTTTAGCCGGTGTCACGATCGCTTTAGCGCCAATCGCTTGGGTTACGATAGGATAAACGGCAAAAGCATATTCCGAGAACACCACCGATTGAGTTGGCGTGACAAAAGCGCGCGCAATCAGTTCCAAAACATCATTAGAGCCATTGCCCAAAGTAATCATGTCCATTTCAATGCCATACTTTTGCGCCAACGCTTTTTTCAGGTTAAAGCCATTGCCATCCGGATAGCGGCTAATATCTTTTAAATTACTTCGTATCGCTTCCAACACTACCGGGCTTGGACCCAGAGGATTTTCATTGGAAGCTAATTTAATTACATTTTTAATCCCATATTCACGTTCTAATTCTTCAATGGGTTTCCCCGGTTGATAAGGATGTAATCCTTGGACGCCTGGGGTAGCCAGTTTAAAAATATCACAAGTCATATTAATTTAAAGTGCGGTATTTAAAGTTTTAGAGAATAGCACGAGGATAAGAACCCAAGTGTTTGATTAAGCCAGTATATTTTGCTAAGGTTTGTAACGCATTAACAATCGGGGCATCTTGAATATGTCCTTCAATATCAACAAAAAAGACATATTCCCATATTCCTTGTCGTGATGGTCTTGACTCAATCCGAGTCATATTAACCTGATTATGTGCAAAGGGTTCTAGTAAATCATATAACGCGCCCGGTTGATTAGGCGTAGACAATAATAGCGAGGTTTTATCGCCACCGGTTGGTGGTATTTCTTGTTGTCCCAGTACCGCAAAGCGAGTCGTATTGTTAATATTATCTTCAATGCGTGAAGCGATGATTCGTAACTGATAGATATCAGCAGCCATTTGTCCCGCAATGGCTGCGGTACCCGCTTCATTAAAAGCACGCCGTGCGGCTTCGGCATTACTGTTGACCGCAATCCGTTCTACCTGAGGTAAGTGACTGTTTAGCCAGTGGTGACATTGCGCCAAGGATTGTTGGTGCGAATAAATCCGTTGAATTTGCTCTACTTTATCTACATTAGCAAGCAGATGATGATGAATCGGTAATTCGATTTCTCCACAAATTTTTAACGAAGTATTGATAAAACCGTCTAAAGTTTGATTAACCCCGCCTTCGGTTGAATTTTCTACCGGTACCACGCCGTAATTTGCGGTTTGAGCTTCAACTTCACGAAACACTTCTTCAATGGTTTGTAGGGGAATATTCTGAGCGGCGTGACCAAAATGTTTATACACGGCTGCTTGCGAATAAGTACCGGCTGGACCCAGAAACGCTATTTTCAGCGGTTGTTGTAAAGCTAAACAATCTGACATGATCTCGCGAAAAATCCGAGTCAGCGTTTCATTAGACAAGGGACCTTTATTACGAGCAATGACGTTACGTAAAACTTCAACTTCACGTTCCGGTCGATAAAATACCGGCTTGGTTTCTTGTGCATATTTCGCTTGAGCTACTTCGGTGGCGAGCCCAGCCCGTTGCGTAATCAGATTCTGAATCTTTTCATCTAATTCATCAATTTGAGCGCGAACAGTCGCTAAGTTATTAGTCGTAGACATTATCTTTAATAGCGTTGGTTAAGTTTAAGTCGTTTAAATAGCCAGTCGTTAATTAATCAAATCATTATTTGCCTAAGCCAAAATTATATAAAGTATTTTTACTGATTCCAGTAATTTCACTGGTTAATTGAGCCGCTTGCTTCAGCGGTAAATCTTGGCGTAATAAATTAAAAATTCGTTGCGTGTTCAGATCCAGTGTCTTAGTATCCAACGGCGGTGCGCCTTGGACCACGATGACAAATTCACCTTTTTGTCGCTCCGGTTGCGCACTTAACCAAGCAAAGATGTCTGCTAAAGTACTTCGGTAAACGGTTTCAAAGCATTTAGTTAATTCTTTAATGACAGCCGCTTGACGTTGTTCACCCCAAATCTGTTTCATATCTTGAATACAATCCAGAATTCGATGCGGTGCTTCGTAAAATACCAAAGTTCTTTGTTCTGGCGCTAAATGGTTGAGCTGTTGCTGACGTGCCGAAGCTTTCGCCGGCAAAAAACCTTCAAACACAAACCGATCTGCCGGAAAACCAGCCACAGACAAAGCACTCACGAGCGCACTCGGACCCGGAATCGGTACGACGGTAATCGCTTGAGTATGAGCCATTTCGAGCAAATAACGGCCGGGATCACTAATCAGCGGTGTTCCCGCATCACTAATTAACGCTAAGTTGTTACCCGTTTGTAAACGTTGTAACAAGATTGGCGTCATTTGGTGTTCATTATGTTCATGTAACGATTGTAACGGGGTGTTAATCCCAAAATGAGTCAACAAATGACGGCTATGACGGGTATCTTCTGCGACAATGAGGGTCACTTCACGCAAAACCGCTTGGGCACGTGGACTTAAATCTTGTAAATTACCAATGGGTGTTGCCACCACATAGAGGGTACCGCTTAGATTAGACACTTCACCGCTTCCTGAAAAGATATTTTTGTCATATTTCAGCTATGATGACTGTCATTGTCGTATTAATTACAATCACCGCTTGTATAAACTATTAAAAACTAAGATAATTAGTGTTGGCGTAGTCATTGCCCTATCCTGAGTCAAGTTTCTCCGATGACCATTATCACCTCAAGCTGGTTAAGGAGAGACTCATATTCCATCTCCTGGTGGCGAGTCTTCTCGTTAGCTGCGATCTGGCGAGAAGACCAATAGAATACCACTGGTTTAATTGCTCAATAAAAAATTTTATCACTTTTAGCAATCCATTGCTCAAAAACCCACTTAGCCATATCATCGGGTAAATGGATAAAAGGTATCGTTCTCTGAGTGAGTAAAATCGCCATTTCTTGATAAATAAAATCATCATTAAAACCAATATGAGCGGCTTGTTGCTTCGTATTGGCATAATACACTTTCGCTAATTTTGCCCAATAAATTGCGCCTAAACACATTGGACACGGTTCGCAACTCGTATAAATATCACAATCATGAAGTTGAAAGGTACTTAGCCGTTGACAAGCCTGGCGAATCGCAACGATTTCCGCATGTGCCGTTGGATCGTTAGTAGCGATTACCAAATTTTTTCCATAGGCAATAATTTGACCGTCTTTAACAATGACCGCACCGAAAGGCCCACCTTCATTGGTCGTGATATTCTCCCCAGCTAACTTAATAGCCTGTTCCATAAAATATTTTGCTTTATCTTCCAAATCGTTAATCTCCCCAATTTTTTGCCTACATAGTTTTGTATCACGAATTAATTTATAATATGGCTACCTTATGATGTTCCGTCACGGTTTTTAAACAAGCAACCTTTATTTTACAGCACGACTCGACTAAGGGAATGCTTGCCGAGAAATGATACACGCGTTAGAATCCGTATTGGAATAAGTGGTTAGCTTTGCCACCTCGACCTAAAATAAGTCAGAGGGCGAGTGGGTTATTGAATCATTGGAAGGTAATAGCAGCCGGTAGGGATCGGCTTGAAAATAGCTATCTGACTCACCTCACTCCATCAAGCCGGTTAGAACAGAGAGTCGGTGAAATCAGGTTAAGCTATGGTACCACTGGCGGAATAGAATGAGGGTGCTACCCAAGCCCCTCCCTTTCTATGCCGTTCGATCATCAGTTTATCTCAATCGAGTTAGATAACCGGTGAACTTCAAACAAGAGAATACAGGCGAATAACGGTTTAGTACATCGCCTATTCGAAGGATCGAAGGGCCGGCTTAAGCAAAAAAACCAGCCCGAGCGACTGAAGCGTCTCAATCCGAGAGGGTTTTTTCGCTTCCGACCAAGCAAATATAGGAGGAATTTGATGAACACGATTTTAAAGGTGTTATCTATTTTAAGTGTATTTTCAATTATTAATTTAGTCCAGGCCGGTGAATCCGGGTTACTGCTCGGTTTGCGGATCGGTGGACATTATGATACCGCGGCTACATTCGATAAACCAAAGAGTTTAGAAAATTCTCAAGAATCCGTTTCTTATCGTACTTTTTGGTTAAGTGCGCAAGATGGCAAGATTGAGTTAGTTGCAGAAAGAACTAATTTGTTGGTACCCCGTGAAGATGGGTTTTGGCGAATTGATGTTAAACAGAGTCGTTACAATAACTTTAAAGAAGATTTTATTTGGATTAATCCGGCACCGGATCCAGATGCTATTCCGAATCCTATCTTAGCGGAACAAGAAGGCGTTAACGCTTTTGATGTTTCATTGTTGGTTAAAGAACAAGGGATTGAAACCCCGGCGGGTGAATATTGCAATGGTCATGCTTACCGCGATATTTTGTTCATCGGAACTAACTATATGTCGGTAGGATACGCTCGTAGCCAAATATGTAATGGTTCGGTTGGAGTTTCAACGGATAGTGCTTTACAAATGTTTTCATTAGATGAATTCAAACCGGTTAATATCTCTTCTTTAGTTGAAGCACAAGAAGGAACCGTTTTCTTACGCACGGCTAAAGAATATCAAGATAAAAATAAGGATAAAAATAGTCAAGAATGGGGAGATTTCAGTGGTGGTGTCGTACGCCAACCAGGCAAATGGGTTGTTAAAGGCCATTTTCCCATCAAGAAAGACAACTACACCCATTTTGATGTGCCAATAACCCCCTCTCAATTGGTCGAATACGGTGAACTTCATCCCGATTGGGAAACGATTAAACAGCTTGTTCCAGAAGCAATTGATGCTTTTAGTTCTCCGACTAAAGATTGGTTAGTGGTATTAACCAAAACCAGTCTACTCGGTTTTACCCTGAATGAAACCGGTATCAATTCTAAACCAGTACTGCAACTCTATTTAAAGCAACCGGTCACCGCCGTGATGGGTCATTGGGCTGAAGGGTTAAGAGTGATGAATTGGAGTGAGGAAATTAAGAACGTTGGTCCTAACCCGCGGAAAAGTTGGATTACCGATACCCCACTCTCACCGGAAGGTCAGATGATAGGTGTCATTGTCTGTAAAACGCCGACCTTGAGCATCCGTCAAGGAATGGGGCAACATACCAAACCCATTGGCAAAGTTAAAAAAGGCGCTAAACTACCAGTTTTAAATGTGTTAGGAAGTTGGTATCAAGTTAAGGTCAATGAAGATGTTAGTGGCTATGTTCACCGGGATGACTTTAAAATTTTACCCAGCCTGCCATATATTCAAACCAGTTGTCCGATGAGCAATTGTAATTATGGGACTTGGAAACTGAAGCAAGCGACTTTAGTGTACGCAGAACCTTCTTTACAGTCAGAATCAACCACAAAACTGGAACCGATGCAAGTGGTAGAAGCATTAAAAGGTGAAATCCATACGTTAAGATATGGTGAGATTGAAGTCGTTAACGCAATAGAACTCAACGAAGATAATCAAAAGTTGACTTTACAACCTGGCGATCGGCTTTTTGATTTAGAATCGATTGGTTTGGGAATGCACACCATTTGGTATAACGGCGAAATATATTATTTAAATAATGGTTGGGATCCTGACACAGCTAAAAACAAAACCCCCTGGGGTAAAGAACTTATCGACCGTAAAACCGATTGGTGGGTTAAAGTCAATGTACCAGAGAAAAATTTAACTGGTTGGATTGTTAACCCCGTTGCAGATGGAATAACCAGCTCAATGTAAATTGATAAATGGGCGTTAGGAATACCAGAAGTTCTATTCTAACGCCTCATTTATTAATAAGCAGTTTTTTGATTTTGGCAGTTAAAAACCAACTTAGTTAGGTAAATGTCGTATAATCCAGTCCAGAGTACGAGATGAAAATAATCGTTTTAAGGTAGCCAATAAATAAGTTGGAACCGTCACATAATAACGTGCTTGCGGACGTGGTGCTTCCAAAGCATGGATAACTTTTTTAAGTACCGCTTCCGGTGGTAAAGTAAACGGAACGACTGCACCTTGGGTTAATAACCGTTGTTCCAACTGTGCATACACTTGGTGATGAGCGCTTGTGGGCACATCAATATATTGCTTAAACCTAACATAAGCATTGTCACGAAATCGGCTCTTAATCGGTCCGGGTTCAATCAAGGAAATATAAATACCCGTCCCGGTTAATTCCAATCGCAAAGTATCTGTTAAACCTTCCAAAGCATGTTTACTGGCGTTATAAGCCCCACGATAAGGAAACGCGACCAAACCCAGCAGAGAACTATTTTGAATAATTCGTCCCTCGCCCTGGCGACGCATAATGGGGATAACTTGGCAAGTTAATTCATGAGTACCGAACAAATTGGTTTCAAATTGTTGTCGCAAAGCCTCACGGCTTAAATCTTCTACCGCCCCCGGTTGTCCATAAGCGCCATTATTAAACAGACCATAAAGTTGCCCCTGAGTTTGTGCTAATACCGTTTGGACTGCTTGATGAGTCGATTGCGAATCCTGTAAGTCTAACACGAGGCTTTCTAACCCTTCCTGTTGTAACCGAACCACATCTTTAGCTTGACGTACTGTCGCAAACACCCGATAACCCCGTTGTTTTAAGCCATGAGCAACGGTATAACCGATACCACTAGAACAACCGGTGATCAACACTGCGCGTGAAGACAATGAGAGCATTAGTTAGCCTTATTATTTATCAATTTTTAGGATGATCGTGTCAAGTAATACCCACTCTCCACCAACACCAGATTTCTCGCAATGGAGTTAAGCCAGGTAGGGTGCATTAGCGAAGCGTAACGCACCATTTCAATACCCTACCCAATCTGAGCGGGACACCACCGGCACGTTAGTGAAGTTATTTAAAACCGAGCCTCGGATCATCACTCGGATGACTAAACTGCACACCTTTACCCAAAATAACCTCCGCCGCTAATTTAACTCCCTCGCCAATCGTGACGTATTGAAGATAGCTACCCGCTTCGATTTCTAAGTCTTCCAGTAACGCCGGAGCTTGAGCGTCGCCACTGATTTCACCACCGAGTTGACCGCCAATGAGATGAGTCCCGGCCGCTAACTGAACATCGCGGAAATAGCCACCCACTTGACTAGTGTTAATGATTTGACCCGCGAGTACGCCACCCACAATCACCGCCCCCCGAAATTCAAAATTGTCTACCGCTATGTCCCCGGGTAGATAAAGCATTTTGCTGGTGGCAATGCCCTCGCCATCATAACCCGCAGTACCAGTACCCGCTACGGTAGTTATGTTGCCGGTGCTATCTACCTTGCGAATGCGGTGGTTACTATGGTCTGCAATATATAAATTGCCGGCACGGTCTACCGCTACGCTTCTTGGATAATAAAGCATTTTACTGGTAGCAATGCCTTCGCCATCATAACCCGCAGTACCAGTACCCGTTACGGTAGTCATGTTGCCGGTGCTGTCTACCTTGCGAATGCGGTGGTTCCGAAAGTCTGCAATATACAAATTGCCAGCACTATCTACTGCTACGCCTGCGGGTCGATTGAGCATTTTGCTGGTAGCCACGCCCTCACCGTCATAACCCGCAGTACCGGTACCCGCTACGGTAGAAATAATATCTTCCGCTTGAACTAAACTTGTCCAAACACAGAATGACAACAGTAAAAAAAGGAATCGTACCGAAATCATTAGATTCCTCAGTAAGTCAGAAGGGAATAATTTTAGTTCAGGTGAATATTTGGAAGTGAAGGAATGAATTGAAGTACACTCTTTTTCCCATTGAGAAGGAAAGTTAAAATGCCGCTGTCGAAGGGGGCAAGCCAGTATCCGTTGAAGAAATGATCTGTTTTTCCTACCGTGATGAATTATCATAATGTTCCTCCTAATTAAATAGTCGTGATAAATCAGCGAAAATCATTGTCCTCCTGCGGTAATCTGAAAGTCAAGTGGAAAGATTTTTGTCTCGTTCCCAAGCTTGGCATTGGTAATGCGGGTCCGTCAAGCTTTGCTTGACAAGAGAGCCGAAGTTCTCGTGTACAGATATTACCCAGCCCGTGGGTTCAATGCCATTCGCTCGCTACCAAGCTTTGCTTAGTAGTGTCTGTCCACGAAGCTTGGCTTCGCGTATTTCGCCAAGCAGAACTTGGTTGGTGGCATTACCAAACGGAGCTTGGTAACGAGCAATGCTTCGCTGGTGGCTTATTAGCGGCTGATCGTACCTTCGATAACCAGGATAAATTGCAGTAAAAGATTTAAAATAACGGTAGTTATTGTTATCCTGCGGCAATTTGGTTATTGCTAGCCCAACCAACCGAAGTTCAGTTCAACTTACGTTTACTGGTTGCTGCTAAAGCTTGACGCAAAGCCAGTACGAAGTGATCCATAGTTGGTACCACTAATGAATCGCTTAACAGCCACAGTTTAGCCAATAAGTTAGCTTCTCGCATTCGCTTTTCCCCGGCAATGAAAACGGTTGGAGCGGGGCGAGATAATGCCAATCGCATGACCAGCGGTAACCAGCCTTTACTACTCGTTACGTGGTACACGTGAACGCGGGACGAGTAAAATTGGGTTACTTCGGCAGCGACAGCCGGAGACACATAAACCTCGAAATGGGTATCTGGAAATGTTTTCATTAAAAACTCAATATCTTCTACCCAACGTCCTGACGGCAAAATCATCAAGAGGCGGATTCGCTTCACAGTCTGGGATTGCCAATCCCACTTTAACAGTTTCGTTGCCGTTTGTTCGACTACTGCTTTGTCAATATAAAGCGCTAATGGATCCAACGTTGTCGGATACTTTTCAAGACGCCAGAAATGTTCCACCATCTCAAAAGTATCCGTGTCTAATCGGCTGCTGGCTTCAACCTCCTTTTGCATAGCAGCAACCTTGAATTGCGAGGCGTAAATAGAGAGTAAGTTTAACTTCTGGTCGAAGACATTCTCGATTGGTTGTGGTTCTGGCACCAGTACTGCTCCCGACCGTTTCAACTCATTGATCACCGTTATTGTGTGAGTACGGAAATTTGAATCGTAAGGAACATCCTGGAATAATTTAATGGTGCAATTTTTAGTTAAATCAGTTGCCTCGAACAGTGCCGAGAAGCAAGCGTTACGTGTCAACTCATGATCGGTATGGGTTCCTATCCCCAACGGCATCCATATTTCATCTGCATCATTGTCATGCAGCACTTTCTTTACAGCTTGCTTCCAGATGTCAAGTTCGGTATCGGTCGAACGGTGATTGTCAAAGGTAGCAACCGCAACGCGGTGCTTTTTAAAGTAATCCAGCGACCAATTAGCGTCGTTATATCGGAGTGGAGCGTCCTGATAACCGAGCGCAATATGTTTACCACCCAGTAACCGCATGAAGGTAGTCGCTTCTGCATTGCGCAATGCGGTGATCTGCTCAACATCAAAAAAGTCTCTTTCCAAGAACCAGTAGCTCGTGAAGTTACTACGGCTGGCGAAGGTAACCAGGATAAATTCGATTTCATTTCTGCGAAGCCACATAGTACCACCAACGCTCAGAACCGCATCATCACTATGAGGTTCAAAGACGAGCACCCGCCGCCGCCCTTGAGGTGGTTCACTCACACTATCACACAATCCGGTCTCGCAAAATTCAGCAATGATCTTGTTAACCTGAGAACCAAAGCGGGATCGCAGCACATTCGTGAATGGATTCTCATCCAAAGCTTTCCATACCATTAACTCTTGAGTTGATAACGATTTCAGGGGCCGATTGGATTTTAAAAAGAATAGCTGATCGCCTTCAAGTTTATAATGAGGACGTTTATAAATGGTTGTATTGGTTGCAATTGACATAGACGCGTTCATACTTAACCTCCGAAAAGATGATTAAGAACGTTCCTGACGTCTAGGCAGGAAATTATAGCGGACGAAATCTCGCATAAAGTGCGGCGATTCCATTTCTCGACCGAGAAGGTACTGCCGCATGCGATGCAATGATATACAACCAGCTACGATCAAATTGAACACTATCAAACTACCGGGGCCAAAGGTCTTCTTTAGGTAGTACGCACGGGAATCGAACCAATACTTAGGGATACGTCTGTTTGGGGAAGTCATGCCCGTTGTTACGCCGCTGATATGCAACACTATGGCATGGGGTACAAAGTAAATCTCATAACCGGCGTCTCGTACTCGCCGGCAGAGATCAACCTCTTCCCAATAGAGAAAGAAGTTCTCGTCGAACAGGCCTACCTGTTCAATCACCTCGCGCCGGATCATCATGTTTGCGCCAGTCACCCAGTCCACCGGCATAGCTTGTTTCGGCGTTTCCATCGAAACCTGGTGATTGCGTAATAGCTTCGTCATGATGCCTAATTTCAGGTGATACTCAATTTCGCTAAGCAATGAGGGAAAGCGAAAGGTAGAACATTGCAAGCAATTCTGTTGGTCCCGCAGTGCGCCTCCGATTACCCCAACATGAGGGTAAGCCACCATGAAGTTGAGAAGAGCAGCTACGGTTCCGGGATCAGGAATTGAATCTGGGTTAAGAAGATAGAAGTATAATGGGGGACTAGGCAACTCTAAAGCTTCACGGAAGGCAATATTGTTACCGGCACCAAAGCCTCCGTTTACTGGGGATTCAATGAGACGCACAATGTGTCCCATCTCACGTGCGGCGATGCCTTCACGTAACACGTGGATTGAATTATCTGGCGAGTTATTGTCAACAATCCACATTATTGCATCGCCAATGGCTTCGAGCTGCGGGATGAGTTTATCCAGGCATCGTAGCACGTGCTCTGCACTGGTATAATTAACAGTAATGACGAGTAGTTTCATTTTATGGTAGTGATCCAATATAACTGGTCTTATATATCACACATTTATTAGTATACACTATTAACTGTATATTGTAAAAAATTTAACTCAATTAATTTTTCTTTCCATTCTATTCAATTTTGGGCAAATCCGGCGTGAGTGGATTTGAAGTGAACAAGCCATAAACTATCCACAGCGTGACCAAAATATAAGCTAATCTGGGTAGCCATGCGGCTAACATCTCGTTATGGATAGCGATAGCTTCCGATTCCAGTTTGGCATAATGAAGCATCATTTCTGCTAAACTACCGCTCTGTTCTCCGGTAGTCACCAATTGAATAGCAACCGGATCAATTTCTTTTACTGCCAAAATAGCCTCGGCAAAGGTTTGACCTTGTTGTAAATAAATAATAATTTGCTGTAGATGTTGGCGTATAATAGAATTATCAACGATTTCATAAGCTTTAGGTAAGGCCTCTAGAATCGGTAATCCCGCTTGTAGCATCAAGCCTAATGAACGCATGAAATTGCGCAAAGTTCGCCGAATATACCAGCGATTCCAATAAGGAACCCTGAGTTGAAGTTTATCCCATAAAATTCCTAAGCCGATCGGTTTAAAAAAAGGATGGCGTAACCATTGCGGTAAATGCCAAATGACCCAACCGAGTAAACCAAGTTGCAGGATCAAACCCACCGTCATACTGAGATACCCACCTAAAGTGACTTGTCCTAATACTAAGCCAGGTAAAGGTTGAATAGCAATCGCTAACAGTAACATGATGATAGGCAAAGTTAGGCGGGATTTGATTTGTTGCTGATAGCGTGCTTGTTCCTCATAAGACTGGGCTAATTGGTGAAAAACTTCGGTGTAAATCCCGCCACTTTCAGCTATTTGAATCAACGTGGCATCTAAACCAACAAATAAACCGGCTCGCCGTCCAGCTTCCGCTAAAGATTTTCCTCGCCGGAGATAAGTTAAGGTTACTTTAGCACGTTGACTCATTTCTCCTTGGCTTTGCGTTAAGGTGGTTATACTTTCCTGCATCGGGATACCGGCTGTCTGTAACCGTTCTAATTGTAAATAAAGCTGTGCCAGTTCTGCTGGTGACAACGGTTTCTTGGGAGATTTTTTAACAGGATTAGTGGTTTTCATTGAGTGAACATGTTATTTTATTCAAACAAAAGTTAATTGATAATTGAACAGAAAATTTATGGCTTAAAATGGCTATTTTTATGTTATAACTTATTGATAATTTTTAATTATATTTTATAAATAATCATCGACTTCGCTAAGCAATTGTGTTAGCATCACCAGCGTACTCGCTAAAAAAATAATCTAATTACCTTATCTGGTTATATTATACTGTTACGCTTTAAGTCGGTACACTTTTTCTCGGTTGACAATATCGAACTGAGTGATAAAAGCAGCGGTGTTGTTAAAAAGGATCACCTGATTAAATTTTAAATGCTATGAAAGACGAATTTCCTCGCATCAGTCGCCTTCCTCCTTATGTCTTTAGTATCGTCACGGAACTTAAAAAACAAGCTCGGGCGAAGGGAGAAGATATTATTGACTTTGGTATGGGCAATCCGGATCAGCCTACACCTAAACATATTGTGGATAAATTGATCGAAGTCGCTCAACGTAAAGATACGCACCGTTATTCTGCTTCTAAAGGTATTCCACGGTTACGTCGTGCTATTACGAATTGGTATGCTCGTCGGTATGATGTCTCGTTAAATCCCGAAACCGAAGCGATAGTCACGATTGGCTCTAAAGAGGGTTTGTCACACTTAGCATTGGCAACCGTTGGTCCAGGTGATTCGATATTAGTACCCAATCCAGCTTATCCCATTCATCCCTATGGATTTGTTATTGCAGGCGCTGATATCCGCCATGTTCCGTTAGTTCCGGGGATAGACTTTTTTACCGAGTTAGTTAAAACCATTACCAGTTCTTGGCCACGGCCAAAAATGTTAGTGCTGAATTTTCCCGGTAATCCAACTACCCAATGTGTTGAATTAGAATTTTTCGAGCAAATTGTTGAAATCGCTAAAGAACATGAAATATGGATTTTGCATGATTTAGCCTATGCTGACCTGGTTTTTGATGGTTATGTAGCCCCTTCTATTTTGCAGGTACCCGGTGCTAAAGACATCGCCGTTGAGGTTTTTTCGATGTCGAAAAGCTATAATATGCCGGGTTGGCGGATTGGTTTTATGTGTGGCAATCCAACCCTTATTGCTGCTTTAGCCCGGCTAAAATCTTATTTAGATTACGGTACTTTTACACCGATTCAAGTCGCGTCTATTGCGGCATTAGAGGAATCACAAGATTGTGTACGGGAAATTTGTGAGATGTATTGTCAGCGGCGCGATGTGTTATGTGAAGGTTTAAATGCTTTAGGTTGGACGGTAGAAAAACCTAAAGCCACTATGTTTGTGTGGGCGCCGATACCTGAACCTTATAAAGCAATGGGATCTTTAGAATTTTGCAAAAAATTATTGGTAGAAGCCAAAGTGGCGGTATCACCGGGGATTGGCTTTGGTAGCTATGGAGATGATCATGTGCGGTTTGCGCTGATTGAAAATCCACATCGAACTCGCCAAGCATTACGTGGAATTCGGGACATGTTTAGAAAAGATAAAATAGAAAAACCCGAAATAGAGTTGCCGTAATACGCTTACTTAAGTGATGGGAAATTTACAAGCATAACAAGGACAATACATGTTAAATCCGGTCAAAGTTGGCATCTTAGGATTAGGTACCGTGGGTGGTGGCACAGTGCATATTTTACAGCATAATGCCGAAGAAATTGCCCGTCGTGCTGGACGAGGGATAGTGGTTACTCATGCTTGCGCCAAAGAAATCAATCAAACGTATCCCTACAGTACGGATAACCTCGTGCTGACGGAACAACTTATTGATGTCGTTAATAACCCAGCAATTGAAATTGTGGTCGAGCTATTGGGAGGTACCACGATAGCGCGAGACATGACGATGCAAGCCATTGCTAATGGTAAACACGTGGTAACAGCCAATAAAGCCTTAATTGCTAAGCACGGGAATGAGATTTTTGCTGCTGCGCAACAACAGGGAGTTATAGTGGCTTTTGAAGCGGCGGTAGCGGGTGGGATACCTATTATTAAAGCGGTACGCGAAGGGTTAGCAGCTAATAAAATTGAGTGGGTAGTTGGCATTATCAATGGGACCAGCAACTTTATTTTATCGGCCATGCGCGATAAGGGCAGTGAATTTAATGAAGTGTTAGCAGAAGCGCAGCGCCTAGGTTATGCTGAAAAAGATCCCACTTTTGATATCGAAGGGGTTGATGCTGCTCATAAGTTAACTATTTTAGCTTCGTTGGCTTTTGGTATTCCTTTGCAATTTGATAAAGTTTATCTAGAAGGAATTACTAAAATTGCCCGAGAAGATGTCCGCTATGCGGATGAATTAGGCTATCGAATCAAGCTACTCGGTATTACTAAACGAACTGAAGCCGGTATTGAACTCCGAGTCCATCCGACGTTTATTCCTAACCGCCGTTTATTAGCCAATGTGGATGGGGTAATGAATGCGGTGTTAATCCAATCGGACGCCCTGGGTCAATCGCTTTATTATGGTGCTGGTGCTGGCGCTTTACCAACGGGTTCAGCTATTGTAGCTGATTTAGTGGATGTGACCCGTACTTTAACCACGGATCCCGGCAACCGAGTCCCTCATCTGGCTTTCCAGTCGAATGCCTTAGTCGATTTACCGATTTTACCGATTGAAGAAATCACCAGCGCTTATTATCTGCGGATGACTGCTGTAGATACTATAGGCGTTATGGCACAAGTGACTCATATTTTGAGTGAAAATCGGATTAGTATTGAAGCCATTATTCAAAAAGAACCGATTAGTGGCGAAAAACAAGTTGATGTGGTTATGTTAACCCATCAAGTTAAAGAAAGACAACTCAATCAAGCTATACAAGCGATTGAGCATCTAGAAAGTATTTCGGGAAAAGTGACTAAAATTCGCGTAGAAACACTAGAACATTAATTACCTTTTTATGCAGTTAGTCTGCTTATAAAAATAAATATTAAAATTCGATAGGTTGAATGTTAATACGCCCGATGGTATTACCCGTCAGTTGATAATATCCCCGAGTGTTTGATTTTGTCATCAATCTGACCTCAAAAGGGGTAAATTCACCACTGGAAAGTAATAATAATTGCGGTTGATCCACCTTTTTTTCTAGTTGTAATGGTTCACTTTCTAGGTAAAAAACGAGCTGTATAGTAGGTGGCAAGGTTCGAAAGTGGAATAAATCATCATTATTCAACGCCTGCCACTTTTGCCCTTGCCATTCATAAAAACGGTAACCTTCCGGAGTAAACGCCACACCAAACTCCTTAGCTTGAAGAATGGCTTCTTGACTGGCTAGGGTTAATAGTGAAGCTAACCGCTGTGCCTCTTGTTGCAGTTGTGTTTGTTTACCATTACCCACTGACAAAGTGACAAAGCTTAAAACTACACCCATAATAATGAGTACCACCATAATTTCTATTAGGGTAAATCCCCGATTTCTAATCAAGGGATAAAATGGTGTGGAAAATGGCAGTAGGTTCAATAAATTAACTGTTTTAGCAATTTTGTTTATATCCAAGTGAAAATGAAGTTGCCCCAGAAGTTTCCTAATAAAGTTAGGTTTTGGTTGACAACTGTCTAGCGAAAAACCGCTCATTTTTAACGAGGATGCTTAGAATAAATCCTCTCCTGTGAAGAGTATTTTTATTTTAAAGGGGAGAGCACACCATAGGGTGAGAGAAAAAAGCTCAATTTCGAATTGAATCGATTTTTATAAAGTTAAAAACCTCCTCTGGCTACTCATTTCTTATAGTAGTATTTCTTGGTTAAAATGCCCCCTCTCCTACTTCCATTGGTACAGATAATATTAGCGGATAAAAAAAGCTTTGACTACCGGGTTAAATACCCAAGATTATAGGAAAAATTCTGATAAAATAAAAAAAATTAGGGAAAAATCCTATTGCCATAGGAAAATTTCCTATATTCCACTAAAAAACATGTGTTATATCTACGTAACAATTTATTTTTTCTAAGAAATAATTCACTGACAGTAATCAGAAATAATCGATAAAATAATTCTATAGCTTGCAAGTAGAAGAGGTCACTGTTACATTGAATAATTTTAACCCCAATAAAAAATAAGGAACTTACGCCATGAAAATGTTACAGATAAATATCCCGGATGAGTTAATGAATCGGCTTGAAAAATTAGCTATTGAACAAGGGGGTTCAAACTATGTCAGTGTTAATACCAATGAAATTAAGGGAAAAGATGCCTTATTTACTGATTTACTTATTTTGGGGCTTGATGAACTCGAAGCCGGTGAAGCCTCATTTCCTGATGATGAAGACATCTAAATAGTTGATATGCAAGGCCCTAAAAGAAGAGTTATTGGTTTGGAAAGACTTATTTTAAGTAATTAATAAAATATTCTTATCTTAGGAGCATCCTCATAAGATTTATTAATAATAATTTATTACTAATAAATTTAATTTTCCAAGTCTATTCTATTAACTTTAATTGAGGTTGCTCTTAATTCATTGTATTTTGGTAACTGATTGGAAATTTTATAATTTGCTTGGTTTTGTCAATTTTATCTAATTTGAATCAATATAGTTAAAAAATTGAGCGGGGGGGGTATGGTAGTTTATCGTAGCCAAGACAACCAATCATCCATATCATCACGCGGTCTTTCCGCATTATTCATCATACTCCATTGTTGGTTAATCTTTTTATATTCACTTTCAGTTATCTGAGAAATTTTGAGATGCGAACTTTCACAAAACGGACATGTTGTAAGTCTAGTTTTAATCGGCGACGATTTTGATAGAATACCAATATATTCTCTTTCCCACCGAACGCTTAAAATCAACTCACAGTCTAAGCATTCTGTTTGGTAATAATTAACTCGTTGACTGGTCCGTTTATGTTTACGAATAGGCATTAAACTTAATTTAAAAACGCTATCATGGCTAGTCATTAATTATTCTTTAATTTATTTAAGTTGAGTCAATTTTTAAAAATTAATTCCTCAAAAAAATAACAGTGTCTAAGAAAAGAGATTAATACCCGTTTATTTGTCCAAGCTATGAAAAAACACAATTATTTGCTTTCAAGGCACTTTAAATTATAACTTTAAAAGTTTGGAGATAGCTTATATCAAGATGGTGCCGACGGCCAGAATCGAACTGGCACGGCTTACGCCACTGCCCCCTCAAGACAGCGTGTCTACCAATTCCACCACGTCGGCTATTGTTGTCCTGGAATCCTGAATAATCAGATTCAAATAATGAAATGTAATAAAAATCGTTTTGTTATTATTAGCTTATTGGACTACTCCCGGCTTACTTACCCGCTGGAACCTTTTTTTCGACATTCTCATTTTTATTTTCTGATTTTCCTAAATTGATAGTCATTTCTTTATCACCAACTGAATTGCTATTGCTAGTTTGAGGAGTTGACAATTCAACGCTTTCTTTCGGTGTTGGCGTTGTTGATGTTTCAACTGCAGGTATTTCTGATTCAGTTGCTGGTTTTGCAGGTGTTTCTTGAGGTTGAGTAATGACACTTTTCGCTGCAACCGGTTGCCTTGAATAATAAGCTAAGGTCAAACTAGTAATAAAAAACAAGGTAGCCAAAATAGCTGTTGTGCGAGTCAAAAATGAGGCTGATCCCCGACTACCAAATACCGTTGCGGAAGCACCACTACCAAAAGCGGCACCCGCCTCAGCTCCTCTACCATGCTGAATTAACACCAGTCCAATTAAACCAACACAGATAAAAATATGAACAACCGCTAGTATATCATGAAACATATTTTAGATCACCGGGTTGCTTGGCAAATAGTTAAAAATTCATCTGCTTTTAAAGAAGCACCACCAATAAGGCCACCATCAATATCGGGCATCGCAAACAATTCACTGGCATTACTGCCTTTAACACTGCCACCATAAAGAATTTGCACTTTTGCAGCAATTTTAGCGTCCTCTTTAGCAAGATGTTGCCGAATAAACGCATGAACTTCTTGAGCCTGCTCAGGTGTTGCTGTTTTGCCGGTACCAATAGC
Organism: Thioploca ingrica; assembly: GCA_000828835.1. Taxonomy (GTDB): domain Bacteria; phylum Pseudomonadota; class Gammaproteobacteria; order Beggiatoales; family Beggiatoaceae; genus Thioploca; species Thioploca ingrica. The sequence goes on from AP014633.1 coordinate 4,106,281, forward strand.
CCACACCGGTTCATAAGCGATCACAGCTTGTTCTAAAGCGGTAATGCCTTGTAAATGAATAACCGCGTCTAACTGCCGCTGAACGACTGGTTCGGTTTTACCCGTTTCTCGTTCTTCTAGCAACTCGCCTACACAAAGAATCGGTATTAAGCCAACTGATTGAGCACCAGCAAATTTTTTAGCGACCAATTCATCGCTTTCACCATACAAATTACGTCGCTCCGAGTGGCCGACAATGACATATTTACAGTTAAAATCCAAGAGCATATTGGCTGCTATTTCACCGGTAAATGCACCTGGTGCTTCATGAGAAAGATTTTGTGCTCCCCAAGTGATCGCTGTACCTTGGAGTACCTCTTTAATCTGTTGTAAATAAACAAAAGGCGGACACACCGCCACCTCAGTGTTGGGTATTTTACTTATCCCTTGTTTAAGGGCATCGAGCAATAATTGATTACTTTGGATAGAGCCATTCATCTTCCAATTGGCGGCTACCAGTGATTGACGCATTTTGTTTCCTCATTAAAACTGGTCATAAATCTTATTGGATTTCATCTTACCTTAGAATATTAAACAATTTTTTGGTAAATGTCACTAGCTAAGGCTCAGCTATCACCATTATTCGGTTTTCAATACACATAAAATTTACAGTGATAGCCGTAAATTTGGGGGTAGATTTCAGTAATTAATGGAGACTTCATTCATTTGAATTCAGCTAGCGTCGATCAGACTAACTAAGCGAAACTGGTTGGACAACACGGGTTGTTTTATTATAAAAGTTTGAAAGGATTTAACAATTCATACAGCAAGTTGTTTAATAGTAACAGAAAGAAGATGGGTTTAGCTTGATGCTTAACCCATCCTCTCTAGGTAATTTAATTAAGTGTAACGTACCATAAATAGAGTCAAATTAAGGTGTATCATAGTTAACACCTCATGCACAAGGTATATGGCTATTTCTTCTCAGTAGTGTGTTTCTTAGTCTTTGAGGTTCTTTTATGGTGTGTTGCTTTTTTATGGGATGTTGCTTTTTTATGGGGTGTTGCTTTTTTCTCTTCTATTGCTGGTTTGGTTGAACTATCAGTAGCAGGCATAGTCTCATTACGACTATCCATATTTCTCATATGATTGGAGTTTAACCCATGAGTCGTCGCTGCATTATCAGCAGCATATGCGTGTAAACCCAATAAGCTAACCATGGTAACGCTAATAGCAAACAAAAGTTTTTTCATATCTTTATATCCCTAAAAACAGGAAGTTTAGTCAACATATTACGATTCCATCTATCAGTATGATAGATTACTGCCATTATATAATATCTACTAGATCTAAACACAAGAGCCTTTCAGTTATAAAATATTTTTTTTATTTAATCTTTAGTTTATTCTTTTATGCTAGAATTTTTGGTTAGGTAGTTAACTGAAAACACCACCAAATTAATCACTAGGTAAGAATACCTAACCCAAGCTCCCACTTCAATGCCATTAAGTTAGGGTGCATCCCAACGCGCCGTCTAATGAAACCAAATGAAATCAACAGGTGCGTAGGACGCACCCTACTTAGCAAAATCTTACTCACCCATTTCACTCTCACCAACTAGCAAAAATTTCGCGGTTAATTGGAATACCTTTTACTAATCGCATTGGCGTGAGAAGGAAAGCCTTCATATTCAGCGAATTGGCGGGCCACTTCTTTGAGTTTATCATAACCCGTTTGCGTGACATAGCCAATGGAAGAGCGTTTTAAGAAGTCATAAACAGTAACACAGGAAAACGTTTTCGCAAAACCACCAGTCGGTAAAATAGCATTAACGCCGAGAGAGAAATTACCTAAAGTAATCGGGGTGTGCGGACCGAGTAATATTTCGCCGGCATTTACAATTTTACTCAATACCGCAAATGGCTCTTTTACTAAGACTTCTAAATGTTCTGGGGCAAAATCATTCACGAATTGCAAAGAGGCAGCTAAACTGGAGGTAAGTACGATGCCACCATAGTTAGCAAGAACAGTTTGACAAAAGCGTTGCCGCTCTTCGGGTAAATCATCTATTAAGCTCGGTAAGTGCTCTTTTACTTGGTGAGCGATTTCCCGGGAATGAGTCACGAGTAAGGCGGTAGAATCAGGACCATGTTCGGCTTCAATCAATAAATCTAACGCTGCTATGCGCGGATCCACCGCTTCATCACATAAAATAATAGATTCACTGGGTCCAGCGGGTGTTCCGACATCAATCGTACCATATAACATCCGTTTCGCTGCTGACACGTAACTGTTGCCAGGTCCGAGTACTTTGTGCATTTTAGGAATCGTTTCGGTACCTAGAGCCATCGCCGCGATAGCTTGAGCACCACCCACTTTGTAGACTTCTTTCACGCCACAAATTTCTGCGGTGAATAAAGAAGCATCATCAACTTTACCCTCTGCGGTTGGTGGCGTGCAGACAATGATTTTAGGAACTTGGGCAATCACCGCCGGAATACACAGCATCAGCATAACTGAAGGAAATGAGCCTTTACCCCGCGGGACATAAATGCCCACTGAAGCAATCGGGGTGATTTTTTCTCCCGCCATAATGCCTTCATCGATTTGAGTAAACCACAGATCTTCTGGCATTTGAGCTTGATGGAATTTCTTAATGTTGGCTGCGGAAATTTGAATGACTTCTTTAATTTTGGGGTCAAGATTCTGCCGCGCTTGCTCAAATTCTGCCTCGGTCACTTTTAATTGCGTCACGGTCATTTTGGCTTTATCAAATTTTTCATTGTATTCGATAAGCGCCACATCGCCCTGGTCACGAACCGCTTGAATAATCGGTTGAACCGTTGGTTGTAATGCAGCGATGTCTAATTCGGAACGTTTAAACAGTTTAGCGGTTTCAGTTGGCGATAATTGTTCTAATTCATAAAAGTTGATTTTCATCATGATTCCTTATGGAGTGCGGTGTTTAATCTGCTAATATAAACAATTTTATTCAATCGGTTTTACCAGAAAAAATTATTTTAGCTAAGAGAGGGTTGCTTTCACACCTGGCGGAACGCCTTGACGATAAGGATTAAAAGCAAAAACTTCTTTAAGCGCTTTGCCTAAATTCTGGAATAACAAAGGCCATCCGTGTTGGGGATCAATCAATTTTGCAATATGAATCATGATGCTACAAGCTAATCCACCGGATAATCCATCTAAAAAATCATCGAGGTCTTCAGAACGAAGTTGATGATAAATCGTTTGTCCCAGAATAAATTCTTTTTTAACACGTTCCAATGGAACCGCAAATGGCACCAATCGCCAGAATTTTCGCCCTTCGACACTGATACCAACCCGAAGCGGTTGTTGTTCCAAATCTTGCAGAGTGCCAATACTACTCCCGGCACCATTGATACCCCACCGTTGCATTCGTAAAATTAAAATCTCCAGTAAAGCTCTACCTAATACCAGTGCGGTGTCTTCCAGTACAACATGGCTGGAATTCAATACGGTGGCATTAAATCTCACTTGTAAAGTAAAACCGGCTTCTTGAGCCAATAATTCTAATAATTGTGATAATTCTGCTACGGCGATGCTGGGTGCAACATTGAAGAGGAAAACATTCGCGTTTTGTTGAGCAAAATCAACCGCGACTTCCACGTGACTTTCTGCAGTACCTCGAAATACTTTGCTATAGTGTAACGATTTCGCTAACACCCGAATTTCACCAAGCGCCGTATTTTCTTCAATTGGATAATCAAAAGGTAATGCTTCCGGCTGTGGCGGTGCAAACAGTTTATTAAGCGCGATACCCAGCGAGCGGAAAACGCCTTCCCAAGTATGATGCGGATCTTCAACACTACAAACCGTGATAGTCACAGACGCTCCCAATCCTTGCGCTAAGCCTTGGGCTAATTCAAGTAAAGGTTGTCCGGATGAGAGTTGTTCGCAACGGAGTGATAAAAACCAAGCTCGATCAATATTATCCACCGTATGGAATTGCAAATTAGCCTTATCCGTGATTTCAATTACTACTTCAGCACTACCATCATCAATCATCCCCAATGCGACTGCTTCAGTTGTTTGCAGCGGCAAAGTACGAATTTTCTGTCCCAGCGTGGTACCTAAAAGCAACCAATTATTGTGGTACCAATGGAGGTTAATTTCGACACCCAAGCGCCAGGCGATATGTTCAATCATATGACTGACAAATTCATTCGGTGTTATTATTTGCTTTTGCCGCACATTGCCAAATTGTAGCGATAATTGCGCTTGCTCAAAGGCAGTGTAAACTTGGTGAGTCCATTGAGATTGTTCTAGGGTAGAAAAGTCGGCACTCCCAGTTGCTACACCAACGGTAAAACACTGGGCACGGTAACCCGCCTCTGCACCTAATAAAGAATCTTCAATCACGACACATTGATGTGGATTCACTTCGAGTAACCGCGCCGCCAATAAATAAGTATCGGGTGCCGGTTTTTTCTGCAATTGTTGAATATCATTACCAATGATCTGAGTAAAATAATCGCTGATTCCGGTATGACGGAGTATTTTCTCTACATCTATCGTGGGATTATTAGAAACAACGGCCATTTTCAAAGGTTGAGCATGAGCCGCTTGGAGAATATTCAAGATACCGGGGTTTAAAGTAAAAACCCATTCTGAACGCGCTTGATTAAAGGCAGATAAAATTGCATCAAAAGGTTTCATGACTTCTGGAATTGAGTAAGTCATCTCAATAAAATTTAAAATGAGCTCCCAGAATTTAACGGGATCGTAGGCAAAAATAGAACAAATAAAGGCTTTTGATAAACTCACTTGCTCACCAAAGTGATGTTTAACCAGTTGATTACAAATAGTAAAATCTAGACTAAGCGAATCAATTAAGACGCCATCCATATCCCAGAGGATAGCTTGGATATCGCTGGGAACCCAAAGCCGCTGTGCAATCAAAATTGTTGGTGGTTGTGCCTGCATGTCATGACGAACTTTTAAGATATAAAAATTGCATTATACCAAGAAATCGTTCCGAGTTTATAACTTACATGACTTTGAGAATGATTGGGAATCTCTTAATCTGATTAACTTACTTTCCGCAACTAAGTGAAGCGTAGGATCAATGGCATTAAGTTAAGGAAAACTTTTCCTCTCTCGCTGGGAGAAGGGTGAAGGTCAAATGGGCTGGAACCCTCACCAGTTTTCCTTCACCCCAACCTTCTTCTAAATGGAGAGGAAGAGCTTCAAATCGTTTAACTTAATGGCGGTGCCGTGTAGGATGTATAAGCTTGTGTCATTCCATCCATAAGTGATTGCACCATAAAGGTGTATGACGCTATCGCTTATACACCCTACGAACTGGTACGAGAACGCTTGAATGCTTCACCAACGGTTTTTGCAAGATATTTGCGGGTTTCTAAAAGGACATTGGAGAATTGGGAACAAGGCAAAGCCCGTCCGAATGGGCCGGCGGTGTTATTGCTGTTATTGGTGCAGAAATATCCGGATATGTTGGAGAGAATTGAGAAAATAGGTGTTTTTTGATGAGCTGTAAGAAGATATTTTTTACTTCTCCGTTTTGTAGAAATAAATAAGCCAAGTAGGTCGGGTTAGCGGTAGCGTAACCCGACATTTCATGCCTTGTTTTGTCGGGTTACGGCGCAAACAGACGCGCCTAACCCGACCTACCCGGCTAAGCTTACCTAACCAGTTGTAGGGTGCGTTATTAACGCACTAAAAACATTTAAGATGAACATTGACTAGTGTTTAAGCAACTGGATTGAATGACGTTTTTGAATGGTGCGTTACGGCTAATGCCTAACGCACCCCAATTTTTTAATAATCATTTAGTTATTTATTCGATCGGGTAATTCTGATAAATCGTTATTCTGAGCAAGTACTCCCGTGAGGAAGTCTTATTTTTAGCACTTCAAAATATACCCTTAGAATTCAAATAACCGCCTAATTCTTTATCTGAAACTAAAATGTGATCAATTAACCAGTTAACCAGAAAACATAATATTTTGAATGTTTGGGCTTTGCCTTGACAGAAATCATTTCTGAATTCTTGAATACGAAAAATAAATTCGTCATGTTGATGTTTATGAATTTCACTAAAAGGGTACTGATGGTCTACCATCAACATTTCTTCCGTGTTGAAATGATAATGAATATAGTCAAGTAATTCATCTAACACGTAGCGTTGTATTTGGTGATCGAGTTGGTTTTCAACCACGGCACGCATTTTCCGGATCAACTTCATGAGATGCTGATGTTGTTCATCAATTTCATCAACATAAACGTTGTAGCAGTTTTTCCATATAAAGGGTTTGAAGCCCATTTTATTTTCTGGGTTCATCCCGGTTATCGTTATAGCTACTAACCTTTTATCCTCTAGTTTCATATTGTCCGTCATACCTGATAACCTCGTAAGTGAAGGGGATGCAAAATAGCTGATGCTATCATTAAATGATATACAAGATTTATGCCGATATAAAATGATATTTTATTTCAATGAATTAAAAATAAATTCAATTTAAGGGTGTTGATTTTAAACACCTTAACCGGTTCATTTTCAACACCCGACTGTTCATTTTCAACACCCGGTAATAATATGGATTTAGGCTGGACAAGCCGATGCCCAGTACCCAGTTGGGTGAAAGACTGACTTAAATAGCTCACCTTATTTTACTAAGATAAGCAGTTTTATAACCATAATTCCACTAAAAAAGCCAGGTAAAGTGGGGATTGCCCACGAGGAATGTAAATTCTGGTAAGGAAGATTAGCTTGGTTATCAACTGATTAAATCCCCCCTCACCCCCCTTTTTCAAAGGGGGAAACTCCTTAAGTTGATGGTAGTCTAATTTTCTGGATAAAAATCCTCGTGTAGCATTTGTTCTAGGGTATAAGGACATGTTGATGGAAAACGATTCACGGAGGTATGAGTGTCCTTAGCCGCTAATTTCAAGGCGTCAGCGTAAGCATTAGCTACCGCTTCGGGTAAGTAGGGTTTTAAACCAGGATTGTTTCGTAAAAGTCTATTGACTCTTAAGCGTTGTTCGTTAATTGAACCTTCCCAACTCCCACTGCGGTGGTCAGGCTGATGTTCCCATTTCAATAGATGGGCAACTAAGATAATAAGGCGATTTTCTAATGCTCGCCGATCACTTTTTCCCCTATCTTCCAGTTCCTCAGCGATATGTTCCGCATCAATTTCGGCAAATCGCCCTTGACGTAATAATTCAGCATTATGCAAGGCCCATGAATATAAATCTGTTTCATAATCAATCGTTTTATTCATAAATATTTACCATTATTTAAAAGGAAGCCCAACTTATGCCACCGGGTAGTGTTGGGCTTCACCGAGTTTTAGCCCGACATATTACTATTCACCAATCTTCACGGTAATCGCATCTCGATTCAAACTCAACAGTCCTGAGGTTGGTAATCGATAACCAAAATAAATATTCAATAATCCCGCTGCGGGGAATTGACCTTGATATATCGACACGGTTTGAGCTGCTTTCAAGACCACTTTGCGGAAAGTCACTAAGTTAGCCAAATCGTCATCCCAAGGTAAGATTTGATCCTGATCGTCTAGCATGTAGTAATGTGATTTACTCTCTGGCGAGTTTAATGGTCGATACTCGGCATAAACAATGAGTTCAGCGGCTTGTCCAACGTGATCTGGATCTGGACACAGTTGACCTTTCACGGTTACGGAATCAGTGAGTTTTTGAGTCACTTGTTGCTGAAAAGCACCCTGGTTGATAGCAATACCACCACTTGTTTGCGTCAGGGTGTCAAGCGGCTTACCTTGCAAGTTGACGGCGGTTGTTCCTAACAGCGGTAGATCGGTATTACAAGCCGGTGGTGGAATAACTTCCTCTGACTTTAGGTTTCTTGGATCGTCTCCGGGATTGATAAAGTTAACTCCCTCACCCAAAGTTACCCCTTCTGCCAATACTACATTTTCACCCATAGTGACATGAGCAAGTTGACTATGAGCTTGAATTGTCAAATGCTCCAATAACGCGGGTGCATTGGCGTCGCCGCTAAGGTTACCTTGTAAGCGCCCGCCAGTGAGATGGGTATTTGGAGCGAAGTTGACATCTTTAAAAGTACCGCCAATCAGGCTGCGATTGTGAATCGTGCCGGCTAAAGTACCGCCTTGGATTTCAGCACCGACAAAGTCAAAGTCCATCATTTGACCTTGATTGTGAATAAAACCGCTTACGGTTCCACCGATTAATAAACCACTCGGTTCAATCGTTAAGTTGGAAACTAAGCCGTTATTGTTTAAAGTTCCGATTAAAGTTCCATGCGCAATACTGGCATTTGGGTCGGTGACGAGATTGGTAATAACTTGTCCCTGGGCATCACAGACTCTATTAACGACACCTTGCGTTGGACACTGATTCATTTGCGTTGGATCAATCGTTACCATCGCTTCTAATTCTTCGGGTTCTGGCGGTAATTCGGCTTCAGAGACCACCAGCAGCGTCGTTTCGGTGGTTGCGGTGATGTTGGGATCACTTTGAGAAGTCGCCGTGATGGTAATCGTGTCTTCTGCACCGACTGTCGCGGATAAGATGACCTGGAGTGATAATTCCACCCGTTCTAATCCGTTAAGGGTTACCGTTGCTGGTAGCGTATTGATTGACCAGCCTTGGGGATCCGTGACAGTTAAGGTATAGGTATCGGCGGTTGGACCAGCATTGAGTATTTCAACGTCAATGGTTTGATTCGTCACCGGTGTGCCGATAAGGGTTCCACTACTCGATAGCGCGACTTCATGAAGAATATTTGCGGGATAGGTTTCAATGCGCGAGTTGGGGGTGGTTAGATTCTGCAAATTCTTTTCTGGTTCCAATAGAATGCTATCAGAGAAAATGCGGACAGTTGGAGCGTTGAGAATGGAGGCGTTATTGTCCCTCAAATCGACTGTGCCACCTTGACCGGCGGCGAGAGTAATGGTTTCGGTTGCGGTAATGGCATCGGCACTCAGTTGACGTAAACTGAGTTGCTGGTTATCGCCACCAAAGATAACGACTGCTTGGCTGTCTTCATAACGCATGTTGTTACCGGATAACATCATTTCGGGTTCAGAAATGGCTTTGCCATCGCCACCTGCTCTGACCACGCCAGAATTTTCCAGATTCGGGGCGGTCATCACATTGTTACCGCCTTTGCCTTTGGTTGCTAGGTAAGCACAGCTTTTAGCATTCTTCGACCATACTCGGGCATCACCACCATAACCGGAGCTAATCATACCGTGGTTAATCAGTTGATTGGTCGCATTGATTGTCGTGTTGCCGCCATTACCACCCACTGCGTTACCATTATTCCAGCCGTCGATACCCAGAAGATATTGATCACTATTGACTGAACCTCCAGGTTGCTTACCATTACATTCAAGTTCAATTTGGTAAGCATTACTGCCTACTCCACCATTACCACCATCAGATAGCCATTGTTTGTTATTATAGGTCGGTGCGACTTCTGGACCAATGATACCTTCGTTAGTGATGAATTTGCTATTGATAGAGATACTACCTCCTTTACCACCTTTAGCGCTCATTGAATTCCCAGTAAAAAAGTTATGGGTAATATCGTTACCGCCACGACCGGCTTTGATTTTACCGATATTAGTAATCGATTCACTGGCATTGATCACCACGTTACCGCCATTTTTAGCATGGAGGTAATTCTCCGGAAGAGTTTCGAGTCCATCAGGAATGTACCCGTTGGTACCCTCTGCGCCGAGAATATCACCCGCGTTATAAATGTGTTCAGCCTGAACTTTTAGTGATCCTTGGTTATTCTTTAAGACACCACCAGCTTTAATACAAAGGGTCTTGACTTTGATGGAATTGGTTTCAATCGTGTGGTTAGCTTGAATAAGGACTTTATCATTTACTTTGAGTTTGGTACCGACTATCCATTCGTCTCCTACTTGCCTTGCCCAAGTATTTACACTACTACCATTACCACTTTCATTCGAGCGGACGGTTATTACCAAACAGGGATCGGTGATAATGGTTCCTTCATAAGGTCGATAATTCTGTTTAGTGATGGTGACATGAACGATATCGGTTGCTAACATCGGCTTAGATAATGGGATGGTTGTTATTCCACCGGTAGAAAGTTTTCTTCCTAAGATTTCTCCATTGCCGCTATTCTCTCTCGTAATGCTGATCAAAGCATCAGGAACATTGACGCCGACATTAATAAACTGAGTTCCTGCTGATATTAAAGCTTCATGTGAAACATTGTTAAATGGTTGTGGTTCGCTGGTCCAGATTGGCATGGTGGGATCGCCAAACCAGTGAAATATCTCGAAAGTCGTCTTGCGGGTATCACTTTCTCCATACTGACTAGCAAGATAATATTTGCCATAATTGAGCACTGAACCCATTTCCCACATGGGTTTATCAAATGGGGTATGGGTTGCGGTGTATAACTTAACAAAATCCGGCCAAATCGCATCCATTAATCCCCAAGTGAGTTGATCATTATAACCGCTGTAAGAAACCCGAGTTGCGGCAATTATTCCAACTGCTCCACCGTTGGGGTTTCGTTCCCAAGCTTCAGAGAAATAAATAGGCAGAGCATTATTATTAGTTCCGCTATTATCGGTTTCATTATCAAACCAACCCGTTTGACAATTGATACTCCACACGACCGGTAATTTATTGCCGTTAGTTAAAGCTTGTACATCGCTGGTGGTATATTGAGGACTGACCCAGCCCCCTGGTGTTCCATGGTCTCGATGGATTACTAAGAATCTTCCTTCATTAATCTTTGTTGTTATCTGTTGTGCATTACCATTCCATGGAAAACCTGAGTCGCGGCGCAGATAATTCGGTATGGAGTCGTCCGGGTCACCTGCTGGACCACCACCAAAATTCCACCAGTCATCATTCCAATGGGTTGGATTAATAGCGGGATCGGTAACATAAATACGGTCAACTTGATATTGATTAAGGTAATTTGGAGCAGACAGATAAATAGCAATGTCTTCTATAGTTTGGGTAAATCGGTTGTTAGCATGTCCATCATTCCCACCTTGACAAGGAGGGTAGTTACAATCTTGAAAGTAAGTGGCCAGAGCTACATTTTGATAAAATGCGCTTCCGGCAACGGGGTTGCTTTCATACCCAATGATGTTATTAACTCTTCTTTTCGCTTCAGCCAGCGTATCAACCGAGAGCCTTCCTAAACTGATATCGGGAAAATAATCATCGCCATCGACGGTGGCATAATACAAATCGGTACCAATATAGCCTTCACATCCGCCGCAATATGAATTATAGGGATGCCAAGTCTTATAGTAAGGGGAAATAAATTCAGCATCACCGATAAGTAAAACATAGGTTGGTGGTGGATTCCAATTATTATAAGCCGTTTGGATAAAATTCCGAATCTGATCAGCCGTATTACCCGTTTCGACGGTGGTTTTAACAATGGTTTCAATTCCCTTTTTTATCTTCCATTTAGCTAACGTATTAGCCGCTTCAAAAAATTTTGGAGGGGTGATAATGAGTAGAGAGTTGCCTTGTTCATAAGCCGCTTCGGCCAGTGGAACTGCAGAAAATGCCGCTACGGCTGGGGCATTCAGTAATAATTTATTAAAGATGGGTTCAAAAGCCGAACTCCGCAGCCGTGGATTTTCAATAAAGTAGTTTTTGCCACCTTGAAAGGAAACCCGGAGACGAATTTTAGAATAAATGCGTAAGGTTTGTTTGGCAGGATTAAACTGGACCGGAAATAACCGTAAAATGACAACCGATTGACCTCGAATTACCTCCGGCCCTTCTAAGTTAACGACTTTTGCCGGATAAAATTCATCGCGGGCATAGAACTCTTTATCGATGGTAAACGGTGGTGGTGGTGCATCCTCTAGATCGGCGGCGGGTGGTTGTGCCGGGTAGACCCAATATCCGGTTAATTCATCATAACTGGGTTCCAGCATTTCAACCTTGACTTGGGCACCGACCGGGATTGCAATAAACTGACTAAGCATCGGCACTTGTGGCTTGCCTTCTTCCGTCGTCAACCCCTCTTTGGGGATGTTCAATTGCTGATAGAGGTTGCCATCGCTAGCCACTTTATCAATCACATCCATACCGGGCACATTAATATTAATAGTCATTCCTTGTAAATTAGAGGAAGGTGTAGCTATTTTTGGCGGTATTCCACTGGCAGCGAGATTAGTCATGTCAAGCGGTAACCATTGGGCATCAAAATTTATCTTTACAAAAACCGCCTCACATTGCTTATCTTTATCGATTATCACCAGACCATTTGGATCACAATCGCCTTGCCATTGTTCAAATCGCCAATTCGTTGCTGGCGTTGCCGTGAGGGTAACTTGGGTATTCGTAGCGAAACCGGCTTGACATTGGTTACCACAATCAATCCCTGCGGGTGTACTGATAACTTTACCTTGACCCACGGTGGTTATATTTAAAGAAAGTGGTGTTGCTGAAGGTGGTGTTGCCGGGGGTGGTGTTACTGCGGGTGGAGTTACCGGTGGTGGTAGAGGTGGCGGCGCGGTGCTATCGGTAGTCGTTGCAGACACTTCCGCACTGAGGTCACTGGTTAAATTGTTTTGCTGAAAACCATGTGTTGGGGTATAAGTTTGCACCACGAAATAGTAAGTGGTATTCGGTGATAAACCCGTGACGACATAGCTGGTTGCATTCTTGTCAGGAGTAGCTGACGTAGCTGGCGTGTAAGGGCCACCTGGAGTTGTGGCATATTGGACCCAATAATAACCTCCATCATTAGTGTACAATATCGGTGTCCAACTGATTTGAATACTGGTTGCTGATGAAGGCGTCGCTAAGACGTCAAGAGGGGTTACAGTTTGCGTTTGTGCCCAAGTAGGATTTTTGCTATTGAGGAAAGTGAGCAAGGCGTTATCTTGAGCCGTTAACCGATTAAAACTTAATTCTAAATAGTTTAGATTCGTCAGATTAATCAGTGAAGTTGGAATCGAACCGGTAAATTGATTACTATGTAGAGAAAAATGTTGCAACTGAGTCAAAGTGCCTATCTCATCCGGAATCGAACCCGTGAGTTGGTTAATATCTAAATTAATCTGTTGCAACTGGGTCAAAGGACTTAAATTGGGAATCGAACCAGTGAGGTGATTGCTGTGTAGATAAAGCTCTTGTAATTGAGTCAAAGTACTTAAATTGGGAATTGAACCGGTCAGTTGATTACCATAGCAAGAAAGAACTTGCAAATGCGTCAAAGCAGCTAAATCTGGAATCGAACCACTGAGTTGGTTATCGTCTAGGTAGAGCTTTTCTAGCTTAGTCAAATTATTGATACAATTAGGAATCGAACCGGTTCGTTGGCTGTTGCTCAGATTGAGACTGAGCAATGAACTCAATTGACATATCCATTCAGGAATTGGCCCACTGGTGAGTTGGTTTCCTTCTAACCAAAGCAATTGCAAGTTGGTCAAATTGCTTAAATTGGGGATATCACCGGTCAACTGATTTTGATTTAGATCCAAGAATTGCAAAGCAGTTAAACTACTTAGCCAAGTTGGAAACGGGCCACTTAATTGACCTGAACTCAAATCCAGAAGTCGCAAAGAGGTCAATGAACTTAAATCGGGAAACGAGCCACTTAGATTTTGCTCACCTCGGTCGATTCCAATGATATGCACACCCGCCGGATTAGCTGGGCTACTACAGGAGATACCGGCCCAACTACAGGGCGTATTGGTTACATTCCAATTATTCGAGGCATTATCAGACCAATTTGGACCATTGGTACTATTGTAAAAGTTAATCAGTATTTCACATTCAGTTGGGGGAATTTCAGTCACTGCCGTACAATCCGTTGTGGCTAATGCACTGGGAAGCCAGGATAAATTGAAGAGAATGATTGCAAATAGAAGGAGTGAGAAGTGAGTAGGAGAGAGGGTTCTCTTACCCCAGTGAGTTATCATAATCAGTTTCTCCCTAACGTGTTATTTTGAAGTAGTCTTGTGACAACCAAGAGCCAAGTTCTTTAATGATTCCTATACTTTTCTTTTGAAAGTAATAATTAATTTAGTCGTCCTTTAAAAGAAAAGCAATATAGGCAAATCAGTTCGAGCCGGTCCAACTCCTCCAAAATAAAACATGATAAAATTTGTCACGCCTTATTAGTCGGAGTTAATTGAAAAATATGTTATGGATCAAAGCTTTTCATATTATTTTTGTGGTAACCTGGTTTGCGGGCTTATTCTATCTGCCACGGTTGTTTGTTTATCATGCGATGACTGACGATGCCAGCGGTCAAGAACGTTTTAAAGTGATGGAACATAAATTATATTATGCGATTACGACACCCAGTGCATTTCTTGCTATTGGTTTCGGGCTGTGGTTATTAATCGCCTATTGGTGGAACTCATTCTTGAATGTGACCGGGGTAGGTTGGCTTTATCTTAAACTAGTTTTAGTTAGTATGTTGATAAGTTATCATTTTTATTGTGGCCAATTTCTTAAAGATTTTAAGCACAATCGTAATCGCCATAGTCATGTTTTTTACCGCTGGTTCAATGAATTACCGGTGATTATTTTAATCGCTGTCATTATCTTAGTAGAAGTACAGCCGTTTTAAGCACTCCAGTAGGTCATTTCCGGCGACAATTGAGTTCCTAACTCAGCAAATCTGTTAATAATTTCTCTAGTTTGGGTGCATGGGCTAATTGGGTTAGTCGTTGGCTATGGACAATCGCTTGTAAATCTTTTACGGCTTGAGAAAAATCATCATTGACCACCAAATAATCAAATTCAACATAATGGCTGATGTCATCCACTGCAGCCTGTAACCGTTGCGCGATCACAGCTTCACTGTCTTTACCTCGACTGCGTAGTCGCCGTTCTAGCACTTCTCGTGACGGCGGTAAAATAAAAATAGTGACTGTATCTGGTTTTAAACGGCGAACTTGTTGCGCACCTTGCCAATCGATTTCTAGAATCACATCGGTACCGGTATGTAAGTGTTCCAGCAACCATCTCTGCGAAGTACCATAGTAGTGATCGTAGACTTGAGCATGTTCTAAAAACAAATTACAAGTTAACATGTGAATGAAGTCGTCTTCTGTCACAAAATGATAATTAACGCCATTTTTTTCCCCAGGTCTCGGTTGACGAGTCGTGTGAGATACCGATACCGTTAAATTATCCAGGCTGGCTACTAAAGCATTCACTAAGCTGGTTTTACCCGCACCCGAGGGAGCACAAACGGTAAAAAGAGTCCCTTTAGTCACAATCTCTCCTTTATTCAATGTTTTGAGTTTGTTCGCGCATTTGTTCAATTAATACTTTTAATTCGAGCGCATGGCGGCTGGTATAAATATGATTGGATTTAGAACTCAAGGTATTCGCTTCTCGGTGCAGTTCTTGAGCGAGAAAATCTAACCGTCTCCCCACCGATTGATCTTGGGCTAATGCTTGTCGTATTTCGATTAAATGTGCTTCTATCCGTTCTAGTTCTTCAGCAACATCCATTTTCTGGGCGAGAATAACAATTTCTTGTTCTAAACGTTCACCGTCTAGCTCAATCAATTCAGTCAAGCGGGTTTGTAACCGCTCGCGTTGGGTTTGCAAAATTAACGGTAATTCATTCCGAATTTGCACCACTTCTTCAGCAATGGCGTTACAACGTTGCGCTATCAAAGCGGCTAATTGTGTCCCTTCACGTTCCCGATGTCCGATCAATTGGGTGAGCGCGATTTCAAAATGATGGAGAATGGCTTCGCTCACTTTTTCTATATCAACAGAATTCGTTTCGAGCACCCCGGGCCAACGTAAAATATCTAACGCATTGAGTGTGGTATGAGTTGCTGTTAAGGTATTAATTTCTTGGATGGTGTTCCACAGTTGTTGAACTAAGGTTGTATTGAGTTGCCACTGTTGAAGATAGCTGGTGTTAGCTTGAAAATAGAGGGTACAATCGACTTTGCCCCGTTTCAATTGTTGTTGAATGCGTTCCCGTATGGTGGCTTCCAAGCGACGTACATCTTCGGGTAACCGCACACAGACATCTAAATAACGATGATTAACTGAACGTAATTCCCAACAAATTTGTCCCCAAGTTTCTTGTCGCTCTTCCCGAGCGAAGGCGGTCATACTACGAATCATCATGGGTATCCCTGGTAGAAAATTGTTTAATTAATTGTAATAACTGGCGCAAATTGACGGGTTTGCTTAAATATTCATTCATCCCGATGGCTAAACACTGTTCTCGGTCTCCGGGCATCGTTAAAGCGGTTACCGCAATGATAGGCAAATCTTGATATTCCGGATTAGCACGAATACGTTGAGTCGTTTCTAAACCGTCCATACCCGGCATTTGGATATCCATAAGAATCAAGCTGGGTCGTTCTTCAGTAAGAGCAGTTAAGGCTTCGATACCCGTATGAGCCACTTTGATACGATAACCAAAGGCAGTCAAATAATCAAAAATAATCTCAATATTATTTGGATTATCCTCGACGATTAGAATCAAAGGTGAATTATTATAAACGGATTGTGTGGACGGTAACGAAACAACTTTTTTACCCATGAGTTTGTTAGTGTTTAAAGGTTCGACTTGATGATTCAAAGGGAGAACCACCGTAAAGCAACTTCCCTGACCAATTTGGCTGGTTACTGTGACGCTACCACCCTGTAATTCGGCCAATTGTTTGACTAATGCTAACCCCAATCCGGTCCCTTCTAATTGACTAGAGAATTCAGAAGCAATTTGTTCAAAGGGATTAAATAACCGTGTCAGAGCCGCTTTCTCGATACCAATACCGGTGTCAATTACCGCAAAGCTCATCGCGTGTCCGGCATTATCTTTTTTGACTTCTAAACGAATCGAACCTTTTCCTGGCGTAAATTTTACCGCATTACTGAGTAAATTCACTAAAATTTGTTTAATCCGGCGTTGATCAGCTACCATAGTGGTTACTTCTGGCGCCACTTCCAAAGTGAGGTTAATTTGTTTCTTGTAAGCCAATTGTTTAACAAACACGAGACTGGCTTGACAAATTTCTTCTATATTAACCGTACCTAACTGCAATTCCACCTTGCCAGCCTCAATTTTAGCTAAATCTAAAATATCATTAATAAGCGACAACAGATATTGACCACTCGTGTTAATCGTTTGTAACGATTTCATCTGTTTGTCATTGATCTCACCATAAACTTGTTCGATGAGAATTTCTGCCATCCCTAAAATAGAATTCAGTGGTGTTCGGAGTTCATGACTCATGTTAGCGAGAAATTCATCTTTAAGTTGGTTCGCTTTTTTTAACTGGGTATTAGCCACACTTAAATCAGCAATTCGTTCTGCTATTCGTTGAGTGAGTATTGCCCGTTCTGCTTTCAAAGCGGATTCAAGTTGTTCATGTTGGGTGATATCAATAGCAAAACTGACTATGCCCATGATTTCTCCATCCCGATCGCGAAGTAAGGAAAGTGATAATCGTGCAAAAAATATTTCTCCCGATTTTTTCAACAGCGGCATTTCAACTTCATAATTACCCGCTTTGCTCAATGGTTCTAACAGGGTTTGTGGCAAATTATCTCGATTCTCCGCAAGATATAATGAGGTAAGCGGTTGGCCATTCATTTCAGCCGCAGAATAACCATATAATCTTTCAGCTCCCTGATTCCAATAAGTAATTCGATAATGTTTATCGGTAGTGATGACCGCATCATGAATTTGGTTAATAATTTGCGCTTGTTGTTGTAATTGCTGTTCAGCTTGTTTGCGTGCGGTGATATCTCTTTCTACCGAAATGAAATGAGTAACGGCTTGGTTGTCATCATAAACCGGTTGGATACTCAGCGATATCCAATAGCGTTGTCCGGTTTTAGTATAATTAACCAGTTCGGCTAAGATAGATTGTTGTTCACGTAAAGCGGTGCGAATTTTAGCTAGTGTGATCGGATCGGTTTCAGCACCGTGTAAAAACACGCTGGGTCGCTTACCAACCACTTCTTCAAAGGAGTAACCGGTAATTCGAGTAAAAGCTTCATTAACCCATTCGATCCGAACCATAGCATCCGTAATTACCACAGCGTTATCAGTATATTGAGCGACTAAAGCGAGTTTTTTAATTTCTGTTTGCACTTGTTCTTGGTGAAGCAGTAAAGTGTTGAGTGCATGAGCAATTATCCCGATTTCATCATGTGCGAGTATCGGGACATAATTCTTGTTATCACTGAGTAAGCATTGTTGAATCGCCTCAGCAAGAAGATGAAGTGGGTGTTGAATGAAACGGTCAAACCAACTATAAATAAAAATAAACAGGAGGCAGAGTAATAACACCATCCAAACTCGAATATGCCAATCTTCTGAGTAAAGAATAACTTGGAGTGGAATAGTATTTAAATGAACGGTAACCACACTCTGGGAAAAATTACTTTTTAACTGTGCACCCTCACTCAGTAACAGTGGGGTAGAAAAGCTAAATTCATAAATGTCTGGATGGTGGTGATAATTCGGTTGTTGGCTTTGTAAAGCTTGAAATAATTCTTCACCTAACTTTTTTTGTGGTAATTGGGTGAGTAACTTACCTAACCAAATGTAACGAGTGGATGCAATCACTTTAGCCGGATCATCACCAATGATGACGATCAATTTGACATCCGGTTCTGCGCCCAAGGCACTGACGAATCGGTGTAATTGCTCCGGTGATTCTACAACTTCAGCGGCTTGCCTTAGACTATTAACTAATTGTTCGGCGCGGCGCAACTCCAGATGTTGTAAATTTCCAGTCATAATATGATTAAATACCCAATTCAAGCTTGGAAGGATGACAAAGCCTAGTAATAGCAAAGGAATTAGGAGTTTCCACTGCAGAGAATAAAATTTTTTGGGTAAGGATGGAATTGAATTCATTGATCCGTTGCTCGTAAAACCGGTTTTGACATCACACAGTTTATAGTCCGCTGCGAAGAAGTCAAATAGCCCACTTTACGAAACGTATTGTCCATTAGAGTTAAACTCTGTTCCAAAATACCCTGGGGTTCAAAAAAGGGGCGTTGCTTAGCGAGCGGTATCATTTGCAATTGTTGATTTAATATTTGGCTAAACGCTTGTACACTAATCCCTTCACGCTCAGCCATGAGTGGATAAGCTTTATTCGGATAAGTGAGACTATATTGTACGGCTTCCTCAAGTGCTCGAATAAACGCTACCAGTTCATCAATTCGTGTTGCCAAAACGTCGGCTTGCACCACGAGAACGTCAATAATTTCTTGAGGAATGGCTTGACTGGAAAAGAGTTGCTGGGTCTGACCGGTCTGTTGCAAAATCACTGATAGCGGTGGGTAAGTCACTACGGCGTCGACTGTTCGGTTATAAAAAGCATATTTCATGACATCTGGAGTCATGGGAACCAGGATAACATCATCAAGGGTTAAATTAGACTTTTCTAATGCCCGAGCGAGCAGGTACATGTTGACTGACCCTAATTCCAAACCAATTCTCTTACCGCGTAAATCGGCTATTTTAGTCAGCGAAGATTGAGCTAAAATAACATCACCACCCGTTGAATAATCAATAACATAGAAAATAGGTGGACAGGATTGTAAATGTTCTTTAGCCAGTAAAACTTCACTGAGGGTACTTGCCATCACATCCAATTGTCCCCTTTCAAAAGCTAAGCGGCTATCACCGAGTGATGGAAATTCAATCAATTGAACACTAATCCCCGCTTTAGCAAATAAGCCCTGTTCTTGGGCTAAAAAGATAAATTCATAACCTGGCCAAGTATTTAAGCCAATGCGTAGCAGAGCGGGTGGGGTTCGATAGCAACCCCAAGTGGATAGCAGGGTAAAAATGATAATCAACCAGTTTGCTATGCGATTGAATTTCATAATTTTATCCAAAACATGGAGTCTCTTTGAAGTTTTTCTCGTGTTAACAGATATAGTCCGGTCGCCACAAGCGGTTGCAGCCCCTTGTCACTTTAAAATCACTACCTCTTTTTGAGCATGATCTAAAGTTTTTCTCGTTTTAACCGAATAGTAAAAGAAATCCCTTCTGCCCCGCGATTAGCTACTGTCACCGTTCCGCCCAATGATTCAATCAGGTGATAAGCGATAGAAGGACCTAAACCGGGATGTCTGCCTGGGGTAACCGAATCAGAAGGTGAGCGAAAAAAACGGGGTAAAGTATCCTCAGCGATAAGTCTACCGGTCGTATGAATACCCAACTGAATTTCCCCCTCTGATGGCTCACAGGATAATCTAATGGTGCTGTCTGGATTAGAAAACTTCACCGCCGCTTTGAGTAATTCCATGATAGCTTCAGCACACAGTCGTTTACAATGATTATCCGATTTGAGATTGTCTTTAAGGGCAAGAGTATAACTTTCCACTTCGTCTTCCTCGATAGCAATAAAATCAGCAGAAATCAAAGTATACAACTCCTCTTGACCAATAGCTTGCCCACCACAGGTCGGAATTTCTCCTAGCAACACCTGACGAGAATTGGCAAAATCACGACTCGCTGCCATAGCAGTCGCTAATATATTACGTACACTGGTCAGTTCAAAAGGATAGATATGAGTCGCTGGATCAATCTGAGTCACTAACAGCGATTGTTTTATGCTTTCAAGTAAATGGTTCACTTCATGGACGCCATCAACGAAGCGTTGTTTAAATGCAGTTAATACCCCCTTAAACGGTCTTTGCAATTCATAATACAGTGAACTCAAGACTTCATCTTTAATTCGGTTAAGTTTTTCTAATTGTTCTTTAGCTTCAATCAGTTCTTGGGTTCTTTCCTTAACTTGCGCTTCTAAAGTATGGTTATACTCTTCAATCTGGTGAAGATAAGCTTGTTCTCGATCATGCCAGAATTTTCTTTCTAAACAAGCTCCAATTCTGGCTTTGAGTAAAGTTGAATTAAACGGTTTAGTTAAGTAATCATCTGCACCCATTTTTATACAATTAACGACACTATTTATCTCATCTAATGCCGAGATCATAATGACCGGAATATCGCGCCAAGCCGGGTTATCTTTGATTTGACTTAATACTTCGTATCCATCCATTTCTGGCATCATGACATCTAACAGCACTAAATCAATTGGTTGTTTAGCAATTATGTTCAAAGCGATAACACCACTCGCTGCTAAAATAGGCGTATGTCCTAAAGCAGCCGCTAAATTTTCCAAGGTTTCCCGATTGGATTGGATATCATCAACGATAAGGAGAGTAGCTGCACGTATCATATTAATAAATAAGTGATTAGTAAGTTTTTAAGGCACCTGAGTTTGATAACAACTTCAGCAGTTGAAATTGGGTTAAGGTTAATATTAATCAGCCGTTGTTGAAATAGCATTATAAATAAATCGGTTATGCTAATAATCCTGGTCCTCCAACTCAGCTTGTAAATAGTGACGATGAGTAATATCTTGAATAATGACAATGAAATGGCCACTATAAGGTCCTGTTTCTAATAAATGGGCAGTAAGTTCAAACAACGCTGCTTCTACGGGGAGTGGTACAGCAGATAATGAAGACAATACGCCTTCAAACATGGGCGCTAAAATAGCCACCATGGGCCCAGTTAAAATCGAGTTATTGGTTTGAATTGGCGTAATCATGGGTAAATAGTGTTGTGCAATCGGATTAGCTAAAATGATGCGTTTATTAACATCCAATAACAGTACCCCAATCGGCAAAGATTGCACTAGGTTTTCTAAATTCTTTTGTTCCTGGGTAAGCGCGATACGAGAACGCTTCAAGGCATTCACCAAATGATTAACTAACGTATAGCAAATGCGTAACTGACTTTCTGAGAAAGCATTAGTTGCTTGGGCACCGAGCCAAAGGACGCCATTAATCGGTTGATTGATTTGATGTGAAGGTGGAAAGTTAATCAGTAAAATTTGGCGCTTGGTTCCTAAACTCTTGATTTCTTGGTGAGGATTAGCATATTCCTTGAGACGACTCATCGGAATATCTTCTAGTAAATGACTAGACCCACCGAATTTGGCTACAATAGTCGTTAATTCTGCTTTAATTTCAGTGAATACGGCTTCAGTTATCCGATGTCGTAATACTAAACATAAATCACTGCTACCTTCCTGAACAAGAACTAAGCTACTACAAGAAATAGTCGGTATCAATCGGTATAAATGTTCATATAACACTTCGGCAATTTCATCTAACGACAACGCCCCACTAATATCTCTTGAAAATTCATATAATTGGTGAATCTCAAAATTGCGCCGCTGGAGTTGTTTCTTACTTTCACGTAAAGCGGATTCCGCTTGTTTATGTTGACTAATATTGCGTGATGAAGTCACTAACTTGATAATTTGTTGGTTTTTATTCAGGATTGGAGTAACATAAGTTTCAAACCACACATATTGACCATTTTGACAACGAATTCGATATTCCACTACATTATCAATTTGACCGGCTTTACCTTGTTCATAAGCTTTTTTGAGCTTGTCAGGATCATCCGGGTGAAGCAGCGAGTAAGGAGATTTACCCAGTAATTCCTCTGGGTGATAACCTAACAAGCGAGTAACCGAAGGAGACAAATGGAGATAAGCCCCATCGACTTCATGTAAACAGATGAGATCATGGTTGTTTTCTGCCAGCATCCGATACAACTCTTCATTTTTACCGAGGATTTCTCGTCTTTGCTCACGGGAGGTGACATCACGTACTAAAGATAATAAAGACAATGGCTTACTGGATTGAGCAAACCGGGCAGAGAGTTGCCATTCGCAATAAATGACTTGACCGGTTTTAGTGTAATTGCGCGTCATTCGAGTCAATTGCGTCTGGTGAGGCGGGTGTAATTGAGCCAATTCCTGTGCCATGATGCTGGCATCCTCCTCATAGATAAATCGCCAGTCAGTAAGCTGTTTGCCCATTAATTCTGATGCTGACCAACCAAAAATTCGTTCGGCTTGCGATGACCAACGTTGTAACCGCAATTGCGCATCCCACTCCATCACCGCACAAGGAATATTATCGAGATGAAAATTTAAATCGGCATAATTTTCCTTGACATTTCTTTCCTGTTGACGCGGTTCAGTCACATCGTCTATCAAAGTAAAGGCAAAATTAGGTTGTAATATGTTTTCCGGTATCCACGTGACATAACCATTCACCCATTTTATCGAACCCCCTTTGTGAACACAGCGGCTAGCAATGGGAAAGTAATTATTTTTTCTACTTCTCACTTGTTCAAAGGCTTGAAGATTTTTATCGCTATCTTCTGAATGGCTAATATCCGCAAACGATTTTCCCACTAATTCTTGGCGGGTGTAGCCTAATATTTTTTCAGCCGCCGCATTACTTTGTGATGCAAAGTAACCTTTTAAATCCATTAATATAATTCCGATTGGCGCATGTTCAAATAAGGTCCGAAACCGAGCTTCACTCACCCGCAAAACCGCTTGCATTTTTTGTAATTGCAGATTTTGTTGTTGTAATTCCTGTTGTTGCTGTAACCCATTGACGACAAAAGGCATCCATTGCCATAAACCGACAAAGAGTAAGATTTCACTGATCACTTTAATTAAAGCAGTTCCCACCGCATTGAATGGAAAAGAAGAAGAGGATATCGGTACTTGTTCCCAGAAACGGGGAGTATCATCCAAAGTGAACAAGTAAATGACATCTCCCAAAGTAACGAGAATTAAACCGATAAATATTAAATACCATCCAAGCTGTCGAGTGATTTTATGATGTATTCCTATCCATCCAAAATAGCTAGCGATGGCTAAACTTAACCACACTTCTAAGCTGACTAAGATAGTATGCATGATTTCAATACCTCATTGAGTAGCAATTTTAGAAAATCATTGTGTATTCATCATAATCTTTTAGAAGGGGTAATTAAAGTGCTGATTCTTAATCGTACCTACTGATCTTTTCTGGGGTTAATCTTATTTTGATAGGCACGAGATGATCCAAACCAGCTTTTTCAGAATTGAGCAATCAATCAAACGATTTTCAAATTCATCTTTTTGGACGTCACCGACACAAATACTCACTTGAGCTTTATAACGGTTTAGAATCCACT
Source organism: Thioploca ingrica (assembly GCA_000828835.1). Taxonomy (GTDB): domain Bacteria; phylum Pseudomonadota; class Gammaproteobacteria; order Beggiatoales; family Beggiatoaceae; genus Thioploca; species Thioploca ingrica. The sequence goes on from AP014633.1 coordinate 4,130,303, forward strand.
AAAAGGATAAGGTGCGTTACGCTATACTAGCACACCTACCTTGAAATCAACTAGTTATAACAACGGTCCGAACTATTGTGAATGAGAAGTAATCATTTTACTTGCTATTTCTAAGAGTCGATGATAACGTTCATAATTGAATTTATCTTGTAGAAAAAACCAACTGGGTAATATTTTTCTGCTCTCAATCGGTTGGACAATTGACAAATAGGGACTATTGATTATTCTATAACCACCTCTGGAGAGGTACCGAAGCGGTCATAACGGCGCCGACTCGAAATCGGATGGGGGTTAATACCCCACGCGGGTTCGAATCCCGCCCTCTCCGCCATCCCAGTTTTAATGTCAATAATTAGGGATAGTTTGTTGTTCTAACTGGTGGGTTAATAAAATCCGTCTTTCTTCCAAAGCCATTTGAGCCTGTTGTCGTGAGCGAATATCACGAATAATAGTGAGTAATCGTTTCTGCTCACCACATTCAATGACACTGCCATAGATATCAACGAGTATTGTTTGTCCTGATTTAGTCAAAATTGGAGCTTCATAAAGGTTGCAGGTACCGGTGGTAAAGCTGTCTTGTAAACAAGCGTTTTGACTGGCTGCATACAGAAGAGAAATATTGCTTTGTAACAACTCCTCACGTTGATAGCCAAATAATATTTCGGCTATGGTATTGGCTTCTAACACGTTACCTTGGTTGTCTAAAATTAAAATGGCTTCTTTAGCACTATTCAGGAGTAAATGGTATTTTTGTTCCGTTTCTTGGAGGGTGGTGGCGATTTGTTTCAGTTCAGTGATATCCGTACTCGTGCCAGTGAAGCGATAAGGTTTGTCATTTTGATCTCGTAAGCTGTGACCACGCATCAGTATCCAATGAATATGCCCCGTTGGATCTTGTACCCGGTATTCAATTTCATAACGAGGAATAACCCCTTGTAAATACTGTTCAATTGCAGCTTTTAACCGGTCTAAATCCTCTGGATAAACGTGCTTAAACCAATCAGCCATTTGCAAATTAGCCGCAGGTTCATTTAATCCTAACAACGTTTTAAAATGAGGTGAAATGTAAAGACGATCATGATTAATATGCCAATCCCATATTCCTACTTTACCTCCACCCATCATCAATAGATAAAATTCTTCATTTTCACGTAACACTTGTTCTGATTGCCAACGTTTAGCGGCATCACGTAAAATAACAATAAATAAAGTTCCTTTCTGTTGATCTAATTTAGAAACAGAACCTTCAATAGGAAATTCGCTACCATCTTGGCGTTGACCAAAAATACCCAGTGACTCATCGAGATGGCGAACAGTCACCGGCTCATGAGTAAATTCAGTAAAGTATTGGTGATGCTTAGCTTGTAACCGTGAAGGGACTAGGGTATCGAGCGGCATACCCATAATTTGTTTACTCGTATAACCAAATAGGCGTTCTGCACCCTGATTAAACAAAATAATCTGTTGGAGTTGATCAACGGTAATAATGGCTTCGGGAGCAATATTAAGAATGCTGGCAAACCGGGCTTCACTTTCGCGTAGGGCAATTTCAATTTGCTGACGTTCTTCCATTTTTTGCTGTAATTGCTGATTCGCTTGGGTGAGTTGATTAGCACGTTGTACGACCATTTCCTCTAAATGATTACGATATCGGGTTAATTGTGCTTCCGTTTGTTTAGTCTCGCTAATATCGGTTAAAGTTCCGACATAGCCCATAATTTCATCGTCAGCAGTCCGTTCTGCTACTGCTTGAGCGGTTACCCAAATCACGGTACCATTGGGGTGTTTAAATCGATGTTGTGATTTGAATATTTGGTTATGGTTTATCGCTTCTTGCCATTGGCTTAAAACCTGTTTGCGATCATCGGGATGTACCGCTTTAATCCAGCCTTTGCCTACCGCTTCTTCGGCGGCTAATCCGGTGATCTCGACTCCCTTTTTATTGATACTACTATCGTAACCCTGCATATCCACATAGAAAATCCCGACCGGTGCTACTTCCATAATCAGCCGTAGATGTTCTTGATTGACCCACAGTTGCCGAACGGCTTGGTTAAGTAGCGAGAATAAATAATAGGATAAGAGGAAAAAAGCAGCTAGTCGTAATAAATGCCAAAATACCCAGGTGGCATCCCAAGCATTCCATTCATGGGCCAGTTGAAATAAAACAGTAGCTAATCCTAATAAAAAACAGTGGCTTGAAAATAATAAATGCCCAAAATCACTAGAAAATGGGGTGCGGAAAAAATACCAGGCAGCCAAAAAAAAGCCAATTCCACCAATCGTATTTAATGGAATGATATACCAGTGGGTTTCAGTTTCCTCTATCCATGGCATCTGGGTAGAAAAAGCTAATGATAAAATCCCCAAAGTAATACTCAGTAAAATAACAATGATAAAAGCGATTTTGTTTTGACAAAAGTAATACCGAAATCGATTCGGTAACCAAACTAAACCAAACCAAACGCCTACGATACTGGTTGTTATACTTTGTAATAAAACTAAACTATCTCCCATCAATACTAAGGCATGTAACCCATCTAATAATCCCATACCCAGCAGTGCACAACCAATCCATAATTGAGTAGAGTCAATACTTTTAAGTTTCTTCAGTACCCATAAGAGTAAAGTGAGAGAAATAGCCATAAAAGCACCGACTATTTGCAAACTGGCATGCAAAAGTATTTGGTCCCATTGCCACATAGGTAAAAAATGCTGAATAATCAAACTAATCAGTAATAGCAAAACGGTCACGACTACCAACAAGCTCGTGCCAGTCAAAAACATTTGAGATTCTGAATATTGATCATCTTGCAACATGTCAGAGAGTGACTCCTATCAGTTGTCAGTTATCAGTGATACAGTTATATTCAATGCGGTTCAAATGCCACCTATTTTTGACCTAATTATCTGTAATATAAGTTAAAAATTTATACCCTCACCACTTATTGAGTCGGTAGTGCTAAAGCGGTAGTGATTTTAAAGTAACCCGAGATTGAACCCCTGATTGCAACTAACCGGGCTAGTATCACTACCCGTTTAGTACTAACATTGAATATAAGCTGCTATAATAACTAATAACTAATAATGGTTAACTGATAACAAATTTGAATACGAAGTAGTATAATCCTATTTTATTGGCTAAGTTTAAAATAAAATTAAACAGTGATAAAATTAACTTTTAATTCCCTCAATAATCATTTTTTCTAGCCTAATTTTTTAAATTAATTATCTCGTCTTTTCCCCTACTTGAGATTAAATTGTGATTACCAAGTTGCGTAATATCGCTATTATTGCCCATGTTGATCATGGCAAAACGACATTGGTTGATAAACTTCTACAACAATCTGGAACGCTCACTAACCGAAATATGGCTATTGAACGGATTATGGATTCTAATGAATTAGAAAAAGAGCGTGGAATTACTATTCTAGCCAAAAACACCGCCATTCGTTGGCAAGATTATCGAATCAATATTGTCGATACCCCGGGTCATGCTGATTTTGGTGGTGAAGTTGAACGGGTATTATCCATGGTGGATTCGGTACTGTTGTTGGTTGATGCGGTAGACGGTCCGATGCCACAAACCCGATTTGTGACTCAAAAGGCATTAGCACGTGGATTTTGCCCCATTGTAGTTATTAATAAAGTTGACCGGGATGGTGCTCGTCCAGATTGGGTTTTAGATCAGACTTTTGAATTGTTTGATCGGTTAGGTGCAGATGATGTCCAATTGGATTTTCCGGTGATTTATGCTTCAGCACTCCTTGGCTATGCCAGTCAAGATAGTACTGCGCGGCAAGGTAACATGCAACCTTTGTTGGCCACGATCATTGAACATGTTCCGATTCCAGCTGTCGATCCAGAAGCGCCCTTTCAACTCCAAGTCAGTGCCTTAGATTATTCTAGTTATGTTGGTGTTATTGGCATAGGACGAATTAATCAGGGACAAATTAAAACCAATACGTCAGTGACTATCGTTGATGCTAAAGGTCATCAGCGTTCCGGACGAATATTACAAGTTTTCGGTTTTCATGGTTTAGAACGAGTGGAATTGCCACAAGCTTCCGCCGGAGATATTATTGCCTTTACCGGCGTGGATCAGTTAAATATTTCTGATACCCTTTGTGATCCTGAACATGTGGTAGCGCTACCGGCACTCACGGTGGATGAGCCGACGGTCAGTATGACTTTTCAGGTCAACACTTCACCTTTTGCCGGCAAAGAAGGCAAATATGTTACTTCGCGTCACTTACGCGAACGACTCCAACGGGAATTGTTACATAATGTCGCGCTTCGAGTCAGTGATACGGAGGATCCCGATAAATTTTTGGTCTCTGGACGAGGTGAATTACATTTAGGAATTTTGATTGAAAATATGCGCCGCGAGGGTTATGAATTAGCCGTATCTCGTCCCCGGGTCATTCTAAAAGAAATTAAGGGGGTACTTCATGAGCCTTATGAAAGTCTTACGATTGATGTGGAACAGACTTATCAAGGCACTGTCATGGAATTATTAGGTGCACGAAAAGCTGAACTCATCAATATGCAACCCGATGGTAAAGGACGAGTCCGGCTCGATTTCATTATTCCGGCGCGCGGATTAATTGGGTTTCGCACGGAATTTTTAACGGCAACTTCGGGTACCGGATTGATATATCACGTGTTTGAGCGCTATGACCCAGTGAAACCGGGGCAAATTGGACAACGGATTAATGGGGTATTAGTTTCTAATGGTGAGGGTAAAAGTTTAGCTTATGCCCTGTTTAACTTACAAGAACGGGGACGCTTATTTATTGCGCCGGGTGAAGCAATCTATGAAGGAATGATTATTGGCATCCATGCACGTGGCAATGATTTAGTAGTTAACCCACTGAAAGCAAAACAGTTAACTAACATTCGTGCCGCCGGTTCTGACGAAAATATTTTACTGACACCACCCATTAAAATGTCATTAGAACAAGCCATTGAATTCATTGATGATGATGAATTAGTCGAAATTACGCCCAAAGCCGTTCGGTTGCGTAAACAACTGTTAAAAGAACACGAGCGTAAACGGGCTTCTAGAGCCATTGCTTAATTATTGAGGAATTAAGTGGTTGAACCAACAGTGAGTTAACTTGTTGATTTGACATCCTCCCCGCCCTAAAGAACGGGGATTCCTGATTTCTCAGGAGCCGGTGGTGGTGCATCGCTGCTGCCGGCTAGTTCCTGCTACTGATGATTCTTATTCGCTATTTTTTAGGCTGATCAGTACGGATTTGCTATCCCGATCCGGTATTTTACTTCGTTTCATACGGACATGGTGGGAAATACACACCCTACTTAGATATTTATATATTTTATATATTAATAAAAAAATTCCATAAAGATTTATTCCCACATAAAAACTGATATTTGACACCAGTGTCAAATTCCGCACCGCAACAATTTTCTCCAATTTGACACCAGTGTCAAATTCATTCTCGTTAATTTCCGTGCCACTTTGACACCAATGTCAAATTTGGCATCAAAATCAATTGGCATATTTTTTTATTATTTAATTTCAGAGTGTTACTAATTGGACACTTTAGTAAAAGACTAAAAGTATTTTTCTCTCTAGAATTGGTTTGTCTTTCCATTTGGTGGAGAGTTTTGAATTTCAATATTAAAGAGGAATGTGTTGATGAATACCTTAAAGTTAAAACGAGTTACTTTTCCACTCCAGTCCGTGGTAGTAAGAAGCATCCTATTTTTAGGTCTAATCGGAAATGTCGTCAATGCCGCCGCGAATTTGGATCAAGGGCTGATTGCTTATTATTTGTTTGACGGGAATGCGCAAGATACCAGTTCCAGCGGTAATCACGGCACAGCATTTGGCGGCGTTACTTATGTTGCGGGTAAAAATGGACAAGCTGCCCATTTTGATGGCAAGACCGGTTATATCGAGTTGAAAAATACTTTGGATGGAACTCAAGGACTTACCTTTGCTTTTTGGGTAAACAATGAAGGTGTTATTGTTGGTCAGAACAATGGGGCAATAATTAGTAAATATGACTGGCGGATAGGACGACATTTTCTCATCAATACTTACGATAAAAAGTTATGGGCTCACTTTTACAAAACAGCAAACGGTAATGTTTATTATGGAGATACTATTTGCTGTGCTGAATTAGAAATTAACCAGTGGCATCATGCAGTTATAAATGTTATTAAAAACGACATCCAACTCTATTTTGATGGTGTCAAAGTACAACAAACTTCAAGGGAATTTTCTACTTATAATCCCGATTCTAATGTAAAAACCTACTTTGGTAATATTTTCTATGGAGGAGAAGGAGATAATAATCACTTTCATGGTGCCCTGGATGAATTTCGCATTTACAATCGCCCTCTTTCCGACTGCGAAATTGAAGAACTTTATTCCGGTAATGCAGTTTGTAATCTTCCGCCTTTGTCAGCAATTCTAACTTCCTTTAATGCTGAAACGAATTCGGCGGGTAATGGCATTTTCGTGAAATGGGAAACCACTGAAGAAAGAGACAGCAGTTTCTTTCGTCTCTGGCGATTCATCAAAGTCAGTGATGGAAAATATATTAATCCGACTCTCCTGGTTGAGAAACTGGCTAGCGGAAACCCCACGATTTACTCTTATGAAGATTGGAGCGTTGAATCTGGAAAAATCTATACTTATCGATTGAGTGAAGTCGAAGTAGATGGAAATGAAGTTTTCTATTTGGATGATTCAGCCGAAGCCACTGCTCAATAACTGAATGATTATTAAACTAATAAAATCACTTCGCTATTACTCATTCTGAAACAAGTAGGGTGCTTAGGACGCACTCTACTCATATCATATAACCGGTGCAGCCACAGAGTACTGCGGTGATTCCGGTAGCGGCGCAATAAACTCAGCAAATTCCGGTTTACTCCGATCTTGGATAAAAGCATGAGTGATTTTCTGGTTGTAATCCGAATCAGTTAATATTTCCAGTAAATATTCCGCTGGATTTCGATCTCGCGCTTCGGTAGCCGTAATTTTTTGAAAATACGAGGTTGCCTGTTGACTCGGTCCATAATAAGTTAGGCTACCTTCTTGATTCATCAGGAGTAAATTATCAAAGCGGTGAAAAGTATCTCGGCTGGGTTGATGTATCGTGATAATCGTGGTTAATTCCTGCTGTTTGGTTAAGCGTTGCAACAACTCCATGATATTATCGGCATCAACTGAAGATAGACCCGAAGTCGGTTCGTCGAGTAATAAAATCAGTGGCATCGCTATCAATTCATGAGCGAGGTTGGCTCGTTTTCTTTCACCACCGCTTAAGCCACGAATCCCCGCTTGAACCGAACCAATGACCGTATGTAAAAACTTTTCTAAGCGTTGTTCTTCTTGAAAACCAAGACTTTGAGCGGTTTGACGAATCAAGTGCTCCCGTATTTCAGTTCCTAAATGAATAAATTGCAATCTGAGGCAGTAATCGAGAGATTGGTAAACGGTTAATTCGGGAATCATCACATCATCTTGGGGAAGGTAACCGAGCCATTCGCGTACTTGTCCATATTGTTGATGAACGGGGATAAATTCGTGGTGTTTATTAACCCAGACTTGACCCCGATCCGGTAACCGATAGCCGCTAACTAAATCGAGTAAAGTACTCTTACCACAACCCGCTGCGCCCATAATCGCTGTTATCGTGCCCGGTTGAGCTTGTAAATAGGCGCCGTTACAAATTAATTTGCCGGCTATGGAGTAATATAAAGGTGTCGTCGCTATCCCGACACGGGAACGCCCACGAAATAACTGTGCATCAATTCCAATGGGCGTTTGACCGAATTTAATTTCATTGGGTTGGGAAGGAATGGGAATAATTTCTACCCACTTTTTTTTAGGCAAGCGGTGATCATTAATAAAAATGCCTTCTTTGGAGGTCAAATCTTTTATAAATAACCGATCACGCACGCGTTTAAGAATCGCTTGTTTTGGGGTAATACTGGGTACTTCAGTGGGTGTTAACCGAATGTTACAGGCTTTGCTACTCCCAATGAGAATTTCAAAATCACCGCTTAACCCAATTGATTTATAATTTTTCTCCATAACTAATTAATAAAATTAACTCTATTTTTAGTGCTCCATTTATATTAGGTAAAAAGAAATGAGAGGATTTTGGGAAATTAGCCTTTGGGAAATCCCCCCTAACCCCCCTTTTTCAAAGGGGGGAATCAGAGAACAATTGGGTGTGTAAGATGAGTTAATTAAATGATATCGACAGCTCACTTAAACAGTGTCTTAATAAATTCGGATCATATTGATCGGTGATAATGGCTTGTCCAAGACGCGGTAATAACACTAACCGAACTTTACCTTCGCGAACTTTTTTATCGACTTTCATCCCTTCTAGTAGTTGTTCAACCGCTAAACCAGTGGGTAATTGAATGGGTAAAGCCATCCGGTTGAGTAGTGTTTTGATACGGGTTACTTCTGTGGCTTGAAGCCATCCCAATTGAGCCGAAAACTGAGCGGCTAGACACATCCCAATAGCAACCGCTTCACCATGCAAAATTTGTCCATAACCTACTCCGGTTTCAATCGCATGTCCAAAAGTGTGACCTAAGTTAAGTAACGCTCGTCGTCCCGTTTCTCGCTCGTCTTCGGCTACAATATTCGCTTTATTTTGACAGGAACGAGCAATCGCAAAACTGAGGGCTTGGGCGTCACGGGCAAGTAAATCAGCAGCATGTTGTTCTAGCCACTCAAAAAATTCCAAGTCATTAATTAATCCATATTTAACCACTTCGGCTAAACCGGCACTGAGTTGTCTATTATCTAGTGTTTGTAAAGTATCGGTATCTATCACGACACATTGCGGTTGGTGAAAAGCACCGATCATATTTTTACCGAGAGGATGATTAACGCCGGTTTTACCACCGACAGAAGAATCGACTTGAGCCAGTAAAGTGGTTGGAATTTGGATAAAGGGTACACCCCGTTGATAACAGGCAGCCGCAAAGCCGGTCATATCACCAACCACCCCTCCACCTAATGCGACTAAGGTTGTTTGACGATCAAAGCGATCTCGAAGAAGGGCATCGAAAATTTGGTTTAATACCGTTAAATTTTTATATTCTTCGCCATCGGGTAAGATAACGCTACTCGTCTGGAAATTAGTAAAAGCAGCCCGCGTTTTGTCTAAGTATAAAGGCGCTACCGTCTCATTAGTCACTATCAGTACTTGCTTACCTTTAAGGTGTGGTGCGACTAAGGTACTTTGCCCTAACAAAGCTTGACCAATATGAATCGGGTAACTTCGCACCCCTAAATTAACTTGTAATGTATTCATCTTTACCCAAAATTTTTCTTAAATGTTTGAGAACTGCTTTGACAACTTGACGTATGGTCCGATGCCCCGTTTCTATGGTGACATGAGCCACACTTTGGTATAACGGATGCCGCTCAGTCATAATTTGTTCTAATTTTGTCCTGGGGTTTTCTATTTGTAATAAAGGTCGATTACGGCTATGTGCAGTGCGTTCTAATAAATCCTCTACAGAAGCATGTAAATAAATGACATAACCTCTCGTTTGGAGATGATGACGATTTTGCTCATTTAAGACCACTCCCCCACCGGTAGATAAAATAATATTGGATAAAGTCGTCAATTCCGCAATCACAGCTTGTTCACGTTTTCTAAACCCAATTTCACCTTCAAATTCAAAAATGAGAGGTATTTCAACCCCGGTACGGTTTTCAATTTCACGATCACTGTCGATAAAAGTTAGACCGATTTCATCCGCAATATGACGACCAATCGTGGTTTTACCTACACCCATTGGTCCAACGAGAAAAATATTATTATTAAGTATTATCGGTTCACCGAGCATCAATAATTCCTTAAAAAAACTTGATTTTTTTTTTAAGTATGCCAAACTAATTAATTATTTTTTAAATTTAGACCGGCTTCAAACCGGGTTAGTTGTTTTCTTTAAATCCCACTCGCTTTATTAGCCAAACAGAAAATGGGTAGTTCGATTAATTTTCCTTGGAACTGGATATTCAAAGAGATTTGTTGTTCCGAACACTTGACTTCAGGGTGTCCGCCTGACCAATAGATAGAGATAATATAGAACAGCTTGAATATTGATTCCACTAAAATCCATAAAACTTTAGCCTATAATCGCTTAGATTGTTCAATTCCAATGACTTCAGGTGACTCAGTTCAGCGTTTCTTACGAGTTGACGCCTGGCGTGGTAGCGCTTGTTTATTAATGATTTTTTATCATGGTTGCTACGACTTAACTTATCTAAATATCATCACTTTTGATTTTTATCACCATCCTTTCTGGTTAAGTTTGCGGATTTTAATTGTCAGCTTATTTGTCAGTATTGTTGGTGTTAGTCTATTTCTCGCTACCCTTTATGGTGTTCATGCCCGTGCTATCGTCAAACGAGTGGTTATACTATTAAGTTGTGCCCTGTTAATTAGCTTAGTCAGCCTCATTCTTTTCCAAGAACGGTTTATTTTCTTTGGTATTTTACACTTTATCACTCTCGCTAGTATTCTCGGATTATTATTTAGAACCTATTTTAGGCTTAATATTATTTTAGGTACAGCCCTATTGATTATGGGTATAACAATACAACATCCGCTTTTTAATCAACCCTTTTGGCAATGGATAGGTCTAATGACTTACAAGCCAGCCACCGAAGATTATGTTCCCTTGATCCCTTGGTTTGGAATGGTGCTATTAGGAATCGCTTTAGGTCACCGTTTATACCGACAAGGTTATCTTTATAACCCCCCGATTTCAATTTGGGAAAAGCGACTCGCTAAAGTTGGACAACACAGTTTACTGATTTATATGTTACATCAGCCACTTTTATTGGGAAGCTTATTAGTATTGAAAAAGTTGCATTATAGTATAATTAATTAAAATATTATTTGATTACCTAGTTCTCAATGGAGTTATTATTTTTTCAGCGAATCCGCTTTTCTTTAGCTCAGAACGAGAAAATGATTTCATTTATGCACTAACTCACTCTATGTTACACTTTCAGTCGTTTTGAATAAGTCGATGAAAATTCTAAGTTGGGCTGTGCAAACTATCTCATTAAAACAAAATTAACACAACGCCAATGCGGAGATAACAATGAAGATCAATGAAATTTGCACTGATATTATTGAAGATATGAACTTTGCTTTGGGTTGTGCAGTAATCGACTTAAACAGTGGTTTATTAGTGGGAATTGCACATCGATCTCCCTATTTTTCTCAATCTAATTTAGATACGGCTGCGGTGGCGGCAGTGGAAATGTTCCGAGGTAGAACGGTAATGGCGATTGAACAAATGATTTCTCATATGCGAGGTAAAGAGGAATACTTGATGATCGAAGAGATTCAAATGACCACTAAAAATACTTATCACTTTATGGCGGTTATTCCAGAAAAACCCAATAATATGGTTGTACTTATCACGACTAAAACCATTAGTTTAGGAATGGGGTGGTCTACTTTGCGGATAGCTTTACCAAAATTAGCACCGTTTTGTTCATAGCGGAGGGTAATACTAATTACTATTCCAAAGTCTTCTATAAAATTAACCATCATCTCAGGGCGTTTTCACTTAAAATAACATCCTGCCGATAGTATCAATGAGTAATCTCTTGAAATCTAATGAGTCCAAATTGAACAACATCTTGAACAAAATGACTCCATTACCAGCAGTCGCAACCTAAGCGAATTATGGAATTTAACTCACCGAGTTGATTCAGTGGCTGCCATAATGGATTCTTATTCCCCGTTCACTATCGGGAATTCATGGGAATGACCAACGATTGATTGTACAATCGATTATTTTAAACCGTATTTTTAATCGAATTCACGTTAATTAGCAAAATTTTAGGTATACGAATCATAGGAGCAAAATGATGGATATTAACGATATTTGTGCAGAGATTGTTCGTAATGTAGATTCTGCTTTAGGTTGTGCCGTGGTCGACTTAAATAGTGGTTTACTTTTAGGTGTTTCACATAATGTACCCTATTTTACTCAGTCTTACCTGGATGCGGTTGCCGCAGCAGCAGTGGATATGTTTCGTGGTAGAACCGTGAGTACGGTAGAAGATATGATTGGAAATATGCGTGGTAATCTGAGAAAAAACCTGATCAAAGAAATCCAGATGACGACTGATAATACTTACCATTTTATGACAGTCGTTCCCGATAAACCCAATGCGTTAGTCGTACTTATCACCAGTAAAAAAGCGAATTTGGGCATGGGATGGTCTCATATCCGCAACGCTGTGCCTAAGTTAACCCCTTTATGTCCCTAAAAAGGGGTATTCATTGGTTTGGGGCGCAGGGTGTATTTCTGCGCCTACAGAGTGGCGAGTTAGGGTTAACTGGATTTATTGCTATTCGAATCGCTTTTTAAGAAGCCCAATTAAGGTTTCCGGAAAACCGTAATTTTCCATGTCAGTAATCGTAGTGGCTATATTATAAGGTAAGTTATGATAATAAATCTTCCGTTCGTGTTGATCATAAATCGCAAACTGAGCACCAAAAGGCTGACTGCGTGGTTGCCCGATTGAACCTGGACAGATCAAAGCATGATCAAATTGTTTTAAATCAACGACTCTATCATAAATAAACTTATCTTGATGCTGACTACGTCCATAAACCCCGGGCTTGTGGGTATGACCGTGAAAACAAATAGGTATATTTTTACGTTGTAACACATCTAAATTATCTGAATAAGTCATTTCATAAACATAGGCATTAAAAAAAGTGGGATCAATCGGTGCACCATGTACGGCTAACCAATGATCATGGTGAATCAGCGGTGGTAAACTAGCCAGCCAACTTTTTTGGGTGGCACTGACGTGGTCAATACTCCATTGTAGTGCCCATATCGCTGGACGAGAAAAGTTATTTTCCAATTGCTCATTTGCTAGACTATGATCATGATTGCCTTTAATAAAACTAAAATTTAGGGTTTGCAATTGTTCAATACATTGACCGGGGTGAGGTCCATAACCCACAATATCTCCCAGTACAATACCCGTTTGAATCCCTTTTAAGTTAAGGAAATCAAGGACCACCTTGAGCGCGGGGAAGTTAGCATGAATATCTGCCAATACCGCAATATAACGAGCTTGACTCAAATGCTGAGTTGGAGAAGTGATTTGATGAACAATTAATTGATTAATAAAACTGTTCAAGCGCTGGCGGTGTGATTCGGTTGGCATATAAACTTCTTTTAACAATTCAGCCAACACAATCAAATCATGAGCATCGTTGAAATGTTTTAAAATGAGATCATGGACAATTTTGCCAAGTTGATCAGCAACAGCAGACTCTAACCAAGCGAGTGAGCGAAAATAAACGCCTAACATTTGTGCACTGGAAATAAAACGATCCCAAGTATAAATATCATCATCTAAATAAAATAATTGTTGCTCGGCGCTGACACCAAAGTTAGATAAGCCTTCATCCAACCGAACTTTCATCTGCTTAGCTAAGCGAAAGTAGTGATCAAAGAGTTGACTGAAATAATTGAGCGCTTGAGAAATATCGATAGTGTCTTGAGTTAACAAATCATGCAGCGGTTGTAATCGTGGACAAATGCTCCCAATTAAAGCTGTCGATTGAGTATCGGTTTCAGCCACAAACCAAGTTTTATGAGGATGATAGATTTGATAATGTTTTTCTTTAGCTAAAGTTTGTTCAGCCCAACGTTTAGCAAAAATCGGTTCTAAGCGAATTTCACAACGGATTTTAAGTATAGCGTCTGGTTCAATATAAATCTGGGTACTGGGACGACCGGTAAAAGTATTTCCATGTAATAAAGACTGGGGTTGTGTGTTAAGTAGTCGTAAAATATCAGCCGGCTCATAGGGCGAATCGGCACCCACTGCACCAATTAAGGTAATGTGATAAGTCATATACAATTCCTTTAAAATAAACGACTTTTTTCAAGTAATGAAAAAGCCGACGGCTTGCTGCGTGTAAATAATATTTGTAACATGATACCCAACTGAGAACAGACAGCGTAGATTAAGGATTGGTAAAGGATGGCGATAATTGATATCGAACGCGATGTTATCGTAGTTCGGATAGTGTATGATGGTCCACCATTTTCTGGTAAAACTACCAGTGTTCATGCACTCGCAAAAATTCTGGATAAACGTGATACCGTTTTTTCCCCTCAAGAAGATCCTTTGAGTAAAACACTTTATTTTGACTGGATGGAATATTGTGGTGGATTCTTTAAAGGGTACAGTATCTCTTGTCAAATCATTAGTGTGCCTGGACAACTTTCGTTAATGGAACGTCGTCATTTTCTGTTACGCACAGCAGATAGTGTGGTTTTTGTCCTGGATGCCAGTGAAGCCAATACTGAGATTGCTTTAACTTATTTTAATGATTTACAACAACTGCTTTCCCCAGAAGACCACCACTTCGTTCAGGTCATTATCCAAGCCAATAAACAAGATAAACCCAAAGCTTTGTCTGCTTTACAATTGAAACAGACGCTATTCCCAGATTATCCCAACATTAAAATCGTTGATTCAGCAGCGATAGCCGGTAAAGGTATTCGAGAAACGTTTGTTTTAGCTGTTAGGCTGGCGTTGGAGCGAGCCGAAGTTTTAATGGTAAAAGGTCAATTGGATCATGGTCATCCGGAAATCGATAGTGGTGAAGATTTATTTACTCAGCTACAGAAAGATCTATTTCTCCAAACAACGCCTTTAAAATCTGAAGCAATTCCGCTGGTTGAATCAAACTCAGCAGAGCAAACTGAACTCGTCACCACGAATATTGCTTTCCAATCCGATCAAGATATTATAACAGAAGAATCAACTCAAGAAATTGATACCGCTTATGGTACCGAAAATCAGTTAGAAGAACTGAATTCTGAGTCAACGGCATTGTTTGAACAACTGGATAATAATCATGAAGATGTCATTGCAGCGGCTGACTCCACCGCCACCCTTGAATCTGCCGAATCGCTTGCAGAATTAACCGAAATCACGGCTACACTTCCACCAACACCCAGCGATATAGAACTCAATGAATTGCCTTTGGAATTGGTTGATTTATTTGAACCATTCACAGAATTTGAAGATCCTGATGATGAGTGGAATGAAGAATGGGTAGAACCCTTGCTCGGAACAGAAGCCTTTACCGAAGAAGAAGAGGAATTTTTTAACCAATTAATAGCGAGTAGTCAAATTGCTGAAGAAGAAATAGAAGAAGATTTTGAAGAGCCCCTTTATTCCGAAACGGTAGGAACTACATTTGCCGATGCTAACCAATTAACTGAAAAATCTATATCATTTTTTGATGACTTAGATCAAAGTGACGCAACCACAATTGCGGATTTATCTCTAGAACATCCTCTTCCCACGACGACTGAAGTGAGTGAATTATCACCTCCTTCAATGTATTCAAACTCAAAAACTTTTGAAGATTTAGCAGCAGAAGATTTAGCAGCAGATGATTCTCATATTGATTCATCTACCGCGACTAATGAATTGCTCACTTCAACCTCAGCAGCAATAGAACCGCCCAGTTTACTAGAACCAGCGCTGGTTAAAGATTGGATGGAATTAGATGATTCCAAACCAACCGAAGCGCTTGAACCATTATTACCCACCAAGCCAACAACAACGGAGTCAGTGGTAGTTGAAGCCGTTGAACCAATTGCTTCAACCTCAGCCGCAATAGAACCGCCCAGTTTACTAGAACCAGCGCTGGTTAAAGATTGGATGGAATTAGATGATTCCGAACCAGCCGAATCGCTTGAACCACTACCCACCGAGCTAACAACAACGGAGTTAGTAGTAGCTGAAGCCATTGAACCGATTACTTCAACCCCAGAAGCAATAGAACCGCCGAGTTTCCTAGAACCAGCGCTGGTTAAAGATTGGATGGAATTAGATGATTCCAACTCAGCCGAAGCGCTTGAACCATTGCCCACCGAGCCAACAACAACGGAGTCAGTGGTAGCTGAAGCCATTGAACCGATTGCTTCAACCTCAGCCGCGCTTGAACCGCCGAGTTTACTAGAATCGCTGGCGGTTAAAAATGACGTGGAATTAGATGATTCCGAGGTAACCCATCTACCTTTTATGGCTAAAGAAGAGATAAGCACCTTACCGATTTTACTCGAAACCACACCGCTATCCACAGAACCAGCACTTTCTCCAAAGGTATCTCTCCCACTTGTTCCTAATGAAACCATATCAAATCAATGGATTTGGCCACCGCTAGCTGGGCGAACTTGGATACAAACCATTTTTCATGCGCCAACTCAGATTGCTCAAAAATCTAATGGCATATGGATTATCGAAGCCACCAATAACTGGTCTGGCTTTTCCAAGGCAGAATGGTTATACCATGATATTCAATTAGCCAAACAAGCACTACATGATCATATTCGCATGCACCTACAGTGTAGTCCGCTGTTGTCAGAAAAACGTGGTATCGTTATAGCTGCTGATGAAGAAAATTGGCGTTTATGGCAACTGGTTCAGTTAGAAACAACCTTAGCGACCCATTTGCTTATGGCTTTGCAAGAAAACACCATGGACAAATTAGCCTTAGAAGTATTTAGATGTGTTAGCCATTACGCAGAGGTGTATTTACGTTGTGCCCAATATCCCTCCTATCTCGATTTGAACCTGGAAAATATTGGCAGCAATCAAGAACGACAATTAGTTTATGTCGGAATAGTCGATTCAATTTTGCCGGTGAATGAACGAACTCAAGCCGGATTGCTTGACTCGATTAAGCAACTGTTAATTGAGCCCATTAAACAGGCTAAAGATAATCTAGATATAGCGGCTATCGTTAATGAATTAGAAAAAATTGATGGTTTTGGACAACACTACCTTTTAGAAGTATTGATTCAACTATTTCGGTAATTTCGGCAATGAGCAATAATGGCTTAAAACAATTCTATTTCATTAGTTAAGAAGGTAGGGTGGGCAACGGTAAAGCGCGTTGCCCACCCTACTATTTATCTCGTTTCTTCAATGATCGGGATCAATTGATGACACGTCCTAATGAATTTCTTCCTTAAGACGATTTTCTTTCACTTCAGCCACTTCGTTGCCACTATTGGGGTTAGTCATTTCTACCGCTGTAGAGACTGAAGTGGTTTCTAGGTTTCCCATTTCAGGACGTTTACGACGGCGACCACGACGCACATAAGTCGAATTTCGACCATTGTCTGTTCTTCTGGCTATTTCGGCTTCGGTTGAATTACTATTCA
This sequence comes from Thioploca ingrica, assembly GCA_000828835.1. Lineage (GTDB taxonomy): Bacteria > Pseudomonadota > Gammaproteobacteria > Beggiatoales > Beggiatoaceae > Thioploca > Thioploca ingrica. The sequence goes on from AP014633.1 coordinate 4,147,559, forward strand.
ACTCAATCGCTGGCATTGGATTGCGTGTTCTAGGCGTATGGCGAAAACGTCTTTGGTTAATGGAGCGGTTACTAGTGGGTCGACCCAGGCGAGATGGGTTGGATAATTCGGTAGAGGGAACTTGAGTTTTCTCCTCGCTATCTTTGCGAAATAATCGATTCCAGAAACGTCTTATCAAACTAATTTGTTGTCCAGCCGATTTAAAATGAGGCATCGGGGGGTTAGTGTGTATGACTCCTTTTACAGCCGGTTCTTCATGAATTTCTGGTTGAGTGGGTGCTTTATACTGATCAAGCACCGGTTCAGGCGGTGGCGTAATTAAATTGTAACTCGCTTTGTTGTTGATAAATTCGTTTTTGTCATCCTGTCGCACCCGTTGTACTTCATAGCGTGGGGTTTCCATATTGGGATCAGGAACAATTATAATACTGATTTTTTGGCGGTTTTCGATTTCTCGTATCGTATAACGCTTGTCATTGAGTAAATAAGTCGCTACCACTACCGGGACTTGAGCAATAATTTTAATCGTTTTTTCTTTCATCGCTTCTTCTTCCAGTAATCGCAAAATAGAAAGCGATAAAGATTCCACCGCTCGAATAGTCCCTTGCCCGCTACAACGTGGACAAACGGTATGACTGGATTCACCGAGAGAGGGTCTGAGTCGTTGCCGTGACATTTCTAACAATCCAAAACGCGAAATACGTCCTACTTGGACTCGTGCCCTATCCATTCTCAAGGCTTCTTTCATGCGGTTTTCAACTTCACGTTGATGTTTGTGACTCAGCATATCAATAAAATCAATAACCACGAGTCCTCCAGAGTCACGGAGGCGAAGTTGCCGAGCAATTTCCTCCACTGCTTCAAGGTTAGTTTGTAGAGCCGTTTCTTCTATATCACCGCCTTTGGTGGCGCGAGCAGAGTTAATATCAATAGACAAGAGTGCTTCAGTATGATCAAGGACAATGGCACCACCCGAAGGTAATTTGACTTCACGTTGAAAAGCGGATTCGATTTGGCTTTCAATTTGGTAGCGGGTAAAAAGTGGTACCTTATCTTGATATAATTTCACTTTACTGAGATGTTGCGGCATGACCCGTTGCATGAATTCAGAAGCTTCTTCATGAATCTCTTGATTATCAACCAAAATTTCACTAATATCTTCCCGCAAGTAATCTCGAATAGCACGGATAATAATATTACTTTCCTGATAAATAAGAAAAGGGGCAGATTGTTGTTGAGCGGAGGCTTCGATTGCTTGCCATAACTGCAAGAGATATTCTAAATCCCATTGTAGTTCTTCAGCGGTTTTACTCACACCGGCAGTACGAAGGATTAAACCCATGCCTGGCGGTATTTCTAAAGTACTTAAGGCTTCGCGCGCTTCACTACGCTCCTCTCCTTCAATCCGACGTGATACCCCACCGGCTCTCGGATTATTCGGCATCAGGACTAAATAACGTCCAGCTAAACTAATAAAAGTCGTTAAAGCAGCACCTTTATTACCACGTTCTTCTTTATCGATTTGGATAATGATTTCTTGTCCTTCTTTCAAGACATCCTTAATGCTTGCACGAAGGGGTATGTCGGTTTCTTCTGTAGTGGGTTCAATATCCTCTAATTTATCCAACAACTGGGGCTGAAAATAACTTCGATTAATATCTTTCAGTGGTAAAAAACCGTGTCGATCCGCCCCAAAATCAACAAAAGCCGCTTCTAAACTGGGTTCTAAGCGAGTAATTTTACCTTTATAAATATTCGATTTAGTTTGCCTACGTCCGGTAGTTTCAATATCAAAATTATGTAATTTTTGGCCATCAACCATAGCCACCCTTAATTCTTCTGGTTGGGTGGCGTTAATGAGTATTCTCTTCATATTGTTAATCCTTATTCTTGAATCAAAGCACTCAACGGGTGGTAGGAGTTCAAAGTCAAAAATAGTGTTCTTTATTCTTTACTTTACTTTTTAACATTTGCTGCTGGGAACATACTATTACCTTCCTGGGCACGATAGGTAATCTGTTCTAACCCTATCCAAAGGTTACTCAGATAGCGCATTAGGTTCTCCCAACACCATGAATCGCTGATTCAAATACTGTATTGACTACAAATTAATGGGTTGCCTTGATGTGATATAATTCTGTGGTTATTGAGTCAGTTGTTATTTGACCTCTTCATCCTAAACATCATTTTTTTTGGTTTTACCCAATTTAAGTTCAATAACTGACTCAATGACCCGTGTATCTGCACCAAGGACATCCATTTCATCAAGGGTGAATAACACGACCCAATAAGCTTTATCAATGCGTGTTTAATTACCCGAAACTATTAAAAGTTATACCATCACAACTATAACAGTGTTAGATAGGGGTATCAAACTGTTATAATTTTAATTATGGAATCATCTACTTTAACACCAAACACAGTTGCTTACCTGCAAATTACCAGTGAACAAGCTGGGCAACGGATTGATAATTTTTTACACACTCACCTTAAAGGGGTACCTAAAACTCATCTTTATCGGATTTTACGTACCGGTGAAGTGCGGGTGAATAAAAGTCGCATTAAACCAACTTACCGTTTACAAAACGGCGATGTTATTCGGTTACCGCCACTTCATTTTCAACCGACCTCTACCCAATCCCCGGCTGTGACTCAACAACAGCAATTAGCTCAGACTATTTTATATGAAGATAACCGCCTGATTGTTATCAATAAACCCGCTGGGATGGCGGTACACGGTGGTAGTGGTATTCAGGCGGGAGTTATTGAAGCATTACGTGCTTTATACCCGCAGTTACCGTATTTGGAATTAGTCCACCGTTTAGATCGTGATACCTCTGGTTGCCTTATGATTGCTAAAAAGTCAAGTATGTTAAGGCGGTTACATGACTTACTCCGCAATGGTGAAATTGATAAACAGTATCTGGCATTAGTACAAGGTTATTGGAACCCAAATTTGACCCAAGTGGAACTGCCGTTACGTAAAAATATTCTGAGTTCCGGTGAACGGATTGTACGGGTACAAGTCAGCGGTAAACACTCCGTCAGCCAATTTCAAGTTGAACGTCACCTAACTACCACGACACTCTTGCGAATCAAACCGTTAACGGGACGCACCCATCAAATTCGAGTTCATACTGCCCATGTTGGGCACCCTATTGCGGGTGATAATAAATATGGTGATGATACCTTTAACCAAAAGATGCGGCAACTTAAACTGAATCGTTTATTTTTACATGCAGAAAAACTCAGTTTGACTTTACCGGAACTCAATTTTCAGTTGGCGGTAGTAGCACCTTTACCTCCGCGCTTAACACAAGTTTTACACCATTTGGATACAGTTCATGTCAAAACGGTTTAGTTTACTCGTCTTTGATTGGGATGGCACGTTAATGGACTCACAAGCCCGTATCGTGGCGAGTTTTCAAGCAACCATTGCCCAATTAGGTTTAGAACCACGTACCCCAACACAAATTCGTCATATTATCGGTTTAGGTTTGGATATAGCCATCGCTACTTTATTTCCGCAAACTTCTGCTTTATTACGTCAACAAATTGCACAATATTATCGTTCGCACTTTTTTAACTTGAATTTACCAATGCCTTTATTTCCGGGTGTAGCAGAAACTTTACAAACTTTGCATACTGCTGGCTATAAACTCGCTGTTGCTACAGGCAAAAGTCGAGCCGGGCTTAATCTGGCACTGGCGGATTCTGGATTAAGCAACCTATTTCATGGTTCTCGTTGTGCAGAAGAAACCGGTTCAAAACCACACCCGCAAATGCTACAAGAGATTATGGCAGAATTAAATGTATTACCCCCAGCTACTTTAATGATAGGTGATACCGAATATGATTTACAAATGGCCAATAATGCCAAAGTTGGAGCAGTTGCAGTGACTTATGGTGTCCATGATAAAGCACACTTATTGACTTTTCAGCCGTTAATTTGTTTAGATACTTTACCCGAATTACTGGATTGGTTACCGACTCACTAAAAAAAAGTAACCACCAGTCCTCTTATCTGTTTATAATTTATAAATAACTCACTTAGGTTACGCACGACTTCATCTACCTCCCTTTATCAAAGGGAAAATGGGAAAAAAACAGGTTGGTGCGTAACGTGAGTAAATAATTATTATATTTTAATAGCTCACTTCAGTTTCAGTAAGTAGCGATAAAAAAATAATAACAACTTAATTTTTAATAAAATTTTTACTCATCACTCGACAGGATAAATAACTTTATGTCAGTAACAGAAAATCAAGAAATACCTCCTCATGTAGAAACAGCGACTTCTCCACCGCAGGTGTGTAAAGAGGATAATTGGGAACGTGATATTTTAAATCGTCTCGCTTTTGCTACGCTTAATGAACAACGTCGCCACCGACGTTGGCGTATTTTCTTTATATTTTTATTTTTTATTTACTTATTTCTCATTTATTTCACTGTTTATCAACCAGAATGGAATAATTTAGTCACCGTAGAGGATGACATCACCAACACCGGTAAACATACTGCCTTAATAGAAATAGACGGCGTTATTGCAACGGATACCGAAGCCAGTGCTGACAAAATTGTATCTAGTTTACAAAAAGCCTTTAAAGATAAAACCACAGCCGGTATTATCCTGCGAATTAATAGTCCCGGTGGCAGTCCAGTGCAAGCGGGTTATATTAATGATGAAATTAACCGCTTACGCAAACAATATTCTGCTATTCCGGTCTATGCGGTCATAACGGATATTTGTGCTTCGGGTGGCTATTATATCGCTGCGGCAGCGGACAAAATTTATGCCGATAAAGCCAGTGTAGTGGGTTCTATTGGCGTATTAATGAATGGCTTTGGTTTTGTACAAGCAATGGATAAATTAGGAATAGAACGCCGTCTCCTGACTGCCGGGGAACATAAAGGATTTTTAGATCCTTTTTCGCCAATGAAACCGGAAGATATTGATCACATTAAAAATTTGTTGAATGATATTCATGCTCAATTTATCAATGCCGTTAAAACCGGACGGGGGGAACGTTTAAAGGGAGCAGATGAAGCCAAATTATTCTCTGGTTTGGTCTGGACCGGTGAACAAGCGGTAAAATTAGGTTTAGTCGATGCGTTGGGCAGTGCCAGCTACGTCGCCCGTGAGATTATTAAAGCAGAAAAAATCAAGGATTTTACGCCGAAACCGAATTATTTAGATCGTTTCGCTGAACGTTTAGGTACCACCTTAGCGGAAAGTTTTTCTCGACAACTCAAAGTCACGGGTGCAACGATTCAGTGATCCGCTTGCTACCCTGTTTATTCAAGGTAAAAGTGTTATACTAAAATCTAACTAAGGAATACCATTCGTATTGGTGCCAAGTCAGTTTAAATAAATCAAACCGGATTGATTAATAAAGGCTAAGCTAAATCTAAAGCTAAACTGTAGTATTTTATTATGCCACCACGCAACGTTCGTCGACCCATTACTGATCACTACGACCCCAAACAACGTATTGTGGGGGGAATAGTACTATTTTTGTTAATGCTACTTATTTACAGTCTGTTAAAATTAGTACTCGGCTTTTCCTCCGTTCCAGAAGGGCGGTTTGAAATTGGTGCCCCTTTAACTGCAGAAATTCTCAGTAGCGCCAGTGGGTTAGATAAAAAACAGACTTTGCGAGCCACGGATAGTTCGATTGCCTCACCTCAAATAAACTATCCACTACCATCAGGATTTGTTTTCTTGGATCTGAAAGGTAACCCGACGCAAAAGGAAGTTTATCAGGCAGCTACTCCAGCCGGATCAGCAGAAATATATACTACAGCAACGAGTGGCGAAGAAAAATGGTACGTACAGGCAGCCAGTTTCAAGGATGAAGCGCTGGCGCAAAATTTAGTACAGAAAATTAAAGATAATCATATTGCTACCGAAGCGCATATTGTCCAAAGCAGTAATGGTTGGTATGCAGTGCGGCTTCCGCCTCAAAGCGAGCAAGAAAAGGTTAGACAACAACATCAACAATTACGAGATGTGTTGAGAATTAATGGGATAATTAAGAAATTAAATTGATAAATAGTCTATTGAGGGAATAGTTATGCTTCGTTTAGTAGCGATTGCAGCAGGAGGAGCGGTAGGTGCAGTGCTACGTTTTGGGTTAACCAATGGGGTACATGCGTTATTAAACACTAAGTTTCCGTATGGTACCTTAGTGGTCAATGTATTAGGCTGTTTGGCTATGGGGTTTTTATCGGTGGTGATGTTAGAACGTTTTGTCAGCGTAGAATGGCGCGCTGCCTTACTGACCGGTTTATTAGGTGCTTTTACCACTTTCTCGACTTTTTCATTAGAAACGTTGAATTTACTAAACCAAGGTGAATCGACTAAAGCATTACTGAATATTTTTCTTAGCTTCAGCTTGTGTTTGTTGGCAACATGGTTAGGTTTATCTTGGGCGAGACAATTATGAAACCTATTACTATGGTACGAATTTATCTGACCGAGGCTGAAAAGAAATTAGCGCCGTTATTAAAATACTTGCATGATGACAGCCAAGTTCTTGGTGTGACCGTGTTGAGAGGCATTAGTGGCTTTGGCAAATCGGGTAAAATTCATAGTGCTCATTTAATCGATTTATCTTTTGACTTGCCGGTGATAGTTGAATTTTTTGATACGCCCACCAAAATTGATCATATTTTACTGCAATTACAGACTTTAATTGAACCAGGACATCTCGTTCATTGGTCTGCTCCAGCCGGATCAGCAGAAATATATACTACAGCAACGAGTGGCGAAGAAAAATGGTACGTACAGGCAGCCAGTTTCAAGGATGAAGCGCTGGCGCAAAATTTAGTACAGAAAATTAAAGATAATCATATTGCTACCGAAGCGCATATTGTCCAAAGCAGTAATGGTTGGTATGCAGTGCGGCTTCCGCCTCAAAGCGAGCAAGAAAAGGTTAGACAACAACATCAACAATTACGAGATGTGTTGAGAATTAATGGGATAATTAAGAAATTAAATTGATAAATAGTCTATTGAGGGAATAGTTATGCTTCGTTTAGTAGCGATTGCAGCAGGAGGAGCGGTAGGTGCAGTGCTACGTTTTGGGTTAACCAATGGGGTACATGCGTTATTAAACACTAAGTTTCCGTATGGTACCTTAGTGGTCAATGTATTAGGCTGTTTGGCTATGGGGTTTTTATCGGTGGTGATGTTAGAACGTTTTGTCAGCGTAGAATGGCGCGCTGCCTTACTGACCGGTTTATTAGGTGCTTTTACCACTTTCTCGACTTTTTCATTAGAAACGTTGAATTTACTAAACCAAGGTGAATCGACTAAAGCATTACTGAATATTTTTCTTAGCTTCAGCTTGTGTTTGTTGGCAACATGGTTAGGTTTATCTTGGGCGAGACAATTATGAAACCTATTACTATGGTACGAATTTATCTGACCGAGGCTGAAAAGAAATTAGCGCCGTTATTAAAATACTTGCATGATGACAGCCAAGTTCTTGGTGTGACCGTGTTGAGAGGCATTAGTGGCTTTGGCAAATCGGGTAAAATTCATAGCGCTCATTTAATCGATTTATCTTTTGACTTGCCGGTGATAGTTGAATTTTTTGATACGCCCACCAAAATTGATCATATTTTACTGCAATTACAGACTTTAATTGAACCAGGACATCTCGTTCATTGGTCTGCTCAAGTTAATGATAACAACGATAATAGCTAACCGATATGCTCGATCCACAACTGTTACGTAATGATTTAGAACAAGTGAAAGCCACCTTGGCGTTGCGTGGTTTTACCGTTGACTATGAAATTTTAGCGCATTTAGAAGCCGCCCGGAAACAATGTCAAATAGAAACTCAACAATTACAAAATGAACGTAATCGCCATTCTAAAGCCATTGGTCAAGCTAAAAGTGCGGGTGAAGATATTACCCCGTTACTGGAACAAGTTTCCCAATTAGGCGAACAACTGAAAGCCAAAGAAGACAAATTGTTGGCTATTCAGGCGCATTTGAATGATATCCTCATGAGAATGCCCAACCTTCCTCATGAAACGGTACCGGTTGGAACAAGTGAAGGCGATAATGTTGAAATCCGTCGTTGGGGAACTCCCCCAGTTTTTACCTTCACTCCGCAAGATCACGTTGATTTAGGTCATCAATTGGGCTTACTCGATTTAGAAATAGCGGCGAAAATCACCGGGGCACGTTTCTCCTTTCTCCGTGGCTCATTGGCGCGGTTACATCGTGTGCTAATCCAGTTCATGTTAGATTTACATACCCAAGCGCATGGTTATGTGGAGGTCTATGTTCCTTACTTAGTCAATGCCGAAAGCTTACGAGGTACTGGCCAACTCCCTAAATTTGTGGAAGATTTATTTTATCTGCCCTCACAAGATTACTACCTAATTCCCACGGCTGAAGTTCCCGTGACCAATATCAGCCGTGATGTCATTTGGGAAACCGACCAGTTACCGGTTAAATTTGTCTGTCACACCCCTTGTTTTCGCAGTGAAGCGGGCAATTACGGCAAAGACACACGCGGGATGATTCGCCAACATCAATTTGAAAAAGTGGAACTGGTTCAATTAGTCAAACCCGACGATTCCTATCTCGCTTTAGAAGAACTGACTGGACATGCGGAAACCGTATTACAACGGTTGGAATTACCCTATCGAGTAGTCAGTCTGTGCACGGGTGATTTGGGTTTTGCAGCGGCAAAAACTTACGACCTCGAAGTCTGGCTCCCAGGACAACAAAAATATCGAGAAATCTCCTCGTGTAGCAACTTTGAAGCCTTTCAAGCGCGACGCATGAAAGCCCGTTGGCGTGATCCCAACACGAATAAACCCGCTTTACTTCATACTCTCAATGGCTCTGGCTTAGCAGTTGGACGCACCTTAGTGGCTATCATGGAAAATTATCAAGACGAAAGCGGACGTATTGCGATTCCTCAGGCTTTACAAAGCTATATGAATGGGCAAACGCACCTGACTTAAATAATGTAAATAATGTAGGGTGGGTAGAGCGCAGCGAAACCCGCCATTTTAAAAGGATTGCTGAGTTTCACTAGTGGAGAAAAACCAGAATGATAGAAAGACAAGCGAATGAAAATTTGTTAGCAGAAGAGATGATGGCATTACAAAGTGGGATAGCTGCTTTCGAGACCAAACAATTTGTCCGTGCCTATCAACTACTTTTGCATTTAGCTCAACAAGGTCATCCGCAAGCGCAATATCGTTTAGCCATTATGGCTCAAAATGGCTTAGGACAAGTCGTCAATCCGCAAGAAGCCGTCCGTTGGATGCAAGCAGCGGCTGAACAAGGTTTGGATTTAGCTCAACATGGATTGGGTTTTATGTACCTCGAAGGCGAATGTGTCGAGCAAAATGATACCCAAGCCGCTCACTGGTTCCGTTTAGCCGCAAAACAAGGTTTAGCCGGTGCACAAGCGACGCTAGGCAATTTGTATGAACAAGGACGTGGTGTAGAAAAAGATCTCGAAGAAGCCCAACGCTGGTATGCTAAAGCGGGATTTTAATTTTACCGCTAGATTGGACTTAAGGATGAATATTACCGGCTACGGTCGCTGACCATTGCTCAATAATCTCTTTGGTATTTTTTAACACGCTTAAGATCACGGTAATTTCTTGAGCGGTTACATTCAAGCCGGTATGTACTGCGTAACTCGATCCCGCCAATATCACAAAATGCCAATATCGTCCCATTATGTAGGTGCCATACACGGGATGCCCATCATTATTTAAGTGTTGAGCTGTGACCATCGCAATCATCAGTTGTCCTAAGGGATCATCTGAAGAATCACGTTCTTTTTTATATTCATGGATGAAAAAGAATGGCCGTTTTGGCGAGCGTTTGCCACCGGCTACCAAAAAATTAACCCTGCCGGAGATGATTTCATCATGAAAAGTCATAGATAACTCTCGATCTAAAAAGGGTTTATAATATTCTTGCTCAAAATTGACCAGATTCAAGAGTGGAATAATAAAATAGACCTTTAATTCTTCTTCATTCCAGTCCCAAACATGATCTAACAACTTTTGTCGCGTAATTGTATTAATTGCTGCTCTTCTTCTCGTGAAGTGTCCTGATGAGGTATTATCCAGGCGGTTAACTGTTCATGATTTTTTTGTAACACCAACTGAAACGTTTCTTCGACATCTTCAATCGTCCATTTGGAAAAGGATTTCATTAGAGTCCCTCCAGCTTATGAGCATCCGTTTCTGATATTTAAATTTAAGGGATTCTTGAGGTTGGGCTTTCTTGATAGCAACCCGAAATCAGGAAGGGGAATTGCTACCTCCTTGAATTGTGTGTGGCGTAGTTCCGGCTACACTCGCTACCCGGATTTCAAATATTTTTCTTTTTGTAAATATTCCTCAAGTTCTTCTGCTAATTTTAAAATTAATTCATTGACGAGGTTAATATATTCTTCGATATTTTCCAGACTTAAAATGTAACTATTTTCACCATGAGCAATATGATTTCTAATACTAACTAATTTATTGATTTTTGCTCTATATTGAGCAAATTTATCTACATTCAATCCAAAGAGTTGACATAAGTCTTTTAAAACATCAAAGTTTAAATTTGCTTGAGTATTAATATGCTTGTCAAATTTTAATTGTTGATTAAGAAATAGAAGAAAATTTTCTGAGAATTGACACTTTTGTTCAAAAGATTGTTTGCCTTTTAAATAATCAAATTTTTCTTGAAGACTTAAGACAAAAATATTAATTTTTACTTGATGATGCTGCAATTTTAATTGGTTAAAATGAGCTAGAATTTTCTTCAAAGAATCAATAACAAATCCTTCCCAATGGGCATAAATGTACGGAATACTCATTCGCAAAAACAGTACTTGATTATCATCTGATAATTGGTAATAGATATATTTTATTTTGGAGAAATCTTTTTCTCTCCACTCATTTTCTTGCTTAATTTCTTCTATGATTTTTGCAATCATTTGCCGAGAATTTCCAAAGCGGTTTCAATTCGTTGTTTTGTCCTCTTACTTGATGAATAGGTTGCTACTTTATCAAAAGTCGCTTCTTCTTTAGCTTGCTTTACTTTTTGAATAAACAGCTCGGGTTTATCTTTATACCTATCATAAAAAATATCGAGACCCAACATGACGATATCATAGTAGGCTGGCGCGAAGTTACCGTTAGTTGCTCTGAAGATTTGGTCATTAGCATGTTGCTTTAGATAAGTTATTAGCTTAAGCAAATGTTGCTGTTCATGATTAACATCAAAACTAAGTTCCTTTTTAGTTACTTTTTCCATAAATTGGGTCAGGTGATCTTGGATAGTGACAAAATCCCACCCACAGTGCTTTAAGGTAAAGAATCTTAAGACCAATTCCTGACAATACATTTGGTCAATCTGTTTGTCGGTGGGTCGAATAATATTTTTAAAATCATCGCTGTTACCAATGTCAATGAGGAGCTGATTAAATTCGTTGCCATCCTCTCTGAAGATACAATTTCTAATTTCTTGCTCAGATAAAGGTTCTCCTAAGGTATTGAGACGATTGAACAGTTCGTAACGCATATCCACTATACTATCCCATTTAACAATCTCCACTCGACACACGGCTCGTTTGATAGTAAATTTCAAAAGTGGGGATAAATTATTAATAGTATAACCTTCAAGCTCTCTAACAATTCCTCCTGGCGTTAAGTAAAGGTTATTTTTTGTCTCCGGCACATTTTTTAAGATTCCAAAAAAAGCCAGAATTGTGGAAATTCTTTGTAGTCCATCAACTAATTCCCATTTGGCATTCTTATCCTCGGCAATAAAAATCGGTGGGACTGGGATACCCAATAAAATGGATTCTATAAATTTGGTTTGTCTCACTTTATCCCATCTAAAAGATCTTTGATATTCAGGATTTATAAATAGAGTCCCTTCTTCATATAAATTAATTAATTCACCAAAAGACATGTCAAGTCGGTCAGTTCGGAGATGGTTTCTTTTCTCAGTAATGATGATTTCAAGTTGTTTAGGTTCAATCATAATAATGGGTTTCAGTTGTTTTTATCTTAATAATTAAGCCAGTAGCCTGGATGGAACACAGTGGAATCCAGGAAAAGATTATACTCTCCCTCGATTCCGCTACGCTTCATTCTACCCAATTAAGCATGAATCATTCGCTCATCTACGCCTAACGCCGCTTCATGGATGGCTTCTGCTAAAGTCGGATGCGCATGAATAGTGCGAGCTAAATCTTCGGCACTGGCTTCAAATTCCATGGCGACTACGGCTTCGGCAATCAGTTCGGAAGCCGAGAGACCTAAAATGTGTACGCCTAAAATTTGATCGGTATGAGCATGAGCTAAAATGCGCACCATGCCATTGGTATCGCCCTGTGCTTTAGCTCTCCCACTCGCAGCAAAGGGAAATTGGCCCAGTTTATATTCAATTCCGGCGGCTTGGAGTTGTTCTTCAGTCTGACCCACCCAAGCGAGTTCCGGTGCAGTATAGATAACCCAAGGAACTGTTTTATAGGACATTTCACTCTTTTGACCGGCTAAACGTTCTGCGACCATGATGCCTTCTTCTGAACCTTTATGAGCTAACATTGGCCCACCAATGACATCACCAATCGCATAAATTCCAGGTATATCCGTCTGCCGAGATTGATCGACTTGAATAAAGCCACGTTCATCCATTCTGATACCCACCGCTTTGGTATTTAATCCGTCGGTGTTCGGTTTGCGCCCAACCGCCACAACTAATTTATCCACACAGAGTTGTTTTTGTTCCTGGTTATCTTGATAGGTGATAGTGATTTCATTGTTAGCGACACTGGCTGAAGTGACTTGAGTATGGAGTTTAATGTTAAGTCCTTGTTTATTAAGTTCTTTAAAGGCAGCGGCGGCTATTTTACGGTCAGCAGCGGCGAGAAATTCCGGTAAGGCTTCCAGAATAGTGACTTGGCTACCTAATCGATTCCACACACTACCGAGTTCTAAACCAATGGCACCCGCACCAATGATACCTAAACGTTGCGGAACGGTATTAAAAGCTAAGGCGCCGGTTGAATCAACGATGAATTGCTTATCAATCGGTGCCATGGGCAGCGTTGTGGGTACCGAACCGGTCGCAATAATAATATAGTCAGCGCTAACAATTTGAGCATTTACTTGCGGAACAATAATTTCAACTTCATTGCTACTGACTAAACGCCCTTGTCCATGAATAAAGGTGACTTGATTTTTTTTAAACAACCCGACAATGCCCTGGGTTAAGGTTTTGACGATTTTATCTTTTCGCGCTTGCATGGCGGCAATATCGATGGTTAAACCTTCGCACTGAATACCATGTTGAGCGGCTTGTTTTTGCATAAAATAATAATGGTGGGAAGAATCCAGTAGGGCTTTAGAAGGAATACAGCCAACATTAAGACAAGTCCCACCTAATGACGGTTTCCCTTCGGAGTTAACCCAGTTATCCACACAGGCGGTTTTCATGCCTAATTGAGCGCAACGAATAGCTGCCACATAACCGGCCGGACCGGCACCTATTACGATAACATTATAATCTGCCATGATTTTTTACTCTGGTTAAATATCTAATAGTAAACGAGCCGGGTCTTCTATCGCATTTTTGATCGCCATGAGAAACTGTATGGCATCACGTCCGTCGATTAAGCGATGGTCATAAGATAAAGCCACATACATGATGGGACGAATAACAACTTGCCCATTTTCAGCGATGGGGCGTTCGACGATATTGTGCATACCCAAAATGGCGCTTTGGGGTGGGTTTAAGATCGGCGTTGACAACATCGAACCAAATACGCCACCGTTAGTGATACTAAAGGTACCCCCGTTCAATTCTTCTATACTGAGTTGCGCATCACGGGCACGTTGAGCAAAATTAGCAATATTTTTTTCGATTTCGGCAAAAGATAAAATATCAACATCACGTAAAATGGGAACCACTAATCCACGGGATGAATTGACGGCAATACCAATATCGTAGTAACCATGATAAATAATATCATCCCCTTCGGTAGACGCATTAATAATCGGAAATCGTTGTAAGGCCATGACGACCGCTTTGGTGAAAAACGACATGAAACCCAGTTTCACATTATGTTTCTTTTCAAACGCTTCCCGATGTTTTTGCCGTAAGTCCATCACGGCTTGCATATTGATTTCGTTAAAAGTCGTGAGAATCGCATGATGATGTTGAGCGGCAAGTAACCGTTCGGCAACGCGCTTGCGCAAGCGTGTCATCGGTACTCGTTCTTCCGGACGTCCTAAGGTATCCGCCGTTGTTCCTCTTAAAGCTGGGGAAGTTCTGGTGGGTTCGGCAATGATCGGTGAGCTGGGTTTTTCCTGAATTGACCAAGGTTGTGGAGATTGCCTTAATAGATCGGCTTTGGTAACCCGGTCGCCTTGATGTGGAACCGCCCACGGTTCGATACCTTGTTCGGCGGCAATTTTACGAACCGCCGGGCTGGTTTTAACCGGTATGACCGGGGGTGAGGTGGTCGTTGCTGATTCGAGGTGCGGTGGCGGCGTCGTGAGAGGAGCACCACTGGTATCAATGTAACCGATGACTTCGCCACTAAAAACGTTTTCTCCCCCGGGTTTGAGAATTTCTTTTAATACCCCGGTATGAGGAGTAACGACTTCTAAAACGACTTTATCCGTTTCAATTTCAACTAATTTATCATTTTCTTTAATAGCATCGCCCGGCTGAAAGTACCAAGTTAATAAGGTTGCTTCAGCAACCGACTCCGCCAATACGGGCACTTTGACTTCAAAAATAGACACGAATTCTTCCTTTATGAGTTACTCGGTGGGTTGAGTTGTAAAGCATCGTTAATCAATTGTTGGAGTTGTTGACGGTGAACACTTAAATAGCCAGTCGCTGGTGACGCCGAGGAAGGTCGTCCAGCATATTCAATCCGACCTCCTTGATAACCCCAGTTAACATCCATATGGGCACGCATGTACCACCAAGCGCCTTGATTACGGGATTCTTCTTGTACCCAAACGCGATGTTCCACATGGGGGTAACGTTCCAATAACTGGGTTACCGCTACCTTCGGATAAGGGTAGAGTTGTTCTAACCGAATAATAGCAATATGGTCAATACCATGAGTTTGCCTAGCTTCGACCAGATCAAAATAGACTTTACCGCTACAAAAGAGAAGTCGTTCCACTTTTTCTGGGTTGATGTCGGCTACTTCATCAATGACCGTTTTAAATTCTCCATGAGTAAAATCTTCCCGGGGTGAAACTGACAACTTGTGACGTAGTAAACTTTTGGGGGTCATCACAATGAGCGGTTTACGGTAGGTACGGCGTATTTGTCGTCGCAACAGGTGAAAAAATTGCGCTGGGGTACTGGGGACACAGACCTGAATGTTATCTTCGGCGCAGAGTTGTAAGTAACGTTCTAACCGTGCAGAAGAATGTTCCGGTCCTTGTCCATCATAACCGTGAGGCAGTAACATGACTAAACCACAATAGCGTCGCCATTTTGCTTCTGAGGAACTAATAAATTGATCGATCACCACTTGGGCATTATTAGCAAAATCGCCAAATTGCGCTTCCCATAAAACTAAAGTTTCCGGTTCCGAAGCACTATAACCATATTCAAAAGCTAAGACAGCTTCTTCTGAGAGTAAGGAATTAATCACTAAAAATTTAGCTTGCTCAGCCGCTAAATGCTGTAAAGGTAAGTGAGTTTCACCCGTTTCTTGATCATGTAATACGGCATGGCGATGCGCAAAGGTGCCTCGCGCACTGTCTTGACCGGATAACCGTATCGGGTAACCTTCTACGAGTAAGCTAGCATAAGCCAAGGCTTCTGCACAACCCCAATCCAGGGGTAATTCACCTTTGCCCATTTGCTGACGGGCTTGTATTAGCCGAGCAACTCCGCGGTTAAGTTTAAAGTCGGCGGGTATGGTGGTGAGTTTGGTGATTAAATTTTGAAAAGTTTCCAGACTCAGGTGGGTATCAACGGGGATAGTCCAATGCGTATCAAGATAAGGTTTCCAATCGATACCATGCTCAAAAGCTTTAGTCACTGGGCGGGAGACAACCTCTTTACTTTTTAAAGCAGCGCGATATTGTTGTAATAAGGTTTCGCTCTCTTCTGGACCGATAATGCCTTCGTTAACTAACTGTTGCGCATAAATAGTTTGAGTAGAAGGATGTTGACTAATTTTTCGATACATAATGGGTTGAGTCCCCACCGGATCATCGGCTTCGTTATGTCCCTGTCGACGATAACAAACCATGTCAACCACCACATCTTTATGAAAAGCGGTTCGATAATTAAAGGCTAATTTAGTCACCAGTAAAACCGCTTCGGGATCATCGCCATTGACGTGAAAAATCGGCACTTGTACCATTTTAGCGACATCGGTGCAATATAAGGTCGAGCGAGAATCTAACGGATCACTGGTGGTAAAACCAATTTGATTATTAATGATAATATGAACCGTTCCCCCAGTACTATAACCCTGGGTTTGAGATAAATTAAGCGTTTCCATGATAACACCTTGTCCGGCAAAAGCGGCATCACCATGAATTAATACCGGTAATACTTCATTACGCAATTTATCACCACGCCGATCTTGTCTCGCACGGACGGCACCTTCAACCACCGGATTAATGATTTCTAAGTGAGAAGGATTAAATGCCAATGCTAAATGAACCAGTCCACCCGGGGTCATCACATCTGAAGAAAAACCTTGATGATATTTGACATCTCCGGAACCACTCGTGGGGGTAACTTTGCCTTCGAATTCTGAAAAGAGATCTTTAGGACGTTTACCTAAAACGTTAACTAATACGTTTAAACGGCCACGATGC
Organism: Thioploca ingrica; assembly: GCA_000828835.1. Lineage (GTDB taxonomy): Bacteria > Pseudomonadota > Gammaproteobacteria > Beggiatoales > Beggiatoaceae > Thioploca > Thioploca ingrica. Next base: position 4,164,413 of record AP014633.1, read on the forward strand.
GCCATGCCAATAATGATCTCTTTAACACCTTCAGCACCCGCATGTTGGATGAGTTCATCTAACAGTGCAATCAGACTTTCACTACCTTCGAGGGAAAAACGTTTTTGTCCAACATAGTTGGTATGTAAAAATTCTTCTAACCCTTGTGCTGCGGTCAAACGTTCCAAAATATTGAGTTTAGTTTCACTCATAAAATTGGGTTTCGCTAATGAGCCTTCTAAACGTTCTTGGATCCAGCGTTTTTGTTTAGTATCGGTGATGTGCATATATTCAGCACCAATAGTGCCACAATAGATGGTTTTTATTCGTTTAATAATATTGGATAAAGTGTCTTTAGTAACACTATATAAAGAACCCGCATTAAATACGGTTTCCATATCCGCCGAAGTCAAACCATAATACTCTGGGTATAATTCTTCCACAACCGGACGTTCTTGCAATTGTAACGGATCTAAATTAGCTTGTTGATGTCCGCGAAAACGGTGCGCATTAATGAGTTGTAACACCGCCGTTTGTTTTTTGGCAAATAATCCCAGCGTTTCATCGTTAGCACCGAAATGGTTCACACGCCGATTGCGGATAGGAATAGAATAGAGTTGTAGAAATTCAGCTTGAATGGGCGCATGAGGAATTTCTGGATGTGATAAAGGTTGTTCATATTGCAACTGCACAAAATAATCCCGCCACTCTTGACCAACTAAGGTGGGATTAATTAAGTAAGTTTCATACAAATCATCAATAAAAGCAGCATTATATAAATAAGAATGATGAGTCATTTTGATAAATTCTGGTTAATGAAATTAAGTTGATGAAAATTTTGGGTTACTTAATTTAAGCTTGAAATCAAGATTCTATTTATTAATAGAATATAATTTTATTTTATTTACTTTTATAAAATAATATTATATTGATTTTCTCTATTGATGTAATCAGGATAGTTTTATTTATATTTATTTCCCTTACTCAGAGTCTCATAACCAATTACAATGACAGTTTATTGCTCTGCATTCAGAAATAAGTTAAGCCACTATTTTTGCTGATTTCAATGGGTAGGGATTATTTAATTTTTATATTAATATCGATAAAAAACCAACTTACTGAGGAAAAAATCTTCATGAAAAAACCAGTCCGTATTGTCATTACCGGGGGTGCCGGTCAAATTGCTTATGCTTTAGCTTTTCGGATTGCTGCGGGTGAAATGTTGGGAACTGACCAACCGGTTATTTTACATTTACTAGAAATACCCAATGCTTTAGATGCCTTAAAAGGTATCGTTATGGAATTAGAAGATTGTGCTTATCCACTGTTACAAGATATTGTGATGACAGAAGAGGTTAAGGTGGCTTTTACGGATGTAGACTATGCTTTATTGGTTGGCGCTAGACCGCGCGGTCCGGGTATGGAAAGAAATGATTTATTACGAGTGAATGGTGATATTTTTACCGTTCAAGGTAAAGCACTCAATGAATATGCTAATCCACGGGTCAAAGTGTTAGTGGTAGGTAATCCGGCGAATACCAACGCCTACATTGCGATGCAATCCGCGCCGAATTTATCTCCCCAACAATTTTCAGCCATGACCCGTCTTGACCATAACCGTGCGGTAAGTCAGTTAGCCATTAAGCTCGGTGTTCCGGTGACCGCAATTAACCAAGTTATTATTTGGGGTAATCATTCAGCCACGCAATATCCGGATATCAATCATGCCTTGGTTCATAATCAGTCAGCGCTTGCCTTAGTTGACCAAAATTGGATTAACCATGATTTTATCCCGAGTGTTCAGCAACGTGGCGCGGCGATTATCAATATTCGTGGTAAATCGAGTGCTGCTTCTGCCGCTTTTGCTGCTATGGCGCATCTGCGTGATTGGGTAAGTGGAACGGATGCTTGGGTGAGTATGGCGGTTCCGAGTGACGGTAGTTATGGGATTGCCGAAAAATTAATCTATTCCTTTCCAGTCACGATTAAAGACGGTGAATATCACATTGTTCCAGCTTTGGAAATCAATGAATTGAGTCACGCGAGAATGCAGGCTTCACAACAGGAGCTAGAACAAGAACGAGCGGCCATTACTGATTTACTGTGTTAATCACTCGCGCAAAATAAATTGCTGGATTGCAGCAATCAACTCAATCGGTGAAAGCCAGTTTAGCTTGGCGCAATTTTGTCCTAAAGCGACTGTGGCCATTTTTTCAGCGGAGTAAATTGGGAGGGGAGTTAAGCCCAATATTTCTTCTCACTCAGCTATTATTAACAATAGCTTCCACTATTAAACGTAAACACGGTCAACTGGAAATTTAAATAATCGGTTTAGCATGTGAAGCCATTTGTTTCTTCTGTTGGCATGATATTTTTGTTGGTCGGGGGGGTAACCGGTTTGCTTTTAACCCATGCAAGATACGACTATGAAGTTACAAACTAAAATTTTACTCATCGTACTTCCTTTAATATTAACAGCTATTTTTGGTTTGGGATTATGGTCATCCCAACAAGCTCGAAATTCATTATACGGGGAAACTATTCATTATCTCGAGTTGATTGTTAAAATCTACGCCGTTCATTTACAACGCTGGTATCGATTATCCAAAGTTTTAAACTTAGAACATATCGAATTAGCTCGTCGCCAATATCACCAACGCGTTATGAAAGAAATTGAGGAAGAAACGGCTAGTACGAAAACTATACGTCCCAACTTATTCGTTTTACACGGCGAAGGTTATCCCTTATTTTCTTCTCAAACCAGTGATTTAACTCAATTAACTCCTTGGAAAAGCCTAGCCCAACAAATCGTGGCCAAAAATTCCTCGGAATTGTTTTCCGGTTATTTTCCTCAACAACAAGTACTTTATGTGGCTTACCGGTTTGAACCTTGGAATTGGGTTATTTTTTGTACGGTTCCAGAGCGAGAGGTTACCAGTGCGGCTAATATCATCTACCGCACCACGTTCAGTGTGGCTACCTTGTATGCACTGGGTACAATTGTATTAATGTTATTTTTATCTCATTATTATTTACTGTTACCTATCGCCACTTTGAAAACCGCTGCCTCTAACATTGCCTTACAACAACCCTTAATAGACATTCCGCTTTACCGTAATGATGAATTAGGTCAATTAGCCCGTGATATGGAGAATATGTCCATTGCCATTGCGACTTATAGAAATCAACTCAATGAATATAACAGTAAATTAGAACATGAAATCACCGAACGTAACCAAGCACAAGCCGCACTTAAGCAACAAAAAGAGATATTACAAACGATTGTTGATAATATTCCAATTATGATCGGGTTACATGATGCTCAGGGTCAGATTCAATGGATTAACCACGAATGGGAACGCGTTTGGGATTGTGGTTTAGAAGACCTCAAGGGCAAAGATTTATTAAAAGAATTCTATCCCGATCAAAATGATGCTCAACGGGTTTTAGATTATCTCACTTTGTCTAATCCACGTTGGTGTGATTTTAAGCAAATTAGCCCCATCGGTCGAACTTTAGATGTTTCCTGGATTCATACTCGCTTATCGAGTGGTGATATCATTAGCTTTGGACAAGATATTACTGAACGCAAACAAGCTGAGCGCTTGTTAAAAGTCTATAATCAAACTCTGGAACATGAAGTTCTCAAAAGAACTCGCGCTCTCCGCCAAAGTGAAGAACAGTTCCGAACCCTCACTCAAACCACGACTGCGGGCATACTCATTTCTAATCGTGGTAAAATTATTTATTCCAACCCCGCCGCCCAAGAATTTTTAGGCTATACCGAAGAACAATTAATGAATATGAATGGCTTTGATATTATTCATCCGGACTTTCGCCACCTCGCTATTCAGTGGGAAACGGAGCCAAGCCATAATCAAGTCGCTATACTCCATTATGATCTTAAATTTATTAGACCCGATGGAGCGGAACGGTGGGGAAATTTATCGGTAGCCCCATTTAAAATGAACCTAGAACCGACTAAACTGATTACTTTTATCGATATTACTGAACATAAACGCACTGAAGCGGCTCTTAGAACCACCACAGAACAATTATCTCTCATCTTAGAACAATTGCCTATTGTGCCGTATACCTGTGAACCGGAAGGCTATTTTGTGGCGACTTATATGGGACCAACGGCTAAAACAGTCACCGGTTATGATCCAGAAAATTTCACGCGCGACTCGCAGTTTTGGCTAGCCCATCTTCATCCACAGGATAAAAATAATATCTTGAGTGAGATAGGTAATTTATTTGTAAAAGGCTATCACCAACACGAATATCGTTGGCAAGTCGCGGATGGTTCCTATAAATGGTTTTTAGATACGTTACGATTAGTCAACAGTCCAGAAAATAAGAAAAAATATATTATCGGCGCCTGGTTTGATATTACTGAACGTAAGCAGATGGAACAAGCCTTACGCGAAAGCGAAGAACGTTTTAATTTAGCCATGCGGGGAACTAACGAAGGTTTATGGGATTGGAATCTAGAAACCAATCAAATGTATTACTCACCCCGTTGGAAACAGATGCTCGGGTTTACGGAAGAGGAAATGAGCAACCAACTTCAAGAATTTACTTCCCGGTTACATCCAGATGATGTGGAGAAAATCTCGATCACCATCACCGCCTATCTAGAAAAAAAACAAACGACTTATGAAGTCACTTTTCGGATGCAACATAAACAGGGGTATTATATTTGGATTTTAACGCGGGGGATTGGCATTTGGGATTCGCAAGGAACGCCGCTGCGGATGATCGGAACCCACATGGACCTAACGCTCCAAAAGCAGGCAGAAGAGGCTTTACGTCATAGTGAAGAAAGATTACGTCGCTATTTTGAACAACCTTTTATCGGTATGGCTACCTCTTCCCTCTCCCAAGGTTTGATCCAAGTGAATGACAAATTTTGTCAAATGCTGGGCTATTCACGTGAAGAACTGTGTCATATGGATTGGGCAGAATTAACACATCCGGGAGATATTGCCGCTGATATTGAACAATTTAAACGCGTGATTACCCGAGAAATTAATCATTATACCCTCGATAAAAGGTATATTCGCAAAGACGGGCAAACGATTTATGCGAGTATTGCGTTCGATTGTATCCGTGATGTGGATGGCAACGTCGATCACTTTGTCGTTTTGGTTCAGGATATTACGGAACGCAAACAATTTGAAATTCGCTTACAAAAAGCCAAAGAAGCGGCTGAAGTAGCCAATCGAGCCAAAAGCCAATTTTTAGCGAACATGAGCCATGAATTGCGAACGCCTTTAAATGGTATTTTAGGCTACACGCAAATTTTATTGCGTCACAAAGAATTGAATAGTAAACAAAGAGAAGGACTAGAAATCATTCAACGCAGTGGCGAATATCTGTTAACTTTAATTAGTGATATTCTAGACCTATCTAAAATCGAAGCCGGTAAATTAACTGATGAGCCCATTGAGTTTAATTTCACGGAATTTTTACAAAGCATTGTCGATCTCATGAAAATGCGCGCTGAGCAAAAAGATTTGCAATTTCAATATGAACCGTTATCAACTCTACCTACGTTTGTGCATGCCGATGAAAAAAAACTCCGGCAAGTATTATTGAATTTATTAAGCAATGCCGTTAAATTTACTCAACAAGGTCAGATTTATTTCCAAGTCAGTTATAGTAATAACCAAGCGAATTTTGTGGTCAGAGATACGGGGAGAGGGATTGGAGCCGCTGATCTCACCGAAATTTTTAAACCCTTTCAACAAGCTGGTGATCAACGTGAACAAATTGAAGGTACCGGTTTGGGTTTGTCTATTAGTAAGCGACTTGTCGAGATTATGGGTGGACAATTATTCGTGGAAAGTCAAATGGAACAAGGGAGTACTTTCTGGTTTGAAATTAAACTGCCCGAAGTCCAGGGAATGGTTACCCAGCCACCGGTTTCGCCAACTATTATTGGTTATGAAGGTAACCCTCGTCAAATCCTTATTGTCGATGATCAGTGGGAAAATCGGTCTATTTTAGTCCATTTACTGGATTCAGTTGGGTTTAGTTTGTTGGAAGCCAATCAGGGTAAACAGGCATTACGTTTGGCTTATAAACATTTACCCGATGCGATTCTGACCGACTTACGCATGCCAGAGATGGATGGTTTTGAACTGATTCGCCGGGTTCGGCGGTCGGCTAAGCTTAACTCAATCGTCGTCATTGCGATATCAGCTACCGTCTCTGAGCAATATCAATATGAAAGCCTAACAGCGGGGTTCCAAGCCTTTATTACTAAGCCGATTCATACGGAACACTTATTTAAAACCTTAAAAAAACATTTACAATTAAACTGGATATATAAAGATTACCAGCCAACCTTACCTCTCAATTTAACGTCTGGTTCCGATCGAGAGGAGTTAGTTGGCCCTTCACCACCAGAATCGGTCACTTTATATGAATTGATGATGACCGGTAATGTTCGTCAAACCAGTGCCCATGCCATGCAGTTGGCTCAACAAGATGAGAAGTTAAAACCTTTTGCTGAGAGAGTACAATTTTTGGCGAAGAATTATGAAATTGCTAAACTAGAAAATTTAATTAAACACTATTTATAGTGAAGTATAATGGCTTTAGCCAGCGTTATGCTCTTAACCGCTGAGAACCGGCCAAATTTTTCTGAAATGGTACACACGGATGACAAAGCAAAATTTTATCATCTTCATTGTAGATGATATGCCCGCTAATTTGGGGATATTGGACGAATTTCTCTCTCACCACGGGTTTGAAGTACTCATTGCTCAAGATGGCAAAAGTGCTTTAGCTAAAGTTGAGAAAGCGCAACCGCATTTAATTTTGTTAGATATTCTCATGCCCGAATTAGATGGTTTTGAAACCTGTCGGCGATTTAAAGCCAATCCGGTTACGCATGATATTCCGATTATTTTTATGACGGCTTTAACTGATACGGTCGACAAAGTCAAAGGATTTGAACTGGGTGCGGTCGATTACATCACTAAACCGTTTGAACAAGAAGAAGTGTTAGCGCGGATTAAAACACACTTACGTATCAGTCAATTGCAACAACAATTGCAACTGCAAAATACTCAATTGCAAGAAAAAAATAATCAACTGGATCTGTTAACCCGCCATTTATCGCAGCGAACTGAGGAATTACGCTTAGCCAATGCCGAATTAGCGCGCGCTGCCCGTCTCAAAGATGAATTTCTTGCCAACATGAGCCATGAATTGCGTACGCCGCTCAATGCGATCTTAGGGATGTCTGAGGTGTTACAAGAGGGTATTTATGGTCCGCTTAATGTCCAACAGGCTAAATCAGTTCACACCATTGAAGAAAGTGGTCGCCATTTACTGACGCTGATTAATGACATCTTAGAATTAGCTAAAATCGAAGCGGGTAAGATCAAATTAGACCTCATTCCGGTTTCGGCTAACTGGGTTGGTGAAAGTTGTTTACGGTTGGTAAAAGAATTAGCCTATAAGAAACAGGTTAAATTACAAGCGGTTTTTGATTCCAATATTCTCACTGTTCAAGCAGATGAACGTTATCTCAAGCAAATCTTGCTGAATTTATTAGGTAATGCTATCAAATTTACTCCCAGCGGCGGAACCGTCCGGTTGGAAATCAAAGGAGATACTGAACAACAAGTCGTTAACTTAAGTGTCGCCGATACCGGAATTGGTATAACCGCCGAAGATATGCGTTATCTGTTTAAACCTTTTGTCCAATTAGATGGGGGATTAAACCGACAACATGAAGGGACTGGCTTAGGATTAGCTTTGGTTTATCGGCTAGTCGAAATGCATGGGGGTAGTATCTCGGTGACGAGTGATTCCGGGCAGGGTAGCTGTTTTATGGTTTCTTTACCTTGGCAATCGACAACGAATTCATTTACGGCTTTTCCTATTGATGAATCAGTAACACCACCACCGACTCAAACCGAAGCCATTCCTGCTGATGAATTCGTTATCTTGCTCGCGGATGACAATCAAATTATGACGGAAACTATAGCGGATTATCTGCAGGCGAAAGGTTATCAAGTTGTTTTAGCTCATAATGGATTACAAGCTATTGAGAAAGCAAGAGAAACTCACCCAGATCTCATTTTAATGGATGTCCAAATGCCAGAAATGGATGGCTTAGAAGCAACCCGTCGAATTAGAGCCGATACCGAAATTGCTGAAATCCCCATTATTGCCTTAACTGCCTTAGCCAAACCTCATGATAAAGAACGTTGTTTAGAAGCTGGCGCCAACGATTACTTAAGTAAGCCAATTAGCTTCAAAGGGTTAGCAGCGACCATTAAGGCTTGGTTATCTTAATAGCGCGGCTTAGCCTTGTGGAGAAAACAGATAACCTTCCCCCCGAATCGTGCGAATATAAACCGGCGCTGCCGGATCCGTTTCAATTTTATTTCTTAAGCGACTAATTTTGACATCAATACTGCGATCAAAAGGCATATGATCATGACCGCTTATCAAATTCATGATCTGATCCCGATTAAGTACTTGATTGGAATGCGTGACCAAAGCCAACAGCAAATGATATTCGGCATTGGTAATATTAATTTCGCTCGCCGCTTTCATTAACCGATGAGTGATCGTATTCAAGGTAAAAGGTCCAAAAGTGTAACTGGCTGGGTTCACAGCCGGTTGGGTTGAAGTCATGGGTACCGATTGAAACCGCCGCAAATGGGTTCGCACCCGCGCTAATAATTCTCGTAAGCTAACGGGTTTAGTCACATAGTCATCCGCACCAATTTCTAAACCAACTACCCGGTCAACTTCATCTCCAGCGGCGGATAAGATGATAATCGGTTGTTGATGATTGTCAGCGCGTAATTGCCGAGCCAGTGAAAATCCATTTTCACCCGGTAACATCACATCAAGAATAATTAAATCCACGGTATGATCAGATAAATAGTGCTTCATCGCTATCCCATCATGAACAGCAACGATATCAAATCCTTGCGAACTCAAATAGTCTTTAATGATTTGGCAAAATGATTGATCATCATCAACTATCAATAACTGTTGGCGTTGTTTCTCCATTATTTATTTCCTTACCTTTAGTTACTTAGGGTAACCAATTGTTACACAAAATAACTTGCCTGTAATTGATTGGTAACCTCTTTCCGTAAAAATATAACTCACTTATGCTCAGCACCGGAAAAAATTTTTTCTTAACCGGAATAAGGAGAAAAGGAAAATATGAATTGGCAGTTGGCTACTTATGCAGTAAGTGGTAATAATCGGTATCTTTTAGATTTGATGCTGGAACAGATCAATAGCTGCTTGACTAATAAATGGATTTTGCGTGAACACGAAACCGCTGATGCCATTTTAGTGGATGTTGATAAACAGGAAGGACGGCAGTTTTGGCGAAACTACCAAGACAATAAAATCTTAGTCGCTTTTTCATGGCGAAATTTTTATCAAACTCTCTGGTTTTTAGAAAAGCCATTAAGTAGACTTCAACTAGTGGAACTATTCAAGCGGCTGTCAACTGAAAAATTGCAGAGAATGCGGTCATCACCGGCTTCCTTTGAACCCAGTTGGTATTTACTGGGCTTACTCCAAGGGACTTTATACCTGAATCAACCTCGCCGATTTAATTGTGGTCATTTACCACCCGTTTATGTGTTACCGACCCAAAGACGTTGTTTTACAACCGCTTTTAATCCCAACCAGTTAACGGTGACTCAACAAGCTTGCTTGGGTGCACACAGTAAGGATATTAAATATGTTGACTTGTCAGTGGCAGAACTGGAAGCCCAAGTACGAACCACGCAGTTAACCATGTATCGAATTGAAACTTTCTTATGGCTTAGTACCTTACAGGCTTCTCATGGTCGATTGATCAACGGTTACTCAATCAAAACCCCGGTGCGTCTCAACCGTTGGCCAAATTCTATTGATTTACCTTATCAAGAAGATTTTATGGTATTAACCGCTTTTATGCTCCACAATACCAGTGATTTGATTACGATTGCAACTAAAACTAAAGTGCCGTTGACTACCGTTATCAATTTTTTCAATGGTTGTATTGTGCTTGATTTAGTAACAGTATACGATAAATCGAAACCGGTTATTAGAACACCGCGGTTACAATCGCAACAAAGTTGCCTACATCGCGTGCTTAATCGCTTATTAGCCTAATAATATTGTCCAAACGGGTTACGCTTACCAGGCTCTGTTTCTTTTTTGGAGTGGCCAATTTTAATTGGAATCGTATCACCAAGAAGCATTCGTCCGAAATTGATTATATTAAGAGATAAATCACCTGAAAACTTTAACAATTAAAATTGACCATCAAGAACTCATAAGAGACTATGGGGGTTATACTTGTATCCAAGCCGATATGGAAGCGGCTATTACCCAATTTTTACAACTTTATTATCACCAACTATTAAGCGGGTATGATAACCGTGAATTTGCCAAAATCGAAGCTTTCCAAGTTGAAGCCGCTGGTGCGGGCGCTTCTAAATTTGTGTTTGGTGTCTTTGGTGTCGTTGAAAACACTCGCCCGTGGATTTTTGCGATCCGGATGTACAACAATGTAGGCAAAATGAAAGATGACCAAAAAGTATACGCGAGTGCTGAAGAATATCAAACCAACTTAGAAATTTATGATCAAAAATTGGTCAGCATTTTAATCGATGAAATCAACCTTTACCAAGAATTCTCCCAAAAAGCCAAAACCAGCATAACGATTAGAGGAATCTGGACCAGATTCCCACTGCAATCCACCAAACGGATAACCGAGAATGAACAGCTACACTCTCTTAATCAGTTTTCCTATATTGAAGATCGGGAATTAAAACGGTTATTGGTCAATTTGGGCATTAATGCCATCACCATTGGTGATTTTATAGTTGGTTATGATGGTAGAAAAATATTGGAACGCCATGAGTTTCAAGGGGATTATAAAATCGCCGCGATTCGCGATATTTGTTGTGCACTACTACAAAGTTGGTTATTTACTGTGCAATACAATCATAACAAAGAACTGGTTGGTAGAACTATTGTTGATTTAAAACCCGCACAATTTATTATTCAAGCTGATGATATCAAAATAGAAAATGTATTACCTGCGGTGATTATTGATGTCGGTCCAGCCGAAAATACTGATAATATTAATACATTTTTTAAAAATGTGGTCTATATGAAAGTGCTCATCCCCGCTTTTGCAACGGAGATGTTAAAAAAAGTGGGTTTAGCACCCGCTGATTACCAACCAGCAAAGCAGTCTATTTATTCCGGTATTATCAGCTATCTTAACCACTGCCACACAACCAGTAACAAACCAGAAAATATTCAAGCTGAAACCTTTTCAAGTTTAGTTAATGAATTTATAGATTGTTTAAAAACAAAGTAGCGGGTAGCACCCGCCTACCTGGCTAATTGCTTGTCCAGGTAAGAAAAACTTTAGAAAAATCGACCTGAATACCTTCAGTCTCAACTAAATTTTCATGAAATAAATTTTCTTCTTGTTGAGTGGTAATAAAGACTGTTCTCGTATAAGGTTCTACCGTCCAAACCGCGTTAACACCCTCATTAACTAAATGTGTGGCTTTTTGTAACATTTCCTGAATGGTTTGACTGGAAGAGACTACTTCTATCGCCAAGATCGGCTTTTCTTGAAACCGAGGCACATCATGAAATAGGTTAGGTTGAATTTTACTTTTAGGAAATACCGAAATATCCGGAGTTAATCCATTGGCAATATCCAAAGTAAGCTCTGGTAGCGGTTCAATTTTTTCGTTTAGTAAGAGTTGCTTCATAATTTGAAGACAAATATAGCTATGATTTAACGAAGGCATGTCTTCACATCTCTCATTAGTTAGTGTACTAATGTTGTGGGGAACAGTTGTCTCTAACATTGATACTTCTCGTTTAATTTAGTAAAAGTAGAGTGCCTTTCCTTTCATATAGAGTAAGTTAGTTGCTATACTCTGGAACTTTCATCAAAATGCGCGGGATACCCCGTCCTTTAGGGCGGGGAGGGATAGTGCGACTGGCGTAGCCAGTCTTCTTACCGCCTTTGGTTGTAAAAAATAGCCATAACCATCGTTACGGCTAATCATTTGGCAATACTTGTAGCTAATTCCTGAGACTTTCTCGTCACCGGTAGTTATATCGAAGTGGCCACTCGCCCGGATTGCAATCCGTCCAACATACTCACCAACCTTCTTGCCTTTAGTCACCACGGCTTTAACTATATCGCCCGTTTGAAAGCCAAACACCGATTTCTTTCGCATCAAATAACCTCTTGGAAAGCCAAACTTATCCAAGCGAGTCCGTTGATAACGACCTCTGCCAGCGCAGTTAATTTCTAAAATGGGCTTATTCCAATCTTGCACCGCCTCGACTACACCAACACAAGCCGCATCTAGCGCATGAGATTTGGGAATGTCCAAGCGGACTCGATTAAACTGGGTTCTACCACCGCTAGCTAATTCCACCGGTAACCTTGTTGTTTTGAGTGCGTTAGCTAATGCCCAGCGAGTACTATTCACGATTGCGGCATCTTTTAGTGGCTTCTTGGCTTGTGCCTTGATTCTTTGCAACAATTCAGGCTTGTTAGCTAAAAAAATATCAAGGGCTTGACTGCCTTTCTTTTGATTGCAAGGTCTACATGCTAAAGTGAGGTTGCTCACTTTATTACTGCCGCCAGCAGATTTAGGCACAATATGTTCAATTTCTAGTGGTACCTGCTCAACGCCACAATAAGCACACTTTCTGTCCCACTTGTCCAACAAGTATTTACGTACTTCGTAGCCTTGCAGTTCGCCTTGTTGATACTCAACCCCACTGATTTCTGGTGATTCTATTTGCTGCAGATCAAACCGTACTAACTCTTGAGAAAGTGTAGCAATTGGTGCGAATCGTTGTAGTTTATTAACCCAGTTAATTGTTGTATTTACGCGATGCTGTAGTGAAGGAGCTAACCAACCTTTTGGTTTAGTACGATTATCGAATCGTGCTCCACGGTAACGTAAGTTGCTTCTTCTGCGTCTACGCATGGCACAACGTGAGGTTAAATTTTTACTAATCGTCAAGCCACGATGATGGAGTTGCAACAAGTTGAATACGCTGATTTTGCTGGTTATTTCGCCCGTTTCAGGATCAACCCCTTGGCTTTCGCGCACGATAGCAATGCCAGTCTGCTTGCTGCCGGGGTCTAGCTTGATTCGAATAGGCTGTAGTTCGCCACCCACACGGTCTTTTAACCGAATAGCGAACGGATACCGCTTCACCACCACGGCACGATCACGCTCTAGCAACCGTCTGGCTCGCTTTTCTGGGCAGGGCATTAACGGTTTTTTCTGTTGGTCTAATACAAACACGGCCATGTTTAACTCCAAATGTGCTTACGCACCTAGTGACGTTGTGATTGCTCACAATCTCCCTTCGACAATGCCATACAGCGGCTCTGGTTCTTTAGGAACAACGACTAAAACCTTCGGGGTTTTACCTTGCCCCAGCTTGATTAAAGTCTTTTAGAGCAGCAGACTCAGGAAGCATCTGCTGGTAAGTCTTAACGACCTCGATATGGCGTAGCCACTACTACTAGCGGCTTAGTCTGGTCAACCTAGCCTTTATAAGCTCCACCCTTGAGGGCGGGGTAGTTGACGTTATTTGTTTCAATGTTTATTACTATGCAGTGTAACTGATAATCTAGCTGTTGTAGTTTTGTTTTAATACTGTGCAACTTTCATATCATTCACTGCATGTTGGTAGAATAAGTTATTTAATTTTAATGTTGTTACTCTCATTTTTAATGAGAGTTTAGTTATTAAACTAACCCCGTGCTTAGGCGATAGTATGATCTGTTTATGATGATTTCTCAGCCAATAAAGCCTTCAATCTGAAAATTTCGGCTTCGGCTTCACGTCTAGCTTGGGCTTCTTGATCGGCTCGTTGTTTTTCTGCTTCCTCGGGCAGCCATAAAAGTTCTCCTTCTAAAGTTGCCCACCGTAGCCAAGTGGCCTGAACTTGATGGAAAGTTCCTGACCAACGTACGAGTGCTAAGCCTAGTTCTTGACTAATCAAGCGTTGTTGCGCATCCAAGCTTATTTCTTGGTAGGTTCTGCCCATGAGCCGAAAGCCTTTCCAATCAGTTGGATTGAATGGATCATACCAAAAATATTCCGCTACCTTTAAGTGGTTTTGATAAACTAATTTCTTCTCAGTTTTGTCATAGTTTTTAGTACTATCAGAAAGTAACTCAATAACAATGTCTGGCGTTTTACCTTCTTGCCAACTCACCCAACTTTTACGTTCTCCCAGTGGAACATCTAATACCACGAAAACGTCTGGACCTTTAAAATGCAAGTGACGAAGTTGTTCTAAGGTATAGTAAACAAACATGTTACCATTAACATAACCTAATTGACGTTCAACTAACCAAGGTTCAAGGGTAGTGATTAACAATTCCATTTGTTTACGGTGTCTTTCAGTTTCCATGGGTTCACCATCGTCATAAGGCAGGTTATCCTGAGTCGGTAGGATAAAATCAATCTCCCCAAGGACTGAACTCATCGTTTTTACCTCAAGATTATCAAAGTAAGTCAAGTTAATTTAGTGTTAACACTATAACATAATCAATTAAGATCCTGCATAGAGAAATGGCGGAAGCGATGGAAAATTGGGGCCAATGAATGCGAAATCAATTGGTTAAAATCGAATGAAGTAATCGAATGATTGAATCAATAGGAGTCAGCAATCCTTTGCCAACTCGATGTGGATGAAAGAGTTACCTAAAATTGTGGAAAAGGATTTCCGCCCGATTGGGTTGAGAGTGGATAACGGATAACTGATAAATACGTTTGCTCACATTACACAGCAATTCATAAGCAATCGTACCGGCTGAATGAGCGATTTCTTCAATCGGTAAGTTGTTTCCCCATAATATCACCGGATCACCGACTTGAGCATGAGGTTGAGTTCGTAAATCCACAGTTATCATATCCATCGAAACTCTTCCTATTAACGGAACCCGTTTCCCATTGACTAGGACTGGCGTTCCGGAAGGGGCATGGCGTGGGTAACCATCCGCATAGCCAATGGCAACCACCCCAATGGGCATGTTTTCAGGGCAACGCCAAGTCCCCCCATAGCCAACACTTTCACCCGGCTGGCAATATTTCACGTTCGTTAACACCGATTGCAATTGCATAACCGGTTGCAAACCCTCTGCTGTAGCGGTGGTGTCGGTGAAAGGTGAAACGCCATACAGCATAATACCCGGTCGGACCCAATCAACATGCGTTTGAGGCCAAGCTAAGATACCGGCTGAATTAGCAAAAGAGGCTTCAACTTTTAGCGTGTTAACCAATGTCATGAAACGCTGAGTTTGTACTAGAGTGGTCTGATCTTGACGATCATCGGCACAAGCTAAATGGCTCAGCAACCGAATGGGTGGGTTAATTTGGGGACACTGCTGCAACCGCCAATAAATCGCTTCAATTTCATGCGGTGCAAATCCTAAGCGATGCATACCAGTATCGACTTTTAACCACACCTGAATCGGTTTAGCCAACTTCATGTTGAGCAAATGTTCTAATTGAGTGGCGCTGTGAACCACAATCTGTAATTGATGAGCAGCGATAAGCGGCAATTCATCGGCATGAAAAAAACCTTCTAATATAACAATAGGTATAGTAATACCCGCTTCTCGCAATGGCAAAGCTTCTTCAATGCAGGCGACTGCGAAAGCATCAACCTGTGGTTCCAATACTTTAGCGACTTGAATCGCACCATGACCATAAGCATTCGCTTTAATAACCGCCATGATACGCTGAGTTGGTGCGCAAGCAGATACGCGTTGTAAATTAGCACGTAAAGCGGCTGTGTCAATGATAGCACAAGTGGGACGGCTCATAATATCTCTACCCCTATCATCTTGTTATCGCTCACAAAACTTTCAAATTTAGTAAATTCTCCGAAAAACTTGAGTTGTATATTTCCAATCGGCCCATTTCGTTGTTTAGCAATAATGACTTCGGCTATCCCTTTATGTTCACTGTTGTTGTTGTAAACTTCATCTCTATAAATAAATATAATTAAATCAGAATCTTGTTCGATAGAATTGTGAGCAATAATATCGTTGACAACAAAGTTGTGTAAGATGGGTATAGTCAGATCAAAAACTTCTTCTTCGCCCTGCAATTGTATGCTGACAATTCGATCCCAATAGAGGTCACTTTGTGTTAATTGGTAACGGGGCACGGCTAGATAATCCCCTGGCTTTAATTCATCCAAACGTTTCCAACCTTCCGGGGTATAAAATTGATGGTTAGCTGTAGCACGTATAGTACGACCTAACCGAGTAGTTAAAGCAAAAACCGACTTGATACCGGTACCAAATACTCGACTCACTTTACCCGCTTCCAAGTGCATCGTTTGCAAATTAAGTCCTAATACCAAAAAATCTTGTTGTCCAACTAATTCTCGAATAGGCACTCGTTGTCCGGTATCAGCGCGAAAGACTAAGCTATCACCGGCTAGACATCCTGATTCTCTCAAATCCGACATCCGTGGACGTTTATCTGGTCGCTGTTCCAAACTCCGATTTAATTGTGATAAGGCAATGACTGGAACATTTAATTCTTTGGCTAATGCTTTCAGTGACCGGGAGATTTCCGATACTTCTACGGCTCTATTTTCCTTGTTGCCAGCTATTTGCATTAATTGTAAATAATCTATCACCACCAAACCTAATTCACCCTGTTCACGGGCTAAGCGGCGGACTCTCGCCCGTAATTCAGTGGGATTGAGAGCGGGCGTATCATCGATAAACAAAGATGTTTCCTGTAATTGGCTAAGCGCCACTGTTAATTTAGGCCAATCATCATCACTGAGTTTACCCGTCCGTACTTTTTGCAAATTAATTTTGGCCAGAGAAGCAATCAAACGCATAGCTAATTGTTCATTAGACATTTCCATGCTGAATACCGCCACGGGCAATTGATTCCGCAGCGCCACATTTTCAGCAATATTCATGGCTAACGAAGTATTATGCACACAAATGTCGTTAGCCACAAAATTGTGAGTTTCGGCAATGGTTAAATCATAAACTGGTTTTTGCCCGATAAATTCAAGCGTCGCAATTTCATCCCAGTAAATTTCTTTAACTGGAGATTGAGTCGCCGCAAAATTGACTGGTGGCTGTAACAAACCAATTTCGCTAAGGAAAATTTTAAGCGAATCAATTTGTTCTACCGTTAATCGCCAAAGATGCTGATGAGGTTTAATGGCCGCAATGACCCCAAAACGGAGCAACAAGTGTTGGACTTGTCTGGCTAACTCTTCATGACTCAAGGTGTAACCGATTGCTTTAAGATGAGCCGTTGCTTGACTTAACCAACCACTGTGAACAAATAAATAATTTAAAAACAAAGCCAATTGAGAACGCTGTAAAGTAAAAACCACGGTGGGAATCAATTTTTTCTGGCTATATTGTTGTAACCATGACAACCCGTGTCGATGAAACCACAGCAGCCAATCGATGCTGGGGTTAAGATAATATGGGTTATCTAAACCGATTGCTTTGATTTTACTTACCCACTGAGTCAATATTTCTTGTAGCAGACTGAAGTTAGAAAAACGACTATTGCCGACGATAGTTGCAAGCAATTTAATTTGACCTTCGATTAAAGTTGTTGTACCAAAAATGTTAATTCGCCAAGGTACAGCAATTTTTTCGCCAACCACTAAATCAGCTAGCGGTTTCCAACCTTGCAAAGTCAGGTAAGGATGATTGAGCGTCGTTTCTACCGAGCGTCCTAATTGTGTGGTTAACCGAAATACCGGTTTAATGCCATCTTTTACAAACGCAATGGGCTTGGTTAACTGAAATTGTCCGTTGGTTGTTAAGGTCAATAATTCAACGTCGTGGCGCTGATAAATCTCCTCTATTGTGCTTAACTGACCGGTTGAATCAACTATCTTCGCCTGACTGGCGAGGCATTTTCCCATCGAAGGCCGACCGGCAATAACAATGAAATCTGAGCGTTGTAAGCCAGAGATCATTTCATCCAAATCTCTAAAACCAGTTGGTATGCCAGTAATGCGACCTTGTTGTTGAGATAATCGCTCAATTTGATCCAGCGCTTCACTTAAAACCGTCTTGATTTTTACAAAGCCACCTTGACCTCTAGCACCCAGTTCCGCAATTTCAAAAACTTTTTTTTCAGCCTCGTCAAGCAGTTGCGTGCTAGTTCGACCTTGGGTATTAAAAGCACTGTCCATGATTTCAGTACCGACTCGCACTAACTGACGTAAGATTGAATGTTCACGCACAATTTTGGCGTAAGCTTCAATATTAGCGGCGCTGGGGGTATTTCTGGCCAATAATCCCAAATAGGAATTACCACCAATCGCATCCAGTTTGTTGTTGTTTTCTAGCCATTCGGACAAAGTCACCGGGTCACACGGATGTCCTTCTTCGGCTAAAGTTTGAATCGCTCTAAAAATGAATTGATGTTCACGGTGATAAAAATCATTTTCGGTCAATAGATCAGCAATCGTCATCCAAGCCGCATTATTCAGCATCAAACCGCCGAGTACCGATTGTTCGGCTTCTTTGGAAAAGGGAAGAGTTTTAAGAAATTCAGCAGTATTGCCGAAAGAAATATCAGGATAAGCCGGTTCCTGCATAGTTATTATTCTGAAAATGGCGGGCAGGAAGGTTGAATTGCCTCAACCTTCCTTCTAGTTAGTGTTATCTAGAAAGTTTTGGTTTCGACCTTGGCAGTGTGACATTTGGCACACTCAAAGGCTTGATTAAGAAGCCAAACTACTCTTCAGCAACAACGTGGACAGTAATAGAAGCGTCTACATCTGGATGTAAGTGAACCGCTATTTCGTACTCACCAACATGGCGTAGGGGACCATTGGGTAAGCGAATTTCATGTTTAGAAATTTCTACTCCACCACCATTAATCGCTTGTGCAATATCAGTAGTATTAACTGAACCAAAAAGTTTTCCTTCTACACCAACTTTACCGGTAATTTCCACAATCAAATCTTTTAACTGGGTAGCCCGTTCCTGAGCATAAGTTAAAGCATCTCGCTGCGCTTTCTCAAACTCCGACCGACGCTTGTCAAATTCAGCGATATTGGCTGGCGTAGCTAGTGCAGCTTTATTTTGTGGAATTAAATAATTACGTGCGTGACCCGGCTTGACATTAATTTTATCACCGAGATTACCTAAATTCTTGATTTTTTCGAGGAGAATAACTTCCATAGCTAACAATCTCACTTTGGGAAAGTGGTAGGTTATTCATTGAGGTTTTCAGTTTAACGACTCACCTCAATTGTCACCCACTGACTTAAAACTTAATCATGGGCATCAGAATAAGGCAATAAAGCCAAATAACGAGCGCGTTTAATCGCTTTAGCTAATTGCCGCTGGTATCTTGAGCGTGTACCGGTGATCCGACTCGGTACAATCTTACCCGTTTCAGTAATATAACTTTTAAGCGTATTCAAATCTTTATAATCGATTTCTTTAATGCCTTCGGCAGTAAATCGGCAATATTTTTTGCGGCGGAAATAACGTGACATGGTATCTTTACCTCAATTCAGACTGGGGAGAAAAATAGCTGATGAGCCAATCTAAGCGACCTCTTCTTCAGATTCATCGCCAAAATCACTTTCATCATCGGTGTCGTCATAGGATTCTTCGTCAAATGAGGGTGGTGAGGTTTCCTTTTCATCTTTAGTCTTAGCCATTGGCGAAGGTTCAGTAACCGCTTGTTTCCGACTTAAAATCAGATAACGAATCACCGCATCATTAAAGCGAAATAGGCCATTTAATTCATTAACAACGGCTATGTCACACTCAATATTCATCAACACATAGTGTGCTTTGTGGATTTTATTAATGGAATAAGCTAATTGGCGACGCCCCCAATCTTCGAGGCGATGAATCCGACCGGCTTTACCCTCGATAACGGTTTGATAACGTTCAATCATCGCCGGCACTTGTTCACTTTGATCCGGGTGAACTAAAAATATGATTTCGTAATGTTTCATGAGGCTCCTTCTGGGTTAAACAGCTTTATGTTCAAGTTCATTCAGTATCATAAAGCAAGGAGGCAATTTTAACCTAACTGGGTGTATAAATTGACCTACGCTTAAAAAACACGGTAGTATAGTGAAGTTGAGAAGAGATGGCAACTGGCACGTGAGCCGGCAAATGAGGTACGCGCCACGGTACGCACGTAAAAAAGCTAACGGTGCGTGGGACACACCTACTTGCTGATAATAAAATAGAGCAACTGTTCTCTAAACTTGCTCACAGTTGCTCTGTTATCTTTCAGTTAGTTGCTATGAGAGGGTTTGTTGCTAGAAGCAATGTTCTGGTGTCATTACGTTTAGGTTATCTACATCCATCATGCTATAGCAGAAACTACTTTGAGGAGTGAATTGAGTCGTGAAGGTCTTTTGACCATCGCCACGATCGACTGTGAATGGACCTTGTACTGCGGTTAAACTTACGCCATCTTTGGCTCTTTCCATGATGGATACTGCCCCTTCGCCAACCACAGTGAAGTTAAGAGTGGTACCGTTATAAGAATTGAGCATCACTTCTTGAACGGGTAAGCAATCGGTATCGGCAAGGAAATTAAAGAGGGCCGGTAGTTTTCTTAGCCCTAAAGCTGGTGCAGTAAAGTTGATTGTTAGAGTACCGTAAAGGTCATGTTGAGTTTCTGGCCATGTACCACCAACTGATGTACCAGTACCATGCCCAGGTATTAATACTGGCTCACTATAGACAGCCGTAAAAATCACTGGTGGTGGTACAGGTAGCTTTTGAGTAATAGGCTGACCTTTTGCAGAACCTGGCGTATGTTCGGGTGGAAAGGGTCGTGGTCCCCGTATATCAAAAACACCTTTGGGTGATCCGACTTTCCTTAAAAGCTCAAGTTTAATCTGTGTTATAGGTACAGTTGTATATAGTCTCCATTGGTTAGTCCAGGTATCACCAACTTCAACCAACATCCAGTTAGTTCCTGCGGCTGTACCGGGGCTCTTAAACATAATTTTCTCCGTACCACCACCAGCGAAAGTCACCGTCACCGGGAATTGAGCCATTTCGGCTCCAGTCATGAAGAATGGGGGGTGATTAGGACATAAACTGTGTTTGTTTACTGGTTTGGAGTCATCTACTGTGATATAACTTGGTAGTGGAGCAGGTTTATTGGATCCCATCGGTTCGCTTGTCGAATTATCTACTGCATCTTCTGCAATTATTGGCTCGGTTTCGAGGACGGGATCAACTTGGGCGAGGATGGCATTGATTTCTTCATCTGACATCCCAGGATAGATATTAAATTCTTCAGCGAGGACATAAGTGCTTGAGGCACCAAACAATATTGCTGCTGTAACCAGCATACTGGTTTTCTTCATCACATTCTCCTTGTTACTATGATTGACTTAATGGTCATTCAATTCATAGTCAGGAAAGAAGAAGTAAGAATGTATCTGCTTTTTGGCAAATCCCTACCTTTTCTTTTGGACACTTAACCATTTAGTCTGGGTTAAGTGAATTTTTGTATATTAAAAAATATACATCTTTTCTATATGGCGATAAATTAAATTTTTTCTAGATAAAATAAGATTAACGGTATTTAATAGACATTAAACGGTAATTAATTTTTAAATGGCTAACGCGGAAGATGGATAAAGCGAAATTGCCATCTACTGAATGGAGCTAGGTAGGTCGGGTTAGCGGTAACGTAACCCAACATTTCATGTCCCGTTTTGTCGGGTTATGGCGCAAACAGACGCGTCTAACCCGACCTACCTAGCTTTTGGGGCAGAAAAAATTTGAACCCTTTCAGGCTCCAGATGTTAAGTATATCGAGTGATGCGGTTCCTTCGTCACCACATCCTACAGGGGCTGCATCCGGCGAGTTATTCAATATTATCTAAATCATCAGGCGTTATCGCTTCAATCGGGAGGGGAGTCATTGCAACTAATTGTGTCAGCGTTGGTAAATCATCAAGATTTTTTAGGCCAAAATGATCTAAAAATTGCCGAGTGGTGCCATACAATGCCGGGCGACCGGGAGTCTCTCGATAAGCGAGGATGCGAATCCATTGGTAATCATGTAATTTCTTAATGACTTCAGTACTGACACTGATACCTCGTATCGCTTCAATTTCAGTGCGAGTAATCGGTTGACGGTAGGCAATAATCGCCAGTGTTTCCAATAAGGCGCGGGAATAGCGAGGGGGCGCAGTAGTCCACAAGCGTTTAATCCAAGGGATCAAATTTGCTTTGACTTGAAAGCGATAACCACTCGCTGTTTCGACGAGTTCGATACCGCGTTGGGTACAATCCGTACTTAATTCCGCTAAGAGAGTTCGTAAAATAGGGCGTGTTGGTGGTTCTGCGAGGGGAGTGAATAACGATTGGAGTTGCTCGAGCGTTAAAGGTTTATCAGCGACCAATAATGCCGCTTCAATGATGGCTTTGAGTTGGAGATCATCTAACATAAAACCAATCGCTATATTGATTCGATTCTCAAGACTTGTATGGCTGCAAACGGTTGTGGTTGCACCAGTTGAATAAGTGATTCTTTAGCCAGTTCTAAGATAGCTAACAAGGTAACAACGACGCCAGCACGACCTTCTTCTACGGTAAATAATTGAATAAATTCAATACCAGGAGATTGATTCAAGGCGGCGAGAATTAAGCTCATGCGCTCACGGACTGACAATGGTTCACGTAAAATTTGATGTGATGAAAAAAATGTCGCTCGTTTCATGACGGCTTGCATCGTTGCTAAAAGTTCTGACCAACTAATAGGCGGAATAATTATTTCAGCAACTATTTCTAGTTTAGCTACAGCGACGGGAAAAATATCGCGCCCAATTTGAGGCAAATCAGCTAATTGTTGGGCAGCGTGTTTATAACGTGCATATTCTTGTAATTGCTCAATTAATTTGGCGCGTGGATCGTCTGGTTCGCTAGAATCATCAGCGGCAGCCAAGGTGGGTAATAATAACCGGGATTTAATTTCGCTCAGTAGCGCTGCCATTAAGAGATATTCAGCCGCTAAATCCAACTGTAATTCGGTCATTAATTCGATATAGTGTACATATTGCTGAGTGATTTCAGCGATAGGAATATTAAGAATATCAATATGTTGATTTTGTATCAAATATAATAATAGATCCAATGGCCCTTCAAAACTTTCCAAAAAGATTCGCAATGCCTCCGGGGGCACATATAACCCGACTGGTAATTCGGTTAATGGTTTACCTTGGACGATTGCCGGGGGTGAATCGATGGTCATTGGAGAAGCTAAAGTATTCAACGATAAATTAATCCCATGACTTGTCGCACTTCATCAAGGGTTTCTCGAGCAGCCATTCGTGCCTTTTCACAACCCTCGTTGATGATGGCGCGCATAGATTCAGGTTCTTCCAGATAATGTTTAGCACGTTCTTGAATGGGGGCTAATTCAGTTAAGATGGCTTCTATGATGGGTTGTTTACATTCTATGCAGCCAATGGTGGCCTGTTGACAACCCTGTTGTACCCACGTTTTAATTTCTTCGGGAGAATAAATTTGGTGAAATTGCCAAACGGGACATTTGTCAGGATTACCCGGATCAGTACGTCGTATCCGAGCGGGATCAGTTGGCATGGTACGAATTTTCGTTTCTATACTTTTGGGGGCTTCTCGTAAAGCAATCGTGTTATTGTAAGATTTGGACATCTTTTGCCCATCTAAACCGGGCATTTTTGAAGTGGGTGTCAGTAATGCCTCTGGTTCAGGTAAAATCGTTCGAGTGTCTCCCTCTAAATAACCCAGAAGACGTTTTTTATCACCGAAATTAAGATTTTGCTGGCTATCTACTAAAGCTTGGGCAGTACTGAGGGCCTCTTCATCGCCTTGTTCTTGATATTTTTTTCGTAATTCTTTATAAATCTTGGCATTTTTTTTACCCATCTTGCGAAGCGCTTCTTTGGCTTTGTCTTCAAAATCAGGTTCGCGTCCATAAAGATAATTAAAACGTCGCGCTAATTCTCGAGTAAATTCAATATGGGCTACTTGATCCTCGCCCACCGGGACTAGTCCGGCTTTATAAATTAAAATATCAGCACTTTGTAGTAACGGATAACCCAAAAAACCGTAGGTAGATAAATCTTTATCTTGAAGTTTTTGTTGTTGATCCTTATAAGTCGGAACGCGTTCTAACCAACTTAATGGGGTAGACATGGATAAAAGTAAATGTAATTCAGCATGTTCAGGTACTTTTGACTGAATAAATAAAGTGGCTTCCCCGGGATTAATACCGACGGCTAACCAATCGATTATCATATCCCAAACACTGGGTACAATGACGCTGGTATTATCATATTCAGTAGTTAGTGCATGCCAATCAGCAATGAAAAAATAACATTTGTATTCATGTTGTAAAGTAATCCAATTTTTCAGTACCCCATGTAAATGTCCTAAATGTAATTGACCGGTTGGTCGCATCCCAGACAAAACCCGCTGCGAAGTTGATGAAGTCAAACTATTCTCCTCAATCGTTTATTGCTTGATTTTTTAAAATCCCGGTAACAACTGTTCCTGCATTCCCACTAGCCAAGTTAATTGTTCGTATATTAATTTTACCAACGGAATTAAAATTTTTCCTAATACGCCGATGGTAAGTAACAAGATTAAGATGATCAAGCCAAATGGTTCAAGTTGTCCAAATGGTCGAGCTAAACTGGGCGGTAAAATACTATACAGTACTCGTCCACCATCTAGAGGTAAGATAGGAATTAAATTCAGTACCATGAATACGGTATTAATAATGATGCCCGCTTGGCCCATATAAAAGAAAAACAGACTTTGTTCAAACCAAGCTGATGTTATCCAACCGATTTTGGCTATCATAGCCCAGATGATGGCCATCAGGAAATTAGCGAATGGTCCAGCGAGGGCGACCAGCGCCATGTCACGACGAGGTTGTCGTAAATAACGCCAATTGACTGGTACTGGCTTAGCCCAACCGAATATCAAGCCACCCAGCGTAAACATGATGATGGGTACAATAACGGTTCCGATGGGATCAATATGTTTAAGTGGATTAAGCGTAACGCGACCTAATTGCCAAGCGGTGCTGTCACCCAGTTGTAAAGCAGCCCACCCATGTGCAGCTTCATGCACCGTAATCGCTAATAATATAGGTAATAATATAGTTATAACTTGTTGTATAATTTGGTAATTCATTTGCAGGTTTCAGTTAGCTGTTAACTGAACGACTCCTTTACCATAACGTAAAATCTGAGGAGTATCCTCTAATAGGTCAATAACCGTGGTGGGTTCAAAGCCACAATTTCCCCCATCAATGATTAAATCAACCTGTTTTTCTAATAATTCTTTGATCTCTTCTGGCTCAGTTTCCGGCATTTCTTTATTGGGCATAATCAGAGTAGAACTCATAATCGGTTCGCTTAAAGCGCCTAAAATCGCCTGAGCAATAATATGGTCAGGAATGCGTAACCCAATGGTTTTACGCTTAGGATTTTGTAAGCGGCGCGGTACTTCATGAGTGGCTTTTAATATAAAAGTATACGGACCAGGTATGAGGGATTTGATGAAACGAAATGACATATTATCCAGATTGGCATAAGTAGCAATTTCGGAAAGATCTCGACAAACTAAAGTAAAATTATGCTCTTTATTGGTTTGACGAATGCGACTCAGGCGTTCCATCGCCGATTTATCTCCAATATGGCAACCTAACGCATAACTCGAATCAGTCGGATAGACAATAACACCACCGCTACGGATAATAGCCACCGTTTGATTAATTAACCGCAGTTGTGGATTTTGGGGATGAATCCGAAAAAATTGACTCATAATTTGGGTAACTCTTAACTCAATATCTTCCTTAATAATTTTACTCAACCAGTCGGAAAAATACCAACCCATCACTTATTGACGCTGGTAAAGTAAATTCCACACTTTATTCCCTAAACGTAAGCCACGCTGTTCAAATTTAGTTAACGGACGCTCCACCGGCGCGGCTGAGGGTGCAAACCCTCCCGTGGCTACGCTATTGATAAAATCTGGAGAAGTTTCCAACACGGATAACATCTGCTGGGCGTAATCTTGCCAATCCGTTGCTAAATATAAATAACCACCGGCTTTCATTCGTTGAGCTAATAACTGAATGAACTCCGGTTGCACCAATCTGCGCTTATGGTGACGTTTTCTTGGCCACGGATCCGGAAAAAATAAATAAACGTTATCTAAACTCGATACCGTGAGTTGATATTGTAGCACTTCTACTGCATCAGCGCAGAAAACCCGAACATTACTTAATTGATTCGCTTCCAATTGTAATAGGAGACGACCCACCCCGGGACGATAAACGTCAATACCAAGATAATCATATTCAGGATGAGTTTTAGCCATATTCACCAGGGTATCACCCATCCCAAAACCAATCTCGAGATGTTTTGCGGCGGTTCTACCAAATAATTCTTGTAGATCCAAGCTAGTTTGACTGGCGGGTACCCCATATCGTGGCCATAAAGTTTCTAAAGCTCGTTGTTGAGCTAAAGTAACGCGTCCACTGCGGCGGACAAAACTGCGAATAATAAAAGAATTCATCAACAGTTACTTTACTTAGTTTTAGCTTAAGCCATTTTTGGAAGAATCTTTGGTGGGTAAAGTAAAATAAAATAAGCTACCTTGTCCAGGTATACTTTCTACACCCACATCTCCACCCAATTTTTCTACGATTTGTTGCACAATCGTTAAACCCAAGCCATGTCCTTTAGCACGGCTTTTATGCAGGCGCGTGAAAGGTGTAAACAATTTAGCCTGTTCTTTCGCTTCTAAACCTTGTCCATTATCACGAACCCAAAAGCGGATCATACCATTGTTTTGAATATCAGCACCCAGTTTAATCTGAGGAGGAATTCCGCCATATTTGAGGGCATTAGTTAAATAATTAACCCAGATTTCTTCAATCCAAGTTGCAAAACCTAAAGCAACTGGCCAATGTTCTGGGGAAACAATTTCTGCTTTATATTCAGCAATTATCGGTGCTAGACGCTGTTCTATGACTTGATTAATAATGCGACCCATATCTAAAGAACGAGCGACGGGTTCTGGATGTCGGGAAACCCCTGCCAGCATCAGCAGAGCATCAATAATATTGAACATTTGCTCACCAGCTTGTTTGATAAACTTGAGTCGCTCCAAGCACTGATCATAAGGTGAAGGAAATTCTGCACATTCTTCTAGCAATAAATCGGCAAAACCGGTAATGGTGGCCAAAGGATTTTTTAGATCATGGGCAACCATATGAGCAAAGGCATCCAATTCTTGGTTACGTTTTTCCAACTCAGCCGAACGATTTTCTAAATCACTTGAGCGTTCGCGTAATTCAACACTACGTTCTGCCAGCACATTGGCGGTATTTTGCAAGTACTCTTCGATTTGTTTACGAAAATTAATTTCTTCTTGTAAATATTGATTCTGTTCTTGCAGTTGGAGTTGTAATTTCCGCAATTTAATATGCGTTTTAATCCGAGCCAAGACTTCTTCTTGTTGAATGGGCTTAGTAATGTAATCAGCGGCACCTAAAGAAAATCCTTTCACTTTATCAACAGTATCCGATAATGCGGTCATAAAAATGATGGGAATATCTTTTAATTTGTTCATCGCTTTTAATTTATCGCAAACTTCAAAGCCATCCATGCCTGGCATCATTACATCTAATAATATCAAGTCCGGGTTGGTGTATTCGGCTGTTTCAATACCCTCTTCACCATCTTGGGCAACTAACACGGTGAATCCTTTATTGGTTAAAAAATGCAGCAGAACCATCACATTTTCCGGCATATCGTCAATAATTAAAAGTGTATCTCGAGGTGAAGAATTAACCATAAGCTATTCAAGTGAAATGTTGGAGTAAATTGATTGTTGGGATTAAAATTAAAATGAATTAATCCAGATAAGGCTTAACCAAGTCACGAATTTGTTTTCTCTGGAAATTTTTTGCTAAGTAGCGAATTTTCTTAGCAAAAGGGGTTAGCTGTTCATCGGCTTGTTCCAATTGTTCGAGTTGATTAAGAATACCATGAATATCACCTCGCTTAACTAATTCAAATAGAATCGTGGCTTGTTGAATAGAAGGTCCCTTCAGCAGGGGATCTTCTTCTGGTGGTAGTTGCTGCTGATCGAATGGAGAGACTGCCGCTGCGGCTGGAATAACGGTATTCACTGAAAAATTATCTTGGCTATCTGGGTAAAGGGATTGATAGATCCAGGTTAATTGCAAGTGCTTTTGTAGACAGTCCAACAACACTTGGTTTTGGATCGGTTTAGTCATAAAATCACTACAACCAATGGATTTTAATTCATCTATTTGGCTATAACTCACTGAACTGGATGACATAGCAATAATGATCACGTCGGTTAATTGTGGGTGTTGTTGAATTTGACGAATGGTTTCAAAACCATTCATCACCGGCATCACCAGATCCATTAAAATCAGATCGGGATACCAGTCATTCATTTTATCGAGCGCTTCTTGACCGTGGCTAGCTTGCTTGACTTCAAACCCAACCGGGGTCAAGAAATTGGTTAATACCCAACGATTTTCTACTTGATCATCGACGATAAGTATTTTGCAACGCCTACTGCCCTCTCGAGAATGGGGACATTGAAAACCCACAATCTTCGTTGGTAAAGGAGTGGTTATGGCTAGAGTAGGCGTTACTTCTGGTAAAACCAATTCTAACCAAAATTGACTCCCTTGTCCCACTTGACTGTTAACCTGAAGTTGTTCTCCCATCATTTCCAGTAATTTTTGGCAAAGTGATAAACCTAAACCACTTCCTTGTACCCGATACTTGGGATTACCACCTTGTTGAAACGGTGAAAAAATTTGGGTTATTTCTTCTGTTGCAATGCCGATACCGGTGTCGGCTACTTGAAAGCGGACTTTTCCTTGGTTAAATCCAACCATAAAATTAACCGTACCTTGGTGAGTAAATTTAATCGCATTACTTAACAAATTAATCAAGATTTGCCGTAATCTTTTTTCATCGGCATAGACGATAGTGGGTAAAGGTTTAATTACAGCGATATTCTCTTGAGATTCATTAACAGTCAGTCCAAAATCAACCGGTGACGCATTGAAATGACAATTAAAACTAATCCCCTTTTGCCGAGCACGGAGTTGAAAGGGTTCAGCAATTTCGCTCAAAAATCGGCTCAGATGAAAAGTGGTTGGGTATAATTCCATTAAACCGGCTTCTATTTTAGATAAATCGAGCACATCATTGATTAACGTTAATAAATATTCCCCACTCCGATGAATAACTTGAATCCCTTCCTGCCAAGTGGCATCTGAATGGTTATCATGACCTAAAATTTGAGTATAACCTAAGATCGCATTGAGCGGAGTACGTAGCTCATGACTCATGTTAGCTAAAAAAGTACTTTTAGCTCGATTAGCGGACTCAGCGGCTTGACGGGCTTGCTCGAGTTGAGCATAAAAGAAGGCATTTTCCAAGGAAATCGCGATTTGAGTGGACAGTAAGCGGAGTACCTTAAGACAATTGGGTGTAAAAGCACCGACTGCTAAATTATTTTCGAGATAAATTAAACCAATTATTTGATTTTGTTGAATAACTGGAATACATAATACCGATTTGATTTGGTGTTTGATGACATGCGGATCTTGAGTAAATAATCCTTCATGAGTGGCATCATTTAAGAGCATTGGCATTTGAGTATGCAACACATAATTAATAATGGTGGGTGATAAAGACGGTATCTGGTCTTCATGGCTAGAGAGAGATTCTAAAGGGATTGGTGCTAATACTTGCACTTGAATTCCACTCGTTTCTTCAATGGGATGAATAACCACTTGACCATAAGCATAAACAAACCACCCCGGCGTGGAAGAATCATGAGTTGGTTCTAATTGAATAGTCGATTGAATAGCGACAGCAGCATCATGAAGGAGAGAAGCGGGTTTTGCTTCTAAAGAATTGTCCTCTTGAGGACTCGGTCGGCTAAACGTTTGCCATTTTAAAATGAGCCAGCTTCGTTCTGCGCCTGCATTTTCCATGACAATATACATAAGCTTTTCAATCAGTTGCTCTGGTATAATTTCACTGGATAGCGTTTGGGAAGCTTTGATGATGGTTGATAAGTCTAAAATTCTTCCCGAGGTACTCGTGGTTGGACTCATTAAACTTATCGTAATCATACCCGTATCCGTAATCTGAGGTATCGTGGTCAGTTGAGTCAATAGGTGTGGATAGCGTTGTTCTAAATCACCTATTTTACGGGTCGCTCCCCATTGTCGATAATGATAGTGAGACTCAACCAAATAAAGGTAAGCCATTTTTTCTTTGCCCCGGCTTAACCAAAACTGCGCAGCGAGTTCATTGGCTAAAGCAACACTGTGGATAAATTGATTCGCTTTAGCGGATTCAATCGCATAATCATAGAGATCCATAGCCACTAAAGCTTCTCCAGATAACCGCGCCATTTCGGCTGCAACCAAGAAATAGTGATGCAAGAAATTCTCCGGACAATGATCCGCCCAAATTTGCATTTGTTGCTGATTACGTTGTAGTTGTTGCCAATAACGGGCTTGTTGAGTAACCGACGCCTGGGGATACAATGCGATCAAGATTAACGAATGATTACAACAATGTTCGGCAGTGGGTAATAAACCTTGAGTAGCTACCGCAATGAGACGTTGTTCTGCTTCTTCATAACAATGCCAAGCCGCTTCAATTTCACCTAATAAATACAGAACCTGCGTTTTAAGAATAAAGTAAATACAAAGCGTTTGAATATTTTTATTCTGTTCACATCGCTGTAAATAGTGTTCTTCATCGTCTAGATTTAATTCTTGCGCGCCTTGCAAATATAAAATTAGGCGTTGTCCGCCTTCTAAGAGATCAATCGCCCACTGGTTTTGACGCTGGCGGCTAAAATTCAGAGAATTTTCTATTTCTGGTAACAATTCGTCTAAAGGAATTCCTTGATAAAAGCGACAATACATATTATGCCCAAAAGCATAAGCGGCATATTGCAAATTGCCCGATTCCAAACCAATACGATAAGCTTCTTGATAGTCTTGAGTCGCATATTTCAGATGCTTTGACCAGTGACGCACCGAACTCCCAATCATGAGATAGAAAACACTTTGATCCGACGGATTAAAAAAAGTTTCTGTCATCAAGCGGTGAGCGAGCTGACCCAACTGTTCACACAAGCTATAGTCATTCCAGACATAACCCACCAATCCACCTAAAGCGGTATGGCTATAACCGACTTGAGGAACATTACCATATTCCAAGCAGAGATTAACGACTTTAGGGACAATCACCGCCCACAACCGTTGATGCGAACGATAGCACGGGGGACCCATCGTAATTAATAATTTTACCGCCATTTGTTTCTCTGGATCCGACATCAAGGGTAAATCAAATAAGCTCGCAATAGAGCGGTCACCGATTTTAGTTTTCAGCGCCATTAATTCGCGATCCCGAGCCGTTTCAAAATCCGTGGTCGGCAACTCAATCCCCACCCAGGTTAATGCCTGCTGACCCGCCTGAATTGCCTCAGCATAGTTGGCACGGAGGGTATATTGCATAATTAACATATGATAAATATCGGCTTTTGCTAACGCGGTGTTAGCCCGGGCGACGATTTGATGAATAATGGCTTCTGACTGTTCAAACTGATTATTCAAATATTCAACTTCGGCTCGTTCTCTATAAAGTTGTAAAGCCAAATCATACTGTTGCTTCCATAATTGTTCATCCAGTTGCTTGACGGTCAGTAACCGAAAAGCCGCTAGCAAATATTGTAACGATGCAGAATAAGCGGTTGATTTTTTAGCTTTTTGTGCTGCGGTTAAATTGAGTCTTATTAATTCAATTTGTTCAGCCTCGATGTTCACTAAGGCTTGTCCTACATTGAGGTGATCGACCACTTCAAACAGCCGCTCCGCTAATTGTTCTGGGACGACAGCAAGCTGTGCTAATAATAACCGTCCAATTTGTAAATGCACGGCTTGCTTTTGATCGTCATCAATCAAAGTATAAGCGGCTTGTTGGACGCGATCGTGTAAAAACTTGTAATTGAAAATGAAAAAGTGGATCGATACCACCGGATCAGTTTCCTCAACCACTTCCAATCCGGATAAAGATAAAACTAAACCCGCTTGCAAAGCGAAAAATAAATCTTGATAGGTTTGATAAAGTGAGTTTTCATAAACGATAGCTAACGTTTTTAGATTGAAATGATTACCAATACAAGCGGCTAAACGTAATACTTGTTGAGTATTCGCCGGTAATTTTTGCAATTTCCTAATCATCAACTCCACCACATTGTCGGTGATAGCTTGGGCTTTGATTTGGTTAATATCCCATTGCCAACCCCAGGATTGATTGGTAGCGAACTGGGGTGACACAAAATACAGCCATTTTTCTTGATAGAGCGTGTTGAGAAACTGATTGACAAAGAAAGGATTACCTTGCGTTTTCGCCATAACTAATTTGGCGAGATCTTGAACGACGTTGGGTTCACTATGCAGGGTATCGGTTATTAATTGAGTTAACTGGGACAAGGTTAATGGCGCTAAAACCATTTCCGTCAGTGGACTACCTTGGCTACGCAGAGTATTAACGGTCATTATTAACGGATGCGTTGGGGAGACTTCATTATCTCGATAAGCACCCACCACCAGTAAATGATGGAGTTGCTGATGAGTCATGATAAGTTCGATTAATTTTAAACTGGCTGCATCGACCCACTGCAAATCATCTAGAAAAATGACGAGCGGATGTTCTGGTTGGCAGAATACCTGAATAAAATTTAAAAAAACCGTGTTAAACCGATTTTGTGCTTCGGAGGGAATCAGTACGGGTAGCGGCGGTTGTTTACCGATAATCAATTCAATTTCGGGAATGATCTCGGCAATCACTTGACCTTTATTGCCTAAGATCGTCAAGAGCTGTTCACGCCATCGTGAAATTTGTGGTTCACTTTCCACTAATAACTGTTGGACTAATTCAGCAAAAGCCGCCCCAAAGGCACTGTAAGGAATATTGCGTTGCAGTTGCTCAAATTTACCCCCAATAAAGTAACCGCGTTGGGGGGTAAGCGGTTTATAAATTTCTTGTACTAGTTTAGTCTTGCCGATCCCCGAATAGCCGGAGACGAGTAGCATCGCCACTCTACCTTTTGCTGGGGTGGATAAGGGTGAATGGCTATGGGAAGGTAATAAAATGGTAGCAGGACTGACTTGCTCAAAGGTAGTTAATAAAGTGTCAATCTCCGGTTCACGTCCATATAATTTTTGTGCAACCTGGAATCGCTCAGAAATATCTTGTTGTCCACCAATAAAATTTTCCTCAATAGCCCCATCGGTTTGTAATTGTTGTAAACAAGTGGTTAAATCGACTTTCAACCCATAAGCACTTTGGTAGCGATCTTCAGCTACTTTTGCTATTAATTTCATGATAATAGCGGATATCGCTGGCGGAATGGCGGATTTGATGAGATGCGGTGCCAGTGGTGAAACCGCAAGGTGACAATGCACCAGTTCCATCGGATCTTGGCTTTGAAAAGGGGGATGACCCACTAACATCTCATAAAAAACCATCCCTAATGAATAAAAATCAGTACGGTAATCAAGACTGCGATTCATGCGCCCGGTTTGTTCTGGAGACATATAAACCAAAGTGCCTTCCAATAACTGCGGACTACTGATCACCTGATCTTCAACATCGAGATAACTAGAGATACTAAAATCAATGAGTTTCACTAAACCCGTGGTTAAATTGATAATAATATTAGCCGGTTTAATATCTTTATGAATAATCCGATGCGCATGTAATTCACCTAAGATATCAGCCAATTGAATAGCAATCGGTAAAAAAGTAGTGAGTGGTAACAGCGGTAAATCAGCGAGGAGAGATTGCCGGTCAGCTTGAGCTTTAAATTGATCAAGAATATTTTTCAGCGAATCACCGTTGATATTCTCCGAAACTAAAATCCACGTATTATGACATTGTTGTAATTCATAAAATTGAGTGATGCCTTTTAAATTCAGATTTTTGCTTATTTCATATTCATGATGTAATTGTGCTACTTTGTTGACATGAGGATACGGAACTAAGCTTTTAATAATCACCGGACAATGATCATCGTTTCGATAACCACGGTAAACAATGGTTTGTAAATTCTCGTAAATCTTTTCAGTAATAGTGTAATTGATTAAATTTAACATGGGTTATCATAATCATTTAGAAAACCGCCATAATTTAATGATAAGAGTAAGCCGCTAACCAAGTCAATTCACCCAATTCTGGTTTTAAAGATAATTCTTAACTAATTC
Source organism: Thioploca ingrica (assembly GCA_000828835.1). Classification (GTDB taxonomy): domain Bacteria; phylum Pseudomonadota; class Gammaproteobacteria; order Beggiatoales; family Beggiatoaceae; genus Thioploca; species Thioploca ingrica. The sequence continues at coordinate 4,198,795 of AP014633.1, forward strand.
CCGAATTTGCTTCAATTGAATTTGGTTAGCCAATTGATGAATTTGTTTAATAAAAGGAATGAGGCGTCGATCTTGTTTGAGCTGTTCTACATAATTAAGTATCCCACTGAGATCACCACGTTTAGCTAGGTTAAATAAAATAGCAGCCTGTTGCGCCGAAGGCTTAGTAAAAGGTGTGGTACCATCCATTGTTGCTAACTCAACACTGGCTTCACTTACCGTATCATAAATCCATTGTAAGTTAAAATAATGGTGAAGCTGTTCTAACAACTGTTCGAGACGAATCGGTTTAGCAATGAAATCATTACAACCGGCTTGCCGACTTTGTTGAATATCGGTTTCAAAGACGCGCGCCGAAACCGCCAAAATAATGACCTCTTTAATCACTGGATTTTGCCTAATTTGGCGAGTTGCCTCATAACCATCCATGACCGGCATACTAAGATCCATCAAAATTAAATCGGGTTTAGAGTGAATCGCTTTAGCCACGGCTTCCTGACCATTCAATGCCACGTCTACATGAAAACCTAACGGTATTAATAAGTTAACTAAAACTGAACAATTTTCCCGATTATCGTCTACCACTAAAATTTTAATCGGTACTGGAGATAACTGCGAAGGCGAGTTGGAAATCGACCATGATTGGTTACCAACCATTCTTTGGTAGCCAATAATGGTCGGATTGGATGAAACCGGGATAGTCGTTTCTGCCATTGAACCCGGCGGCAGATCGAGCGTTATCCAAAAGGTACTCCCTTGATTTAACTGACTTTCAACTTGAAGTTCGCCGCCCATCATTGTCACGAGCTTTTTAGTAATAGATAGCCCTAAACCCGTTCCTTTCATTCGATATTGGGGATCGCCACTTTGTTGAAAAGGGATGAAAATTTTCTCGAGTTCTTCCTGAGCAATGCCTATCCCAGTATCTTCCACTTGAAACCGAATTTTTTGACCTAACCAGGTAAGTGAAGTAATGGGTTCAGTGTGAGAATAATCTTCGGTAAATTGGGTACTATTTTGATAACCAACCATTAAATTCACTCCGCCATACTGAGTAAATTTAATCGCATTACCTAGTAAATTGATTAAAATCTGGCGTAATCGGGTTTCATCAACATAAACGACTGATGGCAATGGTGAAACTAATTCACAATTAAAACAAATCCCTTTTTGTCTTGCCCGCATCTCAAAGAGATTAATAATTCCTTTGAGAAATTGATTTAAATTAAAATGAGTTGGGTATAATTCAATCCGACCGGCTTCTATTTTAGACAAATCTAAAATATCATTAATTAAAGTCAGTAAATATTCACCACTCCGATGAATAATCTCTATATTTTCTTGTTGTTCAGCACTTAAATTTTTATCGCGGCGTAAAATTTGAGTATAGCCTAAAATACCATTCAAGGGAGTGCGCAACTCATGACTCATCTGCGCCAGAAAAGTACTTTTCGCTTGGTTAGCCAATTCAGACGCTTGTTTAGCGCGTTCAGCCGATTCTATCGCCTTTCTTAATTGGGATTCGGTGCGTTTACGCTCGGTGATATCTCGAACAATGGTAATAAAATACTTAATATCTTCTGGAAATTGAATATATTGTAAAAAAACTTCTACTGGAATTAACTCACCATTTTTATGTCGATGTTGCGTTTCAAAAGTCACTGCCGGCAATGAATCCTTGACAAAAGGTATTTTTAAAGCGTCCGCATACTCAGTCGCCGAGGGGGGCTTAATATCGTCAATCGACATTTGTAAAAGTTCGGCTTGAGTATAACCCAATTGATTTATACCACCTTGATTAACGTAGAAAATTTTTAAAGTATCCGTATTAAATAAATAGACACCATCCAACGTCATATCCAGTGTGCTTTTAAATTGGCTCAGTTGAAAATTAGCGGCTTTTAATTGCGCTTCGGTTCGTTTTTGCTCAGTGATATTTTCGACATTAACCCACATCAAAGGTTTCCCTTGATGAGTGATGATCAAGCCAGACAGTCTAACTGGAACCCGGTGTCCGGCTTTATGGATAAATTCTTTTTCATAAGGTCCAAATCGACCGCTGGTTTGTAGAAGTCTGGCTTGTTCTTGGTCGGATAGGGCGTAATCAGGCGGCGTAATCGCTTGGTAACTCAACTTATTAATCGCTTCCGCAATGGAATAACCAATAATATTGGCAAAAGCCGTATTCAACTCGACTATAATACCCTGTTGATCAAATAGTCCCAATCCAACCGTGGCTTCATCAATCAAAATACGGTGATATCGTTCACTATCACGTAAGGCTTCAATCGCAATTTTATGTTCGGTAATATCAACCACAATACCAATAACCGCTTGTATCCTCCCATTTTGGTCCCGGATGGGAGTGACCGATAATTGTCCCCAGAAAATACTTTGATCTTTGCGGATAAACCGTTTTTCAAGTTGATAACCATCAATCGTGCCAGCGAACAATTGTTTAAGCTGGGTTCGAGTGATTTCAAGGTCTTGTGGATGAGTGATATCAACATTACGTCGTTGTGAGAGTTCGGTTACCGAATAACCGAGCATCGTCGCCCACTTAAGATTCGTTTGAATATACTGTCCATCCGGATTAATCACCCCGATTCCCACCGCCGCATTATCAAAGATCGCTTTCAATTGTGCCTCACTTTGGCGCAGTGCTTCTTCTGCCTGCTTACGTTCGGTGATATCCAGCCCAATTTCTAATATCATTTCTTCACTGTCATCGGTGGCAGGGAAAAGATTACTATAAATGAGGTGAGTTCGCCCAGCGATAATCGTTAATTCCCGAACATCAGGAATTTTTAGGGTAGAAATTTGTTCAACTAAGCAATTATGACAAGGTTGTTGATAATGATTAACTAATTGGTAACAAGGATATCCATTCGGATCACCAAATAACTGCCGAAACCGTTGATTCACAAAACGAATAGAATAGTCACGCGAGACTAAATAAACAAAAGCCGGTAAAATGTCGAGTACAGCAAATAGTTTATAGCGTTCTCTCGCCAACTGATTTTCTGCTTGTTTACGGGCAGTAATATCTTGAATTTGAGCAATGAGATAGAGTGGTTTACCTTGGAGATTGTGTACGGTTGAAACACTTACACTTCCCCATACCACTTGACCCTCTTTATGAACATAACGCTTCTCCATTTGGAAATGGTCAATTTGTTGGGTTAGCAGTTTTTGTATAGCTTGATAACTCGCTTCCCGGTCTTCAGGATAAGTCACCTCTAAAAAAGTCATCGTCACTAATTCATCTGCTGAGTAACCTATCATTTGACACCAAGCCGGGTTGACTATCCACAAATAACCGTTAGTTTTAGCTAAAACGATACCCGCACTGCTATGTTCAAATATATTTCTGAATTTTTCCTCACTTTCCCGTAAAGCCGATTCCGCTTGCTTGCGTTCCGAAATGTCAACCACGATACTGACCAGCGATTGAAGCACACCTTGAGAATTATAAATGGGTGTAGTAGCGACCAAAGCCCAGAAAATATGACCCGCTTTACTCAGACAACGCTTTTCTAACTGATGCGCTTGTTTACTGGTAACTAACTGCTGGAATTGTTTAGTCGTCATGTCTCGATCATCCGGATGCGTTACATCGCGATAATGAAGTTGAATAACTTCGGTTGCAGAATAGCCAAATAGTTCTTGCCAGCGGTTATTGACTTGGACATAACCGCCATCTGGATTCATGACCCCAATCCCCACCGCGACATTATCAAAAATCCCTTTAAGGCGAACTTCGCTTTTGCGTAAGGCGCTTTCTGCTCTCGCAATCCAAATCCCAATGAATATGATTATGACCACTACTACCCCTCTCCATAAATTGGATTGATAAACCCGTGAATGAGCCTCTTCTAAAAACTGAGTGGCTTTGTTATTCGCAAATTGAATTAAATCGTCGAGTTCTTTTTCCAATTCCGGGATATGTTTACTAATATCAAGTTGTATCATCGAGAGCGCTTGTTCGTGGTTACCGGATTTAGCTAATGCTATAATTTTATAATGAAATGGTTCACATCTTTTTAGAATTTGAATAACATCCTCAACCTCTTGTTTATCACCCAGAAAACGTTCTTTAATTAACTTTAAATCGGCATTAATTTTGTTTTCATATAACCGAATGTTCGACTCAATGGAGTTGAAATCATCATTATTTTTAACAAGTACAATCTGTTGAATACTTAAGTGCAGTTTAACAATATTAATGTTGACATCACGTACCGCTTTACTTACCGTGAAAGGGTGCAGATACATTTGGTTAATTAAATTAGACAAAGCATATATTTGGGTTATTATGAATAACCCAACTAAAAATAAAAATAACAAACTAATAAATAATCTGTTGTTTATATTCATTGTTATCATTTAGATTATAATTCTGAAATGCTCAGTTAAATAATTAAAATTAACTTTATTCAAAATTACCTCGGCAAAAAACTTCATTTTCATTTTAATATTAATACATTATTCAACAACATTAAAATAGAAATTGTTTATTATTAATAGTGAAATGACGAAACCTATAACTAACAAAAATAGTTTAGTCTAAAAATAAGTCATTTAAAAAATTAATTCATTATTAATTATTAAGTTACATAATTAATCTAGTCTCGGTTATTGAGAATGAACTGTTATTATAAAAAATATATTCCGTTTTTTATTTATAGTAAAATTTTATCAAAAAATTGAAAATTAAGTCGCCGGACTTAACACCACATCATTCCAATACAGTGAGATAAATTATGCTCGATTTAATCAAACAACGTTTTCATAAACTGGTTCCTGCAGTTGATTTTTGTTCATTACGCTATTTAGTCCAACATTCTGAAATTCTGACAGTGCGTCAAAATATTGCCCAACCCCCGATTCACCATTATGATGAGGGAGTGATGATAACCATTATCAATAAAGGTGGATTAGGCTATGCAGCAACGAGCGATTTAAGTGAAACTGGACTACGACAAGCCATGATTAAAGCCACACAATGGACTCAACTGAATCAGCCCAACCAACTCATTGACTTTTCTAAACTGACCCTACCTCATCAACGCGGAGAATACACGTCAATCGTCAAAAAACCCTGGAACAGCTTATCGAGTCAAGCTAAATTTGACTTACTTTACCAAGAATCCGCTCAATGTCACCCAGACGATAAAATTATCGATTGGCAAACCTCACTGCGATCAATCCAAACTGAACAACTTTACTTAACCAATCAAGGTGGAGAAATTCAACAAACGCATCATTATTTACTTCCGTATATTAAAGTCATCGCTAATCAAGGCGTTAACACCCAATACCGCACGTTGGGAGGACATGGTTATGGACGACAAGGTGGTTTAGAAATCCTGGATGACATTGGTTTTTTTGGTAAAGGTCAGCAATTAGCTGAAGAAGCTTTACAATTACTAGCGGCACCGAATTGTCCCACTACAATAATGGATTTAGTACTCGCACCCGATCAGATGATATTACAAATCCATGAATCAATCGGACATCCTCTAGAACTGGATCGCATTTTAGGTGATGAACGCAATTATGCTGGAACCAGTTTTGTAACTGTGGATATGTTTGGTCATTATCAATATGGTTCTGAGTTATTGAATGTCACTTATGATCCAACTTTACCTGAACAATTAGCGAGTTATGGATTTGATGACGACGGCTTACCCGCCAAAAAAGTTTACCTTATTCGCCAAGGCATTTTAATTACGCCGCTCGGTGGTCATTTATCACAAGCGCGTGCCGGTTTACCCGGGGTTGCTAACGCCAGAGCAACTAATTGGAACCGCCCGCCAATTGATCGTATGGCAAATCTTAACATCGAACCCGGTGAGACTCGGTTTGAAGAGATGATTCAATCCATTGAACGAGGTATTTTCATGCAATCCAATTCCTCTTGGTCCATTGATGATTCCCGCAATAAATTTCAATTTGGGTGTGAATGGGGGCAATTGATTGAAAAGGGTGAATTAACTCAAGTCGTGAAGAATCCCAACTACCGAGGTATCTCGGCAACTTTTTGGCGGAATTTAACCCAAGTGGGTAATGCCGATACTTTTGAAGTATTAGGCGTACCGAACTGTGGTAAAGGTGAACCTAATCAAGGAATTATGGTGGGTCATGCTTCACCAGTTTGTACTTTTTCACCCGTTGACGTATTTGGAGGTGCTTAATGCAAGATTATTTTTATACCTTAGCCGATTTTATTAGCTCAAAATTACTGAAAGATGAAATTTATCTGTGCGAATTCTCGGGCGAACAATCCGATTTTATCCGTTTTAATCATGGACAAGTACGGCAACCGGGTAGTGTTGAACAATATTATCTTGAACTGGATCTCATTCGCGGTAATCGTCATGCTATCGGCAAATTAACCTTGAGTAGTCAATTAAGCCTTGATCAAGACCGGATTGTGATTTTACTCGCCAACTTACGTGACCAATTACCCCATATTCCGGCCGATCCGTATTTACTTTACGCCACTGAAGTTCAATCTACCCAATCCGTCGGTCGCAATGACTTACCTGAAACGCCAATGGTCCTAGCGGATATTATCAATACCGTACAACACACGGATTTCGTGGGTTTTTATGCTAGTGGGGGTACCTTTACCGGCTTTGCCAATTCTTTTGGTCAACGTAATTGGCATAGCCGCTACAGTTTCAACTTGGATTGGAGCTTATATTATGAAAAAGATAAAGCCGTTAAATCTGCCTATGCCGGATTTAATTGGGAACAGGTTCAATTGCAAAATAAATTCAGTAACGCCCTCACCCAACTCGAAGTACTCAAATATCAACCACGGGTTATCCAACCTGGTCAGTATCGAGTTTACCTAGCACCAACCGCCCTATATGAAATTCTTCAGTTACTTTGTTGGGATGGTTTCGGATTGAAAGCACAGCGGACTAAAGAAACACCTTTGTTACGAATGTTTGCCGAACCCAAAAAAACTTTTCAGGCCAGTGTGACTTTGCGTGAAAATACTACCGAAGGTTTAAGTCCAATCTTTCAAAATCAAGGTTTTATTAAACCCAATCAAGTCACTTTAATCCAACAAGGTACTTACCATTCTGCTTTAGTTTCTCCACGTTCTGCTAAAGAATATGGCATTACCACGAATGGGGCTAATGACGGAGAATCTCCAACTTCACTTGATTTAGCTGCCGGTGATTTCCCGCAGTTAAATATTGTAGAAGCTTTAAACACCGGTATTTATATCAATAATTTATGGTACTTAAATTACTCAGACCGCGCTGCCGGTCGGATGACTGGGATGACACGTTTTGCTACTTTTTGGGTTGAACAAGGAGAAATTATTGCGCCGCTCAATGTCATGCGCTTTGACGAAACGGTATATCATCTTTTAGGTAGCCAATTAATTGCACTCACCGCAGAACGCGAATTTATTATTAAAACCGATACTTATGAAAAACGTTCCGATCATAGCGCCAGATTGCCGGGGGCTTTAATAGCGGCGGTTAGCTTTACTTTGTAAAAATAATACCACTCGAAGTTCAAGTTAGCTAAGGAGAATAAGTTAAATTTTGGATCCGGCTTGCGGAGGGGACTTTTAACTTGTGTCACACGGCTTGCCGAATAAGGAATCAGTTTGTTCTACCTCCAACCAATCGGGTTAAAAAAACTTCTGCCTAGACATTTTCGGTAACTGGCTAAAAATTCTGAAATCTTCACCGTAATGGCCAAAAACCATAATTTGCATAACAATGCTAAACTGGACTGAATTATTAAAATGTTGTTAAGTTGTTGCTAGGTATTCTCGGATTTAGCCCTGGTTAATACAGTAAAACTATAAGGATGTGCATGGCGTGAGTCTGCGGGAAAATCTTTTTTTTCAATCAATTGCCATTGTTCAATCGGGTAATCTGGAAAATAAGTATCTCCTCTACTTTGGGTATGTACCCAAGTGATATACATACGTTGTATCTTCGGTAAGAAGGCTTTGAAAACCGCAGCCCCGCCGATGACAATACTTTCTTCGTATTGTTGACTTAATGCCAGTACTTCATCAAGTTGATGCAACACTTGACAACCGGTAATCGTTAAATGAGGATTGTGAGTTAATATAATATTATAGCGACCGGGTAAGGGATAACCAATCGATTCATAAGTTTTACGTCCCATAATAATCGGTTTACCCATCGTTAATGCTTGAAAATGCTTTAAATCAGCCGGTAAATGCCATGGCAGGGCGTTACCACAACCGATTAATCTATTTTGGTCCATGGCGACACATAAACTAAGCATTTTAAATAACCTGATTATTGAATATATTAATTAAATATAGTGAATTATAAGTTATTTAGTGAGAATGAATTAAGTTTCACACCCAAGATATTAAGAAAATAAAACTGGATTGATGCTATCCAAAAGTTTGTCTTTCCTGGATTTCATGTCTTTCTTGACAATCAACACATTTAGTTGCGGTTGGTCTGGCTTCTAATCGACGGAGACCCACTTCAATCCCACAAGTTTCGCAAAAACCATATTCGCCGACTTCAATCCCTTTTAGTGCCTCATCAATTTTTTTAATTAATTTACGTTCTCGATCTCTGGCGCGCAATTCCAAGGTAAATTCCTCTTCTTGAGTGGCTCTATCATTCAAATCAGCAAAATTCACTGCCTCATCTTGCATATGATGTCGAGTTCGTTTTACTTCCGCTATTAATTGTTCTTTCCATTGCAATAAAATCTGCCGAAAATGTTCAAGTTGTTGGTCATTCATGTACTCTTCCCCCGGTCGCAACTGGTAAGGGGTAAAGTTCAATTCATTCATTTTAATCTCAGACATACTTTAAGTTCCTTTTTCCAATTACAAATAGGCGGTCTTCTATACCAGAAAGTTCTCCAACACGCAAGGAAAAATTGTCGGTAAATCGATTAAATTAGCGCAGACTAGGGCACTTAATCAGTAGTAATTTATTCGCTTTTGAGGTGAACGGAGCAGAATAAAGCTCACAGACAGTTTGCGGTAAGGTGCGTTAGGCGCTATGACGCACCCATTTTAATTATAACAACGGTACGAACCATTAAATCATAGCAGATTAAATTTAAATTCTACTTAGATAGCATTTTATGATTTATCTATTTGTTTTTCAATGCTTCAACACCTTCCCAATGATCAGGTATACCCGTAGGCATATTGGAGATATAAAGAATAAGTAGTGTTGTTCAGATACCAATTTAGTTAGACAGAATGATAAAAAATCTAAATGTTTTATACCTATTTAATGCTGAAATACTATAGCTGTTGTTGATAAGTACATAATTAAAAAACTATTTTTTTATAGCCTAAAATTAATATTCAGAATATCAAGCTAAATACTAAAAAATAATTAACTAAATCATGAGATTATTGGATTAAGTATTTTACTTATATTGGATTAAGTAATTTTCTTATTTGCTAAAAAAAAATTTAGTTTAAACTTACTTTCAAGTTTGAGAGATTCTTTAAAAAAATGAGTAATAAATAAAATCTATCAGTTTAGTTAAGAAGAAATTAAATTTTAAGATTTAACCGAATTAGATTTTTACTCACGATAGATTCAGTAAATTCCCTATTTCTTAACAAGACATTAGGAATTAAATTAGATACGAGAAACAACAAAAAATAAAATTAATAATTTTAGAGTATGGGGAGTGTATCATTAATTGAATTCGTTCTTTCTCTCACCCAGCGTTAGAGAGAAAGCATTACCGATCAAAGAAGGGGCCAGCAAGCTTAGGGTGGATTAACTAATCCACCTTCTTTCTCTCACCCAGCGTTAGAGAGAAAACATTACCGATCAAAGAAGGGGCCAGCAAGCTTAGGGTGGATTAACTAATCCACCTTCTTTCTCTCACCCAGCGTTAGAGAGAAAGCATTACCGATCAAAGAAGGGGCCAGCAAGCTTAGGGTGGGTTAACTGATCCACC